>CAYMUR010000030.1:0-47840 GCA_964393615.1 uncultured Pirellulaceae bacterium
CATTTATGCAGCATACGCTGGTGTTCAAGCGGAGCATGAAGAAATTTATGAATTGGAATTAGAACAGCTTTCGCAACAACAACAGAGTGAATCTCGCTATTTGCAGCAATTGCTGGAAGAGGCTGGCTATGAGGACATTGAACCCAGCAAGTTAGGCATCTTTTTCGGTGAAACGGTGTTGATGGGGGCTGCCCGCAAGGATGACTGTTTAGGTGCAGTCGTTGCTGACAGAAACAATCTCTACTGGTATCCATTTGGTGCCAAATCACGCCCTTTGCTGGGGACAGATGCGTATGCAATCTACAAGGGTCGCAAGATGCTTGAGTTATTTAACCCTGGTGATTCATCGTGAGTGGCCCGTGTGGTCGAATGATCGGGGAAAGGCAGGGGCCAAATTTGAAAAAACGGTCGACGATAACAATCGACAATAGAAGGCTTGTGCTTGGTGGGAGAAATTGTGTTACTTGGTAGATTCTGAGGATCCACCACGTGTCTGATAGCTGACTACATGATTGATCTGGCAACCTCATTGGTTGGGCAACCTCATGGTTGATAGGTTCTTCTAATTTTATACAACATGCTGAATGCCATTTCACCCTACAGTTGCTTTGGGGCGCATTGACAAAAGGTTGCCATCTTTTGGAAAAACCGAGTGTGACAGCCCAAAGAAAAGGGGTTTCTGTAGATGTAGTTACAAACTTGCCGCTATCGTAGTACAATTCTCGTTGCACGAAACTAATTTAACAAGGTTGTGGGGGGTAGCGAGATATGTGCTCGCTTAATGGATTATTATGTTAGAAAATATTTCTCAGGCTGCTCCGGACCCGATTCTCGGTTTGACAGAAGCTTTTAAAAGCGATTCCCATCCCGACAAAATTAATCTCAGTGTGGGAGTCTATAAAGACGAACATGGGACGACCCCAATTCTGAACTGTGTAAGACAGGCGGAGGGTCGGTTAATGGAGAGCGAGACGACCAAGTCCTATTTGGGGATCGATGGTTTCTCCGGATTTCAGCAGCATGTCAAGTGTTTGTTGTTTGGTGAAGATCATAAGATAGTTACCCAATCACGTGCTGCAACGGTCCAGACACCAGGTGGAACTGCTGCTTTGCGTGTTGCTGCAGACTTTATTAAACAGCAACTCTCCTCAGCACGTATTTGGTTGAGCCAACCGACATGGGCCAATCATCCTAATGTGTTTCATGCGGCGGGTGTTGAAACGGGATCGTACCCGTATTTTGACGCCAAGGCAAACAGGATGGATGTCGACGCAATGATTGGTGCTTTGTCTGAGGTACCCGAGGGTGACGTTGTGTTGTTACATGCGTGTTGTCACAATCCGACTGGCGTAGATCCGACAATGGATCAGTGGCGCCGCATTGCTGCGGTGATCGTCGAACGCGGTTTACTGCCTTTGATCGATTTTGCGTACCAAGGATTTGGTGCTGGTTTGACAGAGGATGCTGCTGGCCTAAGGACACTTGCAGAATCAGTGCCGGAGTTCATTGTGTGCAGTTCCTTTTCAAAAAACTTTGGTTTGTACCGTGAGAGGGTTGGCGCCTTGACGGTGGTTACTTCGCAGACCAAGGCGACGGAGCCCTGTTTCAGTCAGGTCAAGCGTTGTGTGCGGGCTAATTACTCGAATCCTCCGGCACACGGTGCTGCGATTGTCAATGTTGTGTTGTCTGACAGCCATTTGTCTGAAATGTGGCAGCAAGAATTGACAGAGATGCGGGATCGAATCCAAAAAATGCGCGAAGTTTTTGTGAAAACGATCAAATTGAAAGGAGCTGACCGGGATTTTAGCTTCATACAAGAGCAGCGTGGTATGTTCTCGTTTTCAGGCTTAACGGCAGAACAGGTGGATGCTTTGCGGGACCAGTATTCGATCTACATCGTCCGTAGTGGCCGGATAAATGTTGCTGGCATGACGACTGAAAATATGGATCGCTTGTGTGAAGCAATGGTTGCAGTTCTTGATAGCTAAGTCGTGCGCGCGGTTTCAATAGTACGTCTGGAAGTGCCGAAGCGACGTTTTGTGCAAGTGACGGAATGTCTTCCGCTGTGGTGAGTGGTCACCTTTTTGGGAGGAGTTTTGAGACCGGATGTTTTCAGCTCTCAATGAATCTTGACCCGGTTTTGGGATAACCAGTACAAAGCTGTCCTGGGTCAGATAGCAATGGGCATCCTCCTAGGCCGGGGGACTGACTGGCTGACGCCAGATCGCTTTTGAATGTTGTAACCGCAGACTGGCACTGGCAACTGGCAACTGGCAACTGGCAACTGGCAACTGGCAATCGGTTGCCGTGTCAATCAAATGGTGGGTGTGGATCGTTAGCAATGGTTGCTGTACGGGACACGCCCATGTTTCCTTTCACGACGCCCGCAAGAAGGTGGTTTCTGTGCGTATTCTGATGGCGACAAGCGAATTGGTCCCCTTCGCTAAAACAGGTGGATTGGCAGACGTTTGTGGCGCATTACCGGTAGCCTTGTCGAAATCAGGTCATGAACCGATTGTGTTTTTGCCCGCCTATCGAACCGCGATTGAATGTGGCCAGCTGAACCAACAAACGGATATTGAATACGATGTGGTGGTTAGCAACAAACGGGTAGCTGGTCGATTGCTGCGCAGTCATTTGCCAGGAACAGACATCCCCGTCTACCTGGTAGAACAAGACGATTATTATGACCGCCCACAACTCTACGGTGAAAGTGGTGAAGACTATCGTGACAACTGTGAGCGATTTATCTTTTTTTGCCGCAGTGTCATGGAAGCCATTCGGCTACTCAACTTAAATGTCGACATCATTCACTGTAACGACTGGCAAACGGGCCTGATTCCTGCTTATTTAAAAACGGAGTTTGCAAACGTCCCAGGCTACGAGCGAATCGGTACGTTGATGACAATTCACAATATGGCATATCAGGGTAAGTTCTGGCATTGGGATATGTTACTTACTGGAATCGACTGGAAGTATTTCAATTGGCACCAAATGGAATTCTGGGGTCAGCTGAATTTGCTAAAGACGGGGATTGTCTTTGCAGATGCCATTAACACGGTTAGCCCACGATATGCCAAAGAGATCCAGCAAACACCATTTGGTTGTGGTTTGGAGGGTGTGTTGACGCAGCGGCGAAATGTGGTTCGCGGGATCCTCAACGGCGTGGACTATTCCATTTGGAATCCGGAAAACGATGATAAATTAGTCGCAAATTATGGCGTCGACGACTGGCAATTTGGTAAAGCAGCTGCCAAACGGGCCTTGGGTTCGGAGGTTAACTTAACCGTTTCCGATGATGTACCTCTTTTCGGCATGATCGGTCGTTTGGCCGATCAAAAAGGCCTCGACCTAGTCGCCGATGTACTCCCGAAATGGTTGGAACAGGATGTACAGTGGGTAGTGCTCGGTAGTGGTGATCCGAAGTACCATGAGATGTTTCAGCGAATGGCCGCCCAATATCCTGACAAGATCGCTGTTCGTCTCGAGTTTTCCAACCCATTGGCCCATCGCATCGAGGCAGCTTCTGATATGTTTCTCATGCCTAGCCAATACGAACCTTGTGGTCTCAATCAGTTATACAGCTTACGTTATGGCACCGTGCCGATTGTCCGATCAACAGGTGGATTGGCGGATACAATTGTGGATGCCCACGAGATGACAATCCGTAATGGGACGGCCAATGGATTTTGCTTTGAATCTTATCGGTCAGAAGATCTTGATACAGTGTTGCAGAGGGCTGTAGCGGCTTTTGATAATAAAACGTTGTGGTCTCAGGTGGTCGAGACAGGTATGCGTCAGGATTGGTCGTGGAATCGTAGCGCAAACCAGTACGTGGAACTTTACCGGAAAATCATTGCTCAGGTAGAGCATGCGGCCTGGAATTGAATTTGAACGATCGATAAATTAGCCCGAGTCGTGCTTTTGGTTTGTTCTTATCCTGGTAGTAGCATGTAGGCCTGTAGAAATGCAGGCTGGTTCCAAGGTTGGTGGACTGCTGGGCAACGGTTGTATCGAGTGGAAAAAATAGAGCCGAACGTGTTGATCCTAACGGCCAGTTGAGCACAGACACCATGCCTACGCTTCGGAAAGATCCGGTTTCTGGTCACGGTGTTATCATGGCAGAAGGTCGGGCGAATCGACCAAACCAATTATGCCGGGTGGAGACGAGAGTAGACACGGTTGTCTGTCCGTTTTGTGAAGGTCAGGAAGCTTCTACAACACCTGAAACATTGGCGTTTCGAGAGCCATCTTCTTTGCCGAATAGCCCGGGTTGGCGCGTACGTGTTGTCCCCAATAAGTATCCTGCGCTCGATGGTAGAACAAAAAACAGTACGATGGTACTACCCGACAACGACCCCCTTTTTCCCACTGGAAGCACGTCAGGCATTCACGAAGTTTTCATTGAATCCGCAGAGCATCTGACAAGTATTTCCCAGTTGAGTGATGCGCAGATAGTCGAAGTTGTTCGTGCCTACCGCGATCGTATGTGCACTGTGGCTCAAAACCGATGGATTCGTTCTGCCATTATTTTTAAGAACCTTGGTGCAGCGGCAGGAGCTTCCCTTGAACATATTCATAGCCAATTGATGGCGACATCATATGTGCCGGTAAAGTTATGCGAAGAACTAATCAATGCTGAACGATTCCTGCATCAAGAAAAAGGTTGTTTTTTCTGTCAACTGGTTCGTCGCGAACGAGAAACAGGTGTGCGAGTTGTTCTCGACACCGATCATTTTCTGGTGATCTGTCCATTTGCGAGTCGTGTTCCCTATGAAATGTGCATCTTGCCTAAAAAACATGCGAGTCATTTTGAGAAGCTCAGCGACAGTCAAGTCACTAGGTTGGCGTACGTGTTACGTCAAACAGCGGCTTGTCTTGAAAACACCTTAGAGGAACCGGCGTATAACCTTTTCTTCCACACCGCACCGTTTGACATGCCGACCTTGGACCACTATCACTGGCATGTAGAGATTTTACCGCGCGTGACTAGCACTGCCGGATACGAATGGGGTACCGGTTATTACATCAATCCCAAGCTTCCCGAAGATGCAGCTCGAACGTTGCGAACGGGTATGGTAGTTACACGCGGGAAGAATTTTGCGCCTGGAAAAGATGGATAAAGCAGGTAGTTCATACCGATAAGGGCAGTAATGTTGTCAGAGATGGAAATCGCCAGGGACGGATAGCAGCAGGGATTAAAAACTACCACGCCAGGAATACCACCTCCCACTTGTCACAGGCCAAAAATCATGAATCCGTCCCTTCGACTTATCTTAATGCTGCACAATCACCAACCAGTTGGTAATTTTGACGGTGTGTTTGAACAGGCATATCGTGACAGCTATTTGCCATTTCTAAATGTTTTTGAGCCGTATACGGACTTAAAAATTGCCTTGCATACCAGTGGACCTTTGATGGAATGGTTAGACACGCACCATCCAGAATATGTGGATCGTTTGGCAGCATTGGTCGCAGCAGAACGTATTGAGATTATCGGCGGTGCCTATTACGAGCCGATCTTGACAATGATTCCTCCGCGCGACAGGAACGGTCAAATTACCGAATACACGCGTTGGTTGGAACGACGTCTTGGAGCCAGGGTGCAGGGCATGTGGGTTGCCGAACGCGTGTGGGAACAATCACTGACCGCAGATCTTTGTCGGTCCGGAATCGATTACACGATGTTGGATGATTTCCACTTTAAAAATGCTGGCTTGGACCAGGAACAATTATTCGGCTATTACGTGACCGAGGACGATGGACGTACCATTGCAGTCTTTCCCGGTAGTGAACAACTGAGGTATTTCATTCCGTTTTCCGAACCGCAAAAAACAATTGATTATTTACGCGGTATTGCAAAACGACATCGCGATCCCGTCGTGGTGTTTGGAGATGACGGTGAAAAATTTGGAACGTGGCCTGATACGAAGCAGCATGTCTATGACGATGGTTGGCTGCAACGGTTTTTTGATGTGTTGATCGAGAACAAGGATTGGTTAAGTGTCACCACGCCAGCGGAAACTGTTCATAACACGGCTCCTCAAGGCAATATTTATTTGCCGGACGCGAGTTATCGTGAAATGACCGAGTGGGCGTTGCCTACGAATCGTCAATGGGAATATGAAAGCCTGCGTCATGATATGGAGACTGAATCTAACTGGAAGCGGATAGCTAGTTTTGCACGGGGTGGGTTTTGGCGAAATTTTAAAGTGAAATACCCCGAAGCGAATGAAATGTATGCTCGGATGATGCTTGTCAGCCGGCGACTGGCGGCAACAGTCCGTGAAAATCACGATGCTGATTTGATCGATGAAGCCCAGCGAGAACTGTTCCGAGGCCAGTGTAACTGTAGCTATTGGCATGGCGCTTTTGGTGGTATTTATTTGCCCCACCTAAGAAATTCCGTTTACAAGCATCTCATTGCTGCTGACAATTTGCTAGACCAAGCCACCGGAAAAACGGGAACATGGGTTGAAGCGTTGGCCGATGATTATGATTTCGATATGCGACAAGAAGTTTGTCTGGCCAACGACCGTTTAGTGGCGTTTTTGGCACCCGCAAAGGGTGGGCAACTGTATGAATTGGATGTGCGATCGATTCAGCATAACCTGTTGACGACGCTGGCACGGCGGCCCGAACCTTATCACACGAAAGTCAGTCAGGGCGCTAGCGAAAACATTGACACCACTGCCAGTATCCATGACCGAATCGTTTTCAAGCAAAACGGTCTTGAACAAAAGCTTCAATATGATCGAAGCCCACGGAAGAGTTTGTTGGACTATTTTTTCGACGAGAATGTTACACTGGAACAAGTGGCCCGTGGAGAAGCTACTGACCATGGGGATTTTGCAAATCGTGACTATACGACTCGTGTACGGCGTAATCCGAACCGTATCCAAGTACAAATGTCTCGTGCGGCGACCGCTTGTGAATTGCCGGTTACTATTACCAAGGGTATCACTCTCGAAGCAGGTAGTGGTACGCTCGAGTTCGCATATCTATTGGAAGGATTACCGCAGGACCGACCGTTGCACTTTGCTGTAGAACTGAACCTGGCGGGGCTTCCTGCCAACATGGATGATCGTTTTTTCTATCGTGGCGACGAGCGCCTCGGACACTTGGGAACATCGCTTGATCTGGCCGAGATCACTGAAATTGGTTTGGCGGACCAATGGTTGGGTGTTCGATTGGATTTAGAAGTGAATCGACCGACCCATCTTTGGACGTTTCCTGTCGAAACAGTGAGTCAATCTGAGGGTGGCTTTGAAGCGGTTCATCAATCGGTGGTAGTAATGCCCCATTGGTTTGTCCGTGGTGACCAGGATGGTCGCTGGAGTGTCACCATGAATCTAGCGGTCGATACGACTCAGGCTGAGAAACGCACACCGGAAACTGCAGAGGCTGTTGTCCTGTAGAAGCAGTTTCTCAACTGGTTGTTGCGATTGTGAGAGTGAGTAGCAACAGAGCGGTAAGCTCGAGAAACAAAGGCCAGGGGCATACTTATAACGATCTAGTCATCCATGCTCACCTGAAATGTTTTCCTTGTACCTCCCTGGTGCCGAGTTCATGACAGCGACCGCTGTTTCCTAGAAATTAGATATTTATCGCCATTACGGTCTGGGATCAAAAAGGCAACTAGAAACAGTCGTTTTGCCACCCGTTGCAGCAACTCGGATGAGTTGGCTGCCAGCTAAGGTTGTCTTTGAACCATGACTGTTGTAGATGGCCAACATTGAATTTAATTTCAAAGCCTAGTAGAGAAGGGGGCTTTTGAGGTAAACTCAAAGGTCCAGGGCGCTGGTCAAGTCCCAATTCGATAATACCAGGTACCGCAGATTACGGAATGAAACTATGGCTCCCCAGACTGAAAGTGATCCCGATTTCTCCAAAGGTGACGGCTTGTTGCCAGCGATTGCTCAAGACGCCGAAACGGGTGAAGTTTTGATGCTTGCGTACATGAATGCTGAGAGTTATGCGGAGACACTTCAAACAGGACGTGCTGTCTACTTCAGCCGAAGTCGAGGCAAGCTATGGCGCAAGGGAGAGGAAAGTGGAAACGTTCAACAAATCGTCGAGATTTGTATTGATTGTGATGCTGATACTATTCTGTTGAAAGTTAATCAGGTAGGTGATGCGGCATGCCATACCGGCTACAGGAGCTGTTTCTTTCGCCAGGTTTCTCCGGATGGTGTAAAAATTATCAGCCGGCAAGTTTTTGATCCGGCGGAAGTCTATGGCACAGACAAGTAGTCGGGGGACCAATTAACGATGTCGCAAGTGCTCAAACTTGGTATACCAGCAGGTAGTCTTCAGGAAGCGACCGGTGAATTGTTTCGCCGCGCTGGATACAAAATTACTTTCAGTTCACGCAGCTATTTTCCCGCCATCGATGATGACGAAATTGAGTGCATGCTGATCCGTGCCCAGGAGATGGCGCGATATGTCGCGGATGGCGTCCTTGACGCTGGATTAACGGGTTACGACTGGATTACGGAAACTGGTGCTGACGTGCACGAAGTGGCCGAATTAGTCTTTTCCAAAGTTAGTCGTCGACCGGTTCGCTGGGTGCTTTGCGTGCCAAATGATTCTCCAGTTCAGGCAGTAGAGGATCTTGAGGGTGCTCGGATTGCTACCGAAGCGGTTGGTATGACCAGGCGATTTCTTGAGCAGCATGGAGTGACTGCCAACATTGAATTCAGTTGGGGGGCTACGGAAGTCAAACCGCCCCGGTTGGCTGATGCGATTGTTGAGGTGACCGAAACCGGTTCTTCTTTACGAGCTAATAATTTGCGGATCGTTGCGGAGGTTTTGCAAAGTACTACGCGATTTATTGCCAATCATCAAGCATATGAAGAACAGTGGAAGCGGCAAAAAATTGACGACATTGCTCTGATGCTTAATGGTGCTATTGCTGCCGAAGGTAAAGTCGGTTTGATGATGAACGTACCGCGAGATAATGTACAACAAGTTCTTTCACTTTTACCTGCTCTCCAGAACCCGACGGTTTCCAGCTTGGCGGACACAGGATGGGTTGACATTATTACTGTGATTGATGAGACGATCGTGCGAAATATCATTCCGCGCCTCAAAGCTTCTGGAGCACGCGGCATTGTCGAGTATCCACTCAATAAGGTGATTGAGTAGTTGGCGGTTTACGACAAGTCATCTAAAAATAAGCGATCGTGGTGATACATCTTTGGTTTGGGTGTTTAAGTGCCGTCACCGCTCACTATCCCGTTGACGGCTGCTTTTTGCTGATTCAGCCCTCCACAGGATCAAAGCTTCCAAAGAACGTCAGCACGGTTCCGGCAGCCCACCGCGCCACCATGTGATAGCCTGTCCCTTGTCGATCCAAGCATCAGAAAATCTGCAAGTCCCATTCACTTTGCCAGTTGAAACCAATTCACACTGTTGTCCAATTGGATGGCTCCATGGGAAACATGTGCCAGTACGGGTGGGACGCAATGCATCTCGAGTTCATGTCGATTTTTAGAAATACTGACATCACTATCATCCATTGTTACGTCATTGAGTACGATCCCGGCGATTTCCAGTCCGTCACAAAAGGTGGTGGCCGCAATCAACGTTTGGATCGTTTGATTAATGACGCCTAGTTTATTGGGGGCCACGACGATGAGCGGAAAACCGAACTCCTGGGCTAAATTAGCAGAATACATTTCGTTGCTAACGGGTGACATCAGGCCGCCGATACCCTCGACAACAACAATTTCACTTTCCTGTCGCCAAATGTCGAGACCGTCGACTAACAAGCATTCGTCTACCGACTTGTCTTCTTCGCGTGCTGCCAAATGGGGTGCCAGTGGGGCTGCAAAGCACTGAGGACAGACTTGGTCTAGTGAACCAGGACGGCCTGCCGCCTCCCATAGTTTTTGGCCGTCCGTATCAACAGGTACTGAGTCTCCAGAGCCTACGCCGCTAGCAACCGGTTTGTATACGCCGACGCGATAACCCGATGTAACAAGTTCTCGTGCAATTAAAGCAGCGATATAGGTTTTACCGATTTCGGTATCTGTTCCCGTAACGAACAAGCCGCGCGCCGATGGCATGGTGGACACTCCTAATGTCGCCTCTCAAATAGAAACGCCCTGTTTGGGCTACAGTTCAAAAAATTCTTCGACGGACTCTCGCATGACTGTCAGGTTGGGTTCGATTCCTGTCCAAATCGAAAAATCGCGCGCTGCCTGGTTAACGAGCATGGCAACTCCATCCAACACGGTGCAACCGCGTTCGGCGGCCTCTAGCAGAAAACGGGTGCGTGGTGGATTGTGGATGACATCAGCGACAATGAGTCCGTCGCAAAGTGAGTCCATGGCAACCGGTACAGTCGCTGTCGCATCCCGTAAACCGATCGCTGTTGCCTGGACAAGTATGTCGGTTTCTTCGTCAACGACGAAGTCATTGGACCATTGTACCAATGAGGCAGTCACCTTTACGCGCGAATTAAGTAAATCGACAAGGACCTGCCCACGGTCAGTCGAACGGTTGGCGACGATAATTTCTCGGACGCCAGCCAAAGCAAGCTCCACGCCGATGGCGCGGGCCGTACCGCCGGCACCCAGGATCACGACTTTTTTGTCTGTCGGATCTAAAATCTCCTGTAACGCTTGTAGAAATCCTTTACCGTCCGTATTTTCTCCCACGTAACTTCCGTCCGAGACATGTACGCAATTTACAGCCCCGATCAATTCGGCGGATTCGGTAAGCCGATCGAGATAATCAACCACAGTTACTTGATGAGGAGAAGCGAAATTTCCGCCTCGAAATCCCATCGCTTTCATGCCATTCACTGCCGTTGCCAGATTTTCCGGGGGAACTTCCAGCGTCAGATATCTCCAGTCCAAATGAGCTGCCGCAAACGCCTTTTCCATCATATATTGGGTAGGATTGCTTCCCAGCGGCTGGCCCATACAACACACAATGTCCTGTAGCGAGCTTGTCACGATTACGGATCCGTCAGAATGTTTAAAAAAAAGCTATATTTGTGAGAGTAGCGAGGTGGCTTGCTGATAACAACGTGGCCAATCACTCAATCTAACGGTCTACGGTGTAAATTCAAGAACAAAGACGAGATGCTATCTAATAAGTACACATTATTTACCAGGCTGAGATCCTTCTAAGATGAGCGTAACCCAATGAAAACATTTTTTTTGGGCCTGTTTTTCTTGTTGGTATCCACTTTGCTAAACATCTGGCTAGGGGGCTGTTTGCAGCGCCAAGTCGTTCTGAACGAGCGCAGTTTAGAGTTTAGCATTTATCTAGGCCTGATTTTTGGCCAGTTAGCGCTAGGCGCTGTATGGCTGGTGTATGGGCGCTGGCATGTACTAGTCCGCTTGCCGACAAGCTTGGCGCTGGTCTGGTTGCTGGTAGGGCCGATTGTGCATAGCGAGCATGCCATGATTGCCCGTCCGTTTTTTGTGGGTGGAATTTATCTAGCATGTGTCTCTTTGATTTTGACCAGTTTTCGTGCAAGTCGGTATGTCATGATATTGAATAACGAGAATCCGTCATGTCATGTTAACGATTTGGCCGGCCATCTACAATTTTCGCTAGGCAGTCTTATCGCAGGGATAACAGCCATGTGTCTCTTTTGCGGCCTAGCCAGACAAATTGGCGTCGATCGCTCTGAGTTGACAAATGTGGCAATCTATTTGCTCCCATTCATTTTCACTGCTTTCCTGTGTTGGTCAGGCATATGTGCTGCTGGTTCGCTGGTCAGGCGTGTTTTGATGCCGCTGGCAATTTGTCCCGTTGTGGCCGGTTTGGTTGGTATGAGTTGTTTCCCAGGTGTGTATGGTATGGCAACCTTTACCATTGCGTCGATTGTCGAATGTTTTTATCTCGCAGCAGCATGGATTGTGTTTAACTCTGCTGGCTGTCATTTTGTCGCGATACCTGCCCGGCTTCATGAGGCTTACCCTAACGGTTCAGCACGGGTTAGCTGATTAAGTACAAGCATCCTACCGCTATGAACGGACGATCTTGATTCGACACGGAGATCAAAGCAGTGGTTCGATTTCGGTCAGGTAAACGGACCTGCCTCCGTCATTGCGACTTGTAACGGCCGCCTCCAGCATCTTCATAACTTCTAACATTTCGGCTTCTGATACATCGGACCGTCCTTTTGGGAGTGAACGCAGGATGGCATTCAGCAAGCCCACGTAACGTGGGCGTGCTGAATAATCCCTATCGAGGTCCAAAAAGACCGGGTCGGTTCCTTCACGGTGAAGGGTTATCCAGAATCGACTGTCCCCATGCCGTATGCCGCGAATCGATGCCAGGCGTCCATCGCCATAAACGATAGTGATCAAGTCGGCATCGTTGGTTCTTACTGCCCGGACTTCCTGACAACCAACCCCCATGACCGTTACGACAATTTCCATGGAATGGATTCCGTAAAAAAACAGATCACGTTGAGTGGGCTCTTCAGTTAACAAACCCACCACATCACAACCCTGAATGTGGTGGGAGTTTGTTTGGAGTATTTTTACGAGCGGATCGGCATACCGCATGGCGGAACAGCTCATCACAGGAATTTGGGCGTCTCGGGCCAGTTGCAAGATCTGTTGAGTCTCCGAAACGGAAATTGCCAAGGGCTTGTCAACAAATGTTGGCCGTTGGTAGGGAAGGATTTGTTGAAATTGGGCAAGATGAACGCGTCCGTCAAGCGATGTGATCATCACCAGATCAGCCGCTGCAGCGACCGCTTCGACAGATTCAAGAATGGGTACGCCAAATCGGTCGCGAAGTTCATTGGTATAATTCACGACGCGCGACCAGCTCAATGGAAAGTCAGGTGAGCCACCCGGAAAGGCAGCTACCACGCGAGCCCCAGGTACATGATGTTCGGCTTGAGAGTCATGCAGAATTTCAGTAAACGCCGTCACATGGGACGTATCGAGACCGATCATTCCGATCCGAAGTGGGTCCGTCATGTTCGGTGATACCATCTGATGGTACTGGGGGGAGAAAAGACATTAAATCCATCAAAATGGATACTGAAAGGAAATGATTTTACTTAATGCTTAGCCGATCAAGGCAGTCGGCCTTGTTCTACGGCGGGGAATTCTCCCGTGAGTGCTTTCATATACTCGACAAGATCTTGTTTATCCTGATCGCTCAGTTCAAGCTTTTTTATTTTTTCGCTCAGATGTGGATTCGCATGCCCTCCCTTGGCATACCATTCCACAACCTCTTCTAATGTTTTTTGGCTGCCGTCGTGCATGTAGGGAGCGGTTAAGGTGATATTGCGCAAGGTTGGCGTTTTGAACGCCCCGGTTTCTTTTTCGTTTGCTGTGACCTGGCTGCGGCCCGGATCAGGTTGGTCTTGGTCCATGCCGACGCCCAAATTGTGGTATTTTTCGTCAGTGAAATTTGCCCCGACGTGGCAAGCTGTACATGCGGCTTTGTCACTGAAGAACAATTCCCGTCCTCGAATCGCATTGTCGGACATCGGATGTTGTGCGACAGCCGCTTTGATTGTTTCATATTTTTCATAGACGTCCGGTGTATCTTCCTTGATTTCGGCCAAGTCATCCTCGTCGAAATCTAAGAAAGGCAGCATTTGTTTGTAGTAGTCGTTGGGGGAAGGCCCGGTAACGATGATCCGTTCGAACGAGGCAATTGCTTTACCAATGTTATCGATGTTGACACTGTCAGGACCGAATACGCTCTCAAACTGGAGACGATAGACCTCGATTGCTGCGATTGCCGCCACGGCGTCTTCGTGGGTTGTCCCATGCTCAATCGGGTTTGCGATAGGTCCCACTGCCTGATCCTCGAGCGTTGCCGCACGACCATCCCAGAACTGTGCTTGACTTAAAATCCTGTTGTAACTTACCGGTGAATTGCGGTTACCCGTTTGGCTATTGATTCCAATGCCAAACTGATCCGGTCTGGCAAAACCATGGTCGGGATGGTGGCAACTAGCACAGCTGATCGTACCATCACCAGACATTCGCTTGTCAAAGTACAATTGCCGTCCCAGTTCAATCTTCGCTTTAGTCAGTGAATTATCGGCGGGAATAAATAATTGGCCGATTCCTTCAGCCAGGCCCAACGGCAAGACAAGGTTAAGAGGCATGTGATTATCAGGTTGCTCAAGCCAATTGCGCACTTGCTCTACGGTTAACACTCCGGTTCCGGGGATTCCAGACGTCAGTTCGGAGGATGGAAGTTGTACGGACAGCGAGGAGTCTGGACCCGACTCGGCCAATTCGGTGGGCGCCGCATGTTCTTCTATTTCTTCTACTTCTTCTACAGGGGGTGTATCGACTACCGGAGCCTCGGTAGTTTGCGATTCATCGGCTGGAGCGGTTTCGACTGGCTCGGCAACGGCTTGTGGATCTGGAGTGGAAGATTCAAGTTCTGCCACTGGCGCTTCTTCTGTAACGGGCTCTATATGGGCGTTACCAACAGTTACTTCGACGTCTGGTACACTTGATTCGTTACTGTTGTCAGTCGAAGATACGGGCGTTGTATCGTTGGCTGGCGGTTTTTCAGCGGGTGGCTGACAGCCAACCAGGGCATTCAACAAAAGAAGTAGTGCAAAGGAACAAACGACACGGTTAAAATTGTAACGCATGAAATAAACTCCAGTATATCAAGCTCGCTAAAAATTGGACTGCCCCCGTATGTAACGATCGACTTTTCGGGTGTGGCGGTTCAGGTTTGCCTTCTGCTTTTTAGGATTTCCGGAGAACTGTTTTTTGAAGAGTTTACGAATTTAGGTAAACAGTTATGTACGACTTGGAGGTGTCTCGAGCCGAACATTTTTCATTTCTCGCAGAAAACCATTTCTCGCAGAAAACCATTTCTCGCAGAAAAACAGTTCACGGTGGTGGAATTCATGCCGAAGTCGCCACACCCTGAGTGTTTCACATACCGAATGAGAAACCATGTTACCATAACTCTTCCTGTCATGTCAGGCAGAATGGTACCTATTGCATCATGAGCCGTCGTCGTTCTTTTCCAAAATAACGTGTTGGTAAATTAACGCTGCGGCCACACCTCCCAGGATGGGTCCCACCCAATAGCACCAATGTAAGTTAAAATCGTTTTGCAGCAATGCAGGACCAAATGACCGGGCTGGATTCATGGAAGCACCTGTGATCGCGCCGCCAGCTAGTATGTCGATGGTGACCGTTAACCCAATGGCAAACCCACCAATTTTGACTGCCTTGCCACGTTCATCCACAGCCGTCCCAAAAATGGCGGTCACCAATAGGAATGTGAGAATGGACTCGACCAGAATGATGGTACTGGTTGGCATCTCAGTACCGGGTAAAGGAATGCCTAGATTGGCTGAGGTGACAGCTTCTGGCACAAAAATTATGGTACAGAGGAACGCTGCCAGCATACTGGCCAGACATTGACTGACGATGTATGCCACTGCCATCGGGGCTTGGATACGCCCGGTTGCCAACATACCACAGGTGACGGCCGGGTTGAAATGAGCACCTGAAACACCACCAAACACACTGACGGCGATAGAAATGGCTAAACCATGTGCCAGTGCCACTCCTAACAGACCGACGCCGCTCGACGTCGGTGGTTGGATCGATAAAATGGTTGCAATCCCGGCAAAGCACAAGAAAAATGTCCCAATGAATTCAGCTACACATCGTCTCATCTTTTTCGTCCTCCTGACTATTTTTTTACAAGCCAATCGAAGAAATGAAGTGTTTTTTCGATTCCCTTGACAAAAGGGAAAGACGTAACGTAATGCGCACCGGTCGAAGCTGTCAATTGATCGACACCGTTTGCTGGCAAAAACGGCATGCTGGTGAAAATCTAGAACCTTCCCGTACCTCTCCGAGAAGTCGAACTTTTGTCTGACTGGTAGACCTGTAATCACCAGGTATCGGTATTGGCCTGGAGCACCTAACTGGTTTTCTAGGTTGATGTTAGTTTATTTGATATGGTTGGATTCGTGTAATATCCGGCGATTTCGCTGACACGTCGAGAAGGCTAAGAATGGATGCTTGAGACTGCGGCTGATCCTTTTGGTGATTATGTCATTCGCGATAGTATTTGCTTGCCATGGACTTGCTATTCGAAAAAACAAAGAATCCAAACGGTTATGGAAAAACGACCGTTTTTGCTGAAATGAGGAGCCGTTGTGGTGGTCTTGTTGGTCGCATTTTCTTGGAGCGGGAAAGTGGATGTTCATGTTTGGCGGAAACGATTTTGGACAATACGGAATGGCAGTCGTTGTTTTGAAGTTCAATTCAGCAGTCTGACCCTTATCGAACGCTGGCACGCGTTGCCTTAGCAGTGGTTCGATCCGACCTTCTAGGGTTGGTTTTATTCATGGTGCGGTAGAGTGCGAGTGATAGGTCGTTTAAATTCCTATGTTTCGTTAGGGAGCGGATAGCTATCCGCCCAGTGCCACTCGCGTAGGAGCAGATCCAAACCGCAATCGTGCACGGCTGATTTGGATGGCTGTTTCACCATAGAAACGATTGTTCTAGCGAGAATCCTGAAAAAGCCCTAAGTTACCAAGACGGTTGCATGAGGTGATGTGAGTCTGCCAGCCGCTGGTAATGCAAGATAGGCACTGGAACGCCAGGTGTCTTGTTTGCAGCAACGGGCATGCGAAGTGGAGGCGAAAGGCAAAACGGGAGTTGCCAGGATCTATTTCCAAAGGTCAGCGCAACATGCAAAAGGGGATCAAAAGAGAAAAATTTTGACCTGCTAAAGTTGTTGGGGAAATCATTTCGTTCGATGACCAGTCTTCTCGAAAGTGAGTGAAATAGAAGGACTTTTGCTAGGAAGTCAAACCCTAGGGCACCATGAGGCGGATTAGAGGATGAGACGGATGAGAGACCGTCAGCAAGTTTCCAGTGCACCGATTGTGACAATCGTCTGGGTTTGGAGATTGCTATCAGCTTACTAGCTGAAAAAATCAATAAAACCACCAGACTTTAGCGTTCTTGGGCCGAATTTGGCCGATGGAAGAGAAAAGGAGTGAGGATTTTTCCAGAGGGACCGCGAGTTTCCTGTCGATCTTGTTGCGTGGCGCTGACTGGCCCCTGCAGTGGAGATTTCATTTTTTTGGAAAGTTCATCAGCATGATTCCGACACGACCTCATGTCGCCAAGAGACGTTCCGTGGATATGAATCGCCTGATGCGTGAGTTGACGCACGATATGAATGCCAACTTTATGGTGTTACAAGATTCGTTCGAGCATCTCAAGCAACAGGTAGATGAGACTCCTGTGCCGAAGTTGCTGGAAGGTGCCGCTCATGTAGAAGCATGTCTGTCTGAATCAAAACGACTGATTGATGATCTGGTAACCTTAGCCAAGACGGGGGCTGTCCAGATGGAACCAGCCCGTGTTGGATTGGCAGACGTTGTTGCAGAAACGTTGTTTGAGCAGGAAGAATTAGTGAAACAGCATGGCGTCGACGTGGAAGTACTGGATGAGATGCCGGCTGTTTCCTGCAATCGCAAACGGCTCAAGCAGATCCTTACGAACCTTGTGCGCAATGCGGTGATTCATGGTTGCGATCCCCAAATACCGCGCATTACGATTCGTGCGAACCAGTATGTCGGTGGTAACACTCGATTGGTAAAACTCGTCATACACGACAATGGTTCGGGTGTACCACGAACAGCGGCCGAAGAAATTTTTTTACCGGGTGCCCGACTGGGCGAATCTCGTAAAGAAGGTAGTGGAATGGGTTTGGCGATTGTCAGACGGATTGCCGAGCATTACGGTGGATCGGCCTCTCTGGATTCGGATTCTTTCTGTGGGACCTCGCTGGTGGTGACTCTGCCCGTGGCAATGCCTCGATAACATTTGTGACAGCCTGCTCTGTGGATTTTGTATCTCATTCCAGGATTTTGAGAATCTGTCCTGTGAAGTTCTTTTGTTTTCCACTATGGCGCAAGGGTTAGTGTTCTTGAGTTCAATTCGATCACATTTCGTTGAAATTCAACCGTAATGTTTTGAGCTGATCGTGGTGGCGGTGCGTTTTTGGCCACGAGAAAATGGCTTGACAGACTGGCCGTGACGCCTCTACATGTGTACATTTGTAGATATTTGAGTTGTAGCATTTCGCAGGATCTTTTGTGGGGGGTTTTTGTTTTTGCAAGCTGGCCAGAACCATGTGTTTGCAGGGGGAAGAGTATGCCAGCATGTCTTTAAAAGCAGAACGCCGTGTAGCAGGTGATTTGCTGGCGGTATAAAAGCAGCATCTCTGTAAAATCAATAGGTGGAGAGACAAGTGAATGTTTTCGATAAACTACTTTTTGTTTTTGGCGCCGGCATTATTGCTGGCTTTTTGGGCACAGATGCGTATGAAAGCGAACTATGCCCGGGCCTCCCAGATACCCGCTCCGATGAGTGGTGCCGCTGCCGCACGCGAGATCTTGCACCGAGCGGGTCTGTACGATATTGATATCGAGGAGGTTCCTGGGGTGCTCAGCGACCATTATGACCCGCGCCACAAGGTCTTACGCTTGAGCCAGGATGTTTATCATGGAAAGACGTTAGCTGCTGTGGGCATTGCAGCTCATGAAGTCGGTCATGCCATCCAGGATGCGCGTAACTATTTTCCGCTTGTCGTACGTAATGCGGCTGTCCCAGCGGCCAGTTTTGGCAGTAATGCAAGTTTCATTCTTTTAATACTAGGTGGAGTATTAAGTTTTTCACCGTTAATTTGGCTAGGGATCCTTCTTTTCGGGGTCGTCGTATTCTTTCAAGTTGTGAATCTACCAGTCGAATTTGATGCCAGTGCTCGAGCTAAATCACAGTTAGTAGAACTAGCACTTGTCAACGATCGTGAATTACCATATGTGCGAAAAGTACTCAGCGCCGCCGCCCTGACCTATGTTGCCGCAACGTTACAGTCAATCTTGACGTTTCTGTATTATGTGACGGCCGTTTCCAACCGCCGTTGACGCTATGGACTGGCGAAAAAGTGACACCTGTGCACAACGACACTTGTGCACAACGACACCTGTGCACAGAGCACAACGTGGTTGGTATCGTCATGGAAATTCCCAGTTATAACTGGGCAGCATTTAGCACAATCAAACGCCAATGAGCTTTGGCCTTATGACGTGAAATTTCACGACGCAACGAGATAGCCAGCCTTGATTGTTTCTCAACTCCCGTTGGGGGACGATCTACGAAGCATTCCAGTACAACGTGATCGCCCTGATCATTTTGCACAACGTTTTTAGTTGCTATGCGAACTTTTGTGTCCCCTAGCGATTCGCGAAAATGTAACAGATCTGCGCGATTTTCAAATTCGTTCAAATTGGTTGAAGAGGTGGCACTATGGTTGTAGAAATGTGCCAGGGAAATATCGTGGGGCGCCCGTTTGTCGGGAGGAAGTGTCCATTGATGTGCTTGCTGGAAATCTCCCGAACGGATTAATCTAACCCAGTCAGTTGCCAATACTTTGGCTTGATGGGTCAAAATCCATTGGCGTGAAACATAGCGGACGGGAGCCATGGTACCAAACAGGAGTGTCAGAGCAAGGCTATAACGAATTGCTATTTGGCCCGTATACCTGGAGTCACTAGATACCTGTTTGATCCCGATCCAGGCCAGCAAAATTCCTGTCAGAGGTACGGTCCATAATAGCGGATGGACTAATGCTAGTGGAGATGCTAATCCCAGCAGTACGGTTAGCGGCATCCAAGGGCTGATGGCTCGGTAAGATTGTAGTTCGGTGGCTTCGGCGTTGGTTGGCACGGCAAGAGACAAGCGTCTTATTGGGATTTTAGATTAAGTTCACGGTGCTATATTTTGGCGGCGAACACGATAGTTTCTGATAAAATCATCGGAGGTAAACTCACTGGGATGTTTGAATTCCAATCCGGTCAGCGTGGACAAAGAACCCTTGGAACAACCCTGCACCAATGCCATCCATTGCTGATCAGGCGCCATTCCCAGGAAATCTTTGGACATTGCTGTTTCTTGGAATCCGCCAGAAAACGGTTTTTCTGACAGAGGTGACAAGTGCAATGAAAAACAGGTCAGGCAGACCATTAACCAGCCCACTAATAGCGCCAGAATCGATCGTCCTGCCATTTCAACGGGCATTATAAACCAAACGCGATGAGATGAAAGTTTTTCGGTAGCTAGCCGCAAAACACTGCAAACCATTGCAAATAATAGCCAGAAGGAGAGGAAATCGACGCAGTGGTCGTATTCGGGTAATTGGGTACTCATGATTTTGGCAAGCGGAGCGAAATAACTGGTGGCAATCAGCCCTGCAAAGATTGTATGCAACAATAGAATGCTTGCGCTCCAGAGTCCTTCCATCCACACGAGGCCGACACACAGCAGAAAAACGATGATAAGTAGGAGGGTCAACATGGATTTACTGCTTGAGGACTCGTTGTAGTTCTGACAGTGATGTGATCCCACGTGCAACCAGGACAATGCCTTCCTCTTGCAACGTACGGTTTCCTCCCTGTTGGGCAATCTGTCGTAGTTGTTGCAGGTTAGGCTGCTCAGTGAGAACTTTACGCATTCGGCTATCGACGATCAGAAATTCGAAAATGGCTGTGCGGCCCCGGTATCCGGTACCGCCGCATTTGTCGCATATTTCTTCCTCGTCGGTTCGATTTTGAGGTTCGCGATAAAATGTATCTACTCGACTGGTTGGCAATCCAAGTTTCTCCACGAGATCAGTCGGTGGGTTATAGACTTCTTTACAGGCGTTACAGAGCTTGCGAATCAATCGTTGGTTGACAATCGCCTGGATTGATTTTGCAAACGGTTCGGCGGGTGTTTTCAATGACAGAACTCGAAGTAGAACTTCGGCTGCTTCTTTAGCACGTAAAGTACCTATAATCAATTTGCCTTCTTTCAGTACCTGTTCACAGAGGACTTCAACGATTTCGTGGTTATTGAGATTAGGGACAACAACAGCATCCGGTTCAGTTCGAAAGAGACGTATGAGTGTTTCCAATGCCGAAGACGCATTGGTATTGCGAAAGGTATTGACATCCACATTGTCAATCTCGATTTCACCGTGAGATTCTTCTTCAAAGGTTACAAAGTGACGGGTAAAACGGTCGGCTGCGAAGAGGGCAGCGGCTAATGTCGTTGAAAGTCCTCCACCAGGCAGTGCTGAAAACAGCAATAGCCCTTGTTGCTGTTTGAGCAATTCCTGTAGCTTTTCGACGAGTTTAGGACGCATGTCCAGCTCTTCCAGAGATTTTGGCTTGGCGTTTTCTTTGCGAACTTGTAGGACTGCGCGTTCGCCCTTTTTCGTGCCCTGGCTGCCAAAGTTCCATGTTTGTTTCTTACTACGATAGGCCGTGCCGAAATTACCTTTTTGCTGGGTCCGTCGGTCGTCGGTGTCCAAATTGGAAATTTGTTTAAGGACAACCAACATCGGATCCGCTGTTTCACGGTCACGGTTTCCGGCATCGTGCCACACGCCGTCGATCTCCATACGTACCGACACAATTTCCGGCGTGTAGTCGAGAATGATTTTGTCAGCATGTCGCTTGATCGCGTCATAGAGGACTTCACGAGCTACGACAAAACCAGGAGACTGTCTGGCTACCAGCAGATTGGATTTGTTCATGAGATCCTGTTCGGCTCCCATCGCAATCAGTCCCAGGGGGGGTCCATGATCTGCTACGGATTCTGTGTTATGAGAACGATCCTTGTTATTTCCTGACAGAACGGCTGCAATATGGCGAGAAGTCAAGACCTGGTCATTGGTGTGAACCTTGGTATTGCGTTGTACGGTGTACACGACGCCTGGAATCATGGCAGTACACAAAACGAGGACCAATCCGACTGCAAAGATGGGTATTACCAACACCAGAAGCATCACAACGAGCATGGGAAACACAACGACAATGTTCCACACCTGATGAGGCATCTTGGCAAATTTGCAGTCACGATTTATCCAGTCGGCTACGAATACCCAAACCAGAACCGTGGCGATCAAAGTGAGTAACTTGATGCAGCTGATAAATCCACCATTTGTTCGAACGAATGTTTGCTGGGGAATTTGCTCAGTGGCATTGTCCTGTTGGGCAGCAGCAACGACAGCTGGCTGTTCTGGATTGCCTCGATTTTGGGACCAGGCTTTTGGTGCTCCTAACAGCAGCCACATCATCATCAGCAGCACGATGAGCCCGCAATCGATGCTGCGTGTGGGTACACTACGCGACATTAATGCTGCTCCGTACCTGGCAATACCAGAAGACGACAATGATTGGGAATATGCACACATAATGTTGGATCAGATGATCAAAGAATACCAGGTTGTTTGACCTCGATTCCCTTGAGCGCCATTTTCAATGCTTCTGGGTTGGGAGCGACTTCGAATGCTGTGGGGCGATCAATCAAATCGTCATCCAGAAGCTGTTTTAAACTCATGGTAAAATCTTGCATCCCTTCTTCTGCCCCGATACGGATAGCATCAGGCAATTTGGTATCTTCACCTTCTAAAACTAGTTTGGTGATCATAGGACTAAATGTCATGATTTCAACACTAGGTACTCGAGGGACACCTTCACGAATCGATGGTAGCAGTTTCTGGGCAACAATGCCTTTCATGTTCAGGGCAATGGCGCCACGAATCGCTGTATGCATTTCTTCTGGAAACAGATCGAGAATTCGACTGATCGTGGATGCAGAACTTGATGCGTGAATCGTGCCGAATACCAGATGTCCCGTTTCTGCCGCCTGAATCGCAGTCAAAAAAGTTTCTTGATCACGCATTTCACCTACGAGAATCACATCTGGATCTTCTCGCACCGCATGTTTCAAGCCGATTGCAAAATTTTTGACATCGATGCCGACTTCTCGTTGATTGACGAGACATTTGTCGTCGGTAAAGACAAACTCGATCGGATCTTCAAGTGTTAAAATATGTTTACGGTAATGTCGATTGATCCAGTTGAGCATCGATGCAATGGTTGTGCTTTTTCCTGACCCGGTGGGGCCTGCTAGTAGCACCATGCCTTGATAGTGCCTGCAGAGATTTTCCATGATCGGAGGCAGGTGCAATCCTTCGAAGTCCGGAATAAAATGATTCACCAGGCGGGCAACGAGTCCAATCTGCCCCAGTTGCTGCATGATATTAACACGAAAACGAATCTTGTGATTTTCGTATTCCACTGTGTGAGCAAAGTCCACGCCGCCGTCCTCATCAAATATTTTGCGATGAAAGTCGCTCATCAAAGGAAATAAAAGTTCCGCCATTTCCTTGTCTTCGACCGGATCGCGATTTAAAGGTCGTAAGGACCCATTGATGCGTACCATAGGAGGTTGTCCGACTTTCAGGTGAAGATCGCTTCCCTCGAGCTTGCAGCAAGCACGAAACAGCTTGTTGACGTCGAGTTCGGATGGCCGTCCGGAAAAACGAGTAATATCTGATTGAACGTCTACGTCGGACATCAAATTCTCCAGTTACAGGCGTACGGAAACCCCTTGAGATTCCATGATTTTCTTGGTTTGGCGAATCGTGAATTCGCCGAAGTGAAAAATACTCGCGGCCAAGGCCGCGTCAGCACGACCTTGCAAAATGGCTTCTGCCAGATGCTCAGGTTTTCCAGCACCACCACTAGCGACGACAGGGATAGATACGGCCTGGCTCACTGCCGATGTAATCTCCAGGTCATAACCGTCTTTGGTGCCGTCGCAGTCCATGGAAGTGAGCACGATTTCGCCAGCACCTAGTTGTTCCACACGTTGCGCCCAGGGGACAGCGTCTAAACCGGTTCCAATACGACCACCATTGATATGCACTTCCCAAACCTCTGTTCCGTTGTTACGTACCCGCTTTGGATCAATGTTCACGACGATACATTGGCTACCAAATCGCCTCGCTGCTTGTGCAATAAATTCTGGATTGCGACAGGCTGCCGAATTGATCGACACTTTATCGCTACCAGCGTTTAATAGCCCTCGAATGTCATCCAATGTACGTACGCCTCCTCCGACCGTTAGTGGCATGAATACTTGCTCGGCCGTACGTCGCACGACATCCAACATGATATCACGGCCCTCGTGGCTGGCTGTGATGTCAAGGAAAACCAGTTCGTCTGCTCCCTCCTCTTCATATCGTGCCGCGACTTGAACGGGATCACCTGCGTCACGCAGATTGACAAAATTAGTTCCTTTGACGACTCGGCCACGATTAACGTCGAGGCACGGTATTACACGTTTGGCCAGCATCTATTTACTGTAAGCCGAAGGTCTTTGGACTGCAACACTTGAGAAATCTCTTTAATTAGGGGTCCAGGGCCATTTGGGCGATTTCGATCGGGTTGCAAATGGTTAGAATAGACCTCTTGTCAGAGAAATAATCGAGATATCGGGCGCCAAGGATGCCCATCCAAGTCCGTTGTTCAAGCTGCCAACGTAAGCCTAACGTTGCTAAGAACTTGTCTGGTCGGCAGGTTCCGTATCCCAATTGTGGGGCCTGCTAAAGCGGCTGTTTCCCCAAGGAGCCTGATGGCTTCCGCGGTCGAAGTCAGCTCCTGGTTCGGTGGATCTATCTCAAACCGTCAAATCTGGTAGTTTGCAAGACGAAGAGGTAGTTCAAAATATTTGGTATGTAATGACCAACGAAAGGGATTCTTAGGGACCGACAATTCAAGGCGAGCTTGAGCAGTGGATGTACGAATCTTGTATTGGCGTCGACTACCAAGGGTTGCGATCGGGTGATCCAGCGTGGCCATGGGCGGTGGACATGTTCCCGGAATTAGAGAAGCAGTCGGTGGATGTCCGCAACGACCCGGTTACCATGTAATTTGCCAACACGACGATGGGTCAAGCCGATTGAACGGTGGCAAAATCCAAATGGGTGGCATTGGGATTTGGATGATCATTGATCTGATATGAATTGTGATCAACAAACTGTTGGCTACCAACGAACGAAATCTTGAATAGTCTGGGTTTGTATCATTCCTGGTGCTAAAATAGGTGCTCGAATCTCAGGAAAAAAATCGACGCGACTTTTGTAACTGGTATTCACAACGATTATCAGGCATACTCGAATTGGTTGGAAATGGTGAAGCTGAATAACGTTTGTACTTGGTGCTACGTTGTTTCAAAACGAAACCAATGACGGACAATAGTTTTTCAAACTAGTAATGTTATTGGAACGATTGTCAGAAGCGTCGTCGTTCATGAAAATGGGTTGTGATACACGAAGGAATAAATTGCAGGATTTTGCGACACGGTGGCCATTCCATTGCCACATGTCCAACGGAACCTGGATAGTGCCTATTAGCGACTGCTGAACAAGACCAGTACGATTGAGGAATTTTATGCCGGTTAACATACGCTTTTTTCGGTCAGAAGATTTGCCAGAACTTCAAGCGATTACCATTCAGGCATTTGATGGTGTCTCGATTGACCAAAGCATCGAACAGCAGTTTGGTGAGATTAACGGACACAACTGGAAGTGGCGCAAATCCCGACATCTCGACCAGGACGTGGCTCGCGATCCAGCTGGTATTTTCGTTGCCGAAGAAGGCAGCCAGATCATTGGCTACATTACGACATTCAGTGATAGTGAGGCTGGAATTGGGATGATTCCTAACTTGGCGATAGTGGCATCACAGCGGGGCAAAGGTATCGGGCGCATGCTTCTCCAGCACGCATTGGATCATTTTCGATCCCAAGGGCTTTCTCATGCCAAAATCGAAACGTTGGAACAGAACACGGTCGGAAGCAACCTGTATCCCTCACTCGGGTTTTGCGAAGTATCACGCCAGATACATTATGCCATGTCACTGACAAAGGAAATGTCATAACCGTGCCAGATCTGGCGACCCGATCTGGGTGTGACGGTGAAGAGAGAGTGCTTGACGATAGCTGTTCTCTAAAAACAGGTTATCCAGTTTCGTCGTTTTCGGATTCGGACTTTGCTTCCGCATTGTCGCTTTTCGATTTTTCAGTCTTGTCTTCCGTGTTTTTAGAGGATCCAAATACTTGGCTCCAATTCTTCGAAAACTCAGGGGAAGGTCCGCTTCTGACAATGGGTCCACTCATAATCAATGAAACTCCTTAGGGGGAAAAAGACCCTTACTTTATGGCCGATGAGACGGCAAAAGTCAAGAAAACAGGTCTTTGCTACTGGTTTTTTAGGGAAATGCCGTAGGATGTGGAGTTGTTGAGGAGACTTGATTGACACGGAAAAGCATCGTTAGCTAAATCAATGGTTAGATTTAGATGTTGAATTGGTAAAAGCTTCCATGGTGTCAGGCCTGGTTCGATTTAGTCCTGCCGTTGTAAAGATAACAATGGATGAAAACTGGCGAGGTCTGTAGGGTCGTGGCAGTCGCAAGCGTTTTGGGCGGTGAATCTATCCAGCTGGCCGGCTCCAATCTGATCTCGATATCCCAATTGACGTCGCGCATCTTCTAGCTGAGCCACGATTGTGGGATGTTCGTCAGTGAAGTGGATCGTGTTCCCCATTTGTCCTGCTGACGAGTCAATTTCTTCTACGGAGTCGCTGCAGGGACCGTTCCGAATTTCTCCTTGAAAATCCTGATTGGCGTAAGGTTTCGGAGTGCTGCTTGGTATGGCATGCGCCGAGTAAACGAAGAAGGTTTTGTTCTTTGTTTCTAGGAATTAGAAGACTTCGTGCGTCTATTGCTGGAGGAGCGTTGGTTCCACGAAGGCTTTCACTGGCGCGTAAGCGGTAATGACCGCCAATTCGGATTAATGTACTGCGTCATGTCGTCTCTGTATGAGATACTGAAATGCTCGTCAAAACCTAGACGCGCAAGTAGAAAAGACGGTGGATGGCCAGGATGCCATTTTTCAATACAGGTTGTAGTCTCCTTGTTTTGGAAGTATTTTAGCAATAGTATTTTCTGCAGGATTTCATCCAGTTGGTGAGACCGAACGCAGTACATCCTTGCCCGACGTGTTTTTCCATAAACCGACACCCTTCGCGGAACGGCCAGTCATGAGGCTGGTGCGCGAGGAAGTGCAGGCACCATTCCTCGGGTAAAAACTAGTCCACCGCATGCCCTCGGCTAATGATTGATCGAATTGGACCGAACCGGTGCAGTCATGAACCAAAGCAATCAATGCTGCCGTCACCGATATTGCCGTAGTGAATATATTTGACAAATTGCGATTTGCCTTGCGCTGTCAGAGACCAAGTATGGTCGGTGAAAACGATAGATGTGAAGCGGGCCAGGCGCTATACTAATCAGCAATCATTAAACATGATCGACTGTGAGATTGGGTCGACATGGTGGGACAACAGCGCAATCGCATGTCCTAACGTACATTGTTTTATCAGTCAGGGATGTTATGGTCATTCTCAGCGCTAGCTATGAGAAGATCATATGGATTGGGAAGAAATGTAAGAAAGTAATCAATGTGGCTGAGTGTGGGTTTCATTAACTGGTTGTAAACGGTTGTGAGTGAAGGAAGAGTGCCCGTATGTTGCCAAGATTAATTCAATGGTTCAAAGGATTATTACATGATGTACTCCAGGTTGTTTAAAAAAGGTTTTGCGTGGACCGGTGGTTTTGTTCTGTGGGTATGTATTTTACCGTCTGTCGTGAGAGGCGGGAATTTGATTGTACCCGTACGGGTCATTGCATCTTCGAATGGTGAGATTGGTAAAGAACAATCGTTGTGGCACGTGTCGACATTGATGTTGGGTGCGAAACACTATGATAAGAAAACAGGCAGCAATGCTCCCTACGGATTATCGGGTTATCAACTCCAGGTTCAATCGTGTATGACTGCGGTATCCGATGGTGTGGTACCAAAGGTGGATTTTCCTGTCCACGACGATTATCGTTCAGAACTATCTGTCCATCCCAAGTCGCGCGGCATGTGGATGTCTAAAGCGGGCGATCAAAAAGATGCCTGGGTAGAGTTTGAGTTATCCACGGAAACAACACTGGGTCAGATTTGGATTTGGAACTGGAACGACGCACCCGAAATTGGTCGTCGTGTACGACATGTTACTGTGCAGACGTCGACCAACACCACATCTGCGGAACAATTAGGTAGCGTCGATTATAATATCACGCACAAAACACTTACTTTGCCGAATAAGAAACAAATGCCGGCTCGCATACCGGACGTTGTTTATAGCTTTCCACCTGGGACTCGTACGCGATATGTGCGGTTACACGACATGGATAATTTTGGTCCCGATCGTGAATTAGGGCTGGCAGAAGTCTTCATTCTGGGAGCAGAGCAATCAGAGTTTGTGACAGGTACTGGCTCCCAAGAAGTGGTAACAACGGTCGAGGCACCATGGCATTTGTTCCTGGACGACCATAGTGTCACCCGCAGTACGGGTTTCCAGCAGGTACTGCATTACCCGGAGGCCCGAGGAGTGGTGTTGAGACCAGAAAAACCGTGGGAGACATTCGGTGTAACGCCCTGGTATGTTGGGCAACGGAAAGACGGTTTATACGAATGTTATTACCAAACCTTGTGGTGGAAACAAGGTGGTGGATCGACCAACCGAATAGCTTATGCCATTAGTAAGGACGGCATCGATTGGGAAAAACCCGATTTGAATTTAGTGGAGGGACCGACGGAAATTCATAAAAAGAAGGGGTTTTCGCTGGGAATCTCGGGTGGGAAGAAGAGCATGGCAAACAACATTCTTCCTTGTGGCCATCCACGAGATTTGTTTTTACACGGCAATGTGACCGATCCACAACGGCGTTACGCGATCGGTCTGGATTTTCGCGTGGGTCAACGGGTTGGTTTTTGTAGTGAATTACCTGATTTTATTAACGACCCCGACTGGCGCGAAAAAATAATTGACTCGGGTGGTTTTAAACCAAGCCATTACAATGCCTTGGAATTCTGGGATGACATTCACAACGAATGGGTCGCCATGCGACAGGCACCGAACCATCCTCCTGTCCGCTGTGGTGGTCGTTACGCATCACCGGACCTGAAGAATTGGAACTTGGAACACTACGTATACCCCGACGCTCGTGACTCGACGGACCCACGTTATTTTGATGAAGTCTACGGAATCATGGGAGTTCATATGGAAGGTATCGTATTTGGATTCCTCCAGTGGTTTATCGGAGACCGTACCCATTCCAACCAAAAACTCTATGAAGATGGACACAACAAGCCTACGATTGAAGAGGGTCTGATTGGAAAATCGGTGAGCAAAGGGACGATGGAAGTCCGTGTTGCGACGAGCCGTGATGGTGGAATTACCTGGGACCGGACGGTCAGTCGTGAAGCGTGGATTCGCCATGGTGAGGAACAACACAGTTATGATCGGCTGGTAAGGATGGATTGCCCACCCCTGAGGATGGGTGATGAAGATTGGTTCTATGCCACTGTCTATAATGGTGATCATGCCGGACAAAATTATTATCACAACGGGACACGTTCGTTAATCCAGGGGGCTCTTTACGTTCAGAAACACAATCGTTATGTCAGCATGAGGTCAGGTAACATTCCACAAATCTTGATCACCAAGCCCATCAAGGTAACTGGCAAAACGTTACAACTGAATGTGGATAGTAGCCATGGCAAGGTGTTGGTGGGACTTGGTATTGACCAGGTGATCCCGCACAAGTTCGGCGCCTGGCCTTTTAAGGCGATTTTGCCACACTACATGGTGGAAGACCGTTGGGAAGAATCACACCTAGTAGAAGGATTTCATGTCAACGATTGCCAGCCTATTCAGAGCGATTGCATTGAATACAACGTTCGTTGGAAGACCACTAATTTGGAATCACTACTGGGCGAAACGGTACGTCTTTACATTATGGTGCAGGATGCCGACCTGTATGGGTTTCGCTTTCGTTAGAAGACGCTTCTGACCGTTAGAACGATTTCTCCACAGCGGGCATGTACTACAATGAATTATTCAATATCATTAAGGCCTCCAGGATACTGGACGTTGAAACTGAAAGTCTCAAATACGACGATACCTATTTACTTTCACTTGGAAATGGGCTTGGACTAGCGAAGGAGTCGGAGAATGAAAGCCGCATATATTGAACAAACGGGCCCGCCTGAGAATATTATATATGGCGATGTTTCTAAACCTGAGCCGAAGGGCAACGAAATACTTGTGAAGGTCGGTGCCGTAGCCGTGAATCCGATCGACACTTATATCCGGAATGGTGCCAATTATTGGGAACTTCCCAAACCGTTTATTGTTGGGTGTGACCTTGCAGGTTCCGTTGAAGCGGTGGGTCCGGATGCAAAGCGATTCAAGGTGGGTGACCGAGTTTGGGGTACCAATCAGGGTCTTTTGGGCCGGCAGGGAACTTTTGCCGAGTATTGTGCAGTCGACGAATGCTGGTTGTATCCCACTCCCGACGGTATATCGGACGAAACGGTAGCCGCCTGTTCGCTAGTCGGAATTACCGCGCACTTGGGATTGTTTCGCAATGTCAATTTGCAAGCGGGTGAATCGTTGTTTGTCCACGGTGGTACTGGAGGTGTAGGTTCCATGGTAGTGCAAATGGCAAAAGCGGTGGGAGCTCGCGTGATCGCGACTGGTGGCAGCGATGAGAAATGTGCACGTAGTAAAGAACTTGGTGCCGAGGTAGCGGTGAACTACAAGACGGATGATGTGGCCAAAGCGGTAAAAGATTTTGCGCCACATGGTGTCAATGTGGCTTGGGAGACACTTCGTGAGCCGGATTTTGACCAGCTTGTCGCATATCTTGCAGAACGTGGACGTATGGTTCTGATGGCCGGTCGTGACGCTCGACCGCCATTTCCCGTTGGGCCGTTTTATGTGAAAGGTTGCTCACTGCATGGTGTAGTCATGTTCAAGGCATCTGAGGAAGAATTACGAACATGTGCCGAAGACATGAACCGTTGGTTCGTTGAGGGCAAACTTCGGGCTCAAACGGGAAAGATTTTACCGCTTGCAGAAACCGCCGCTGCGCACAGTATGCAAGAACAAAATACTTTGCAGATGGCCGGGACTTTGGCTGGGAAAATTGTGTTGAAGCCGTAACAGAAGACTTTCCAGCACCAGCTCTTACAGCGATCAACCTTTTACAACACCGATGGGTCTCATGCGGGCAACTTTTGTTGCCAGGTTGGCGCGGTGTACAACATCCACGACCAGATTAACGTCTTTATAGGCGTCAGGTTGTTCTTCTGCCAGTCCGCGCCAACTATGTGCGCGAGCGATGATGTTTTTGCTTTTCAGTTCTTCGTCGATGCGGCGTCCTTGGGCATGTTTTACGGCTGCTGTGCGGCTCATTTGCCGTCCCGCCCCGTGACATGCTGTACCGAATGTCTGTTCCATGCTTCCCTTTCGGCCCACGAGTACCCAACTGGCTCGACCCATGTCCCCAGGGATCAGTACAGGTTGACCGACATGACGGTAGGCAGGCGGTGTTTCCGGATGGTTTGGCGGAAAAGCTCGCGTTGCTCCTTTGCGATGAACCCATACTTTGCGTTGGCTTCCACCGGTTGTATGTTCCTCCAATTTGGCAATGTTGTGAGCGACATCATAGACCAGGTTCATTTGTAGCTGTTCCCAGTTGCGACCGAAAACCGTTTCAAATGATTCACGGGCTTGCCACATCAAAAGTTGTCGATTGCACCATGCATAATTGGCTGCCGCAGACATGGCGCCCAGATAGCGTTCTCCCTCGAAACTGTTAATCGGGGCACATGCGAGTTGGCGATCAGGTAAATCGATGCCGTATTTCACCGGAGTTTTACGGAGCATTTTGAGTGCATCGTCGCACACCTGGTAGCCTAGGCCGCGTGATCCAGAGTGGATCATTACACAGACCATATCTTTTTCGAGTCCCATGGCGCGTGCGGCCGACGCGTCAAAAATAGCGTCAACGATTTGAACCTCCACGAAATGATTACCTGATCCGAGCGTTCCACACTGACTGGCACCTCGTTGTCGTGCACGGTTACTAACGTATTCTGGTTTTGCATTCGCCAAACAGCCAAAAGCTTCGGTATGTTCCACGTCATTTTCATTGGCCAGGTTGCGATCCATTAGGAACGACACGCCCTGTCGCATCAAGTCCTGCAATTCTTTCCCATTGAAATGATATTTGCCACTGCGACCAAGACCAGCAGGTACGTTTGCAAACAGGGTGTCTGTTAACTTTGTAATATGTGGTTTGACATCCTGATAAAACAAGTTTGACCGCATGAGTCGCACACCACAATTGATGTCGTAGCCAACACCACCAGGTGAAATGACTCCTCCTTCATCTGGGTCGGTGGCGCAGACTCCACCGATGCAAAATCCGTAGCCCCAGTGGATGTCTGGCATTGCCAGGCTGGCATGCTGGATGCCAGGTAAGAACGCCACGTTGGCCACTTGTTCAGGAGCCTGGTCATTCTTGATCTGCTCGATCAACTGTTCATTGGCATAAATCAAACCGTCGACACGCATCCCCGGTTTGTAGCTTTTGGGTATTCGCCAGCAGCATTCTCCTACGCGTTCAAGTGGACCGCTGTAGGTTCCTTTCGCCATAGGTGGCATCCTTTCAGAAGATTAATCCATTTCGCGATTCGTCTGTCAAAAAACATGTGTCAAAGTTTCAATTCAAAATGTGGTTGGCGGCATATATCTGTGGTTAAACCTGTCGCTTGGTTAGATATCTACAATGACTTCGGCCAGCCAGCCAGTATGCTCTTGTCGGATTGTCAAGTTGTGATAAGTGATCGCTTTCACTTCGTGATTCAACTTGTGATATTTTAAGTTCAAAGATTCTCCTTGGCAGATCGCGTCGAGCTCCAATCGTTCTACGGTCACTTGGAATTTGCACAGTAGTAGATGTTCTGTATCGAAGGTGTAAAGTAATTCGTTGAGCCAGTCGAGCAAGAGAAATTCCGGTTCATCAGCTGTGATGCGGTACACTTTGTCATGCACAGTACGGACTGTTTCTAAATTCCCTACCATCACGTGAAACAAACCACGAGCGGCCTCGGCGAATAAATCGTTCAGATTGGCGGCACGGATTCGCAGGCCTAGGTCAGCGGTATGATCGAAGGTTTCGAACATTGAATTGGACGCAACAAGATTGATTAAAATCAAATGGATACTGCAAAATATTTCACCTGGTATTCCCGATGATACAACATCAGCCAGGGTTGTTCATATGGTATTCGAACGAAATCGGCAAACGGTTGCAGTCATCGGATCACAGGTGCATCGTCAATGATGCGGTGATTACATGTACGACTGAGCGCAAGGTTTTTGTCTGGTACGACTTGTTCTTCGGTAGCAATAGGCTCTTCGGCGATGCGTCCGATTTCCAGGTTGGCGGTTTGAGGCAAATGAATTATTGGTGTAATGTAGTCGTTGCCGAACCAACAAGTATCCAATGTTAGAGAGTTTAGACGCGTTGATTGTTCTTGTCAGCGTGACTGGAGCTGTTTGTTGGACTCGGGCAATTGCGAGGTGCATTGTGGATGGTATTTGTCGTTAAAGCGTCTGCAGGTGCAGCAGTTTGATATTTGTAGCACATGTATGTTGATATGAAGTCCTGGGAGGGGAAGGTCTGAAGCGACAATCGGTTCATCAAAAGCAGTCAACTGCGCGTTTTCGGAAACCTTTTGGCCTTTAAGTTTGCTGGGCGCTGTTGAATTGATAGGGCGATTAGGCCACTATCCAAGTTGTCATCCCAAGTTTCGTTTCCGATTCCAATGATCAAGCTGTGGTCACAGGGGAACTTCAGCGTAATCACTATTGATAGACCACAATGGTTTTGATTCCCTGCGGTCGGCGATGTTCATAGTGCCATAGTGAATCGTCAGGTGTGACTCGGTCGGTGATCAACTTTGCCATTGCCTGGGGAAATTGTTCCTGCATTTGGGTTAAATGAATTAGTGCGTCGTGAAAATCGCGTGGTGCTGAATTGACAGAGCCGATGAAAATGTTATTTCGAGCCAAGCCTTGACGCATTAACAAGGCGGCATTTCTTTTTTGAGCACGTGGTTGTCTGGAGCTACCCAACCATACCATTACTCCACGAGGAGCCAGGGTTTGTGCTGCACGTAACATTACCTCATCACTGCCGGTGCATTCTAATATTAAGTCGAAAGGCTTCTCGACCAGGTCATCGAGTGAGGCAGGTTCATCAAGGTGGTCTGTGTAGGTCGTTTCAAAATCTTTAGATAGGCATGCCCGAAAACTATCTTGTGGGTCGCGACCAAAATGCGTCACGGACCAGTTCCGACAACGGCATGCGATAACTGCCAGGAAGCCGATGGGGCCCATCCCTGTCACGAGCACGCGAGGGGGATGGGTAATCCATACGTTATTTCCCAAACGAGCCTCCTGGACAAGGATGGATTCATTGATTCCTTTCTCGGCAATGGAGGTTGGTTCGGCAAGAACGGCCAGAGATTTAATTTTGGAATGAATGGGAAGCAGGTATTCCTGATTGTCAATCCATTGCTGTGCGGAAAATCCGTGGGCACGAAAAATACCCCGCTCGACGAAGTGCTCGCTAGATAGAAGATCGCAGCGATATGGGGACGGAGTAATTGCTCTGCGTACCAACGGGACAACGAGATTTCCGGGTGAGAAATTTTTAACATCTGGTCCCACGGCTTCGACCTGGGCTATGCATTCATGACCGAGTACCAAGAAATTGTCATTGGGCGGTGTTGCGGGTTGTTGTGATGAAAGAATCTCACGATCCGTCCCGCATACTCCTAACTCCAACGTGCGACAAAGAACCTGTCCATGCTGTGGAACAGGTGGCTGGGTCAGATTCACTATTTGCGGGATGTGCGTCTCGCGAAAAGCGGCAATTCCATGCATGTTGGTCTCAAAGCGATTGTGTCGGAAGCTGGGTCAGGAGTCGTCTATGATTAGAAGTGTTATAGAAAACTAATGAGAAAACCACTAGATATGCTACAGGAAATACTTGCAACCCCCACAAACCATGATCCATCCGGCACGAATGGTGAATCGTAGAATGGCGAGCCAACAATTGGAGTCAGGGAATGTCTTATTATCGTAACGTCACCACCGAGTTGCCCGTGAGCAATGCCGACAAAATCTGAGTCGTCATTTCTAATGACTGGTCAGCACATGCCAGGTATGTGGCGCTGGATCACTGGCAGCGAAACATGATAACTCCAAAATACGCCTTACCACTTATTCATCGATCGAGAATCTAAATCTTGACTTAAGAGTTTCTTTTTTGATGTGCCCGCCGAAGACGTATTTCGTTACCATAACGTAAGACTTTAGTCTGGAATCTAACCGATATTTTCACAAACTGGTATTGTGAGAAAACAAGTATGGACAAAAAACAAAATTTCCAGGTTTCGCACAGTACAGAATTGCCAGATCTACCGAAGGCTCTTCTGTCTCCCAATCCACTGCGTTGGATCACTCTTTTTGGTCCGGGGGCAATCGTAGCGAGTGTCACCATAGGCACTGGCGAGTTGATCTTTTCTACGCGAGGTGGTGTATTATTTGGTTACAACATTCTGTTTCTTTTTTTATTCATTTCACTTTTAAAATGGATTTTAGTTTTTGGTACTTCGAAGCATCTTCTGTTGACGGGCATTCATCCGTTTCGCCGTATGATGGACTTGCCAGGACCACATGGTTGGTTACCAATGATGTTGCTTATTATGATCTGCCTGACGCAGCCTATCTGGATGAGTTTTCATAGTAGCACGTTAGGGAACTTTATTGCCTTGCTCACAGGTACATCCCACAACCTCAACGGTGCAGCACAATTTTTGTGGGGTATTTTATTAGTGCTTCTCATCATGGTGCTCACGTTGAGTGGCGGTTACAACGTGATGGAACGCATTCAGATTGTCTTGATTTTCTGCTTGATGACAGCTGCTATTGTATCGCTAATCATGTACAAGCCGGACTACTTTGCACTGATCAAAGGGTTTATTATGCCGGTGTTTGGAGACTACCCAGATTGGATACAGCACAAGTATGAAAAGGTATGGAATACACCGAAATGGGTTGAATTAACCACGTACGTAGGTGTAATAGGGGGTGCAGGTTTTGACTACATGGCCTATTCGACTTGGCTGCGTGACAAGCGGTGGGGGTATGCGGGATGCGCTCCTCCTTCTGATCAAGAGTTAAACTTAATCGCTGATGATCCACACCATCCGGCACGAGTATGGTTGAAAGCACCATTTATTGACTGCGGCATCAGTTTTTTGCTGATCGTGTTGTTCAGTGCCGTGTTTGTAACTTCGGGAGTCGAGTTGCTTGGGCCTCGTCAGGAAATTCCAGACAGTGAAAACATGCTGGGCCAGCAGTCCCAGATTTTGACAGAGGTACATCAGTGGTTGTATCCGCTTTATGTCGTGGGGGCGATTCTCACGATGTTCGGAACACTTTATGGAACCATTGAAATCGGTTTGGCGATTGTCACGGAAATTCTTCGTTCCTTTCAGCAAGAATGGACGAATGTCAATCGTTACCGGGTCCAACGGGCGATGCTGATTTGGCAAGTGAGTTTTGCAATCGTTGTAAACCTGGCTATGTTTGCTGTTGTATTTGGTACAGAAACTGTGGGTGGCCTGAATCCGGCCAAAGAAATTATTCTTCTGGTACTACGTCCAGTGAATTTATTCACGGGGGTATTGGCTTGTGGGATTTTTTGTCTGACAAACCTTTGGATGGAGGTGACCTGTATTCCCAGAAAACTTCAATCGCCCCCCTGGATGCAGGGGATGTATGTTTTCGCAGCAATCGTATTTTTGACATTGGGGTTGAAAGGCTATTGGGACAACCATGATCCGAATGGTGGCTTTTTACAGTCTCGTTGGTTTTCCATTGGTGGGATCATTGGAGTTGTTATCGTAAGTACCGTCACAGTGAAATTCTTCAGCCGCCTGCTTCCCTGCAAAACAGAGTGAATAATAATTTGTGGGTAGTTTGTCGAGCTACAAGAGTTGGCCCTAATAATTTCAAACTGTGGTGAAATGTATTAAAGTGACCCTGGAAGAACAATTGCCCCGCTTGGTAGGAGAACACAGTGAATTATAAAATGACTCTATTGGCGCTCCCTGCACTTTTTGTTTTGCTGGTCAGTATGATTGGGGCTGGAGAACCAGGCTCTGGAAATGAGCCATTGCTTTTCAACGGCCAGAATCTTTCAGGTTGGGAATGTTTCCTTGTCGAAGCGGATGCCAAAATGGAAGATGTATGGAGCGTCGATCGAGGTATCTTGGTTTGCCAGGGTGAACCGATGGGCTATCTTTGTACGAAAAAAGATTACACGAATTTCCAACTCGTTGTCGAATGGCGCTGGGCGCCAGGTACAAAACCGGGCAATAGTGGTGTTTTGATGCGCCTGACCGGTAATCCGACGATGTTGCCCAATTGTGTTGAAGCCCAGTTGGCAAGTGGTAATGCGGGTGACATGTACGGCTTTCAAGGATTCAAAATTGATGGGGACCCGTCAAGGAAAAGTGAAGTGCTTGATCACAAGCTTGCTGGTCATTTGCGAGCCTTGAAGAAGGTCGCGGGCAATGAAAAAGAGGCGGGACAATGGAACAGGTACGAAATTACGGCGGATGGTAATCAGATTACATTGGTTGTCAACGGCAAGCAAGTCAACGTAGCGACCAATTGTGATGTACGAGCTGGCAAGATTGGTCTCCAATCAGAAGGTGGCGTGATTCACTTTCGTCTGGTCAAACTGATCCCACTTGCCAAAACAGCTGGTTGAAAAAAATCAACGAATCCTGTTTTGTCCTGACGATGACCTTGTCATTAATATTGACATTTGGATGGCTGCTAACCCAATCGACAAGAATTAATGCAAGGCAATTGCCCTACCTGGTCCACCGTGGCAGTCACGAATTTTGATTGCGGCAAATAGGAAGTAAGAATTTTGAGGTACCTGTGCCAGGTGGTACAAGAATTCAACGCCTACCATCTCGCGACTGCCTAGTGCCCAGTAAGTCATCAGGGCGCGTTTTGGTTCTACACCGCCAAGATCGGGTGCATCGGTAGCAACACAACGTACGCCACGTTCTTTAAGGTAAACGATGGCATCCGGACCAGGTGCTGGCCAGCCTTCGGACTTTCCATTCAACGGATTGTGCCACAAACCTAAATCTGCTGGTGCTGGGCGATAGTATTTGTCAACGTGTTCGGTTTGAAAAATGACAACATCGCCTTTTTGCAGATTTCCGGCGCGATTTTCGAAGGCTTTGATGTCTGCCACCGTGATTTCAGGAGACGCTGGCCAGTTTCTTGGCTTCGTCGTTCCAACGAGTTTTGTCACGTCAATGATGCGTGCTTCGCCGCAAGTCCAATCCAGGGGGACTTGTTCAGTGGTCATGGTGCTAGAGCCACGTTTTCCATATTTCCGCTCGTATTCTTCCAACCAGCCACGAATTTCCGGTGAGTACTGTACAGGTTTTTCAGTCAACGGTAAGGCGTACGCTGGAGGCACCAAGTTCGTTCCGGCCATGCTGTCCATCAAATGCGTATGTTGCCAGAGATCGAGGTACTCATAGTAAAGGTAGTCGACCTTTACATAAGCCTGGCGATGTTGACCGACACCGATTCCAGGCGAAGTGAGGGGATAACCTGCGGCCAGTGTTGGCGACAGGTCGACGGCTCGTTTGTTTTTCGTGGATTTGATCAAGCGTTGTGGTAAATCTCCACCAGCGATTGCAAATGCACGTCCTTCGGCGTAGGGTCCGTTTTGATGTTTTGGACTGAGGAGGCAATAAAATGCGCCAGTCGGCGGTAATGCGCCCAGATTGGTTGCACCTTCTGTCCAGATCATGCCGTATTTTAGTCCCGCGTAATGGGTTGGTTCAGCAAGACTAGGGAGAGGCCCCATGCTGGGACTGTCGGTGCCGAGTGCCATCACATTGCGTTTACCGAGAAAATCCATGCAGTCAGGATCGGGGTCGGGATAACCGGGGGATTTTTGATTAATAATGTCGGCGACAAAACGGTTTCCTGCCGGATACGGTTGGTAATAACGATCAGAATAGTCACTGCGAAACAGAGCCACATCACCAAACCTCAATGGACGGTACTGTTTTTCGAACCGTTCCACGTGACTTCGTCGGACCAATGGACTGATTCCAATAGGGGCTTGGTCGAACAGATCTCGGACGTCGATGACGCATGCTTCTCCGCCAAATTGCCAGGCTTCGATCTTGTGAGTGTACGCCAATCCGAATTCACCAGATTTGGGACGATTCAAATCGGGGCGTGCGACCGAATGAGGAGGTACGTCAAGCTGCGTGGCTGTATTGCCATCGATCAGCAATACATCAACATTGTAAGGACTGTCAGGTCCGATGGTCCGTTCCTGCATGATCTTAAATCTAGGACATGGATTGGCCGGCCAAGTACATGGATATTCCGGCGCCACTATTAAAGAACAATCGATAAAAGTGTGTTCGTCCGAAAGGCAGTGCGAAACGGGTAGAAAAAGTATCAGATAACAAGTTGTTAGTAACAGGGAGCTAGGAAGTATGTGATGATTGTTGGTGCAGCGTGGTTGACTTTGCATTTTGGACTCCTTGGGTCTGAATGAAAACAAACCGCAATCAGGCAGTAGAAAAAATGTTCTAAATGTTCTATTGGAGTAGCTGTAGTTTACATGACGCATCGACTTCTTTGGGAAAATATTCCAAGGCGGCGCCCATGAAATCTGACAGTGTAACGATAGCCTTGGCACGCGTATGGCAGTCGATGACCGATGATATATAACGACCGTTGCATCATGAAAGCTGGTTTCCTGCTCGCATCTGACGGTGTCTCATTGTACTAAATGGTTTGCTGTCTGGGGGAACGAGACATGCGTTGGCGGTTGCTTCGGTCCCTGAGTCCATGCACTTTTTCTTAAAAAATGGGAGAAGATCAACCGAAATGGTCCTGAATACCTGACATCTTCCCTCATCTTGTGCCAGATATTCTTGCTGGAAAAGGTTTGTGTCAAAAATCCGAGATGGTAGTCGATGCCAGGAATATGTAGGGGCAAGAATTTATCATTCTTCGAAAATCTATGTCGCCAAAACCAGCTTGGTTTCGCAGGAGCTTCTGCTTCCGATTTATCGTTCTTGCTTTCTACCGGCTTTTGTTGGCCGTAACTTCGACGGAGTGGACGATGCCGGAGGCATACGGATGTACTCGATGCTTTTCCATGCGAACTGTGCTACCAGCCCAGGGACGTAGCCGTAAGTAAAACGTGTTGATTCCTGCAAACTCAGGGGCTTCACGCAAATCGAGTGTAAGCCCGTCGTCGATTAAGCCGCTTGCGGGATGTTTTAACGCCATGGCCTCTGTGCTCACCTCGTGGCCCCAGGTTTCACCGTCTAACGATACGACCAAATAATGGTCCGTCGACAAAAAATGGTTGGCGCGGCAATCCACGCGGATGACAACATTTTCGAATTCCGCATCGGACTTGACCTTCCAGGTTAGGACGGGGTGCGATCCACCGGGTTTCATTCGGACCGAAACCTCTCCAAGTTGCCAGTCAAATTGTTCAGGGTGACTTAGGTTTGCTTGCCAGAGATAGCGGTTTGTCGCGAAGTCCTCTTTCCAAATAAATTGTGGTGATCTCGATTTCAGCGCTTGTAAATTCACGACCTTTTCTAGTGGTTCCAGTAGATCCGCCTCGATGCGAAGGTCGTCGATCTGCACGGGCGGGTTGTTGATAGAGCCGGCCTCTCCAGACAATTCAACTCGCACCCAGAAGTCATTGCAGGAACGAAAACGTTCGTCAGCAGACGTATCGATGTTCAACGGCTGTGTGCCGCCCATCGATTTTACCTGATGCAGCCAATGTGCCGTGAAGTATGAACACCTGTGCGGCAAAGCTGATCCAAGTCTTGAAGATTTATTTTCTCCCTGTTACCGCCATTTCATAAATCGTACCAACGGCTGCCGCATTCTCGCCGTGCAAAGTCAAAGGCTTCGGAGCCAGCATACCCAGTACCTCGGGAATGTCGCAGACACGCATCACGTTAAGTAACTGTGGTGCGTCCGATCCCATGTGTGTCAGCGGTGGTTGTTCGAGGATCACACCACTTATGTCCGGTTCTAGAAGTGCGGCATAGGCACCAATCATTCCCCAGCGACCTGCGCCGACGACGTGCACCGGCAACTTCGTTTCTGCTCGCAAAGAGCGAGCGGCCGCAGCCACGTCCCAGATGCGACCCGAGTCTACCGTGCGGCCAACGAGAACAAGTGATCGTTCTACATAATTCGGTGGGTTCTTGACGGTCCATCGTGTCTCACCTACGCCCCGCACATCGCAGAAAAAAATCCGGTCGCCATCCTGGCGGACATTCGACAGCCACTTCGGGATGGTGTTTCTTGTATCGGGATTAGTCACACATAACAGCACGCGCTTCCCTCCACTCACAGAATCAAGCCGCGCATCTTGACGCAGGTAGATATGTATTCCCGGTTCTGTTTCCAGCTTCGCTATCGAATCGGATTGTTGCCCCACTTCAGCGATGGGGATACGCTCCGGCAATGCCCGCAGGCTTACCGCACGGAGCTGCCTCAATACATGTTTTTTCCAAGTGGTGAACTCACCATGACCTGGTGTTTTGGGCCTGGATATGTCGACAAAGTGGCGGTCGATTTGCGTGTTTAGCTCGTCCGATGGAATATCTTCGTCGGTGAGAAATACACGCAGGTCTTTGGGTTCAATGGGATGCACTGGTTCTTGCAGCGACCCAGTCACAAGATCGACTTCGCTGTCAGTAACCGCTCGAGGGTCGTTTTTCAGGTGCGAATTCAGAAAACGAAATACGGCCTGGCGAATGTCGGTTCGATAGGCGTGTCCACCAATGCTAACGACGTTGTCGACGGCGTCTCCAGCTCCATACAGGCTGTACACTCTTTCCAAACGATTGACCACCCGGTCGTTCGCGTCCATGGGAAAGATGTCATCCTGGTCACTGTTGACGAACAACATTGGCCTCGGGGCGATCAAGGCGGCAATCCGCACCCAAGGCCACTCGTACGTGTTGTAAAAGAACATGCAATCGCAATGGCCGTTGATCACTCGATTGGGAACGTAGGATATCAGATCCGCCATGCCGCTGACGGGCACGGCTACGTTCACCCGTTCGTCAGCTGCCGCGATCCAAAGTGTTGCTGCCCCGCCACCGCTAATGCCTGTGACGGCAATGCGATGGGGGTCCACATCGGTGCGGCTCGCCAGATAGTCGATCCCACGCATTCCATTCCAGCATTCGACTCCGGCCGAGGTGTAACCTCGGGCGTGCCACCACCAGCGTTCTTCTTGATAGGTGCCGTGATGAACTGCGGCGATCTCGCCGAGTTGTAACGTGTCTAAAACCAGGCAGAGGTAACCGTGCCGTGCGAACCAGATGCCATGAGACTGATACGCGGTTTTGTTTCCATTACGTCCCCGTCCCGCGTGTCCGCACACATAGAGTATGGCAGGGAGTCGTTCGCCGGAACCCACTTGATCGGGGCGATAGAGATTGCCAGTGACATACAGCCCTGGACGGCTCTGGTAATGTACCATGTCGACGATATAGCCATCACCACGGAGAGTTCTCGTAGTCGTTGTCTGCAGCGGTGTTCTTTTCGGAAGAGGCCAAAGTCCGAGCATGTGCAAAAACTCTTGGCGATATTGTGGTTGCTGCTTCTGCCACGCTGACAGCGAAGCGACATCTTCGGCGAAGGTAGCGTAGATCCGTTCGGCATGTCGCGCCAGATACGCTTGTATCATGCGGTCGCCAGGTTGCGACCGGTCCGGTTGTCCGAGCGGCTGTGCCTGCAAAATACACGTGGTCTGGCACAATAGAAAGTATAAAACGACAACAAGACTGCGATTGGTTAATGCCATAGGTGACGATGCTAATTCATCAAATCAAAAGGAACCTGTTGTGTTTTATCTGCGACGGACAGTAAAATGGTAACAAGAGCCATCAGTTAGATGAGTCAGTTAGATGAGAAAGACAAGTGGCACAAAGGATATTGTATGGTAAACATCCATCAAAGTACCATTCAAAATGCTGATACACGTGGTTCGGCAATGAATCCCCAACGGAGAACCCGTCGGGGGATGCGTCAGCACACGTGCGCTGGTTTTACCCTGGTGGAACTGTTGGTGGTGATTGCCATCATCGCTATCTTAATTGCTCTACTGTTGCCGGCGGTGCAGGCCGCACGGGAAGCGGCTCGTCGCACTCAATGTGCCAACCACATGAAACAATTAGGCTTGGCCATTCATAATTTTCACAGCAGCCACAATGCTTTCCCACCTGCGACGACCGGAAATGTGTATACACGCGGCCAGAATCGGCTGGGGTTTTTCTATTACATCCTGCCGTATCTGGAGCAATTGAACCTGTACGAGCAGTTCGATCCGACCTTGCCGGGCGACGTTGGAGTGAATCAGGCGGCGGCGCGAGATCCAGGGGCATCGCTGTCGGTCTATCTTTGCCCTGCCCGTCGCAGTGGTGTTCACCAGAGCCGAGAAGCTGTTCGAGGTGGAGATTCCGCGCTGGGTGCACCCAGTGATTACTCGATCCTCTCTTATGTGATCGAAGACCAGGGTGAGGACTGGTCGTATCTCGGTTATGACACCATTCATCTACAAAGACAGGCGATTAAGCCGGCCAAGGAGCTCGGCAGTATTGGCGAAATTCAACACGTTTCCAGATTTTCGAGTGTAGCAGATGGACTCAGTCAAACGGCGGTGATGTGCGAGAAGCATATTCACGAACTGGGATTGAACCTTTGCTGCGGACATGGCGTTGCACGGAATGCCGGTGACGGTGCGGGTTTCAGCCGGGACGGGAATACTTACTATCTTCACGGCAACTACTTTCGTGAAAACATCATGAACAGCTCCGCCCGATTTCGCATTGCCAGTGGCCCGGCTGATGGTTTCGACGAGAGCTGGAACGACTTTGATCGCGGGGGTCTACATGCAGGTGCCCCGACGATAGGTAGCTGGCATACCAACGTAGTGCAGATATTATTTGGGGATGGCTCGGTCCATGCATTTGACCAAGTCACGCCGGTCGGCTTGATTGAGCAGCTGACGATTATCGACGATGGAACCGTTATCGACGGGTTACCATAGTGAAGGAAGGTATGGTGCTCGAGGTGTTGAAGACTTACCTGCAGACCAGTGTACTGTTCAGCGTGTGGTGCTGTGTCTTACTTACCGGATGTGATGACCAATTCGAGACCTATCCGATCACGGGTACGGTGAAATTTCCCGACGGGTCTCCGTTGTCGTTGGGTCAGATCTATTTTGAGACGCGGGATAAGCGGTACGGGCTGGGTGTTAGCGCCATGGGCCGCATTCACGAAGACGGCAGTTTTACCGTCGGGACGTATCAACGAGACCAGGGAGGCGCCCCACCTGCCACCTACGTTGTCTATGTCCGAGGTGCCAAGCAGGGAGGCCGGGTTGGCACTAGTGTGAATGAACGGTCGAGCGGAGAATGGATCATTCATAGAAGACACCGCAGTGCGGCGACTTCGGACCTTCGCGCCGAAATCACTACCGAGGGCCCCAACCACTTTGACCTCATCGTGGAACGCCCCGAGTAAATGTTTGCAGCTTCCAGCGCCGGTCCGTTTTCACCACCAGCCATAGCCGCCGAACGTGAGGTGAGATCCAGGCCACCTTCTTTCGTACCCTCGTCGTGGCACTCAAGACAACGACGTGTAATGATCGGCGCAATCTCGCCTTGAAATGATTCCCCTCCGCAAACAGGACAGGCAAATCATTACCAATACAGATCAGAAAAATCGCCAGCGTTTGATTTTGAATAGTGGTGATTGTCGAACGTGGAATTAAAAACGCCCAAATACTGTAGGTAGATTTCATACCAGAAATTTACTTACAATCCTGCCATTGCGTCTCATATTTTGACCGTCCGCTCCGCGTCGGATTGAATGTAAAAAACACTCCTTTTTAAAATCAAAAACAAGAGAACGTTTGTTGACACGACCAATACACATTATTTCTACGCACAAAGGAAATCGTATTTTTACAGAAAGGTCGTTATCTTTGGATAGATTGTTACTATTAAGTTTCTTCCTGCGCGGGAAAGAGCATTCCCCGGACCAGTCCTTTCTAAGCTGGTACAACCTTGCAACAATAGGTCTAGCCTGACCGGCTGGGAGATCTCCACCGGAAACCACAGTTTCTGAAATAACCGCTGCCCCAAACGGACAATCATCCATGAAACCAAGTGCCAACGTCTTTTTACTGCTGTCTTGCTATTGTATCACAACCCTCGCCATAACTACGACTGCGACTGCTGAACTGAAAGTGGGCGCCGTCGCTGTCAACGTAACGCCTGTGCAAATGCCAGTGATGGTCAACGGAGGCCTGCTTGGCCGCACCGTTGGCGAAGTGGACACCAACCTGTATGCACGAGCGATTGTTATTGACGACGGCCACGAGCGAATCGGAATGGTCGTTGTTGATAGTTGCATGATGCCTCGACCCTACCTTGATGAGGTCAAGCAGTTCGCAGCTCAGCAAACCAATATTCGCCCCGATCGAATGCTCGTCTCTGCAACCCACACACATTCCGCACCGTCGGTCTTTGATTGTTTCGCTACCATTGAACCAACCTATTTGCCCTACCTTCGCCTCAAGCTGGCAGAAGCTTTTACAAAAGCAGCAGCCAATCTTGAACCCGCAAAAGTAGGCTGGGCAGTGACCAATGCCGAAAAATTTACCGCTCTGCGACGGTGGATTATTCGGCCTGATCGAGTCAGGAACGATATCTTTGGGAATCCAACGGTTCGTGCCACCATGCATGCCGGCAGCAACTGGGACCATGTCACCGGTACCTCGGGACCGGAAGACCCCGATCTGTCATTGATTTCGTTTCAATCCCTAGAAGGTCGGCCAATTGCTGTTTGGGCCAACTTTTCAATGCATTATTTTGGCAGCGAACAGGGATTGAGTTCGGATTACTTTGGCCTGTATTGCAAAGAACTCGAATCCCATCTGAACAGGCAAGACAACAACAACCATCCACCTTTTGTCGCTGCCATGTCACACGGTTGTAGCGGAGATATCTGGCGACTGGACTATGCGCTGCCACCAGATTTGCGGTACGAGCCCAGCATCGAGGAATATTCGTCGAACTTGGTAAAGCTGACATTGAACGCCTATCGCACCATCGACCATCACGACAACGTGGACGTGGCTATGGCGGAAACCCGGTTGAAGATGAAATATCGTGTACCGAACCAGCAACTCCTGGCTTGGGCACAAAAATTAATGGAAGAAAAAGGAGATCGCGCACCTAAAAACAGTCAGGAATCCTACGCGCGCGAACAGATTGCCCTGCACCAACAACAGTCGACTGAGGTCGTAGTGCAGGCTCTTCGTATCGGCGACATTGCAATCGCAACAACGCCCACCGAAACTTATGCACTCACTGGTTTGAAGTTAAAATTACAGAGTCCGCTTCCTAAAACCATGGTGCTTGATCTGACCAACGGCGCTGATGGCTACATTCCACCTCCCGAGCAACACTATCTGGGCGGTTACAACACGTGGCCCATGCGGGGTGCGGGATTGGAAATCTCTGCCGAACCAAGAATCACGGAAGCGGCACTTGATCTCCTGGAAAATGTGTCAGGGCAATTACGGCGAACTTTCCGACAAACCCAAGGACCTGATTGCGAGTCTGTCCTTGAAGCAGGGCCAATTGCTTACTGGCGGCTCGACGAACTGGCAGGTCCTCTGGCAATCGACTCATCTACAGTTCCTCGTAACGCGTGGTACGAACCGGGCGTCGTCTTTTTTCTTAAAGGACCCAATTCGAATGGGTTGTGTAACGATGGCGAGCAGAATCGCGCCGCACACTTTGCAGGTGGGCGTTTACGAACACATCTTGACAACCTGGGTGATCGTTACAGCATTGCCATGTGGTTCTGGAATGGCATGCCATTGCAGTCCCGCGATATCGCCGGCTGGATGTTTTCGCGTGGCCGTGAATATGCTGCGGGTCCCCAGGGAGATCACCTTGGCATCGGGGGTACCGCTCATGCTGGAAAACTCGTGTTTCTCAGCAGCCAACGTGGCGAGCCAGGGAATTTAGCAGCAGGAAACACAAAATTACAACGCTGGGATTGGCACCATGTGACCCTGGTACGTGACGGTCACACGGTGCGGATTTACTTGAATGGAAATCCACAACCCGAGATCGAAGTCTCTTCAACATCAGATGCCGTCTTGCGGCTTGATCACTTATTTTTCGGTGGACGCTGCGACAATCAGTCCAACTGGGAAGGACGGCTTGACGAAGTGACCGTCTTCAATCGGGCTCTATCGGCCGATGAAATTGAGAACTTGTATCGATAGCCCTGCCAAGCCCGACGACACGTGTACATTTTGAGCCACTAAAATAAATCCAAATAAGATATCTGCTGACTTGATTTTGATCGTCTCAAAACATCTGATTACTTCACGACACGTAGACAAAGAATCGACCGACAGAAAAGGATTCAAGCTATGCCTTCCCTTGCTGAGATGATCGATCCTGTCGAAAACGTGGCCATTCATTTACTCGAAACACTATCAACTCACCTGGGAATTTGTTGATGGTGTGGAGGCCAAATCCGAAAGATGGGATACAAACTGTTGGACATCGTTAACAGCGAGGTAGCGACCATCTGGCCGGGACTGATCTTGCCAAAACATGACACCCCCTTCGTCGTCAACGGTGATGTCTTTATCAGCACGCAGCCAAAACTGTAAATGTTTCCGAACCTGTAAGTCTCTATCTTCTTCATCGCTGGCTAAATGATCTTCTTGTCGCCATGTAAATACTCCGACGACGTCGATCTTGCATCGTTGAATGCTCCCAGCTATTTCCTTTCCGAGACAATCCTTCGAGGGCTTCACTACTCATTCTTGG
>CAYMUR010000031.1:0-47440 GCA_964393615.1 uncultured Pirellulaceae bacterium
CTTGTTTACCGCACAAGTTGCCGCTACGATTTTTGAATACGTTCTCGGCACCGTATTGGCTCTCTGTTTCGACATATAGAATTAGAAAGATCTCTCGGACATCATGATTGCAAACATTCATAAATTGCGTGAAAAACTTGATTCGGGCCAGTTGTGTTTAGGTGCTGGTGTGACGCTAAGTGATCCAGCGGTTGTCGAGGCGTTATGCGAAAGTGTCGATTTTCTGTGGATTGATCTGGAACATAATCCAACCAGTTTCGAGTCGTTACTGAGCCATTTGATTGCGGCAAGAGCTGGTGGTGGTCCTGCTTTGGTACGCATTCCCAGTGGCGACGAAGCCTGGATCAAGCGAACGCTGGATACGGGGGCCGAAGGCATTATTCTTCCTCGCGCTTACTTGGTACAAGAGATTCGCGATTTTGTTTCGGCTTGCCGTTACCCGCCAGTCGGGACAAGAGGTTTTGGGCCTCGACGGGCTACCCACTATGGTCGCTTTGGTGGACGTGAATACCTTGACCATGCCAACAAACATCTTTTTGTATCAGCACAGATTGAAACGGTTGAGACACTCAATGCTATTGATGAGATCGTCCAAATAGAAGGCCTGGATGCTTTGATCATCGGGCCGAATGATCTTTCTGGTTCGATGGGAATGCTTGGCGAAATTCAACATCCACAAGTTCTTGAAGCGATTCAAACCATTGCTGAGAAATGTCAAGCAGCGGGAAAATATCTCGGAATTGGGTCAGATGCCAACCCGGAATTTGCGGCGAAGGTGGCTAGCTTGGGGGTCCAATTTATCCAGTGTGGTGGCGACTTGGGATATATGCTTGCGGCTTGTGAGCAGTTGTACGCAAAAATCCGGGCCATTCATGACGGTTGAATGAAAGTCATTGAGAAGTCTCTGTGTGGCGTGGAGCAGTGGACTGTGCCAGGACTGCTGGCTTGCTATCTAGGCAGTCGTGGTGACTGGTTTCCTAAGAGAAGTGACCGGTTTGCGAAAAGACCGGTTTGCGAAAAGACCGGTTTGCGAAAAGACCGGTTTGCGAAAAGACCGGTTTGCGAAAAGAAATAGTGTGGCGGTCTTTTTGATTGCAGAGAGTTCCTGTTCGTTTTCTTGTCTCAAGCAATATTTCTTGTGCCGATGGAATTTTTGGCGAGTCATGCTATCAGCATCAGGCAGGATTGTTACCAGTGCTCAGCAATATCTCAGTCACACCATGATGAATCCGCAGTTCCATGGTGAAATGTTGGCTGCTGCTTCCTCCGCGGACGTTGGGGTTTACGGGATGCTTGACCGGCTGTAATTTACTCAGCAGAAGTCATGTTATTGCTGCATGTAATGTTGGCCCGCTCTGGGTCTGTGAGTGATTGTCTACATGATGAGGAACCTTGTTCAAACGAGGAACGGTTCAAACCTGTTCAAACACAGTCGCTGGGGCATTGAGAGCTGAATTTCTTACTACGGAGGGAAAGAATATGTATCTACGAAGTTTTCTGCCCGTGGTTTGTTTTATATTTGTCGCCGTATTCTCAGTCGGCCTGCAACCGGCCCTGGCACAGGAGGGAACTGGTGACCAGACGAATTTAGGGCAGAACGCATGGATGCTAATGTCTTCGGCGCTGGTATTGTTTATGACGGCGCCGGGTCTGGCAATGTTTTACAGCGGTTTAGTGCGACGCAAAAACGTGATTGGTGTCATGATGCAGTGTCTATTTCTCATGGGATTAATGACCGTTGTGTGGGCTCTTTGGGGATATTCTTTCGCGTTTGGCGGACATGATTTGTGGTTTGGGAATTTTTCCCACGTTTTCTTGCAAGGTGTTACTTTAGATGGTGAAAATGTACCGATGACTCGTGGTGTTCCGACACTGACTTTTATGCTGTACCAAGGCATGTTTTTTATCATTACACCAGCATTGATTTGCGGTGCGTTTGCCGAACGCATGCGATTCTGTACGATGGTCGTGTTTGTGGTTCTTTGGGGTACGATTGTCTACTGTCCCTTGTGTCATTGGGTCTGGGCTGGAGGACTACTCGCTTTTGGTACGCCGGGCGCCTTGTGTGGGGGGGCACTTGATTTTGCGGGTGGTACAGTAGTTCATATCAGTTCCGGTGTTTCCGCACTTGTCTGTGCTTTGGTGTTGGGGAAACGACTCGGGTATGGGCAGGAAGACATGCGTCCCCATAACTTGACGTATACCGCGATGGGAGCGGCCATGTTGTGGATAGGGTGGTTCGGTTTTAATGCGGGCCGAGCGGTAACTTCTGGCAGTTTGGCAGCCAACGTGTTCGTGGTAACTCATTTTTCCGCGGCGGCTGGAGCAGTTACCTGGGCGGTCATTGAATGGATCACTCGGCGCAAGCCGAGTATTTTGGGCACGGCGTCGGGTGCTGTGGCTGGGCTTGTTTGTATCACACCGGCCTCAGGTTTTGTCCAGCCAATGCCTGCATTAATCATTGGCGCCGTTGCAGGGACGGTTTGCTATTGTGCTTGCACCTGGTTGAAACAAAAGTTCCGTTATGATGATTCGCTTGACGCCTTTGGCATACACGGAATTGGTGGGACGATAGGAGCCTTGTTAACAGGGGTCTTTGCCACCGTTCACGTCAATGCGGAAGGAGTCAATGGCCTATGGTATGACTCTCAGAGTGGCTTGACACTGTTATTTGGACAGTTTGCTGCGGTGATAGTGACCTGGGTCGTATCCATTGTGGCGACGCTGGTGATCCTGATGGTTCTCAATATGATGATGGGATTGCGTGTGATGCAAGAAGGTGAACTTCGTGGCTTAGACTTGTCTGAACACGGTGAAGAAGGCTATATTTTGAACTAACATGTGAAGAAATTGTTGCAGTTTCTTTGGTGGCAAGGGGCCCACTGTATTAGGAGGCTTTGGTCATGAAAAAGGTCGAAGCGATCGTACGACACTTTAAGCTTGAAGATGTCAAAAACGCATTGAATGAGCACGGTGTTCATGGAATGACGATCAGCGAAGTTCGTGGTTTCGGTCGTCAAAAGGGACACACGGAAATGTACCGTGGAACCGAATACACGGTGGATTTTGTTCCCAAGGTTAAGATTGAGGTCGTCTGTGCGGACAGTAACTTGCAGGCTGTTATCGATACGATTCTGCGGGCAGCCCAGACCGGTAAGATCGGCGATGGAAAAATTTTCATCGCTGATTTGGATGAGATCATTCGGATCAGGACAGGCGAAAAAGGTGCCGACGCACTGTAGCGCTTGATTGTTATTGGATTTGCCGAATGGACACTGGCCCTCGTGTCAGACCGCAAGTAATAGTTGCCAGACAGCACCTGGCAGATGCGCGTGTGCGATTACGCCGGCAGCACGATCAGAATTCTCCGGCGGTTCAGGTTTGCACTCACTGGTCTGATGAGTTGGATTCCGTTTTAGCGGACCTGTTTACGGCTACGCTAGAAGATCTGTATGGCGCTAGCCAGGACGGAATTGTCCACCAGGTTGCCTTGGTGCCACACGGTGGGTATGGTCGTCGCGACGTGGCCCCTTTCTCGGACGTCGACTTGATGTTGCTACATTCTCGTTCGTCAGGAAAGCGCGTACGTGATTTGGCCGGCAGATTACTAATGGATTTGTGTGATGCGGGCCTGGATGTAGGGTTCAGTGTGCGAACTCCTTCACAAGCGATTTCCATGAGTCGTACGGATCCGGTTATCTTCAGCTCACTGGTGGAATCACGGTTTCTACTGGGAAGTCACGATTTATTTCAACGGTTCAAAATGCGTTTTCAACGTAATACGCGCGGCCGACGAGGACGACTGATCCGTATCGTGCGTGACGCAAGGCGTTCTGAACGATTGCAGTATGGTGACACCGTCTACTTGTTAGAGCCTAATGTCAAGCGTTCACCGGGTGGGTTGCGCGAGGTGCACCTGTTGCGCTGGGCGGGTTTTGCACGCTACGGTGTATCGGGACTTGATGATTTGCGACAAGTGGATGCATTGTCACCTAACGACTGTCGTCGGCTCAAGGAGGCGAATGAATTTTTGTTGCGTTTGCGGAATGAACTTCATTTTCACGCTGGTCGATCGTATGACGTGCTGGACAAGTCGGAACAACTTCGGATTGCCATGCGCGAAGGCTATAAAGGCCTGGAAGGGGTTTTGCCGGTCGAACGGTTCATGCAGGAATATTTCCATCACACGGGTGAAATTCGTTATGTTGTCTCACATTTTGTGAGTCGAATTGAACCACGATTCTGGTTGTTGCAAATTGTGGCGCCGTTATTAAGCCATCGGGTCGAGCATCATTATCGAGTAGGCCCTTACCACATCCGAGCAACCCGAGCCGGAAAGGCATTGTTAAAGGGAAACGTGGCCGAAGTGCTGCGGTTGATGGACCTGGCCAACATGTATGACAAATGGATAGACACCAACACCTGGATGACGATTCGGGCCGCAATGGAAGACGTTGACCGGATTGAGATTACGGATGAAACGATTGCTCGGTTTTTGTCTGTTCTGTCACAGCCGGCGCGCCTGGCCGATATTTTACGTCGCTTGCACGAATTGCGTGTATTGGAAAAAATTGTTCCCGGAATGCGGCACGCCAGGTGTTTATTGCAATTTAACGAATATCACAAGTATACGGTGGACGAACATTGTCTGCGGGCTGTTGAATGTGCGACGGAGTTCCTGAGCGATTCCGGCCCGTTGGGTCACGCTTATCGTTCTATCAAGCGAAAAAGAACCTTACATCTTGCATTGTTGTTGCATGACCTGGGGAAAGGGCAGATCGAAGATCATTCAGCGGTGGGCCGTCGACTTGCCGTGGAAGTTGCCCGGACGTTACAACTTGGTCGGCGAGAGTCAGAAAAATTGGTGTTCCTGGTGGCTCGACATTTATCGATGGCGCATCTGGCATTTCAACGAGATACGAGTGACGAATCTGTTGTGGTCCAGTTTGCCTATGAGGTTGGTACTCCGGACACGTTGAAGATGTTGTTTGTGTTAAGTTGTGCAGACTTGGCCGCAGTCGGACCAGGGACATTGAATGATTGGAAAGTCGATGTTTTAACAGAACTTTACCTGCGCACCATGAAGCATTTAGCGGGGGACGCGCCGACCGTACAAACAGAGGGGCTACTTGCCACAAAACGAAATGAGATCCTCGCAAGAAATGCGATGAAGAAAAACCTTGATTGGTATCAACGTCAGATTGACGTTTTGCCGTCTGCTTATTTACGTTGGACCCCGACCAGCCAGATTGTAGAGGAACTGGAACGACTTGAAAAACTAGAATCTAGCGAGGTTGACACTTGGGCTCGATATCTTCCTGAACGAAACGCAGTGCAGTTTACTGTCGCTGCGCACGATCAACTGACACCGGGTATTTTTCACAAATTGACCGGTGTTTTGTCAAGTCTTGGCTTGCAGATCTTAGCGGCTGATATTTATACCTTGGGTGATGGATTGGTGCTGGACCGATTCTATGTTCACGATCCAGATTATTCTGGTGAGCCGCCGTTGAGCCGATTGCGGGAAATTCGTCGTCAATTGGTTCTTGTTTTGACCAGTGAAGACAGTGCGCCTCAGTTTAGGTGCATGTGGGAAGGACGCGACAAAATGACGATCGCAGCAGCCAATCCGGACGCTGTGCCAACCCGTGTCAATTTTGATAACAGTACTGCAGAACGTTTCACAATTATCGATGTGTTTACCCAGGATCGGATGGGGGTGCTGTACACGATTACCAGGACTTTGTTTGAACTTGGATTGTCGGTGGCAGTTGCCAGGATCTGGACCTACGTAGATCAGGTGGTGGATGTTTTCTATGTGACTAGCGCCGCAGGTAAAAAAATCGAGGATGAAGACCGTATTCTGCTGATCAAAAAAAAGCTGTGCGAAGCGATTGAGGATGCGGCCCATTAAGAAGTTGCAAGGTAAGTTGTTTTCCCTGTAACGAAAAACGGCCCTTGCTGGTTTCTCGCCGCTAAGCCGACAGTGCGTTGGTTCTGTCCATGGCGCGGACCACTGGCATAGCTAACCAGCTTCGTTCTCAGGAGTGGAAAGTCAAGCAATGTCGGAAATGCACTGGACTTGTTGCGGAGTCATAGGGTATAAAAATGGGATAAGTGCATTAGGTAAAGTGCCCTTGATGTGCAGGTAGCATCATTGGGGGAAATGGCTCGGCAGGCGAAAACTAGTTGGGAGAGAGACATGAACGGGAGTCCTGATCGATGACAAAAAAAGAAGAAGCGTTGGAAGTGGAAGGGGTTGTTACCCAAGCGCTTGCCAATACCCGTTTTCGGGTGCAGTTGGATGACGGTCCAGAGGTCATGGCCCACGTGGCGGGAAAGATGCGAAAGCATTTTATTCGCATCGTTCCTGGTGATCGGGTACGCGTAGAACTTTCTCCCTACGACCTCACGAAAGGGCGCATTACATATCGTGAGCGGTAGAATGTCCTAAGTCGGAAGTGCAAACGTCACGAGGTCAGCAATTACAGGAATTCATGGTCGTGGATCGTTGCATCATAGCCGGACGGAAAATATTATCGTCGAAGTCGTTGGGGTTTTCGCTTTTAAATGTTTGGTTGGGATAAATTCGTTCTGTTCAAAAAACACCGTTTGGGTGGACGAAAAATCTGGTAAGAAGTTAGTCGTTCGATTTCACAAGCTTATGGCGGTACTCCGTGAGCGAGATGCGAGACAATGCTTCTTTACCGTGCTTCTTTACCGTGCTGATTTACCGTGAATCGCTTATTGCCGTGAAGCCGACGACACAACCAGCTTTTCATGGTGTCGCTTGATCGTTTTTCGTGCTGACGCGACATGCAAGCCGTGGTACGATTTTGGGGCTGCTCCGTCGAGTCCTTTGTTAGATAGTTTCTCGTAGCAGGTGTCGCTGGCGAATTGAATTGCGATGGCTTTGTCGTGAAGTGCATTAAGCTTGATCAGCATTTTAAGCCATTTCTGAATTATATCGGTCTGAATTATATAGGAGAAAATGGTTGATGATGAAAGCAACTAAATTTCATAAGGTAATTTTGCTCATATTGTGTTTGTCAGGTAGAGCTGCCATTCCAGTAATGGCCCAACCGGAACTTGAAACCAAGCCACTGATGGTGGTTTCCATTTCCAATGTGAAAGAATTGCTTTCGGATTTGAATTTTCTTGGTGGATTAACGGGTGCCAAAAACAATGACTGGCTGGCAGCGAGTGGAGCGTTTGCCATTGTAGATGCGCTGGACAAAACGCGACCGATGGGGGCTATTGTCGAGACGGACGGCACTGACTTTACGACACTGGGTTTTTTACCGATCGAGAATCTGGACGCATTGTTGGAAGCGTTAAAACCGTTTGTCGGGGAGCCGAATGACAACGGGGATGGGATTTATGAAATTCATCAACCGGTCACTCTCTATTTTAAACAGGCAAATGGTTGGGTATTTATTGCCCCGAATCTCGAGGAATTGTCTGAATTACCCAAGGATCCGGTAGCGTTGCTGGGTCAGCTAAATCATGACTATGATGCTGCCCTTCGCGCGCACGTCCACAATGTGCCATTAATCTATCGGCAAATGGCGCTTGGTTGGATCCAGTTTGGCATTCAAGAGGAAATGAGCCAGCTTGAAGGTTTGGAGGATTCCCAAAGCAAGTTGCGACAACAGTGGATGAAAGATTCGTTGCAACAAATAAATGTTTTGATTAATGAAACAGATACTATCACGCTGGGTTGGACTGTTGCCCAGGAGTCTCGTGAAGTGTGGGTCGACATGGCAATGACTGCAGTGGAGGGTACGAGTAGTGAAGAGCGAATGAAAACGATCCAAATGGGCACTTCCGATTTTGCGGGATTTCTGCTTGACGACGCAGTAGCTGCCATGCATTTTCACTCGGATATATCGACCACTGATAAACAGAATGTGGTGCGGTTTCTTAAGGGTGTTAAAACAGGTGCCCTGGAGCAACTTGGTCATGGAGAGATACTTTCTAATGACGGTGTGAATGGAAAAGCATCGCAGGTGTTGGGTAGATTGTTCGATGTTTTTGTAACGACGGCCGAAGCAGGGGCTCTTGAAGGTGGTGCGACGATGGTTGCCACGGCCGAATCGTTGGCCTTGGTGGTGGGTGGAGCTCTCAAGGACGGTCAAGCATTTGAGAGAAGTTTGAAAGAATTGGCGAACATGGCACATGAAGAGGATGGTGTTCCGGAAGTCGACTGGAATACGGCCGAAGTTCAAGGCGTACATATTCATACTTTGCATTTGCCGATGGATGACGAACAGATTATGAAGCTTGTTGGTGATCGTTTAGAAATCGCCATTGGGACGGGCGATCACTATGGATATATAGCAATAGGCACTGGGAGTGAAGCGTTGTTGAAACGTGTGATCGAAAAGTCGACAGCTGATCGCGAGGAGATATTGCCACCAAGCCAGTTGCGCATTGCGGTAGCCCCACTCATCCAGTATTTGAAATTATGGCAAGACGATTTCCCGGCATTGGAGAACGTATTACAAAATGATTTTGAGGTCACGGGTCGCGACCGAATTGTTTTTGAAACGGTGCCCATCCTACGAGGAGTCAGAAATCGTTTGACACTCGAAGAGGATGTATTACGTATTCTGGCTGAACTAGGTCGCCGGATAGGTGGGCAAGTGCCCGTTCAATTGGGACAAGAGGCAGGCCCTCGATTCTAGGTAATGTTAAGGGAATTAGAGATATACTGGGTGAGCAGTTGAGCCAGTGTGGCTGGAGAAGTGCTGCCCTGCTAGCTTTTTTGCGAGCTGTTTGACTTGCCTTGCTTGCGGATCTCTTGGTCACTATACTTTTGCCCCTGGTGGCGCTGTCCATTTCTGTACGGACGGTTTCAGCTGCGCATGACGGATTGGTTAAATGGCAAACCTGAGGTTGTGTGCCAATTGTGAAATACCATTTCGATGATTAATAACCGAACTCGTTAGAATTTGGCAAGTTGGAAAGCCGGGTGACTTCGGTTGTGTTTCCAATAAATGCTTGACAACGCAGGCAATAACAGGACCTGTGAAACCTTTTGGGGATAGTCGCTACATTGCCATATCTTTTTAATCAAACGTTGCCGGGCAAGGAGATACGCATGCATCTGTTACGATGGGGCACTTATCTGATAATGATTGGTGTTGCCGATCTGGCATTTTCTGAACTACCGGATTCAGAGCAAGCGGTTGCAACTTCTGGCAGTGTGGACAACTTTCAGTGGCAGCCTGGTGTGGTGAAGAAATTTAGCATTTTGCCATCATCTCATCGAGGGCAGGACCTTGATTTCCAGGCTCTGGTAAGTCGCGGGTCGCACGTGCTTCCCAATGATCACGGTCAGGTTTGGCGTGAATACGACATTCGCGGTTACACGTCACGTATTGTCACGGAGAAACCGCAACAGGCGATCGTTGATTGGATACTACGTGAAACCGGTACGGAACTCTGGTTTTCCGAACCACTCGGTATCCTGAGTGCCAGTGAAGAAATTTTACGGGTTTACCATATACCACAGATTCAGGAGACGGTCGCGTCTGTTCTCAGGCGGTTTTTGGCGACTGAGACAGCAATGCATTCGTTCGGTATGCGATTGATTACAATAGGAAGTCCGAATTGGCGCGCCAAAGCGTTGCCTACTATGATACCTGTTACTGTACAGACTCCGGGCTTGGAAGCATGGTTGTTGTCGAAAGAAGAAGCCGCCATTCTACTGAACGACTTGCGTCAACGTAATGACTACCGTGAACACGGTAGCCCCAATTTACGAATCGACAACGGACAGCAGGAAACGATCGAGCAATATAGTCCGCAGCAATACGTACGTTCGGTAATCTATCGCCAGCACGTTTGGCCTGGTTATGCGCTTGATATCGGTCAGATTCAGCAAGGTTTTTCATTGCAGCTGACTCCTTTGATGTCACCCGACGGACAGATGGTGGATGCGGTGATCAGAGCGCAGGTGGAGCAAATTGAAAAAATGGAAGAAGTCGTGGTAGAAGTTCCGACGACGGCTACGCTAAGGCAACCGGTAAAGATTCAAATCCCACGTCTGAGTGGTTGGCAATTGCACGAACGTTTTCGTTGGCCAGCGGACCGCGTGCTTGTTATCAGTCGTGGGATGGTAGCCACACCGGCTACGGGGCAGGCAAAGCCATTTTTCAGGAAAAACCCTCTGACGGCAGGTCGTTTACGCGGTGATGCGCTATTGTTTTTGGACTGTAAGGGACCTGTCCAAACCAAGATTGCTAGCGGCAAACGGCGGGTTCGTTCTGGTGTTCCGTCGCGCTTTTAGGAACAGGGTGGAAACCTGGTTCAGCTTTTTGTTTTGGCTGCTGTTTTTCGTCGTCAAGGGTTGACTTGACGACGAAAAACCAAGTTTTGGTGTACTGGAGTTTTGTACCGTCAATAAACATGGGTCGAATCCATGGTGAAATCTACTGACCGCCGTGTTGTGATCACTGGTGTGGGCCCCATCAGTCCATTGGGGCTGGCTGGCGAGCAGATCTATGACTCACTAGTTGCTGGTCGCAGCGGTGTGACCTCTCTGACAGATATTCAATCTTCGTCGTTTCCTTTTTGTTTTGGCGGGCAAGTGACAGACTTTAGTGGAAACATCGACGATTTTGGCCCCTTAGAACGAGAACAGAAAAAAGGAATCCGCAAAGGCCTGAAATTGATGTGTCGGGAGATTCAGATGGCCGTGGCGTCAGCCGCACGGGCGCTGACGGATGCCGAACTGAAACCTGGAGATCTGGACGTCGAACGAAGTGGTGTTGTTTTTGGATCGGATTACATGGTTACGGTGCCGAGCGACTTGGTTGATGGTTTTCGTCGTTGTGCGAGTGCCGATCAACAATTTAACTATGATGCCTGGGGTGGTGAAGGCATGTCGCAAGTTACACCTCTTTGGCTACTCAAATACCTTCCGAATATGCCGGCTAGTCATATTGCTATTTATAACGATTTACGTGGTCCCAGTAATTCGATTACGATGCGTGAAGCATCGTCGAATTTGTCACTGGCAGAAGCCTTTTGTACGATCGAGCGGGGAAGTGCCGACGTGATGCTGGCAGGCGCCACCGGGACAAGATTGCACGCTTTACGTCGGATTCATGCCTCGACTCAGGAACAGCTTGGTAACAACGGGTTGGACCCAGCGTGTGTCAGTCGGCCATTCGATTTGCACCGTACAGGATTGGTTTTAGGGGAAGGTGCGGGAGCAGTCGTTCTGGAAGAAAGAGGTCGTGCCGAGTCTCGAAATGCAAAAATCTATGGTGAGATAGTCGGATACGGCTCATCGTTTGTCGCTGAAAGTCAAGGTTCGGGGGGTTGTTCTCAAGCGGTAATTCAGGCTATCAAGATGGCTTTAGATATGGCTGGTATGGATCCTGTTGAAATTGGGCATGTTCATGCGCACGGTTTGAGCACTCAGCAGGCCGACCTGGAAGAAGCCCAGGCGATTCATGCTGTGTTTTCCGAATGCTCACCTGCATTACCTGTCGTCGCGGCCAAAAGTCATTTTGGCAATCTTGGTGCGGGCAGTGGGGTGGTAGAGATCATTGCCAGTTTGATGGCCTTCCAGCAGGGACGGCTTTTTCCGGTACTTAACTACGAGACGCCAGATCCTACCTGCCCTGTAGCCGTCGTCACCAGCGAAGATACGAGTGACCCAGGAAAGAGTATGCTTAATATTAATTTTACACCGCAGGGCCAGGCAAGTGTACTTTTGATCAAGGCACCAGTGATGTGAGCAAAAGGACGCTAGAGTTTGGTTGGTATTCAGTGTTCGAAATACACTGTTTGTAGCTGCTTCAGAACAAGTTGTCTTATCGGATAGGTTGGAGAGCACTCCAAAAATGTGAGGCTCTCTGGCGTCAGAGATATTGCTGATAAGCCAAGACGGCTAGTTCGTCACAACGTTCGTTCTCTGGATGTCCGCTATGTCCAGCAACACGATGGTAATCAATCTTGTGGTTGAGAGTTAATTTGTCCAAAGTTTGCCACAATTCCACGTTCTTAATCGGTTTTCCATCTCGCTTCCATGCTTTTTGCTTCCATTTTGGCATCCATTCGCTGATTCCTTTACCGACATAGACACTGTCGGTGTAAAGTTTGACGTGGCACGGTTTTTTTAAGGCTTGCAGGCCCCGAATGACAGCTGTCAATTCCATGCGATTGTTAGTAGTTTCTCTTTCGGCACCAGACTGCTCTATTTCTTTACCACTTTTGCTGTGCCGCAGTATAAATCCCCATCCACCAGGGCCAGGGTTTCCACTACATGCTCCATCAGTGTAAAGGTGGACGGTGGGACGACTTGTTTCGGGCATGTGTTCCTTAGGACGCTTGTCGCATGGTTATTTATCGGTAAACCACGAACAGACTTGGTTAGACGATTGATCTTCAATGGTGGAAAATTTTGCCGAGCACTTTTCGATGGAGAAGTCCCATTCTTCACAATGATTGTTTTTGGGAGAGTTACTAGTTCTGGCTGATTTCAATGTTTGTGTCATCCGGCATCACTTGGGGAGACGCCAAATTCGTAGAGGGGCGTTTCAGATCAAGTCGGTAAGGTTTAGTGATTTCGTCTAATTTAGTCGCCAGTGACGAATCACGGCGAGGGCGGTCGACACCACGCCAGGGCAAACGGGTCGTGAACGAACTGCCCTTTCCCAGGTCACTTTTGAAGGACACATCACCGCCAAGTAGTTTACTAAGTTCTTTGACGATCGACAGGCCCAGGCCTGTTCCTGTATAGGAGCGTGTCAGATTGTCAGTACCTGTCGAAGTACCTTGACGAAATTTTTCGAAAATGACTGAACGATCTTCTTCCGAGATACCCACACCCGTATCCGTGACACAAAATTCCAGTTTGCCGTCAGTCGTTCGAAATGCTTTGACTGTAATTAATCCACCTTCAGGAGTAAACTTGATTGCATTGGATAGTAAATTGGTCAGAATTTGCTGCACTTTACTCTGGTCTTGATACAAAGGCGGAAGATCCGCTTGGACTTCCGTTTCCAGGTCAATGTTTTTCTCTTCGGTGAGAGAACGGACCAGGTCACATTGAGCTTTGACGACCGCGTCAATACGAAATTCAGAAAGACGAACTTCCATTTTGCCGCTTTCTACTTTGGCAAGATCTAGAATGTCATTGATCATGTCTAATAACAAGCGTCCTGACTGTTGGATGTTTGCTACATAGCGTTGTTGCTTGTCGTTTAACGCGTCGATTCCTTTCAGAACGTCGGAAAATCCCAGGATGCTGTTAAGTGGTGTGCGTAATTCGTGGCTCATGTTGGCAAGGAAATCACCTTTGAGGCGGTTCATTTCATATAGCTTCAAATTGGCCTGAGCCAATTCGTCTACCTTGTTGTCCAAATTTTCATTGAGATGTTTCTGTTCGTTTTGCGCGTCCACGAGGCTTCGCATCATCCGGTTAAATGCGGATGCCAGTTCTTCGAATTCATCATTGGTATGGATTTCTGCCCGCAGGTCGATATTGCCGCGAGAAATTTCGTCACTGACGTCACGCAAGTGTTTGAGTGGTTTGACGACTACGTACCGTACAATCAAATACATTGCGACCATCGCCACGAACACCGTAACAATTGCCGTGGCCAATAGCAGTGCTCGATTGGTGTTGATGGCAACTTGTGTTTTGTGAGCGGGTATAATTGCATGAATGACACGAAATGCGGGAAGCTGTCGAAGAACTGGATCGTCTAGATCGAGTGAATGGGGCGAGTGGTCCGACTTAGAGTGGCAGTCCAGACAGCTTTCCCGAAAGTACACAGGCTGATAGTAGTGGTATTCACCCTTTTCTCGTCTTTCCGCGTTGACGGGTTCGATTTCGTCGGTGGCTGCCAGCAAGCTTTGAGGCGGAGTCTCGCTAGATTGTGTTTTCTCCTGCGTGGTTTCTCGCTGGGCTCGATCCGAGAGTTGTTTTCGGTATTGGTTTTTTAGATCGACCAGGAGTTGTTTTTCTTCTTCGCCGCTTGGACCGCGTACGTCTTTCACAAAGGCGTCTTCACGTACTTCGTCTTCAATCGGTGCCGGTGGATCGAGACTCAATACATTCCATTGATAAGGTTGTGTTTGCATGTCCCGGATCATGCCAAACATCATCTGCTGGAACTCACCTGGTCGCTCTCCCCGTTTGCTTCCTTCGAACGACTCTTCGAGCTCCTTGGGGGGATATGCGACGTAGTGGTATTTGAGAAGAGCCAGATCAACAAAGTCCCTGCCTGCCTGCTTGTTTTGACGTTCAACGAATTTTTCCATTCGTTGTCCGGACCACCAGAAGCTACCGGTGATTAATAAAAACAGACATCCTCCGAACAGCAGACGGCATTTGCGTTCGAGATTGGTTTCGCCGAGAACTCGCTTGAATGAGCTATACGACATACTTAACGGTCAGGCTGATGTTCTGGGGGAGCTTGCTAGTCTCTGTTATTCTACGGTGAACACTGGTCCTGAACTAGAGCGATTGCTGGTAAAGCGTTTATAGATTTTCGTGTCAATTCGATTTCCCCGGGGCTGACCAGATAGGTGCATCGGAGTTGTAAATTAATACTAGTGACTGTTTTTTCATTGCAAATTCGCTGAAATGCTGCCGCCTGGATTTTGTTTCCTAATGGGGAAGGTTTTATGGCATATTTTGGAAGGAATCATTTCCGTTTACGAGAGAGGTGATGTTTTGCGATCAATGTATGGCAATGTACCCAAGGAGCCACGCCTGGATAGAGGGTTGTCGTTTTACGTTGCTGTCAGGTGTTGCGGAAAATCAACGGTAACCGTTGAAATCTGTTGACCACCTGTTCCTCGCTTGGTTCTTGATTGATTTCGAGGATTTGAAAACGGTTTCCAATGACTTATGTCTTTTAGGTTGAGGCGCATATTCCAGATGAAATATCTGAGTGGTCGTTGGAAATGACCCACCGCATTTGTTAGAAAAACCACCTCATTGTCACTCCGCTTTAAAGGGGCTATCTCCGATCGAAAATAATTTTTTTTATGGGCAAACTGGCCGATTGTTGAAAACCGAAGTTTTTTAAATTGCCGTAAAAGGCAAGTAACTTGGGCCCGGCTTTACAGTTGATGGGCAGGCTAGCATGGTGGGTTCTTGGAGACGAAACGGAACGAATTCAAGTGGAAATCTTGATATTCAGGGGGTATCTCCGCAGTGATGTCTTTCCGTACGTCCTTGCCTGATGCAAGAAAAGTACGACAGGACTTTAGTGCGGTTGGTTGTTTGCGTGACTATGACTGCTAGCGTCGGGTAAGGGGCAGGGTTGGTGGGACCTCAGCAGTCGAACTAGCTGGGATCTCGATCCTTTGCTAAAGTCTTGCCTTCGTCTATGGTGAATCAGCCGGTCTCGCTTACGATCATAATTTTTTTCCTTGTGCTTTAGCCACCTCCTATGATGGAATTCTATTGGAAACGCGTGTTTATCATTTGTTGTCTTTGTTTGGCAATCGGATCTTTGGGTGGTTGTGCGGGTGGCAAGAAAGTCATTCAGGAGTCGTTCCTGATGGCATGGGTCCCCGACCGATCGGATGATCCAGCGGATTTGGCTCGTTATGGACCTCTACCCACTACCGAGGTGGCCCAGTTGCGCGAACTTACAGAACAGGCTGGAAGTCGTGCACCGGAAATCCAAAGGCGTTTAGCCAGCGATCTTGCTCAACGTCTCGCGACAGAAGAAGATCCGCTGGTGCGCATCGAGGTGATTCGTGCACTCGGAGCGTTACAGGGGCCTGAGGCTGTAGAGGCATTGCGTCGGGCTGCCAACGATGGTGATCCAGATGTGTGCATGGCAGCGTGCGCTGCATTAGGAGATCTTGGTGGAGTGGATGCTTCGGAAATACTTGCCGCAATTATCCGGAGTGATACGGACTTTGACGTACGCTTGGCCGCGACCCGTGCATTACAAGGATCGCGCGAAAAAGTTGCCCTAGAAGCCTTGGCGGTTGCTCTCGATGATTCGGATCCCGCGCTCCAGTACCGCGCGATTGAATCGCTTCGCGAGGCAAGTTCTGTTGACTATGGATCCGATGTCGGTGCATGGCGACAATTTGCCCAAGGTGGTACGCCACCGACAACGGGATCGGAGTCTGTGGCCGGTGGTAGGAAGCGGCGCTGGTTTAGGTAGACCGGGGAGTCTATAGTAATCTTTCGGTTGCCAACGCCCGTTTTAGTCGTTGAATCAGTCTGTTCGATACAGTAGTGCCCCTACCTGGCCGGTCACGCCGTCATCATTCGAATTTCAGCGGGTCGACTATTCGTCACGGGCTCTTCTGCCCGATATGACTGCTGTCACTTCACGAAGGCATGGTGAACGGTCGTGCTGATTTTGCCGATTGCCGCGCTGGAATTGTTTTTCGGCTGCCTGTTTCGAAGTTTAGAGTCCAAAACTACTTGTTTTCATTGAAATTTGTCATGGTTCGCGCATACGTTGCCGCATCGGTGTTATGGGGACTGCTGTTTTTGAGCGGTATGTTGCTCTTTTCTTTTACCGGACAATGTCTATCAAGCGACATCCGATCGTTACCTCCTGTGGTGGTTGGTATTTCGTCTGGAGAGGAGCAACCCGTGCAGCCAGGGCTAGTGGTCCCTGCCACTTTGCTTGACAACGATCAAAATAGGCCGACCGTTTCCCGTACGGCCCATATTGTCGGAACCAATGGTAAGGTATTTGTCGTTCAGCCCTCATTATTCCGAATTCCTCTGGGAGAGGAATTAGTAGCCAATTCGGTCCGTCGTGTTCTCGAACCAGACGAAAACCAGGTCGTACCGGATAGCAAAACGTCCGCAGTAGAGTCCGAAGAGATGGTTGAAAAATTGCCAGCGGTAGGATCAATACCAATCCAAACGGAACAGCCTTTGTCGGATAGAGTTTCTGAAAAAGAAAGAGTGCAGGAAGATTTCAAAGCGAATGTCAAGAAATCTACGGCAACGACTGAAACAAAACATGGCTTAAACCCACCCAGTCAGGGCCAAGAGCTGAAACCACTCAAATTCGCTCGGTCGCGGCCGATGAGACAATTGAAGGCCAAAATCCAGCGTACACTCAAGGAATACTATCCGCGTCATTTGAACACGCGTGACCATTGTCCATGGGCAATTATGCATTCGTTTATTGCTTTTGGTGTGGACACGCAACTCTATGCGGATCGACCTGGCGGCAAGAGAATGAGTGCGATTGGATGGCTTTGTTACAACGGATTGTCAGGACGCTCCCGCTTGTTTTCCATCTCGGATGGTCAAATCGATCCTCGTACAGGTCCTGGGGTACAAGGTCATGAAGGCCAGTTTCTTGCGATGCTTGCGCAGTCGAGGGTGCGAAATGACTATCCGATGCGTATTGACGCGAACCAACTCACGGTTCAGGACTTAATTGACTATGAGCAAGCAACCTGCTATCGCGGCACAGAACTTACGTTTAAGTTAATTGCCTTGTCGCATTATATCGACCATGGTACCCAGTGGAAAAATGATAAAGGGGAGACCTGGGACGTAGGGGAAATTTTAAAAGAGGAACTAGAGCAGCCTATTCGGGGAGCCGCCTGCGGTGGAACACATCGGCTGATGGGGTTCAGTTATGCGGTGAGGACGCACGTCCAAAGTGGCAAACAACTGGATGGCCAATGGTTGCGTGCGCAGAAATTTGTTGACCAATACCACAAATATGCTTTGAGCCAGCAAAATAAAGATGGAAGTTTCAGTTGCAATTGGTTCAAAGGGACCGGAAGATGGTGTGACGAGCAGCGCAAAGTGCAAACGACTGGACACATACTCGAATGGCTCATTTACTCGTTGCCAGAAAATCGACTGGGGGATCGGCGAATTATCAGGGCTGTCAATTTTATGGCATCGTTGTTGTACGAAAAACGATATGACAAGTTGGAAGTAGGTCCTCAGGGTCATGCCTTGCATGCCTTGGTGCTTTACGAACACCGTGTATTCGGCCAACCGTTCGGACAACGTCGAATGCGTTATATTGGCTCCAAAGATTCCAAGTCAACGGCGTCCCAGATGACTCAATCTTAGTTGGCCAGTTGCCGCGAATTAATTGCCATGCAAAAAAACGACCGTACACCGAGCGATACATGCATTGCAGAGAAAAAAATCAGCTTCTGAAAAGAATTTGAGGATGGCTGGAGTTGAACTGTTTGCGCATGGAATACGGACTGCGAGTGAAAGAGGTGACGTTACAGGTTTCATCGACAGTCACCTATTCTGAGTATGGCGGCTGTTGGTGACGGGTGACGATGAATCCGACGAAACCGAAAGCAATCAAACCAATACCTAAGCAGTAGGCTAATTTAGCAAGAGTCTGGCCCCGCGACCGGGCTCGGTCGAGTTCGGACTTCAGTTGTCTGTATTTCTCTTGGGCAGCCTGAAACTCATCTTTGTCAGCGTTATCTTCGTCATTCGAATGATTGTTGGAGTTTGCCCTATTTCCGTGCTGGTGAGAAAGCGCATGTAAGTGAGCAGTGGCTGCCTCGAAATCACGACCTTGCTCTGCGGTCCAGTTTGGTCGGGCATCTATTGCCGGTTTGGCAATAAAAGAAACCAACAGGAGGAAAAAACCAGTACCTAGTATCACTAAAATCAGCCGCTGATGCATGGCAATCTATATTCGGCTCAGAGTTTCGGCTTACAGCGAGGTCAGTCTGTTGCAGGGACCGAGTTCCAACGTGTCAATTACCGGTCAGGTGTGTATTCCTTCATTTACTGACCACCTTAACCTGCAAAAAGTGGATGGTGCTACAAGCAATTTTAATCATTGTGTTTTGCGATGCTCACTGGCTGTTCGTCGTTAATGCATACCATGTAAGCCATCGTCATCTCATCAACATCATTGGTTAACAGTTTGACATGCCCGTCCATGAAAGTGACGTTGACACCGTTGGGGTGGTGGCTTCTGGGGGCCGCCGACAAGTAGTGTGATTCGCTTGTGACATCGGGATTGTACGTGCCACATGGCATTCCTTCCAGTTGTGCGGTTGCCACATCAGGGCAGTCGTAGAGCATGTCGTGTGTAACACGAAAGGCATTGGGTGTCTGTGTAAGGCCCAGGCTGTATTCACCTGCCGTGTAGAGTGGATTTTCTCGTGCCGCGTTTTCATAACTCTGGTCATCAGGATGCATGTCGAATGCAAGAAGGCCAGCGCCCGCCCAAGGAAGTGCCCAGGCACCACGTTGGTCACGTGCATTATCGCGAGTACGGACTTCGGATAAGACGATCGTGTTTGATAGTCCATCGCGAATATGGGATGGCTGTTGTGAACGACCAGCTGTCAAGGCACCACGAAAAATCTGGTAATCCACATGGTAGGGTCCGACATAGGCGGCGTAATTGCCTTTCGCGACTCGCTTACCTTGTGTCAGCTCAGGATGTTCAAAATATCGGTCACGGGCAGCATCGCTCGGACAGAGCATGGTCGAAAATATTTCCTGCTGAGGTTCCTGTGGCTGGTCGAAAATCGTTCGATTAAAATCGAAATGGTTGTGCCGGTTGCCTTCTTCCAGGTGGGGTAGAACCAGGATGGCCCAGCTGAACATTTTTCCTGAACGCAGATCAAGCGTTTGGGGAGGATCCCCCTGAGGTTCCTTTAACGGTGGATCAACAATCGCTGACGCAGGGTAAATACCAAAAAAAGATTGATATGTTTGTATGCCCAGTCCAAGTTGTTTCAAATGGTTGACACATTGAATCCTTCTTGCCGATTCACGCGCATTTTGAACAGCTGGCAGCAAAAGCGATATCAGGACAGCGATGATCGCAAGCACTACCAGTAATTCGACTAGTGTAAAAGCTTTGCGAGAGAGCATGGTAGGACGAAGCAGAGTTGTTGTTGGTTAATTTTGGACGTACCCAGTCGATAGTAATGCTGTTGATTTGAAGATGTCTTTGGCGGTTTGTCTAAACATTGATTTTAATCGGTAACCGTTTAATTGACCACGATTCGAAATGGTAAGAAATCTTCGATTTACCACCCTCATCGCAAGATTCCTCATTTTTGTGTTTCCAGAAATGCTATTGGGCTAAACTAACAATACGCACCATCCCACGAATCGCGGAGAAAAAATGAATGTTTACAGCGGTTGAACGTTGATTTATCGCCAGATCGGAGGTCGTTTTTCGAGAAAAGCGGCCACTCCTTCGGTTGCCGCATCAGTTGTCCTGGCCGTTGCGGTTGCCGCTGCACCCGCAGACAACCATGGAATCAATTGTTCGCCGATTGTTTCATTGATTAAGGACCGCGTCAACTGCAGCGCCTCGGCTCCTCCCTGTGCGCACTCCTCTGCCCATTGCACTGCTTTTGCCCAAACCTTGTCGCTTGCTACCATGTCGTGATAGATCCCGACTTTCAGAGCGTCGTCCGCCGAAAGGTTACGTGCACTGATCAGTAATTTCGCAGTTTGTCCAGCGCCAATTCGGAATAACAAAAGTGGCGCAACCATTCCTGCGACTAACCCGCGCTTGGTTTCTGGCGTTCCCCATTTCGCTTCTGGGCAGGCGACGACGATATCTGCCGTTAATAATAGTCCTGCCCCGGTTCCCATTGCTGGTCCATTGATGGCGGCAATGATTGGCTTGGGATAGCGTAGCATGGTTTCCATGAGGTCACGAATTTGCGAACAATCGTGGTGCCATTGTGCCAGCGCGTCTTTTTCCAGAGACGATGCCTGGATCTCGGCCAAGTCACTTCCAGAGCAAAAAATTGATCCGCTCCCTGTTAATACAATGGCGCGAACTTTGCGTTGTTGGTGTAAATCGGAGAGTGCTTGATTCAGGTTGACCACCATTTGTCGTGACAGCGTGTTACCTCGCTGGATTTGGTTGAGAATGATGGTTCCTACTTGGTTGTGGACAGCGATTTTGACCAACGGGCCTGTCTCGTCTGAGTGGATCATGGCTTAGCTTTCAACTCGGCGAATGACTGTTATAAAAAAGTTTTTTTTTCGTTACGTGGTGGCGTTTCGATCGCGGGCGACGTCTGGTCTTGATCGGCTTAATCCGGTTTGACGGAAATCTGTGCTGTTTGAAGCGAGTAGTTGTAAGTGTCCTATATTTTGGCACACTGATTTTTGGGGACAAGATGTTGACCAGGGAAATGCTATTCTGTTCCGACACACCAAGGCAGTCTTGACGCCGAAAGTCATAAAATGGATGCTGCAACGGTTGATTAATTGTTGTGTCATACAGTGATTAAACAGGAAGTGATATGGTTGGGATTGCCATATTGATTCTACATAACTTTGGATTATTTTGCTGAAAACCAAGGCCTTACAACCCTGGCCTCCAATTTTGTCACCATGCACCTTGCCAAATACGAAACACCTGCTGGGAATTTGGGAGTTGGAAAAGTACAGGACAATGTTCTTGTTCCGGTGTTGGATATCGATCCAACGATTACGTCTTTGACTGATATTCTCGAATCTGATGATCCGCAGGGACTCGTTGCATCGCTCACCCAGGCCGGGCAAACGGCTATCAGCATCAACGATGTGACGTTATTACCACCAATCGATGATCAAGAAGTTTGGGCTGCCGGAGTCACATACATTCGTAGCAAGTCGGCGAGGATGGAGGAATCAGAAGCGGCTGCTTCCTGTTACGATCGTGTCTATGAAGCGGATCGACCGGAAATATTTTTCAAGGCAACTTCACATCGCGTGGTGGGACCGAATCGTGCTGTGCGCATTCGAGCCGACTCACAATGGAATGTGCCTGAACCAGAATTGACACTGGTTTTGGACTCTCGTCTGAGGACGGTTGGGATGACGGTTGGTAACGACGTGAGTAGTCGTGACATCGAAGGTGAAAATCCTTTATATTTACCACAAGCCAAGCTGTACAACCAAAGTTGTGCGTTGGGACCCTGGATAACGCTTGTTGATGCAGACTCCGATTTCCATTCGCTGCAGATTTCCCTTCAAGTTCAGCGCGACGGCGTTAACGTTTACGAAGGTTCTACTTCTACTTCACAAATGGCCCGTACGCCTGAGAATCTTGTGGCATGGTTAGAGCGAGAGAACTCCTTTCCGAAGGGGGCGTTTCTAATGACAGGTACTGGCATCGTACCGGACAGTAACTTTACTCTCAGGGGGGGGGATATCGTAACGATTGAAATCGAAGGTCTAGGGGTCCTTACGAATTCCGTCACCCAGTCGTGTGTCGGTTGACGGTTCCTTGCCACGAAAATTCTTATTGGTCACGGACTTGTTAGGTCGTGGATTCATTTCGCTAGAGTTCATGCACAATGGACAGCAGCCGTGCACCGGAGAGAAAGCTCTTTTCATGGCCGCGTTGCGAGGCTGAAAAACGAGAGCATTTTCTAGAATGGGTAGCGGTTTCTATTCTAAGTCCTTGCCGTTTCAATTGTTTCGTTATGTAAGCTTTTCGAGGTCATGTTTACATTCTATTACATCATGTGTTGTCTTTTATCAACATTTTGAGCAATCTGTTAAGGCTGGAAAACATGGGTTATCCGGCCTGCTAAATCTTAACTAATGAATTTACAAGGGTTTATGGTTGATTTGATAGGCTAGGTGTAGAAGTTGGCACCGCAAGTGCTCCCAAATTGTGACAAGCATCCTTATCTGCCTGGCGGCTATCCTCATCTCAGGAGTCATACTTTGGCCAGAACCTCTCGCAAATCTTGTCAGTCTAAAGTCCGCGGAAAGAAAACAGTTTCTCAGAACGGTAAAAGTCGGCGTAGGTCGAAGAACGGCAAAACAGATAATGGTTCGTTCGAAGTGAACGAAGGGTACGAGTCGGCGGTCGATGAAAATGTTGTGGAGGATGAACACAGTAAGGAATCGTCTGAGCCAGAATTGTCCGAAACTGGTTCGGATTCTGTGATTGATGATCCCGTTCGCATGTATCTGATGCAGATGGGGGACATTCCACTGCTGACGCGTGAACAAGAAGTTATGACTGCGAAACGCATCGAAGGTGCCCGCACACGGTACCGGTACAGTTTGTTGGCAAATGATTTTGTGCTTCAGGGTGCGGTTAGCGCTTTGGAAAAGGTGCAGAGCGGTGAGCTAAGATTGGACAGGACCATTGAAGTGTCGGTCACCAACACGGCTGAAAAGCGAAAAATCATGAGGCGTATTGGTCCGAATCTAGACACGCTGAGATATTTATTGTCACGAAATCACATTGATTTCAGGATTGCGATCAGTAAGTCCCAGCCGAAGAAATTACGGCATTTAGCTTGGAAACGGTTAGTGCGCCGCCGCAACAAAGCAGTTCGGTTGATAGAAGAAATGAATTTGCGCATCCAGCGGTTGCAACCGTTGGTGGACAAGCTTTATGAAATTTCACAACGGATGCAGAATCTGGTCGGCCAGATACGCGAAGCAGAAGAGGGTGCAAACTCGCTGGTGCACCAGGATCAACTGCGTGCAGAACTGTGTTATTTGATGAGGATTTCTTTGGAAAGTCCATCGACTCTCTGTCGGCGTGCTGTACGTACAGCTGAGTACCAGAAGGCATATGATGCCGCAAAACGCGATTTGTCAGCTGGCAATCTTCGATTGGTAGTTTCTATTGCCAAAAAATACCGAAATCGAGGGCTCAGTTTTCTGGATCTGATCCAGGAAGGCAATACGGGCCTGATGCGGGCAGTCGATAAATTTGAACATGCCAGGGGATATAAATTTTCCACCTATGCTACATGGTGGATTCGACAGGCAATCACACGGGCGATTGCTGACCAAAGCCGAACAATCCGTGTACCGGTCCATATGATTGACACGATGAGTAAAGTTCGCCTTGTGACACGTGATCTGGTGCAGGAATTGGGGCGTGAACCATCGCCTGAAGAAACTGCTGATCGTGCGGGACTTTCGCTCGATGACACGCGTGTCATTATGAAAATGACGAGACAACCTCTTTCACTTGATCAACCGGTCGGTGATCACGAGGACACATACTTTGGTGAATTCCTGGAAGATCACCGTGACGAAGATCCGCTCAACGCTGCCAATCAGGAAGCACTCAAAGACCACATTGACATAGTTTTAGGAGGTTTGAACCACCGTGAACGAGAGATCTTACGACTTCGTTACGGGTTGGAAGATGGATACTCCTATACGCTGGAAGAAGTTGGCAACATATTCTCCGTGACACGGGAGCGAGTGCGGCAAATCGAGTCCAAGGCGGTGCGGAAGCTGCAAAAGCCATATCGCTTAAATGTCTTGCGTGGGTTTGTCGATACACCTCCTGCCGCTGATGGTAACGACGCAGTGGAAACGGCTTAAATCGCCGGGTGTGGTCTTGGTGCGGCAGGATAGGCGTGATGGGCTGGTAATACGCTGGCGGTGGAACTTTTTCCTCTCACCGAAAATTATCAGACCAGTTAAGCCCTTCGAGTACCATGGATACGGCCTTAGATTTGTTAAGTACGTAGAAATGCAAGCCAGGTACGTCGGCTTGAATTAGTTCTTGCGTTTGGCGAATTGCGAATTCTACGCCCACTTGAAACTGACTTGCTAAGTCATTTTCAAACCGTAGTAGGTCAGCTTGGAATGCAGTAGGCAGTTTGGCTCCACAGAGGGAAGCAATACGCCGAATTTGGCCCAAGTGTACTACGGGTAATATTCCTGGTATTAATGGTGCCTTGATTCCGGTATTTTCATAACGCTCCCGGAATTCAAAAAAATCATGATTATTGTAGAACAGCTGAGTGATCACGACATCGGCACCCGTTTCCACTTTTTGCTGGAGAAAATTTAGATCGACGAGTGGATCTGTCTGTTCTTGATGCACTTCCGGGTAACCACCGACCGCAATTCCGAAATGTGGGAATTCGCTGCGTATCAACGCTACGAGATCTTTGGCAAAATTTAACCCATCCGGCAACGGTTGATATTTGGAATGACCGCGGGGTGGGTCTCCTCGGAGAGCCACAATATAATCAACATTTCGAGCTGTCGCCTGGTTCAGGTATTGCCTCAATTGGTTCACGGTTGCATTTACACAGGTCAAATGAGAAGCGACCGGGAGTTGGTACTCTCGTTTTACGGTGTCAATAACATCCAATGTGTTTCCTTGCGTTGAGCCTCCCGCCCCATAGGTACACGTGATGAAATTCGGTTGATGCTGGATGAGTCGGCTAACATGCTGTTGTAGTAATTCGAACCCGGCCACTGTTTTGGGTGGAAAGAGTTCAAAAGACAAGGCTAGTGTTTCCGTAACGTAGTGGCTGATAAGTGACATTGGGCCTATAATTCCTCATACATGTAAAGCAACCGGTGATGGCGAGTCCCGTATGCGCAAATGGATCGTTATTGTCAGTAAGTCAGATCTGGTTTGAGTTGTCGCTGTCCAAGGCCACACGTGGAAATAATAAATGATTGTGCCTGGAAAAAAAACACCTTTTAAAAGCGGTGGTTGGTAACCCTCATTTGACTATTGTGGATCGGTGAACCACATGAAAAATAGTCGGTCTCAGATTTCAAAAACACAGAGCTGAACATGGAACGTCGTATAGGTATTTTGTTGGCTGCCGGTTTCGGTCGCCGAATGCGGCGTTTCAAACAGCTTTTACCTTGGAGGGGCGATCAGGAGGAAAAACCTCTAGTTGCTGCGTCATTTGATGCGGTGGCAGGCGTTTGTGACCAGATGGTGGCTGTTCTGGGGTACCGAGCGGACGATGTGGCCCAAGCGCTGGCACCACGCTCTTTTATCCGGGTCGACAGTGATCCGTCACAGCCCATGTTTGAATCTATTCGTACTGGTTTACGCCAGGTACTCCGAGTGGATGATCGCGCCAATGTTTTAATTCATCCAGCAGACCATCCCCAGGTAAGCCTGGAAACACTTTGTGCCCTTCTTCGGGTGGTCGATGAAAATCCACGGCAGATTGTCATGCCTGAACATGAAGGCCATGGTGGACATCCGGTCTTCATTCCTGCAGAAACCGTTCAGGATTTGATCACGTGGTCTGGTGACGGGGGGTTGCGTCAGTTTTGGCGAGACAACTCACAACTGTGTATTCGCTTAGCAGTCGATGATGCAGGGGTGGTACGTGATTTAGATACGCCGCAGGATTATTTGTAGCACGTTTTGTGAAAAGGATCGAATGAGTCGGCAAAAGGCTGCCACCTAGATAAGGTTCGACTTTGTATTGCGCTTTCCACGCGAACCTCTCACCACCATCCTTTGGTAACCGTATTCCATGCCAAGCGGCTACATGGGATATCGGGAAATCACCATCGAGGGGCTGTTGAGACGGACCCATGCCCGAACGATCAAAATTCATAATCAAGGACTAAAATGTCGGCCAAAATCGGTTTGATGTAGTTTTCGACGACGTGTACGTGGTCTGGATGAGGGATGTAGTTCTCGAATGCTGCCCGGTCACGAAATCTCACGCACACTCCGTGAGTGAAACCTTGGGAGCGATCCGTAAAATTTGCACCTACGGATAGGTCGACGACTCCATCAATTTTATCTTGAAGTCCTTTTACGGATTTTAGAAAATCGTCGATTTGATCTGCCGTGGAATCGTCTTTGAATTTCAGAATCACTAGATGTTCAACCATGGTTGGCTTTCCTCAAAAAAATGTGATAAGTGCTGTTTGTCGTTTTTGGAAATCGTAGCATTCAGAGGATCATAGATGTTACAGGACCATTGTCCAGGGGTTTTTCGTTTGGAAAGAATCTGGAATGCATGTGTTGACGGAATGTAGGTCAGACTGGTCCGTAAAACGAACAACTCAATCGAGGTGTGTTTCCATGGACAAATTGCCAGTGGTCTACCGGTTTACTCATTCCTTAACGATTTGTCCAGATACATTCGAGTGAACTTATGTGACACCGTTTATGGATTATTGACGTACTGGACCCGACAGTGGCAGTGGTATTTCCCCCATTGGCCTGTCAATCTGGACGCCGGTTCCGTTTGGGGATTGTCCCTTGTTGTTCGTCGAGAATACAATATTCTAAGCGATCATGCCACGAAATGAAATGAACCGTTTGTGGGGCGTGATTTTACAAATTAAAAATCTTGTTTTTTGAGATTGTAATCAAATGCCAACGCTGGAGTGTCAATTTAAAAATCAGCGGCTTGACAACGATTATGAGTTGGTAAGTGGAGTGGCCATGCATGCTGAGCATGGCGAACAATTCCAGATACCACCTGCAGTTCTCAGGAAATATGTTGCTGTAGGGCAGTTCGTCGAATTGCGCATTGACTCTCCGAGATTTTCGGTTCACGAAGATACTTTGGAGAAATGTTTTTGTCCAACCTGCAACAGCGAAGCAACCAAGCCGATTTTGCGGCATGACAATCCAGCATCATTGGTGCACATTCCCAGGCAGGACATTCCGGCACGGGGTTGGGGCGAAGACTTCTGGTTGCAAGTTACGGGTCGCGACGAAAAATTCTTGAAGGGAAAAGTGGACAACCCGTTGTATGAATCTCGCCTGCACGGACTTAACGCGGGAAACGAAATTGCCTTTCACGAAGACCATATTCTGGCAATTCATGATATCCATCGTCAGGAACTTGTGTTCGGCATGGACGATGCCGACCTGAAGGAATTCGCTCAGTGGTTAGGTTCACAGAAAAGGTGATTAGTTCGACTTTGTGTTGTCGGACGGCTCTAAGCAAGCATGTAATTTGAGACGCGGTGTTCAAGATGCACGTCGGTGCCAAGGCAGGCTGCTTTTGTTCTGGACTTTCTCTGCTGGAAAGAACAATACAATACGAATATAAATGGCTACTTGAAAAAAAATCGAACGGTCCATACGATGCCAGTCAGTAGAACACTGAGTATGATGCATGTCATGATTGGAAAATAAAAACGGACGTTTTGTTTTTCAATGTTGATGTCACCCGGAAGCTTTCCGAACCCTGGGAGTGGCGGCGCGAATAGCCAAAGGAGTCCCGCGATAGTAAGGACGAGTCCCAAGATTATCATTGTCCAGGCAGGGTGCTGCAGCATCTTCGACGTCCTTGTTGTTTCTTCTGAGCCTGTTTTCTCGACAACGATGTTGGCAGATGAAGAAGGTTGCGATGGGTCTATGTGCTGTGGTATGTCGCTGGCAGGACGTGACGATTTCTCTTGATCATAATGTTAGTGTGGTCCATTTCCAGTGTCCATTTTCAGTGATTGTGCTTTACCGTTGGTCGGTAACAAGCCTTCCCGTGATTGTGGGTTCATTTTCGTGATCGTCAAGTGGAGTCATGTTGTTTTTAGGGACATGGCGAATGGGATCTACCGTACGGGCAAACAGTAATACACATTCGAATCCACAACAGGGTAGCCTGGGTGGGGTGCTATGCCTTTTGAACGTTTGTGCTTATGACCAATGGAAAAGAACGTAACGTAAATCGAAGAGGTACCCAGAAGACTTGTGGTGATAGGATCGGCGCCAAGAGGACAGGAAGAGGACGGATGGCTTGGTAAACGAAGTAATCGGTTGAACCGAACGTCTCGACCATTGTTGTAACAGAGAAAATCCGCAAGCTCCAACCAAAGGCTGGAGCTTGCGATCGGTGACTGACCCGAAATGCCACCTATTAGAACCCAAATCCAATGTAAAAGTCCGGATGCGGTCGGTAGTTGCGATAATAGAAGGTAGGGCCCGAACGGCAGCGGTTCGAGTAACGCATGGAGAGACCGCGGCCATAACACGAACGGTAACCTTGATGGTAATTGCGGTAGTAATTGTGGTGGTGTCCACGATGGTGACCGCGGTGACGATGACGATGTCGGTTGCCAGCTTCTGCGGTCGTTGCCAAAAAAGTGAGTGCTCCCAGTACGGCAAAAATAGAAAGGATGCGTTTCATCGTAGATCTCCTTGTCAAAAATTGCAGTCTCAAAAAGGTTGGTTTTGCTAATTGCGTTAAATCATCGTCAGCTGGGTAAGGTGTCTTCGGTTCGTATCTTGCGAGATGATAGTGGCAGTTGCTGTGCCAAAATCCTCGAAATTAGTCTTAAGTTCTCTATGTGGCGTGATTTGCGATGTTGTTAGTGTTCAGAGTGTTGTAGCAACGCGCCATCATTTCGTAGACAGTTTGATTCGAATGGAACACATTCATCATGCCCTTGAGCCACGGTCGTTTGTAATTTAACTCCACCCGTAGATTCACCGCTCGCAACGGTTTGTTACCCAGCTTGATTCGGCGTGTGCTTTTTTCGGCTGGGGTTGGTGAGCGTTTCCAGATTGTTTTGTGACAACGTGACACTGCCGTTGCGAAGGGTTGAAAAAACCATGGATGCAGTGTTGTTGACTTGTTAGTTAAATTGACAACGACTGGGTAAGTTGTGTAATGGTGCACTGAAAGAAGTTACTTGTGGTGTATGGTTTTGTCATGAATGAATAGGCTGAATGGTGATGGTTCGTAGTGACTGAGAAAGCCCTTGCAAGGTGGAAAATATAAAAAATGAGTCTAAAGAATCCAGACTGTCGTATTTGACTGTGCCAAAAAAAAACGTCCAGCGCAAAACAGGCTGGACGTTTTCGGTTTCTTAGGGGAAAGTTGTTATTTATTTTTTACGTGGATGCGTTTGGCTTTTGGTTTTTCCGAATTGGCCAAAATTACGGTGAGGACGCCATTTTCCAAATTGGCATGAATGGTGTCGCCGTCCACCGTATCCGGAATACCAAGTACGCGACAAAAATTTCCAGTCCGTCGTTCCCGACGGTGGAAAGTCTTATCTTCCGTTTCGGCCTCAGCCTCAATCTTCCCGGAAATAGAAAGTTGACTATTTTCCAATTCAACCGCAACCTCTTCTGGTCTTACCGCAGGTAAGTCGATAGTGACTTCGAATCCTGATTTCGTTTCGGTCACATTCGTCCTGGGCGTCCAGTAACTTACATTGGAATCACCATGAACAGCGACGTCGAACATTTTGTCGATTTCATTGTGTATGCCACCAATCGTAGTGGGAAACCGGGTTGCAAAGGGGACTAATTTAGCGCGTACCATGAGCTTGTTCCTTTCGTAGAAAATAAGCAAAGGTGGAAATGGTTTCACCAGTTGCCTGGTTCTTTTCGTGAAGCATTCGCATGCTTGCGCGGAATGACCCTAAGTCAGCTGTCGAATTGGCAGTTGGCGAAACCATACTACTAAGGTGCAAGCCGCGTGCCAAACAGGTTTGCGAGTGCATGCAAAACCGTAACTATATGCGACACTAGAGATTGGGATGTTGCTTGTTTGCGTAAGTCAACGGCGAACCCCAAAAGCACACGGTTAGAGAATATAGGCTGATTCGAATTCCCATGAAAACTGGAAATCAAATCGAACAAAATGACCAGTGTGTCCGTCACATGAGGGAGGTGCAACGGTGAAAAAAGACAGCTTGCTAATGGATCAACTTGTGCAAAAAAGTTGCATCGTGTACCACCTGTAACACGTCTGTCTGATTTCGTCAAATTGCATTAGGGGCTGGCCTGCGACGAATCCTCTAGTCCGCCCGCTTCTATCACCAGTTTTACCAATTCAGCGACGGAATCAACTTTCATCTTTTTCATGATCTGGTGACGACGAAGTTCGACCGTCCGTAACCCAAGATCCAACTCTTTGGCGATGTTTTTGTTCATTTTGCCTTTAAGCAGTAAAGCGACCACGTTTTTTTCACCCGTGGACAAGGATGCTAGTTTTGTCTGGATTTCGCTAGTGCGCACCGATTTCTGACGAAAAAGAGTGTCCATTTCGATCGCTCTTCGTATGTTAGCGACTAATTCTTCGTCGTGACATGGCTTTTCGAGCAGCGTGATGGCACCACGTTTCATGGCATGTACTGCAGTGGGTACGTCAGCATAGGCGGTAATTACAATGATGGGCAGGTTTATTTTTTCCCGCGACAGTGTCTCTTGCAATTCGAGTCCGCTCATGCCGATCATTCGGTAGTCCGTCACCAGGCACCCAGGTCGCGCAGGATCAAATGCGGCCAGAAAGTCTTCTGCAGATTCGAACGTTTCGGCGCCAACTCCCATTGATTCAGCGAGTGCCAATACTGATTCACGTGCTGCAGGATCGTCATCAACAATAAATACAGTTGGGTCAGTGGTCAATCTGTTCAATTCCTTAGGTGTTGGGAAGGGTTAAACTTACACACGAGCCGTGGGGTTCTTGATTTTGCGCGAAAATACGACCGCCGTGATTTTCCATGATTGTACGGCTAATGGCCAAACCCATGCCGAGCCCGTGTGGTTTAGTCGTAAAGAATGCCTCAAACAGTTTATCTTCTTGTCCCGGTGGAAGTCCAGGACCGTTGTCCAGAATGGCGATTTGCAGTGTATTGTCGAGGTGGCGACTGCGGACGGTGACTAGGTGCGGTCGTGTATCGATGAAAGCAGTGGCTTCATACGCATTTCGCAATAGGTTAACGACCACTTGTTGGATTTGAATCGCATCCACCTGAACACTTGGTAAATTTGGTTCGAGATCAAAAATTATTTGGACACGATAGCGTTTTGCATCGGAATCGACTAGTTCGCAAGACTCCGCAATAAGTTGATTCAGATCGATTGCAACTAGACGGGACGAAGACTTGCGACTAAAGTCAGCAAGGCGTCGTAAAATACCTCCGGCACGACTGGCTTGCTGAGAAATTTGTTTTGTCCATTCGCTCAATTTGTCAATTTTGTCGGTACCATTCGATTCCAGGATACGGCCGCAGGCGGTCGCATAATTTCCGATGGCATAGAGAGGTTGGTTAATTTCATGGGCGATACCCGCAACCATTTCTCCCATGGTCGTCAGGCGGCTGACATGGGTTAATGTTTCGTCGCGTTCTTGTAGTGCTTTTTCTGCCGCTTTCCGTGCTGAAATATCTCGCACGAATACGAGACTGGCGGAGTTTCCATTGTATGAAATCAGTCCGGCATTGATTTCGACTGGAATGGGATCGTCATTGCGATGAACTAATGACGTTTCATATTGTTGAGTTGGTTCGTCACCCGATATATGCCTTAAATATCGACTGTTACTGTTTGCCTTTTCATCCGGATGGACATAGATATCGTAGCTGCTGTGTAGGATTTCCTCTGGCGCGTAGCCACACAACGTAGCGAGTTGTGCATTGACATACTGAATGGTGCCGCGTTGGACGATACAGATCCCGTCATGTGCCATTTCAACTACGTTGCGATATTTTTCTTCGCTTTCTCGCAATGCCTGTTCTGCCCGAATGCGATCAGTGATATCCCAGAAAATTCCCTGGATGCCGACGATGTTGGAGTCAGCATCACGCAATGGTGTTTTAATGATTTGAACCTTAAGAATTTCCCCCGAGGGAATAGGGTGATTCTCAATGGTTTCAAGTGTCTTGCCTGTTTCCATCACCCAGCGGTCGTCCGCGGTATACTTGTCAGCCGTTGTCGAGTTATAAAAATCGCTGGCGAATTGGTCAATGAGTTCGCTAGCCGGCTTTTCGATCAGTTGACAAAACCTTTGATTGACGAATGTCAGTCGACCGTTGAGGTCTTTACGGAATATGGAAAGTGGCAAATTTTCGACAAGGGAATGGTACAATGCTTCGGAAGCACGTAACGCTGAAACAGACCGTTTTTGCTCTGTGATGTCATAAAATAATCCCAATACGCCGAGAACTTTTCCCTGGCTGTCAAAAAGCGGGACTTTGTTGGTCAGTACATTGGCAAACGATCCGTCTGCCATCCTGACTGTTTCTTCAAAGTTCAGCAATGGTTTACCGCTGTCGAGAATCTCTTGGTCCATTTTTCGATACAAAGCCGCCTGTTCCGAGGTACTGGAGAGATCGAAATCAGTTTTGCCGATAATTTCGTCCGGATGTGATAGCCCGAATTGTTGCGCTAAATTTTCATTGCAGCCCAGAAATCGTAATTTGTGGTCTTTCCAGAAAACGGAATGCGGGACATGTCGTAAAGTTTCACCCAGCAGTTGCTGTTGTGAGCGTAGCATTTCCATGGTTGATTCACGTTCTTGGAGCATGCTGGTCAAGTAGAGCATTAGCAAGCCTGCCATACCACTAACAACCAGATCTGGGACCCCAATGTTCCAGGTGTTGGGCCCAGGCCCGCTTGGCATGAAGGCTTTCCAGCCTGCCAAAAGAGCGAATACTTGTTGTGAGCAAAGCGCCAACAGCAACAAGGCTAAAGCTGACAAACGCCAGTCTTTAATTTTCCATTGCAGTCGTAATGCCCCGACGGTTGCCAGGATGCTCACGATGATCGCCAGTACAAGTATCATTGCACCGTTTCGTATCCCGCTATTTCTATCGCATAGGATGAGGGGTGTTATTGGTACAGGAATTTAAGATTTATAAAGTATTAGAAGGCATTTAAAAAATTCGTGGAAGACGAATGCCAGGAAATTCTAACGACGAAAGGAAATCGCTTCTAAGAAAAACTCACAAATGCCCTACTTTCAGTCAGTCCACTGTTTGAAAGACTGGGGCTGCCTCAAAGATACCTGTTAATCAGATGTTCGAGCATTTCCTGTCGTCCACTGGTATTGGGAGAGATATTCCCTTTTTCCAGCATGTAAGTTTCTAGTGATTTCAAATTGGATTTCCCAGATTCGATTTCAGCACCGATTCCCGTGTCCCAACTGGCATACCGTTGACTCAATAAATTGCTAAGTTCACCATCGGCACGTATCGCAGCGGCGACTTTAAGTCCCCGGGCAAAGGCATCCATTCCACCAACATGTGCGTGAAATAGGTCAATCGGTTCAAAGCTTTCGCGGCGAACTTTTGCGTCAAAATTCAATCCACCTGGTGCCAGTCCGCCATATTTTAAAGCCATGAGCATAACTTGTGTGGTCAAATACAGGTCGGTAGGGAATTGATCCGTGTCCCAACCCAGCAGCAAATCTCCCGTATTGGCGTCGACCGATCCCAGCATGTTTTGGCCACCGGCGTATTCCATTTCATGCATCATGGTGTGTCCTGCGAGCGTTGCGTGGTTGGTTTCAAGGTTCAAGCGAAAGTGATCCGTTAAGCCATAGGTGCGCAGAAAGTTAATGCAGGCAGCCGCGTCCGAGTCATATTGGTGTTTAGTTGGTTCCTTTGGCTTGGGTTCAATCAAAAATTGCCCGGTGAAACCAATTTCCTTGGCATAATCTACTGCCAAGTGAAGCAACTTTGCGAGGTGGTCCAATTCGCGGTGCATATCGGTGTTGTACAGATTCTGGTAACCCTCGCGTCCACCCCAAAAGACATAACCCGCACCGCCAAGTTCGTGAGTGACCTCCAGGCATTTTTTCACCTGGGCAGCCGCAAATGCAAATGCATCGGCGTTGGGACTGGTGGCCGCACCGTGGACATAGCGGGGATGGCTGAAAAGATTGGCGGTTCCCCATAATAACCTAACACCAGTCCGTTGCTGCTCTTCTTTGAGAACTTTGGCGACTTTATCGAAGTTTTTGTGGGACTCGCTAAGCGTTGCCCCTTCTGGCGCGACGTCACGATCATGGTAAGCATAAAATGGATTACCGAGTTTTTCAAACAACTCAAAGGCGACTCGTGTACGGTTGATGGCGTTGTCTACCGAATCGGTGCCGTCTTCCCAGGGACGAACTGCCGTGGGAGCTCCAAACGGGTCTGCACCACCCCCACGCATGGTGTGCCAGTAAGCGACACTAAAGCGGAGGTGTTCTTTCATCGTTTTGCCTTCCACCAATTCTTCCTCGTTGTAGTGGCGAAATGCAAGCGGAGATTTGGAGTCAGGACCCTCAAAGCGAATGCGGTTGATTTCAGGAAAGGCTTTCATGGTTGGGAATCTCTACTTATGAAACGTGATGACAGTTGTTGTCAAATGATGCTAGTGGCAAACGCGAAGTCCTCTGGAAAGGCCAGCAGATGTTCCCATGGTAGGGTTATATGAAGGGGACAAACTGCATCGTCTCACAATTGTGATTTCATCGCAAGGACGCCCGGAAAACGTCTCACAACGACGAGAGATGGCGACAGCAAAAGTGAATAGATACCTGGTTAATAGCCCCAGGTAATCATGGAAAGAAGCGAGCGCGACAGGTTAGGGAAAGTGAGTTACTGGCAATATTTCGGTGGCTGTACGATTGGACTTGTGTTGCGGCCACAACACGAAATTTAGAGGGAATGTTTTGGGCAGTTTCTCAGAAGTTTTTACAGGTCACCCAGACTCTAGTGGAACCCACTTTTTCAGAATGAGTTGTTGCACTTGGGAAGATGCGTTTCTTTTCCCCTCCCCTTTCGACCGAACGATTGTAACTTGATTTGCATTTTTTTTTTACAGGCCGAATCCTGACCCATCCAAGGGAATAGTAAGTCTTTGATGGGATTCAGGATTGGTCGGCCTGGAGCATGACGACACATTCTGTTTTAACGTCGTTCGGGCTCAAAAAACCGTTCCGGTCGTCCTTGGCGAGGCGGTGCTTGTCGGTTGTCCCTGCGCCCTTGGGGCCGTTGGCCAGGAGATGGTCTTAATTCTTGCAACGAAAGTGTTCCGTCTCCGTTGCTGTCGAGTGTGCGCAGCGCTGTTGCAGCCATGTCAATTTCCGTGGCCGATAGAATTTTGTCACCGTTCGAATCTAACACTCGTAAAAGGGGGCCGCACGCCCTGCGTGGCGAACGAGTGTCCGTTCCTGAACGACCAGGTTGACCATGTTGTTTTCGGCGTTCGCGATCTCGACCTTGTCCTCGTTTTTTGTCTGAACGTCTGCCGTTTCGGGCAGCACCAGCTTTTGTGAATTCGTTGATGGAGACCGTGCCATCGCCATTGTCATCGTGGTGACGTAACATTGCTTCAAATCTCTGGCGACCTTTTTCTGGTATTTCTTCGGACGTGATTTTACCATCCTGGTTGGAGTCGAGATGTTGGAACAAGCGGAGGCCATGTGGATGAGAATTTTGAGGTCCGTGGGACCGTGGATTATTTTGTCCTTGAGGATTGCCTTTTCTTTGAAGGCGACGATTTTCTCGGCGATTGCTTTGTCGCACAAAATCGGCTGCTGGATCGGCAGCTAAGGCACGGCCGGCGAACCCTTGATGTTCGATTAGGCTGTCTTCCTGGTTGTCTGATTTGTGAGGCAGTCCGTCAAAATGATCGCGTGTTTCTGTTTCGAAATCTAACGGTTCAATTAGCGTCTGGTTGTTTGTGCCGATTGTTTGTCCGAAATCTGTTTCCCCGCCAGTTCCTGGTTGGACCACTAACAGGGAAATGAATAGCGAAAGATAAGAATATTGTTTTGCATCAAAAATGTTGATTTGTCGGTTCATGTTTTTCTCCTGAGGCTGAGGTGTGGGTTGACCTGTTTCGGTTCGTTAAATGCTGTGAGTACACCGCCAATTCATCGTCGTTAAAATCAGTAGGTTAGTGTTTACGAACACAGTGTTTACGAACACTACGTTGAGTGGATGGCTTACGGTGATTTAGTGGTACCATGTTTCATGTAGGGTTTGATACAGCCCGGTTTGATACAGCACGACCCTCTAATCAGGATTGACTAGCGGTTGGTGGATGAAAACGGTTTGAAATCAAACGGCCAGCGCTCGTATCTTTAAACCAGGTTGGTAAGGAAAAGTTCCGCGAAAACTTGATTTCTTCCGAGAAATTTGGGTGTCGGCCTGGTCCCTGGAGTACCGCGCATCGGTCGGCCAACGGTCCGGGACGTCTCGCCAGGCGTTGATCGGAAAAGCTTGGTATCAGGCCGCCAAGTGGGTAAATATGAGAAATTTGAGAACAACGGTTCCAACCGCTATAATCACGGTTCCAACCGCTATAATCACATTGCCTGGGACATTTTTCGTTGCGCGAGGTGAGGGGCATTTGGCAGGATAGTCAACTCACCGTAGGCTATTAGCCTTCAATGGCTCTGTACATCTGCTAGATTTGGTGAGATTTGGCAATCGGCTTATAATGAGAGCTTCGTCCCTAATTTACCAGCGTTGGTTATTTGATTGCATGCTACTGGCGTGCTGTCATGGATTAACGGGAGCAGCGTCGTCCTGGGACATTGCTCGTACATCTTGCTCCGTTTCTCGGACGACTGTACACTTTGCTTCCCTACAAGAAAAATTCGACATGAACCGAGTTGGAAGTGGTTGCGTAGGAAATACCAGGTATTCCGTTTGTTAATGTTGACTTGGTGAGATGCGTTAGCAATGTTGTTTGCAAGCATCCTATGACGATCCCCCGCTACACAATAAATGATTCGATACCGGTAAAACTGTTACAGATGGTGGAGGCACATGTGAATGCTACAAGGAGGCATGCTTAGGTTTCCGTAATTCGAAGTGGTGCATCAGTCCGATGATAGAAATGCTTACCTCACGTGCACGCAAAGTCATTTCTCTGACACGGACCGCGTCCATTCGAAGGAGCGGAACCTATACTTGAACGGTTGAGCCGTTCAGTCGTGTAACTTGTGGGATTCAATACCGTGTCGTTCCGAGATTCGTTTGCTGTATCAGAAGAAATGGTGCTTTTTCACCGTGGCCGACGGTTTCGTGTTCGTTACGAATTGATCTTTCTAGGAGGAATTACAATGCAAATACAGGGTCCAACACATCTTCACGGTCCTCAACCAATCAATGCGCCTCATCAATCGACGTCACGATTGACGGCGGACGATACGACATCCTCGCCAGCAGTCCAGTCAGTGGACCAACTTGATATTTCAGAAGCGGCGCAAGCCGCCAGTGAGTCGCGTGAAAGTGCCCCTATTCGTTTTGACCGGGTGGCAGAAATTCGGGCGCAGATTGCTGACGGTACTTATGATACGGCAGATAAACTGGATCTGGCGATTGATCGACTCATGGATGACCTGGCCTAACGGCCCTGCCAGGAACAGAAATATCTTTCTCGCACCGAGTTAGTTCAAGAGCAGGGAGGCGGGAGTTTGCTCGGTGAGCTGTCTATATTTCTCTTAATAGCGCCGAAGTGTGTGATTGGGACACTGCGTGACTTGCAATTTCACACACGTCACGTACAATCATTATTGAGACTGGTATCAGGCACTGGCCGGTGCTTTTGCTATTTGTGTGTTTTTTGTGTCTCAATAAGTGCCCCATTTAATTCGAGCTCTTTTGATGGCGAACAACTTTTCGCTGGAATCGGTTCAAGTATCCTTGACGCCCCAAGAGCGGTTTGAGGAGTATCTTCAGAGTCGGGGCAAACGGTGCACCGGACCGCGCCGTATTCTTGTAGAGCACATTTTCAGTAATCATGAGCATTTTGATGCCGAAACACTGATTACCCAATTACCGGGTAAGAATGACAAGGGATATGTAAGCCGGGCTACCGTTTTTCGAACATTGAATGAATTGGTGGAGGCGGGATTGCTCAGTAAAATGGACCTGGGTAGCCGAGCCGTTTTTGAACATGATTACGGCTATCCCCAACATGACCATTTGCATTGCATCAAGTGCGACAAGTTGATCGAGTTTCAGAGTGACGAACTTAAACGTTTACGAGAACGAGTAGCTCGGCAACATAAATTTAGGGTCAACGGACACCGCCTGATTATTTCAGGAGTCTGTGATAAATGTGCCCTTGCGAATCGACGACGACGACGGCCTGTCGATATGATATGATTTCGCCGTATTTTGTTTTTGTTGTTGATTGCATTGAAGCCGGTTGGGAAAAGGAATCTTTATGCACCGGTTTGGAAGCTTAGGCTGTCAGTTTATTGTCATCGGTTCGGTTTGCGCCAAGCTTGTACTAGGAGTGGCCTTGTTGGCCGGAGAGCCTGTTGTCTCATCCGGCCCGGTAGGGGCTGACGGGGCAATTCAAGATAACCAGACCTGGGATGTTTTTTTCATTCGTGGTAGTCGAGTTGGCTATGGCCGTACGGATTGGAAAGAGATTGACAAGGGCGGTCGTAAGGTGGTTCACTGGACGAGTACGAACCATTTAACATTAAAACGTTTTGGCCAAACGGTTCAGCAGACGCTCAAGCTAGTCAGCTTCGAGTCTCCGGAAGGCAGGCTAATTGGTTTTCGCACGGAACTAGCGCAAGGTGCAGTCCCTGTTACCACCGTTGGAACTGTTCGTGGCAATGCAATATTGCTGGAAACCAGCACGGCCGGAAAACGCCAATCTAGCCAAACGACTTGGGATCCGAAATGGCTTGGATTTTTCGCCGCTGAACAGATATTGGTGCGTCAGCCAATGCAGCCCGGTCAGACTCAGTCCTACAAAGCGTTTATGCCCGTTTTCAATCATGTAGCCGAAGTACGGTTGGACGCTGTGGGTTACGAGTCGACTGAATTGTTGGCAGGTACTTATGAGTTAATGCGAGTTACTAGTACTGTAAAGCTATCTGATAAGGTCGATATTCAATCAATCATGTGGGTAGACCGGTCTGGCCGGACGCTGAAATCATTGGTGCCAGCACTTGAGCAGTACGGGTATCGAGTCACGAAGGAAATAGCGCTTCAACAGACAGGAGAAGGGGATTTTGATCTAGGGCAGTTTAGCACGGTGCGGTTGGGGCGTGCCTTGGTCAATCCACATCGAACGCAAAAAATCGTATATCGTGTGCAATTGAAAGAGGGCGACCCGAGTAGCATTTTTGTGACAGGACTTTCCCAGTCCGTTGCTGCGATTGACGCACAGACGGCCCGTATTACGGTGAAAGCGATTCGTCCTGGTTTACTTCCCGTTAATAGTGCCCATGTGATTGTGAAGCCAGTCAAGGCTGATGTGGAGCCGAATAACCTCATTCAAAGTGACGATGAACAGATTGTGCGAATGGCAAACCAGGTGGCTACGGACTTAACGAAACCTTGGGACATAGCACGCACTATGGAACGTTATGTTCGCGAGCAAATTCAGGTTAAAGATTTTTCCCATGCCTTTGCGACGGCAGCCGAAGTGGCAGAAACTTTGGAGGGCGATTGTACCGAGCACGCGGTACTATTAGCTGCCTTGTGCCGAGCACGTGGTATTCCAGCGAGGGTTGCCATGGGACTCGTTTACTACGCCCAGGAACGAGGTTTTGCCTACCATATGTGGAACGAAGTGTGGGTTCATGATCGGTGGATTCCCCTGGATGCCACGCTTGGGAATGGAGGTATCGGTGCAGCTCACCTTAAATTGGGAGATTCCAATCTCGATGGAGCGACGTCCTACACGGCGTTTTTACCGGTGATTCAAGTGTTAGGCCAGTTGAGTATCGAAATCGAAGCGGTCGAGTAAGTGTTTGTAATGTGTTTCGACTGTTCAGGAAGTAGCTTACACTACCATCGCTCCTATTGGATCGTGTCAACGATATAGTCTTTCGGGCTATTTGTGTTTTCGAGGTACCATGGTTAGCGGTCACTCCTTGTGTTCGGGGGAATGATCCGGAGTTGCTGCTAGGTACTGAGTTATTTTCTCCAATAACGGGTCGATGGTTTCCTGTTGGATGCGGTGAGGTGGGTTCCAGTGAATCCATTGATAAGTTTCATGTTCGCTGACTTGTATGGTCGTAGGATGTTGTAGCCAACCGAGGAAGATGACAAGTGATTTTTCGCACCAAACACCACCATGTTTGTTCTTGTAACGCACGGGGTACTTTGTTTCAAAACGAAAATTGCGGTCGAGGGATATGTTGTCAGGCTGGATGTTGGTTTCCTCTTGGAGTTCACGTAAAGCGCATTGCAGTTCGGATTCACCTTCTTCCATATGCCCTTTGGGAAGATCCCAACGTAGCGGGTGCTTCATGAGCAAAAACGAACGAATGGGATTGTCGCGAAATACGACGACTCCACAGGCTTTGATTTGTAGCATATGCTGGACCCTGGTGATTGATGATTTCTATGTGAGTGAGATGGGCTGGCTGTTTGAGAGAAGAAACGAATAAAAAGGAAAAATAATAGTGCAAGTAGAAATTATGCGATAAGGTGTGACCACTTTAACGGGGATACCTTCTTTCTCATTTTATCCTTAGGTCTGCCTAGGGGCTTCGGACAGAACTACAAATCTTATGAAAATTTACACAAAGACGGGCGATGCTGGCGAGACCGGATTATTTGCAGGACCTCGTGTGTCGAAGGATCACCCTCGCATCGAAGCATATGGTTGCGTCGACGAATTGAACACGATTCTGGGCCTTGTGCGGTCCGAGACATTGTCGGCATCGGTGGACGACCTGTTGCAGCGGATCCAATGCGACCTGTTTGCTGTCGGTGCCGAACTTGCGACGCCTGATCCGAAAGACCATGGAACGGAACTGGTGTCTGCCGAGGATGTTACTTTTCTCGAACAGCAGATCGACTTGTGGGAATCGGATCTACCAGTATTGAAACAGTTCATTTTGCCAGGTGGTACGTCCGTGGCAGCACGGTTGCATTTTTCCCGAGCTGTCTGCCGCCGTGCCGAACGTCGGGTTGTGTCTTTAGCGGCAGCCGAGTCAGAGTCGATTTCGAACCAAATAATCGTTTATTTGAACCGGTTGAGCGATTTGTTGTTTGTCCTGGCGAGGTTCGCTAACGCCGCGGCTGGACAGGGAGACGTTCCTTGGAGCAAGCGGTAAGTTTTGACTGTCAATCTTTTGTCGAGCCAAGCAAGTAAACGGCTTCTTATTGCTGTTTGCCACGGCGCAGTGACTTGTTCAGTATTCATGGAGTGGAGTCGTGGGTATCATCATGCCGTGGCGGAAAATATTGTGAGCCGTTTAAAGGTTGTGTGAACCTGCTGCAGGAATCGGTTGGAGTAAGCAGTCAATGGTTGGACGGAGAAACAATCGTTAAGCATGTGCCGTGCCAGAGCCTTGCCGGAGAAGTATGAATTAGTTGGCGACTCACAGCGCCGTTTTTGAATCCAATGATCGTTGAGTGTGCGATATTGTTGCACTCATGAGCAACGGTGGTGTCTGGTCCTGGTGTGAATGCCCGAACAAGGGCTATCACGTCTAGTGCAAAAAATCATAGGTATAGGAGTTCATGGTAATGAAAGCAAAGAAAACAAGATACATGGTGAAACACAGTGTCGTGTTCGTGCTGTTGGCGCTGTTGCTGTTTTGTGTTTTGACGGGAACTGCTCTGCATGTCAAAGCAGCGGAATTGTCTGAAAACGATGTGTCGGAGAAAGTGCATGGTCCTCATCTATTTGAGCAACGTGTCTATACCACCGCCGACGGTAAATTGCCGAACCTACATGCCAGATTTCGTAATCACACGAATTATCTATTTGTAAAGCACGGTATGCAACTGATTGGCTATTGGACACCGATTGAAAAGCCGAACACGTTGATTTACATTCTGGCTTATTCCAGTCGAGAAGCACGTGAAGTGTCATGGAAATCGTTTATGAGTGATCCGGAATGGAAGCGCGTCTGGGCTGATTCTAAGGAGCAGGCTGGAGGTGCGATTGTCACCAAGGTGGAGTCAACCTTTCTGACGCCGACTGATTACTCACCACTGCGATAATGCTTGTACGGTTTCCTTTTTTTATGGCGTCTGTCATAAACCGTTGCGGTACGTCGCAGGTCTGATCAATGAAAAAAAGTCTGGCCTGTCGATGGTCATGCAAAAACGGCGGCGAACGAGAAGACATGGCAACGGAAGTGGTTTGGCGCGTGCGAATAAAAACCGACGAGCATGTCTAGAGACCTTGGTATTTTGTGGTGGTTGTTCTTTCTGCCGGCCTTTATCTGTGTTGATGAAAGAAAAGTAGTTAATTGAATCGCATTGTTATTGCTTGTGCAAAACATCCTCCCATGCTCTAATCGTGGAGTGAAAAGTAGATTTCAAGAGTGGTGGCGTTGACGCCATAGGTTTGCAAACACAAGTCAACCTATATGACAGGAGATTTATTGTGAATGTTAGGTCGTTGCTTTTTTCGCTTGTTGCCTGCACGCTGATTGCCCCTGTGATTGGAAATGCTGGTGATTCTAACGTGCCACACGGTTTCACTTCGCTCTTCAACGGCAAAGATCTTACGGGATGGTATGGGTGGTCGACGAAGAATCCGGAAGAACTGTGGAAGTTAAGTGAGGAAGAGCGTGCCAATTACAAGGCCGAAAGCCGCGAGGATATCCACCAACACTGGACGGTTGAAGGAGACGAAATTGTAAACGATGGGTTTGGCCTGTACTTGACATCGGAACGTGAATTTTCGGACTATGAATTGTGGATCGACTACAAGACAGTTCCCAAATCGGACAGTGGGATTTATTTGAAAGGTGTTCCCCAGGTACAGATCTGGGATTTTAATGACACGAGCGAGGGCGCGAAAAAGATTGGTAAACATTTAGGATCGGGTGGACTGTGGAATAACAGTTCTGGCGCAAAGGGTAAGGACCCATTGGTGGTCGCGGATAACAAATTGGGGGAATGGAATACGTTTCGAATTCGTCAAATTGGTGCCCGCACCAGCGTGTGGTTGAATGGCAAGCTTGTCGTGGATCATGCGATTCTGGAAAATTATTTCGACCGTGGCCGACCACTGTTTCATCATGGCCCTATCCAATTGCAAACACACGGTGGTGAAATTCGTTGGCGCAATATCTACGTACGGGAAATCGGTGTCGAAGAAGCCAATGAAATTCTCTGTGAGAATAGTGATATGAAAGGCTATCAGTCTGTTTTTAATGGCAAGAACCTTGACGGTTGGGCTGGTGCTGTGCAGGACTACGAAGTGGTTGACGGAGCAATTCGCTGTAAAAAAGACAAAGGTGGTACCCTCTATACCGAAGAGGAATATGGTGACTTTGCGGTGCGTCTCGAAATGAAACTTCCACCTGCGGGCAATAACGGACTGGCTATTCGATTTCCCGGTCGTGGTAATGCTGCCTATGATGGGATGACCGAATTACAAGTGTTGGACACGGGATATCCGGGACAACTTGCTCCTTACCAATATCACGGTTCAGTCTATGGGTTAGTTGCCGCACACCGTGGTTATCTAAGGCCTACCGGCGAGTGGAACTTTCAGGAAGTGGTGGTGAAAGGGTCCACGATCCAGGTGGAACTCAACGGTTATATGATCATTAACACCGACTTGGGTACGATCAAGGATGAAACGCTTCTGAAAAAGCACCCAGGGTTAACGCTTACTAAGGGATATTTTGGATTTGCCGGCCATAATGACCCGGTTATGTTTCGTAATGTCGAGATCAAAACGCTTGATTGATCCTCCAAGTGGAATTCCTGGGATTGTTTGTTGCGTGACATCAATCGCGTGTAGGGACGCTGCATGAGAAGGGCCTGGCAGGTCAACGATAGACTGGCGTTTGTGTTGCCCATGGCGGTTGGCCTGCCTGCCAACCCTGCCTGCCAACATGGTGCGATAGAAACTGGGTGCTGACAGGCTCTAGGGAGTATTCGTCAAAGAGATGATTGCGTTTTAATGCCGTCCAACAAGTCTGACCGGTGGTCATGATGCCTTTTCATGGTTCTTGCAGAAAAAATCGTTAGATTTTGCCACCGGATCATCCGTTCCCCACGCAATCTGTTTTTCTTTTTTGGCTAGCAGAGGCACGTGTTTGGAACAGTGAATGTATGCTTCTTCGATGTCGATGACTACCCATCGTTCGATTCTAGTAACCAAGTCTGGTTTGTTGAGGTCCAGATAAGATTTCAGCTTGCCTGGAACCTCTGAGGTACGATAGTGTTGGGCAGTTCCGTTAACGTGTAAGCCAACCGTGGTATCAAAAAAATCCACAAACACCAGGCCAATCTGTGGTTGTTCTTTGATGTTTCCCAAGCTGGCATAGACTCCATTCCCGCGATATTCTGGATACGCCAGCGTTTTCTCATCGAGCACACATACGAAGCCAGCATGACCGAACCGTGGAGAGCAGTCACAATGTCCCTGTGAATTGGCAGTTGCAATGAACATCATTTCCTGCTGACGAATCAAGGCAACCATCCGCGTGGTCAAGCTGTCTCGCATTTGACGCTCATAAAAGCGTTGAGCGCGTGCTTGACTCTTCATTTGAGCCTGAATCTCATGTTCACCACGGCATCCGTATTTCATAGATGATTGACTGGGGTTAAACGGCCAAGGCGAAAGTATATGGCAAGGCGCCTACTTTACCTGTTCGATGTCAGGGTGGCAATAGCCACCGATTTTTCGAATGACGATTGTTGCACCATCTCTCATTACTGCTCCGCTTTTGGATTAACGTTGTCTAGATTCCTTACGGGTGGTGCGTCCCTTTTCAGATATAGTCCCTGGACGACGGTATGGGAAAGGGTGGCATGAACGCGAGCCACCTGGGCGGGAACGATTTTTCAGTATGGGTGTAAGTGTCTGCAAAAAGAAAACCGTGAAGAGTGCACATGCAAAAGGGCGTGACGGACTGCAGGAAATCAAAAGATGAGTTCTCCATGCATTGCGTGGTTTGTCAGGCATCCTGTTGCGGCGGAGTCTTCATTTTTTTTAAATGCGATAATTTATTTTTCAGCATCCCCATTAATTCATCGATGTCGTTGATCGTTGTTGTGCGAAAATCGCCGTCATTTTCACAGAATTGGTTGAGAAATGTGGCCATCTCATCAAAGAGTTGTGTAAATTGCTGGATAGGGGTTCCACGTCGCCGAGATTTTTTTGTTGCGCCAGCTTTCCGAAGTACGTGTCGTCGATTCTCGGGGGTTAAGTTGTCGAAGGTAAAGTCGATTTCATCACAGTAGTCCGATTGCGGCGTGAGGTGAACGTGGTCACCGGGGTCAAAATTATTTCGATCAAAAGGTGCGATAGGCCGTTCGGCCAGCCAAGTGAAATAATCAGCGAGAAAACGACAGCCTTTACGGTTAGCGAAAACAGCAATTCCGGGATAAAAGTCCAAGCCACTGTGGCTGAATAAACCGATGCTGAGACCAAAGTTGTGCTTGACGATAATTTCGGCATCGTCTTTTTTTTGAGGCGGTTGATTTGTCTTTTTTGGCATGTACTTCCTCGGAACGAAGGATCAATTACTGTTGTACGCACGGCTGAATTCGCCAGTGTGTCCAGTTGGGTAGTAGTAGACGGTAGAGACTTTGTTCTACGGTATCGCGTAAGTTTGCGTGCCACAAGCGTACGAGAAGGTTGTACCAAGCATCGTTAAAAAACCAAGCATCGTTAAAAATGAGAACGTGAATAAAAAAATGCCTGTGCCTGTTTCAGGAAAGGTTGGCAGCGAGATGCGGCCCTGGCTCTTTTCTGTGTGGATTACATAGCGCCATGTGGTAAACTGAGATCGGCGCGTCAATCCTATGCGGTTACCGATTTGCCAATGCCGAATGGTGTCCCATGGTTTTAAGTTGTATGCGATACAATCCAGGGCCGGATGTGATATACAACGTTTTAGATTCCGTCTCGCTTCCCCGGCCAAAACAACAGTTGGTGGGTAGATGTGGTGTTGGAATGGTCGCCAGTTGTTTTCCCTGTGTGTCATAGACCACGATGCCGAATCGTTCTGCGGAGCGGAGTGCCGCGTAAATGTGGCCTTGTTGGTCAACCGTCATGCCATCGATCCCGGTCTGCTTGCCGAAATCGACAAGGACTTTTTTGGGTCCCAGAGTCCCGTCCCTGTTTATCGGGAATGCATTAAGTGTCATCCGGCCTGGCCGCGCGTTCGTCACCGCATCCGCTTGGGCGGTTCCATTGTCTGTTTCAGCGACATAAAGTGTCTGGCCGTCCGGCGAAAGGATGATGCCGTTAGGCTTCGAAATCTCCGAAGTGGCGCAGCTTAAAGTACCGTCGGGGTCATACCGGTACACGTCCATGGATGGTAGTTCCATTTTCTCGGGCCCGACGTATTTAGGGTCACTAAAATAAATGCGGCCCACGTGGTCGATGACCAAGTCATTGGGAGAATTAAACTTTTTCCCGTGAAAGCGATCAACAATGGTTTTTAAGGTACCATTGTTTTCGACATAGGCTAGCGCCCGCAGGCCACCCAGGGGGGAGGCACAACAAGCAACCAGTTTACCTTGGCGGTCAAACATGAGACCATTAGACATCCGGCTGTCGGCGGAGTGGGTCGAAGTTTGTCCGGTCTGTGGATCAAAACGCATGATGCGGCCAGGCCGCGAATCAAACGGTTGTCCAAAATCGCTAAAATAAATCGTACTATCTGGCGCAGCGGCTGCGCCCTCGGTAAAACCGCCTTCTTCCCAGAGGGTTTCCAATTTGGATTGGCTGGAAATGATACGTGGGTCACCCTCTATTTGGCGTTCCTCTGCCTTGGATGTGATCGACGATGCGAGATGCGCCATCGTCCACGTGGTGAGGATGAAAACATGAAATCGAGTCATGACGTGTCTCCTTGGAACCTATCATATCATTCCGCGAATAGGCGTGAAAGGAGTAATGGCTCCACCCTGAAAATAAAATATCTCACCAGGTCTACCGATCGGGCGGTGCGCAGATTGGACGAAGAATGGTGTCCCATCGAAGGAGGTGTTCTGGAAACCGCGACCTGGCGTTTGGCGAGGATAACAGGGATTTCTCGGGCCTAGGGGGGGGGGCCCGCATGAGAGCTTTACGGGACTCGAATAAATGCTCAACGCGCTCAACATACTGGT
>CAYMUR010000032.1:0-13901 GCA_964393615.1 uncultured Pirellulaceae bacterium
AGCCAGCCCGGCTGGACGAAACGCGTAGTGCCTGGGAGCAATGGTGTGTGGTGGGGAAGTGGGAGTAAAGGGCCCCAGGCCAGAGCTGGCTTGTTCTAACTGGCGTGGACTAAGAGAACGCGCCCTGGTCCACCCAAGGCAATAGCGCATACAGCCGTATTTGGTTCGGGACCGTCCATTTCACAAACGACCGTTGCTGTTTTAACGGCGCCAGTCACCGTCGATCGTATCGAATTTGACAATACTGATCATTCCTTCGCGGTGGCTGGGCTCCACAGTGTCAACCTGGCAGCCACGACAGCGGGCGAAGCTGTCCTTCTCAGCATCGAAGTATCGGCGGGCCAACATGAATTTCAAGCGGCTGTGAATTTGCACGAGTCGACGACGCTGCACGTTGCCAGTGGGGCGACCTTGACGTTTAACAACGCGTTGGACCTGATGGGGAACACTCTCACGAAGACAGGCGATGGTTCGGTTGCTATCAACAATAAACTGGCCACGACGGGCGGTTCCGTTGTTCTTCAGCAAGGAACTGTCTCCGGTGTTGGTTCGATCGGTGGTAATGTCAACAACAGTGGTGGAACGATCTCACCGGGAGACAGTTTTGGGACAAACTCAGCAAGTGCGGTACCAGAACCGACCAGCGTCGTATTGTTAATCACGGGTTCGATCGGGCTGATTTGTCTTGGTCGGTACCGACGATGAAGCGCTGCCTCGAAGTTTGGGTGAAAACGGCCTGCAATCAGGAATCGACCGTTTCCGTGGTTCAAGATGTAAAATGCACATATTGGATAGCAAACGAATTGAAAACGAGCGTGACAGCTCTTCCGAAGCGAGGTCAACCGATTGCGCGCACTTCGTGCGCATCCTTTCACAAATCATGTAGCCGATTGAGTAATGTTTGAATGGTGAAACTGTTCCAGTTGTCCTGCAAATGGGTGCCGGAGCGGGTAACTCAATCAGTTATGGTTTTTACCAGCAAGCTTCGGGACAGAGGCCCAGTAGTCCGCCAGCAACCTTCGGCGGAAATCATTCTGGCCCTGACAAGGCGACCGCCGGTAGTGTCGGTAGGTGGGCTCAAGTACGAATGATCATGTTAAACCTGGGTGGTAACTCAACTTGGGGTATTGATTCTGCTCTGGTAGAAACCAGAAACATCACGACATAGGATATGACTCTTGGCGGTAACCAAGACTTTGCCCATGTGGACGGTAGTTGGGTTTCACTCGGCCATATGAACCTGAATCCCGACGGAATCGGCGATGGTGACCAGAGTGATTACAACAACTCGGTTTATCTCGTCTTGGGCGGTCAGGATGTTCATTTTGACAATCGTGTCGTAATTCCCGAGCCGACATCGTTAGGTCTTTTGTTGGTGGGCGCAGCCGGCTTGTTTAATTTTCGACGTAGACGGTAAGTCGAACGTCGCCAAAAAGCAGGTGCTGTGACGTCACCTTGACGGTGCAGGCGATACGATGATTCCAACGGCGGCAAGCCAGCGTGGGTTCACTGTCTGACGGCGAAGTCGTCCGACACGTTCCCTGGCAAAATGGTTTCAAGTCTTGCGCCATGGGGTGCATGGTGCGCGCTTTTGGTGAGACGAGTCAGCCGTTCCGTTTTGTGATGGGTTTTATTCAAGCTGGGTGAGGTACGTTTCATTCGCCTCACAGATCGGTAGTCAGATCCGCCACGTAAATCGCGGTCATGCGTTTTCCGTCGGCGTTCTTTTCGTGGGACGAATACCATGACATGATCGCTTGGGTGGGGCTGAGTGCGATAAATCCTGGGTAGGACGTGTCACCCCCGCTGGGTAGTTCGGCAAATTCGTGTAGCTGGTTGTCGACCAGCCAGTACATTGACGTTTTGGGGTTTCTCCTGTCCAGGCTTTTACGGCCACCGACCACCAAATGCTTGCCCCACCGGGCCAGCAGAGGGCCCCCGACGCGGCGGCCCAGACCATAACGATTCCATTTCGTGTACGGTGGTGGGGCACGCAACACTTCCGCGCCGTTGCCAACATCGCGTCCGATCGCGATGATGTTACCACTTGGTTCGAAAAGAAACGCCGTTTCATTTCCACCAGTTTCATGAAATACGGCCCGTTTCCGCCAAATCAGTCCGTCATCACTTTCCAACATTAGCGCGGCGGTCCCGGTCTGTTCGTCATATGGGGCCACCTCGAAGTCAATATTGCGGCGGGCACAAAGATAGGCCCTCGCTCCGAAAGATCCGGCACGCCAAATGTAATGTCCGAAAGTGCCTTCCAATAGAATCGGACTGTGCCATTGGGCACCGTTACTGGTCCAGGCGGTGTAGCCGAGATTCTTGTTCATGTCGTACTCTTTCAGCGAAATAGTCGTTTCACCGCAGTACCATGTGCTCGTGTATACGAATAACTTGTCGTTAAAAATCAGAAAATGGGGATCACGTGTATCGCGCAGTGCAACGCGAAAACGGTGTGCCTGTTGCCACTGATTCATATCCTCACTGACAAGCACAATGATGGATGCCGTGGAATGGACCATGTGACCATCGGGGCAGCTGCGAAAGGTGAGATAAAATTTATCGTGAAAGCGGATCAGATCGGTAAACGCATTGTGCTCACCGTTATGAAATACACGACGGACATTGGAGACTTCGACGCGTGGTAGATCCGTTGCAAATGCTTGGCCACCAAAGAGTAATACCAGGCAGAGGAACCTGTGAGTGATGACGGCCATTTTTGTCACCGAATTTGAGCCGTATTTTATTGTAGTCATGTATAGGATTTCCAGGAATTTCAACTTGCGTTATCGATGGTTCGTTGAGAGTCAGCTCATGACCGATTTTCCAGGCCAACCCCTTGCCACAAAAGAGATTGGAAATAGGCGAAAGTAGAGAACACCTATCTCCCATTACTCCAGTGGGAAGTTCAGGTTAGCAAAGAACATAAGTTTAGGTTGGACGGCCCGTAATATCAATCGTTGAATTGTTATCACAGGTTCGTGCCCGAATTTCTCGGTAAAATCAAGTCGTTATTGTTCTGATATGGACCGGATGTTAGGATGGATCAAGCGGGGCAGATATGTAGGCAGTTTGCGGTTCAGTCCATGACATTGAGTCATGACATCGAGTCCAATATCAACAAACGAATCAATGATGAAAAATCGTACGGTCGGTTTTACCCTGGTTGAACTGTTGGTGGTGATCGCCATCATTGCCATTTTGATTGCGCTACTCTTGCCGGCAGTGCAGGCCGCACGGGAGGCGGCTCGCCGTTCGCAATGCATGAATAACCTGAAACAGATCGGTGTGGCGCTGCACAATTATCACAGTGCCCAGTCAACGTTTCCTTTCGGGGGCGGTTTAACGGGTGGCTCGCCGGGAATCTGTCTTTATGACACGGCATTCGACCAAAATCACAGTCACAATTGGCGAGTTCATATCCTGCCTTATCTGGAACAAATTCAGCTTTACGAAAGCATTCCCGTGATCAGTGTGTCAGGCGAAAACGCATTTCATGATGCGTTTGGATCCTTGCCGCAACACAAGGTTCCTGTTTCTACCTACTATTGTCCCAGTGAAGTGGGACCACAAGTTCGAAAGGGCTTACCGCTCTTCGCTTGGGCTGGCACGCCCCAAGACGGAGTGGCGGCCCTTGCCAGTTACCGGGGGAATGCCGGGAATGTTTCTCATTGGGGCTGGGGTGGCGAGCCGATGGCCTGTGGGCTATGTGCGGGGAACGCTTGTCCGTGTGCAACCGATATGCATACCACCGTGAACGGTGGGGGTCACTTTGCGCAATGTAAAAAGAAGGGTCCGGAATTGGGGATGTTGTGGGCGCATCCCACCTCGGTCCGTATCGCTGACGTGCACGATGGCACGTCGAATACGTTGTTTGTTGGCGAGAGTACTTATACGGCGCTCACAGCTGGGCCAGCAGGTGTACCCGGAGACGGTTGTCCGCCTCTGGCGCATTGGATGGCGCCCTGGTGTGTGTCTGGTACCGTTTACGGGATTAACATGCATTACCAATGGGGCGAAATTTCTGGTAACCCTCCTGCCCTACAACGACCGTTTCAGGGTCAGTTTATGGGGTGTGGTTATCGTAGTCGGCATCCTGGTGGGGCTCAATTCTTGACGGCAGATGGCAGCGTACGGTTCCTCAGCGAGACGATCAACATGATCACCTTTTCTGCTTTAGGTACCAAGCAAGGGGGAGAAGTCGAAGGTTCCTTTTAGAGTCAGTCATGACTCGAAAAAGGGGCAATTCAACACGAGGGATTGGGGGATTGTTGAACCTTTGGCGTCCCGTCGTCGTCGTCGTGTGACAAGGGTGGCGGTAGAATTCTGGTCTGTCAACGTGGCGCGGGGAGTATCTGAATGCCGTCGTGCCCGGGGCGGACCTGCATCCGAATAGCCCAGATGGCGTTTGTACGGGCATCCTTGGTACGGTGGCCGCCAGTATGGATGTAGGCGGCATACACGGAACCGTCTGGTAGAACGATTCCCTTGCCATATCCGTACACGTTTGCATCGATAGCAAAACCGTGTTTGGCGGCAGGTGCGACCCAGGTGTGCCCGTCGTCGGTACTGAAGATGGCGCGAAAACCACCGGCCCCGTACGATCCGTGCAGGCATAGTAGTGTTCCGTCGGATAGTACGAGCAGTCCAGGTTCGAACATCCGTATGCCAAAAGTCACTGGGCGAGTCCATGTCGTGCCACCATCGGAAGACCAACAAATGGATCCTTCGGGACGCGCCATCATAACCAACCGGCCATCGGCCAGCTGAACAACACTCGGTTCACGTAGCTCATGGTCCGCTCGGACGACGGACAACAGCTTCCACGTTTGGCCGTTGTCGCTCGATCGAAATACACCGATTCGTTTTGGTTGGCCTTCGGTAATCCGGCCATAGATGACCAATAGGACCGATCCATCGTTAAGTACTATCGGCGGACCGTCGGTAGCATCCGATGCAAATGGTGAGCACAAGCGCCGAACATTTTGTTCCCAAGTACGGCCACCATCTGTGGAGCGGATGATACCAGTATGCCTCGCAACAGCGGGATTCTTGAAAACATTACCATTACCCGGCGTGGTAAAAAAAGTACAGAGAATCGTTCCATCCGGTAATTCGACGAAGTTTGGATGCCGATCGTCCCAGGGGGTGTCGATTAATGTTTCCGGTTTAGACCAGTTGTGGCCACCATCCACAGAGCGGATGCTCATGGCTCGTCCACCACGTGGTGCGTCGATTCCGATCGGCATACCAAGCTGCTGCCAATGTTTGATTTTTTCCAGTGGCACCCGTAAAGGCGTCGGTGGCGAAGCGTGCCAGTATCCGGCGGAAAAACCGACGAACATCGTACCGTCCCGTAGATGCAATGGTGATTCCCAGCCGACAAATCCCTGGTACCCAGGAAACGGGTCGGGCTGATTGACTCCTGGCCCGACAAGCATTCGGCGGCATTCCACTGCCTGGCCAATTGGTTCGCCACCCTCGACGATTCGGACTCGTATGCTCGAGTCGGACGTCAAATGATCGGCGCCACTGGCCGACATGACACTTCCCAGGAAAATGACGAACCAGCTGATGCGGTACATGTTTTGTGACTCCGGAATGCCCTCGGCCAGCGACCAGTTTCATCCTTGTCGATCGCAGCACGGGACGTGTTCCACGGTTGTTTTGTCTGGTTTACCCTTGGTCAGCCACCTCCCAGCTAACACTTTTCAAGTGTGCCAGAGCAGCGGTATTTTTCTGATCGACGTCGGCAGGATCCTTGTAATTCTTGTACTCAGTCTCCAGAGTGACATTTCCATCATAACGGTATTTGTCCAGGGTTTGTCCCAAGAGCTCAAAATTGACTTTACCTTCACCAGGCGTTATTTCGAGGAGATACTTTCCTGCCGGCGAATTCTTTCCGGCAGCATCCCGTCGATGAATGTGCCACAGTCGGTCTTGTAACGTGCTGACGTAATCGTCGATGTCGTATCCAGCCACCTGCCAATGAGTGGCATCGATTAGAACACCAATATTGTCCGATTGCAAATAGGACAGCACCAGTGTTGATTTTTCCACGTCGTCATAGACCTGCCATACGTGTGGCATTTCCAGTAGGACCCTGATTTCAGCGTTCTTTGCATATTCGGCTTGTTGGTCCAGTACTTCAGCGGCTGCTTTGAGGGCCCGGTCAATGTTTTCCACGTGCTCCTTCCTTCCCGCGTTGAAAACCAGCATCGGAATACCTGCGATTTTTGCCTTGTCAACGAGTGTCCGGACCCTCATGGCATAGTGGTCTGCTTCGCTTTTCACATGGAGTCGATAGTGACTGCATTTTTGTTTCGCCCTTTTGATTTCCTCTGTTTCGGCCGAAGAGTGTTTTCCGAGGGATGTCTTCCCTGCTCCCGGATTTTTAGTGTAGTAGGCAGTTGACGTGACATTCGCGGCCACTGGCTTCAGTGAATATTTGTGGAGGAGTGCTCGGACTGCGGTCGGGTCAACGGTCTCAATAGGAAAGTGTTTACTGTGCGTGAGCATTTCAGCAATTTCGACGTATTCAAATCCGTAGTCGGAAAGATGCTGTAATGCCACTTCAAGCGTTGATAAAGAAAAAGCCAACGTTGAACAGGCAGTGATTGTTGGCATGATGATTTGAGATCTATCAATTGTGGATGTTGGTTTGCAAGCAGTAGTCAGATTTGTGTTTGATGACGGTGATTGCCTCTTGTTCGATCGTTAGGGTGTTTTGTGAGTCACGGACCAAGAAGTGATAGAGCAATCGATCGGTGCGAATTGTGTTTCCTGGCAGGCAGGCGACAAGGTGATGGCGAAGCGTTTTGGTTGATATTTAATCAACGTCGTACGGTGAATACTCGATCGCATTGACTACCTATCACCGACGGAAAAGAGGTTACCCCTTTTGAATGGTGGAACTGTAGTTGATGGAAATGCAATTTGTAGTGGATATCTTGAACCGATTCTGGACAAACGTGTGGAGGACCGGTGAGTGCATGGTGGATTGGACCAGAGTGAGACATTGGTAGATTTTGAAATACAGACTTGTAGTGGTGATTTATCACGGAGCGTCATCCTAGAAGCTCACACCGTTTTGCGCTGGCTGAGAATTCTCTTGGCTTCCACTTGGGGTACGTTGACTATTTGGTGTAGACTAATGGGCAGATGCCTCACGACGTTATATTTTAGGACTTTTTTTGGTGTTGCACGTAGGGCAATCAATGTCAGGGAGACTCTTTGGTGAAGCAGAATGCCGACGTCATTATCATCGGTGGTGGGGTAACAGGGCTGTTGACTGCCATTCATTTACAACAATTGCATGCCGGAAAAGTGTTGTTACTGGAACGGCATTATATTGGATCAGGGCAATCGCATCGGGCTGCAGGGGTAGTGCGTGCTTTGGTGCGGGATGTGACGGTGTCGGCAGCATTGATAGAATCGATCGAATTTTTCAATACGTTCGAAGATCGATTTGGCGATCCAATTCTCGTACATCCGGCAGGTTACCTGCTTTTGTCAGAGCTGGAGCAATCGACGGTCATTGAAGAAATGATTTCAGTGGCTGCCCAAGCTGGTTGTGTGGCCAGACAGATCGATCGCCACGAAGCGCAGCAGTTACAGCCTGGACTCCGCGATGAGGACGGCACGCTGTACGTGTACGAACCGGCTGCGATCCATCTTGACCCCATGCCGACGGTCCAAGCTTTGCGGCGGGTGGCAGAACGTTTGGGAGTAAAAATTATCGAAGGCTGTGAGGTAGGAGATATTCTCGTTGAACGTGAGCAGGTTGTAGGAGTCGAATCTTCACACGGACAATTTCATGCGCCACAGGTACTTGTGGCAACATCGGTGTGGGGCAAACAGCAATTGGCAAAACTGGGGCTGGAAGTTCCCATTGATTCCCACCGGGCAGAAATGGCTTTCTTTCAGATTCCCGCGCTGGGAGATTTTCAATTGTCACATATCCTTTCCGATGCACGTTCAATGCTTTACCTGCGCCCAGAAGGAGACCGACAAATGTTTGTCGGTTGGCGCGAAGGGGATCGAATCCACAATGTCGACGACCTGGTTACTCAGGATCCAGATAACTATAAACAGACGGCCGAATTCACTACATTGACTGATCTGCAACGCCGACTGGCGATCACTCTGCCGCCGATGGCGGATGGATTTGTTCATCGTACGTATGCTTGTGTGTACGATGTAACTCTCGATCAAATGCCGATTCTGGATCGGGTCGCGTCAATCGATGGGTTGTACGTCGCACTGGGATTGAGCGGAGGTGGATTTAGCCTTTCTCCGTGGGTGGGCCGGGCCATGGCAGAATTTATCCTTGGACAAAAGAGACCTTCACAAATCCAACGTTTCGATTGGAATCGATTTGCGGAAGGTCGAACCTTGAATTGGTCCAATGTAGAAACGACCCGTCAAGACTAGCTCGATGCATTGTTGGCGGGTTGGAAACCTCTCGGGAGATCAACGATTTTATAGGATTTGAGGTTCATGACCATTTGAGATACAGTCTGCAGGTTTTCAACAGAGAAATAGGGAGAGACGAGATGTGGCAAACTAGTGGGAAAAGAATGGTACCGGCATGGATTGTTTTTTTGGTGGCAGCGACTGTCATTCCTGCCGGAACGCTTTTTGGAGCCCGTGCAGAGGATAGCCAGAAGCGTTCTGATGATAAATACACGTTAGACAAACTTCGCCATGAGCGAAAACAGATGGCTCAACGTAAGCGGCGGATTGTTTTCAACAACGATGGAGACGAACTCTGGAGAGGGACCGATGGCACGCGCGAAGGAGTACTCGCTGCCCGTACGACGGGCTTGGCTGGTTCGCACGTTGATGCCATCTGGCAGTGGGGATCTGATGGATTCAAATTGATCCATCAAAACGGTCCGTTTGCCAGATTGTACACCATGGACAGAAATGGCCCGAATTATCAGCGGGCTTTCAAGGCCTACCAGACTTTGATGGACGATTGTGGTAAGGACAATCTGGAGATCATGATCGATTTCTGTCGGGAACACGGAATGGAGATCTTTTACTCGAATCGGATGAACGACGTTCATGATTCCTATTTTCCCGGACGATTGTATATCACCAAAATTGAACATCCGGAGTGGTGCCTGTCGACCAAGGAGAAGGCAAAGCGATTCCATTATCCCGATCCGCGTTCTAGCTGGTCAGCCTGGAATTTTGAGGTTCCCGAAATACGACAACTTACTGTGGACGCCTTGCGCGAGGTTTGTCAAACATACGACATCGATGGGATCGAACTTGATTATTGGCGGCACCTCGTTAATTTTCCGGAAATGCTTCGCGGACAACCGGTGACTCCCCAAAATCTGAAACGGATCAATCAGTTGATGCGAGATATTCGTCGGATGAGCGAGGAAGAAGGACTACGGCGAGGTCGGCCAATCTTGCTTTGCGGCCGATGTGTCGAAGACGTCGAGGTTTCAAAACAATCAGGTCTGGATATCGCTACTTGGCTTCAAGAAGATCTGGTGGATATCCTCTCGATGGCTTACGGTACCGAGCACTTCCCACCTGTATACTCCATCACGTCATTGGCCAAAAAATACGACGTGCCCGTTTATCCGATGATTAACTCGTATGATATTGCTACGACCGAACCGACCTCGGATGGTAGCAAGAGAAGGGGTAATTTGCCGGTATGGCGGGGTGATGCATTGAATAAGTTTGAACAGGGTGCGGCGGGCCTACAGACCTTCAACCTGTTTGGTGCCCACTGGCAACAATTTCGAGAATTGGGTGATCCGAATCTATTGCTGACCCTGGACCGTACTTATGTCTGGTACTACCTTCCTTCGCAGCGCCGAGGCAGAAATACTTTTGGAGCATTGCGGACGACTCGGCATAGGCATCCGGTTACCGTGACGGTTACCGGGTGTGAACCGATGCCACTTTATCTAGGAGAGGATCTCTCCGTGCCCGATTTGAATGGAAAGCTGCGAACGCTGTCGCTTCGTGTGCGCGCTAACGGCCTGACTGCTTTGCATGGTCTTTCTATCTCTGTGAATGGAGCAACGATTCGCCAATCAGAGACTGTTCCTGAACTTGGTGACGAGGCCGAAGTGGTGTGGATCTACTACCAAGGAATCGACGGTGATTTGTTTACGAAAGGTAAGAACCTTGTAACCGCAGTTGTTAAAACAGAAACCGCGCAGCCAGTGAAGATCGATCAGGTGCGTCTCGATGTGCGGTACAACGATTAGTCATGATGTTGAATTCTTGAATCGTTTCATCTCCAGTGGATGCAGCGTTAACTTCACATCTTCATTGGAGGTTGCGAACGTTTCGGTATCAACGAGAGTTGTGATAGAACTACCTTGAAGCTCAATGATGGTCCGTGTTTCCAAGTGGTTTCGAAGCAAGGCACATCCTGGTTTTGGGGTTTTCGCCGATTCACTGGTGATGCCCATGGCCTAATGGCGATGTTGCGGGGCAGAAGGTCGTTGCATGCGGTTGGGAATAAAGAGTGCCGCAGCTGGGGCGTAGTTTTCACTTTGAAAAGGGCCTAAGGGCGAGCAGAATTTCGGGCACGGCAATTATTTGTCATTTACCTTTGTACGACGATCGCGAATCCGTACTTCGAAATCGCGCACTTGTACGGAATCTGTTCCCCCACTTTTGCTAAGGCGAGCAGAGATCCGATTATCTCCGAACTTCGCCCAATCGGAAGTCAGCTCCATCCGGTAACGGTGGAAAGCAGGCAAAACAAATCCTTCTTGCTTGGTTTGACCATCGGCATCGAATTCACGTTGAAAGTTCTTCGGAGGTACGGTTTTTCCGTTGAGGGTCAATTCCAACATGTCTTCCTTTACCAGGCCAGTCACTTTGAATTCGAGCGTTGCAGAGAGATCAGCAGAACTCAAATCCTCCGCCATGCGAAACTGAAGTGTCTTCGTCGAAACGGTTCCGTCTCGATAGATCTCGATCAGGTCGTGTTTGATGGCACCGGTGGGATATTCACGCGACCGCCAAAGAGGGTGAAAGAAATAATGCCTGTCTCCATAGTGCTTGTTGCCGGGGATGATTACCTTGGGATCTCGGATCGCGGTCAAATAATCAAGCGCACGTGGCCATTCGGCCAGCATGAATTTTGGCGATGCTTGTCTCCATTCGTTACCCGGCAGAATACGATACTGGTTGTAAAAGTTATAGGCTGATATTCCATTGGCACCGTAGGAATAAAAGTTATTGGCGGCGGCGCGAAATTGGTCGAGGCTGAGTCCTCGAGTGAAGTTTGCCTGGCTGATGGATCCAAAGACGGTTGGATAGATTTTGCAGTGCGTACCTTCAGTGAACTTCACAAACTCTTCAACGCGGATGTTGATGTCGAAATGCATGAAATCAGAAGGGCAGAGGTAATCGACCCCTCCCTGTTGCACCCAAGCTTCCACGTCGAATCCAAGCGTCTGACATTCTGCGACGGTCTGAGGAACCCGAACGCCCAAAACGAGTCGATCACGCCCACGTTGTTTGGCAGCCATGTCAAGAAGTTTTCGTGTTTTCACAATAAATTCAGTGAGAATTGCGGTGTTTTCTTCTGCTTCGGACGGGTTGAACATGTGACAATGGCGCATCCAATCCAGCTCGATGCCGTCCACATCGTGATGTTCCAATGCTTCTTGAATGATGGAGAGTACTGTGTTCCGAACGCCCTCGTATTTGTAGTCCATTCCGGATGGCAATTCTCGCAGACGCCAGGTGGGATGATTTCGATAGAAAGGTTGTTGATTAGATTGTATGTGCCGATCGTTCATTCGAAAACAAGCGATAAACTCCATCCCGTTCTTGCGTGACTGGTCAAGGATGACCTCGTTCATGTCATATCGGTCATCAAACCCTATCATCGCTGGTGCGATCTTCGGATTCCCTATCATCCAACCTCGATCGGGGGCCCGATTGATTGTCTTGTAGCCGGCGGTACTGGTACCCCATGGAAAGGAGAGTACACAGATGGCGAGGCGATCGACTCCAGCCTGTGAGTGTTCGTCGACGATATTCTCGACGAGAGTCTTCACTTCTTCGGGTGTGAGTGTTTTCTCTTTCTCTGCCTGTGCCCATAGCATTTGGTAGTGCCACAAATTAATTTCATCCCAATTGACGATCAATCCGCACGCTTCTGAAGGCTGTTCGTCCTTTGGCGAGGTAGCCTCGGTAGTTTTTCCGTTGGACTGGATTCCAAGGGTTATCGTGAAAGTTCCGAGAAGCAGTAGGAGTACGTGATTGCCCAGCCAGTTGTTTGTACACATAAAAATGTTACTCGTGAGTGGAATTGTGCGAGGTTCGATTCTACCTGATCTTCACTAGGTAAAGGGCGCGATTGTTGGCTAGGGTTTGATTGCAGCTGTTATCACTGCATGCTATCTTCTGCTAAATGACGTGTCCATCACGGTTGCCTAAAAGAAACGATTTGTTTCTAATCCTATCAGTTATTTAACTCAACTAGAAAGTTTTCAAATGTTTGATATCACTGGTCGAACCGGTAGATGGATGATGGTTGTGATCGGAATGATGATCGGCATGAACTGCCTTTGGGTTGGCAGGTCGGTAGGTGAGGTTGAGTCGCCAGGAAAGCCTGTCGATTCTGAACTGTGTCGGATTGTTGTTAATTACGATGAGTTTAATCTGTTCAGATATCAGCTCAGGTGGCTGAAAGATCACTTAGAAAGAGAGCCGAGTCCTGCAGAGGCCAAGGAGATGATCGAACAGATTGTCGATCAGCATGCCAAAGCTGGAGTCGATCGGCTGGTGCAGTGTATTTTTTCGCTGCCGTGGGGTACGAGTACTGCAGGTTTTAAAACTTTTAATCGGGCGCCCAACCGTGGCTGGTTGGAATTGGTGCCCGGAATGACAGGATTCGAAGAGAGTGGATATGACTTTGTGGAATTTGTGCTTGAGCGTTCACACAATAACGGAATGTTTTTTTTGGCTGGATTGCGGATGAATGATCGGCATCCGAATGCGGAGCAGCAGCCCTTCTTCAAGGAGCATCCCGAGTGGCACTTGGGGCCAGATTTCCGTGGAGCGGTTGATTATAAATACGAGGGAGTCCGTAATGCAGTCCTGGCTTTTACAAAAGAGGTATTGGATCGTTACGATGTGGACGGCATCGAACTGGATTGGATGCGCCATTGCCACGTCTTCAGGCCATCCGAAGCTGAAGAGAACGCCCCACTTCTTACCGACTTTATGGTCAGGCTACGAAAACTGATGGACGAGGCTGCTCGCCGACGGAGTAGTGATCCACTTTTGTTGGGAGTGCGAGTACCTCAAACCATCGAGGAGTGTCGAATATTGGGGTTTGATCTAGAGGGCTGGGCTCGTGGAGGAGTGGATTATATTTGCCCTGCAGATTTTCATTGCATCGACTTTAACATCCAAGTGGATGATTTTGTAAGGTGTACCGTCGGGACCAACTGTGAAGTGTATCCATCGATTTATGGTACGCTCAGTATAGGTGGTGCGCGGCGTCGGGGACTTACACATGAGCAGTTCCGTGCCGCCGCGAATAATTATTATTCTTTTGGTGCCCAAGGGGTCTCTCCGTATAACTTTTATACCCAGTTCATGATTTTACCGGGTAACGAATTTGGGAAAGCGTCGCCGGAGTTTTTACTGTCTGAATGGCCTCGTGCGCTCGGATACCTGACGGCGTTGCGTGATCCAGCGGAGGTTGCCAGGGGGGATAAGCATTATTTGTTTTATCCACTCCACCCGAACAAAGCCGTGACGGGTGTCCGCAAGCACCAAGTAATCGAGCTTAGTCGCGGGAAGACATCGGCCCACGGCGCGACCCGGTTGCGGCTGGCGGACGACCTGAGATCTCCGCGGGGGGCCGCAACGCTGGCATTCAAAGTTGCCGG
>CAYMUR010000032.1:13911-40675 GCA_964393615.1 uncultured Pirellulaceae bacterium
CACCGAAAGCATCCAACGTACCTTTGATGCTGACGGCCAGTCGAAGGACGAGGGCCGCCAGATGGCTCCGTTTTACCGGTACGAGGTTGAGCTGACTTCACCACCGGCGGTGTTCGGAGACAACCAGGTGCAGTTGCGACTGTTGCAAAGTTCGGGTACGAAAAAACTGGTGGCACAAGAATTTGAAATTTATGTTCGCAACGTGGAGCAGGAGAAAGTTGAGTAGAATGCGAGCGTCGAATAAGTATCTTTGCCGATTCATTACTGCAGCGGTTCTTACAGGAATCGTTGTTGGCTGGTGTGATTGTCCCATGAAAGCGGACGATGGAACCAAGAATACCTCGCTGAAGTTGTACACAATGTACGATGACGAGGTCGCACGTTGTATTCGTGAAAGCGGACAACCGGATGATTTCGTGATGACGCGGTATTTGGATGATAGGCCCATGCCAACGCTACGATCCGAGGAGCAACAGCGAGGATATGTTGTCTTCCAGCGGCATTGGATGAACCTCGTTTTTCCGAATTCGATTCCTCAACGCGAAGAAATGACGGATACGCTGGAAAGTTTTGCGGCGCCGGGTGAATACGAACCCCTGACATTCTGTATAAGAACCCTACGCGAGATAAGAAGCCTTGAAGTCAAAGTAGAGGATCTCGTTTCAGCGAATGGAGATCGACTGGAAGCCCCTACTGTTCAAGTTGTCCGGTGTGTTCCCCGAACTTGGCAAAGCGAGCAGTGGCTCTACAAGGATGGCCCTGTGGGAGTGATGGCGATGCCTGCTTATCTCGAAATACCCCGTTTAATCGATATGGTGGCTGGTAGAACAGTACAGTTTTGGCTGACGGTGAAAGTCGCTGACGACGCGGCAGCGGGGATCTACCAGAGTGAAATTCATATCCGGCACGACCAGGGAAAAACTTGTACCATCACGCTCCAAGTAGAGGTGTTGCCTGTCAGGTTATTGACGCCCCCCCACGTGCTAGGTTTTTGGGATTTTCAACGTGCTTACCAGGGGGAGATCGGAAATCTTGACCAGGTGCATCAGGTGATGAGGGAGCACGGTGTGAATGCAGTGTTTGCAAGGGTGGGATTGTTTGAATACGACAAGAAAACGGACGCGTACGATTTTAGTAAGTATATTTCGATTGACGATTCAGGGCATGTGACGGTTGCCTTGGATGGTTCGTCGTTGGAAGCGTCTATGATAGCAGCAAAAAAAACAGGTCTTCGGCATTTCATCTACACGCCTACTCTGTCTCTATTTGTCGCCAGGGAAGTTTTAGCCCGTTACGGTAAGCCGTTACTGGAAGAACAAATAGATGCTGAGATTTCCAAAGTGACCAAGCGGTTTCAGGGTAGCCAACAGTATGAGGTGATCAAGAAAGAAATCATCAATGCAAATCAAAAGTACTACCCGATGTATAGCCAGGCTTATGCCGACCTTTACGTAAAGATTGTTCGGGAGATTTGCAAAGAAGTCCAAAAACGGCATTGGCCACGATTGGTGTTGTCTTCGATGGACGAAGCTTACAGTCATCATGTACACCACCCAACCGCATATCCCTTTGTCGTACGCCACCTGGAACTGATGAAGCAAGCTGGGGCGACGACAATTCTCAATCATTGCTCACCCTTTTTAGGTGGTGTATACAGTGAGTATATGCGGGAGGCGATGAAGTATTTGGATATTGCTATGCCGGGTGGAAGATTGTCATTGGAACGGGGCCGAACGTCGCCCTATAATGCCACATTGGGCCAACTCGTCGAAGCTTTTTCTCAAGAGGGGATCACAACCTACAATTACAGTTTAAGTGGTCAAGCGGGAGGGGTATTCCCCGACCTTAGCGTTGTCAGATTCAGTGGGGGATTCTTCTTTCATACTCTCGGCAAAGGTGTACTGGGCAATATCGACTACATTTACTTTCGTCCAGAAGGTGATCCGTACAATCCGATTGATGACTACAACAGTGCCGACAATAGGCAACTCTGGTCACACGAGCGTCTGTGGTTCTTTCCACCACAGGAATCAACAGGACGGCTGGGCGGTCGGTCGTTATCACTAGTGGCCAAACGTGAAGGATTCGATGATCTGCGGTATCTTGAAACGCTCAATGCACTTATCGAACAGGCAAAATCCAAGTTAGACTCCCCCAGAGTACAACAGAGCACTCAATCGGCTAGTCTGGCGCGTCAGAGAATATTGGCATCCTTTCACTTCACGGATAAGGCGCTCGATGACAATCGACGCAATTCGTGGAGTCGCTGGGATACGGTTCGAGGTGCGAAGGGTGAAAAATCCACGGTCGCTGGAGAGCTGCGTCTGGCCAATGGTTGGACGTATTCGAAGTACGATCACAGCCGTCGAGAGATTGCTGATGCGATTATCCAGCTCCAAAAGCTGCTGCTTGCAGAGGAGGTCCATCGATGAAACACTTTTACGACCACCCCTGGCCTGTTCAATGCAAAATCCGATGGATTTCGTTCTTGGCATTTTGTCTGACGACTTTGGGTTGTGGAGGTACTGGAGCACCTCGGCCCGTACCAGTACGTGGGACAGTCGAGTACAACGGACAACCATTGACGCAAGGGTCTGTAGCCTTTGTCCCGATGGTTGCCACTGAGGGGTACTCGGCGCGTGGTACCATCAGTAGGGATGGAAGCTTTGCACTGACCACCTTCGAAGAGAGTGACGGCGCATTTCCAGGTAACTATAAAGTGACGGTATTCGCGTATGACGGGACAGAGAATGTTTCGGGCTCTTCGTTTTCAGCTGTTGGACCGAGTTTGATTCCCGAACGGTATAATGATGCCAGTACGACCGATTTGCACTGTACGGTGAATGAGAATCGCACGGAAGTCAAGTTGGAACTCAGGGACTGAACGATCGGTTAGCTATTTTAGTGCTTGGAAGTCCGGCTGCGATGTCAGAACATGGTAGCCGAACGAAGGCGGTCGAATTTTCCCTGAAATCTACCGGTTGCCCAATAGACGGTAGGTTGGTGGTGTAGCGCTGCGCTGGCTGAAGTGCTCCCGGCGCGGTTTCCCCCCCCCCAGGAATCCGCTCAACCTCCCCGCACCCATAGCTGATCGAAATACGGTCGAGTGTGTTTGGGAATTGCCACGCTCTGGTCAGTGGTCGTGCTGTGGTAGGGTGGGAGGAGAAGACTGCAACCATGCCAAATTGAAGGTGTAATGCTGTGCGCTGGATATGAGGTGAATCAGGCCGTTCGGCGTTTGGCAGATCGACAGGTAACCCCGGGGCTCGGCCGTACTGTGGCTCATCAGGAAACGTAAGGTCCAGGCACCGCCAGTTAAATATTTGCCTGGCCCGTCATCTGAAATCAGCCGGCGAATGTCCCATGTCTTTCCTTCGTCGCCAGACAGGGCAGCAAACAATCCCCGTACGGGCCTTTGTTTTTCGCTCACATCGGTGATTTGGATTTCATGGGCGTAAGAGGCAAAAAATATCGGGCCTTCACGGAGGCGGAATAATGCCAGTCGTTGGCCGCTGGTGATGGGTGGGAAGGGAGACGCGTGCATGGTCCACGTTCTGCCGCGGTCAACAGAAATGCTGACGGGCATCTGGCCATTCACCGTGTGCTCGCGTGACAATGCCATCCAGCGGCCATCGGACAACTCAACGACGCCTGCGTGCAGTCCACGAATGGTCCCACCTGCATCCCGCCACGACTGTCCTTCATCGTCGCTCAGCCAGAGGCAGGTGTCAGTCCAAGGTACATCCATGGGCAACACGATGGTACCGTTGTGACTGCGAAACGCCGTTCCCACCGGACTGTTGCGTAAACAATATTCTGGCACGATTCGTCGGGCTTTTGACCAGGTGACGCCGTTGTCCGTGGAGGTTCGCATGACCGTTGTCACCATGTCCGCACCGGGTCCAAATGACAGCGAGGAAAAATGGTAGATTGTCTTGTTGCCATCGAACCACAGGCCAGGTGCATGATCGTTGCGATCAGGTGCGTCCCAAAAAGGTGAGGCGGGTTCCCACTCATCGGCTCCCTTTCTCAAGCGACTGATGAGCTGACATAACTCGCGGCCAACTTCGTTGATACAACTGTACCAGACAGCCAACAAGTCGCCGTTTGGACAAGCGACGATAGCTGGTACGTGATTGTGTACCGAAAATCGGGGTCCGTAGGAGTCAGAAGGTACGTGGACGAAACGGCGCGGACCTCGGAAGTAAGGGAGTTTGGAATCAGGTCCGTCGGTAATATCGGCTGGAACTTGTTGGGAAACATGACGCTGGTAAAGTTCTGGGCCTGGTACGGGCAATGGCTCTGATTGTGGTAACGTGCCGGCAACGATGCGGAAACCGATCAGCCAGTTTTTTTCGTCGGGGAGTGCTCCGCTACGATTGGCAGATCGCAGGTAGAAGAGCTCCGTCGAATGGCTTCCTCCCCGCGTGACACGGAAGTTTCCATCGACGCGTCCCAAGGGATCGATCAGGTCGGCCAGTTCATAAGGTCCATACCAGTCATGGCACCATTCCTCGACATTGCCGTGCATGTCGTGCATTCCCCAAGGATTAACAGGAGTTTTGCCGGTCTCTAAAGAGCCGACGTCTTTGGCGGACGGCATGATACGATCACGGTCGGGGCCAACGTTTTTCTGAAAACTGTCGGGTAGCGTAATGCCCGTGAAAAATGGTCCGTCTGTTCCGGCACGGCAAACATACTCCCATTCGGCTTCTGTTGGCAGGCGGTAATTCCTGCCTTCCTTTTTTGAAAGCCAGCGTGTGAATGCAACGGCCTCGTGCCAACTCACAAAAACGACCGCTTCGTCGTCTTTGACTGCGAAGCCAAACTTTCCCCGCAGGTTGCGATGGCTGGGGGCAAACGCCTCGAATTGGGCATTGGTGACTTCGGTGGTAGCCATGTGAAAAGATTTGGAGATGGTCACACGGTGATGCGGACGTTCATCAAAATCGCCGTCCCGATGGTGAGAGTTTCCCATTCGCAGTGAATGTGGCAGGTTGACACGCGTCGAGCCCATGATAAATGTGCCTGCGGGAATGGATTGCATCTTCATCCCCAGCGAATTGGTAAAGCCGGTTTCCGCTGCTTCGAGCGGTGCAGTAACAACAAGTGTCATGGTGGCAGTGGCCAGCCGTAAAAACAGAGCGTTGGTTGACATGTGAGAACTCCACTTCGGTGCAACAGGGTAGCTAGTATGTCGCTACCCATGGTTATGGAAACGGCTGAGGTAAATGCCGGGGTGAGCCGACCTTTTGCTGTTCGTGACTTGATGCGCACTTTACTAGATTTCTTTTACCATTGTCGCAAAAACCATGTCATGGCACCAAGGGCCCTAATACAACGTTCTGGTGAGAGTAAGATTCAGGTTGTTCGACACGGTGATGCGTAGGAAAATGTTTCCAGTGAAAGAGTGTTGGCAACGTGATGCGTCGTCACGGTGATTTCGCTTTTTCTGGCTGCCAGGTCCGCAGCAGTTCATCGCATTGACAGGAACGGTGAGTCGTTTAAACTTTGGGGCGGTGGCCATTCAATGGAAAAAGAACCAGTGATTCGTTTTGTGGACGGCCTGGCTGTTGGCACACCTGTCATGTTTTTCTGTTTGCAGGTAGAGGGATGAACTGTTTCAGGTTGTTAGAAACAACCAATTCTTAATTGTCAGTACCTTATTGTTAAAGAATTTAATGCGACTTGATGGGAAAACAGCAATCGTGACGGGGGCAGCTTCGGGGATTGGTGCGGCAGTCGTTCGGACATTTGCCCGGGCCGGTGTCCGGGCGATCACGCTTGCTGATACCGAAGAGCAACAGGCGAAAAATCTGGCCACGGAGGTCTCCGCGGACTATGAATGCGAGTTGCTCGTGTCGAAAACCGATGTGAGTCAAAATGGCCAGGTAATACAGATGGTCGAGCAGACCATCGACCAGTTTGGCGAGATCAGTATTCTGGTTAACAATGCCGGCATCGCACCCGCCACCAGCTGGTCCGAAGTCAACGAAGACAATTGGCGACAGGTAATGGATGTCAATGTGCATGGAGCATTTTTATGCTTGTGGAACGTTGTTCCGTACATGCGAACTAAACAGTGGGGACGTGTCGTGAATATTTCTTCGGTGGGGGCATTCAAAGGGAGTATTACGGCGCATCCGGCTTACGGGGTGAGCAAGGCGGGTGTTATTGCTTTGACAAAGTCGGCTGCCAAGGAATTTGCTGCCGACGGAATTCTTGTAAATGCGATTGCACCGGGAAGTATTGATACGCCACTTGCCAGGCAGAATTTTACGGAACAACAACGTGACGCTTATCGAAAAGCAGCGGTCCTCAATCGCCATGGAACAGCGGCAGAAGTAGCGGATACCGTGTTGTTTTTGGCGTCAGAGCGGTCAACTTATATCACCGGAGCGACCCTGCATGTGAACGGCGGTTCGTTGCTCGTTTAGGTAGAACGTTACCATCCATCAGCAAAGAAAATTAAAATGGCAAAACACGCGCATTGTGTGATCGACCCGAAACGGGCACCGGTCTGGGAGGCTCCTGACGGATCACGAACCGTATCACCTTTAATTGGCCCCCAGGAATGTGATGCAAAGGAAATGGTGACCGGCCTGTGGGTTTTGCGGCCCGGCGAACAATCGGAACCTGATATTCATCCTGATGCGGCCGAAATTTACTATGTGGTGTGCGGACAGGGGCGACTGTTGCTCGACGATGAGGAATATACGGTGAGTCAAGGCATGACGATTTACATTGCAAGCGGTGTGGTGCACCAGACTTTCAATGATGGCGATGAAGATCTGGGGTATTACTTTATTTTTGCACCGCCTCCGGGTGGTCCTCCTCGGCAGGAAACTGAAAACTGGAATCAAATACGGTGAGCAGAGAAAGATGTCGTTGACAACCTGGGAGCTTGTTCCTGGAACAGGGACCACGTTTCCGGGACACGACAAATAAGGGCAGGTCGTGAAAAACAATCTGGCAGCGTGTCCAGTCAACCACCGTTGGCCGGATTGCAGCACACGGTTGCCATCGGTTGAACGATTCAAGCAAGGCTGTGCAGGTTGAGATGGTTTCCGTAGAGGTTCGTTCGTCGTTTCATGAATACGTTTTTGGACTGGCGGCTGACTGTGGATGACGAGTGTGGTTGGTGAAAGGTCTTCACCGCTGTCAATGAGGCCAGAACAAGTGAAATCTTTCCGCAACACCAGAAGCGACAACTGGTGACGTTTTGACCGTGATCGCGGACGCTGAAACAAACAAGCAGCGATGCGAATGATCAGGCCGTTGTTCATGACCCAAGCGATGGGGCGTTGCTGGGCGGGTATTATTGGTAGACTGCTGTTGGAATTAGCTTCAAGGGAAGGAGTGTCTGTATGGTTTTGGTTTTATTGGTTGCGGCTACGCTGTCCGCAGGACCCACTTCAGAAGAAATAGAAATCCTAAAAACATTTCACGAAGAATTTATTGTGATTACTCCCGGTAGGGGGATTTATCCGAAGCATTTTGCCATGGGGCGCCGAGAGGGAGGCGATGACAACGAACGTCCTGTCCACGAGGTGTCCATCGACTATGACTTTCAGATTGCAAAAAACGAAGTCCCTCAGAATCTGTGGCAGGCTGTGATGGGTGATAATCCCAGCAAATGGAAGGGGCCCCGCAATTCTGTCGAAATGTTGTCGTTGGAGGATGCGGTGACATTTTGCCAGCGGGCAACAGAACAGATGCGATCAGCTAGACTGATCGAGAAAGAAGCGCTGATTCGTCTTCCCTCTGAAGCGGAGTGGGAGTATGTAGCGCGGGCTGGCACGACAACGGTCTATTCGTTTGGTGAACAGGCGACCGATCTGGACGCTTACGGCTGGCACACCGGCAATGCCGCGGGAAATGATCCACCGGTGGGTGCCAAAAAGCCGAACGCATGGGGGTTGTACGATATTCACGGTTATCTTTGGGAATGGTGTACCGACTCGGCGCACCCCAATTATGAACAGGCTCCCACCAATGGTTCGTCATGGGAAAAGGGGGGTGACAAAACGAAATGTGTTGTGCGTGGCGGAAGCTGGAAAGATGGTGCCGACCGTTTGACGAGTAGTTTTCGCCTCGCGATACCGAGAGAAACTCGTGACGATGCGGTGGGTCTGCGCTGCGTACTAATTTCCCCGAAGAAATAGCATGCACCGTAACCGCCGGGACGGAAAGATGGTGTTCCGTGACAACCCTATCGCGGCGATATATTGAGATGGGCAGAGTTCTGCGGGATGTAGGGGGTTGCTTTTGATACAAATGTCAACTTTGAAAGGTAGATCCTGGAGATGTCCGATTCGTCCGAGATTGCATTTTTGCCAGCCCACGAATTGGCCAGCGCCATCGGCGCAGGCAGGCTGACTGCCGAATCGGTGGCAGAGGTATTTCTCCACCGCATCCAACGATTTCCTAGACTGCATGCTTTTACGGAGGTTTACACCGCAGATGTCATCGCTGCTGCCAAGGCAGCGGATCTCTCGATCCAATCCGGTCACCAAGTCGGCCAGTTGCAGGGAGTGCCTGTCGCTGTCAAGGACATTGTTGACATCGAGGGACGGATCACGACAGGCGGGTCCCTGTTATGGGTGAATCGCGTTTCACCTCAGACGGCGACGCTTGTGCGCCATATGATTGCCGCCGGGATGATCATTCTGGGTAAGACGCACACGGTTGAGTTTGCGATGGGAAGCTTTGGTACGAACCAGCACAGGGGCACCCCCTGGAATCCTTGGGACACCGAGCGCCATCGAATTCCGGGTGGGTCCAGCGGCGGTTCTGCAGTCAGCGTGGCAGCAGGTCTTGCCCCCTGGGCAATCGGTACCGATACGGGTGGTTCCGTCCGTATCCCCGCCGCTTTGTGTGGGTTGGTTGGGCTCAAGACCACCGTAGGACGCATTAGTTGTGAAGGGGTGCTGCCCCTTAGCACGACCTTAGACACGCCCGGACCGATTTGTCGAACGGTCTACGATGCCGCGATTTTGTATGACGTGTTGTGTGGACGAACCAGTGATCTCCAGCAGGCTGGTAATGGCCAGCAGCAACGACTGCAGGCTGGTGTGGCAGGTTTCAGACTGGCTCGTGTGCCAGAAAACGAGCTGGAGTCCGTTGAACCAGCAGTGTTGGAGGCGTACAACGCATCACTGGATCTGCTTCATAAACTGGGCGCGACGCTGGTTGATATTTCCTTGCCTCACAGTTTTACCGAGCTAGGTGAGTTCGTCGGTCGGATTATTGGAGCCGAGGGCTATTCTTTCGTCGGTCATCTTGTTGATGATGAGAGTTTACCGGTGGATGATGACGTGCGACCACGTATTCAAATCGGGCGTGACATGAGTGCCCAGGATTACCTGGCTGTGTTACGCGACCAGCAATCCGCCCAGCGAGCGTTTCACACCGCGATGGAGGGTGTTGACGCCCTGCTCACGCCGACGTCGGAAACGACGGCACCGCTGGTCGATTCGGTGGATCAATCGGGCTCGATGGCGCACTTTACGCGGCCTGTTAACCTGGTAGGTGGTTGTGCGCTTGCTGTGCCAAATGGGTTCACCGCAGGTGGCCTTCCCACATCGTTACAAATAGCTTGCTGTGGTGGTGATGAGGAAATTGCGTTGCGCATTGGCGCTACATTGGAGCAGGCAACGGACTGGCACGACTCTCGACCCCCCGAATTCGATGAATCGATCGAGCAACGGCTTGAGTGACCGTTGGATCGTTACTATATTGACGGTCACGCATTCGATACCTTGGTGGACGCGGAGCGTCACCGGGGCGAATTTGGCATCCTACGATTGCAGGTTTATTCTTGATATTTTGAATACTACTAGTTTGCTGGTTTGGGCATATCCTGGGAGGCGTGTCGTTCACCTGTCGCGGACCGCCGCGGCTAGCAACGTTCCAGGTAACGTTCCAGGTAACGTTCCAGGTAACGTTCCAGGTAACGTTCCAGGTATTGTCAGGCAAACGCGTCGAAGAGGTTTTGAGTATGAGGTATTTATCTCTCGTCACCCTGACACTCGGATTGGCTTTCACAGGAGAGGGCCAGGCGAAGGGCCAACAATCGCTGGTTGCGCCAGGTGCCAAGGTGCAAAAACTGGCAGGTGGTATGAAGTTTACCGAAGGCCCTGTATGGCTACCCAGTGAGAAGAAGCTTGTCTTTTCGGATATACCGAACAGCAATCTGATGCAGTGGAGTGAAGCGGAGGGACTGTCGGTCTACCGGAAAAGCGAAAAGGCGAACGGCAATATATTGGACCTGGAAGGTAGACTTGTCTCTTGTCAGCACGGCGCCCGGAACATCATACGGTTGGAGGCGGACGGAACGATTACCGTACTCGCCGCCAAGTTTCATGGCCAGCGTTTTAACTCACCGAACGACGTAGCGGTTCGTTCCGACGGGACGTTGTGGTTTACCGATCCTCCCTGGGGTTTGTGGGGAACCAATCAGCAGGCGGAGATCCCCGGTCATTGGGTGTATAAGCTGCATCCCGAAACGGGGACGGTCGAAGTCATTGTCAAAGATCTTGCGATGCCCAACGGAATTGTTTTCTCTCCGGACGAGAATCGTTTGTATGTTGCCGACACCGGAGGCCACGAAAAACATCCTGACCCCAACTTTCGTGATTTGATGCCAGCGATTCATTGTTATGCAGTGAGTGATGCGGGCAGGATTGGCAAGAAGCAATTTCGCATTCCGCAAGGCAGTGACGGGATGGCCGTCGATATCCAAGGTAACCTGTACGCGACTTACGCTGGCAAAGTTTCTATTTACAGCGGCAACGGCAAGAAGTTGCAAGAGATCGATGTGCCCGAAGGACCAGCCAATGTTTGCTTTGGAGCGGATGAATTCAGGACGTTATTTATCACCGCTCGCAGCTCTCTGTACAGTATTCGTATGAACCAGCCTGGTGCCAAGCCTCGGGGGGTGGAGTGACCACCGTTATGACCCAGGGTCGCAAAATGGTGTCGTGGAAGTGCCGTTCGTTAATACTGGTCGGCTACTGACCATTTCGATTGTAACGGGCTGATTGTAACGCTACGATCTTGGGAATCGTGACATGTGAACAGATGCTGTCCATCAGATGAGCGCAGCTATTTCTATTAAAAAAATACAGAACTCGGCCGTCACATCAAGAAGAATTTCAAATTGGTGTTTGTTTGAAATGGTTTGGTAGGCCTCAACGTCCGGTAGTTTCCAGAATCCCTCACTGGCTTGGGTTTCTACCAGGTAGGTTCCGACCGATACTGCTGCCTGTTTCGCCTCATTCTGGCCCGTTAGGGCATGTAACAAAGCGCATCCCATGCCTAATTTTGCACTGGGGGGGAAACGGTATACGTCTTCTGCACAGCGTGCGGTGAACTGGAACAAGGTCTGACAAGCTTCCAAATACCGTGGCTCGTTGGTGGCGCGATACAGCTGGGCCAAAAAAATAAGCGCGATGCCTGGTTGGAAGTAGATTTGTTGGTTGTGGGTAGCGTCTACATAGTAGAACAGCTCGCTACCAGCGGGCACCGTGGTCACCAAGTTCCCATTCAGGTCCAGTCGGTAGTAGAACCGGTCTGTTTCAGGCTGAATGTTGACCAGCTGGACCAGCAAGTCACCCGCCTGACGAGCGGCTTGTAAATTGCCTGTTGTCAGAGTTGCCAGTCCCCCCCACGAAGTCGAAACCGGTTCCAAAAAACGAGTGCCGTCTTCGATTGCATAAAAGCCACCAACCGGCACTTGATAACGTAATAGATGCGCAGTCCCTTGGAACGAAAGGTCCCAACGGCCAGCCCGGTGTGCGCCGAGAACCAGCCATGCCTTACCATAGACGGGCCAGAAATCTTCCATGCATGTCCGTGTCTTGGCGCTGGCGGAATGAAAGTTTCCGGCGGGAGTGAAATGCTGTTTTGCACTCCAGTTCAACAGGCGTTGGGCTTCGCGTAAATGGCCGGTTACGGCCAAAGCATAAGGAACCTTGTAATAACCCGCGATACCTTTTTGGGGATCAGAAAAAGACCCATCCGCACGTTGCTGAGAGAGGATCCAAGTCAATCCTTGTTTTGCTGTTTTGCAGAATACGTGCTCTGGTCGGGTCGCCACTGATTTCCGCTCCCCCTATCAATATGTCTTGAGTGGTGTGGGCCCTGTGGAGACGAGCCTGTTTGCGAAAGTGGTATGGATGCAGCTGGAAATGTGGTGGTTGGGGAAATCACGCTTAGGTGTGTAGCGGTTTCAGCAATCAAATTCTGTTGTTGTCTGAGTAATATCGCATTTGCAATGCGAGTGTTTCCATGAAGAATGTTTCCTTGATGTCCGCTGCGCATTGAGCGGTAGGAGGGGGCTGAGGCTGCTGCCGGTGACGCCTGCAGTCTTGGCTCCGATTCGTTCGACATGATTCCAATTCGGTACGGCAAACTCTTTTGTTGGTGCAAGGAACCGGTGACGCCAGGAGAATGAAAGGATGTGGTTGTGATTCACATTATGGGATCGAAGAGGAAAGATGACAAACGCCGCATGAGTGCAAACGGTACTGTCGGGGAGACTTCGGCGGCTCGAGGCCAAGCCAATTCGTTGCGGCAAACGTCGGGCTTTGTCCACGAGGATGAACCGTATTGGGTTAAACAGAAGTTTTGCCGTGACCGTCCTTGTCCTGTGTGTCAGCAATGCGTTTAGCGATGGTGCGTCCTTGTATGTCGTGGTCCGGAGAGGGGGCCAGGTCGATCGCATCCGGATCATTCTGTTGCAAATGGACCGTTCGCGTTGGAAAAGCGAAGCCAATGTTTAAGGCTTCGGCAAGACGGAAAATGTCGGACAGTAACCTGTGTTTTTCACGTAATTCCGTACCCCAATCGGGACAAGCCAGGAAACAATACAGCAATATATTCAGCGAACTATCACCGTAACCGGTGAAATAGACGTGAAAGTAATCTTTGCGAGTATAAGGATGTTGCAGGATTAATTCCCGAATGCCTTCACAAAAATTTTCCAACTGCTCTGGTTTTGTGTGGTATTCAATTCCCAGGGTCTCTTTGATGCGCCGGTAGTGACGTCGTCCCATGTTGTCAACCACGGCGGTTGTCATCCGACTGTTCGGCAGCGTGACCTGGGAATTATAGAATGTTCTGATTCGGGTAGATCGCATACCAACGGATTCCACCGTTCCCTCGATGTTTTCCGTGATGACCCAGTCGCCGATTTCGAAGGGACGATCCATGAGTACGGTGATCGATCCAAAGAGATTCCCTAAAGCTTCCTTTGCTGCAAAGGCTATTGCAATACCTCCAATCCCTAGACCTCCCATCAGCCCCCAGACGTCCAGTGAAAAAAGTTGTGCGAATAGCACAAATCCAAAACAAACGCTTATGGTTTTGAGCGATTTCGATACCAATTCAACAAGCAAATCGTCAAACTTTGTTTCGGTACCGGCCGTTCGTCGCAGCCAAAACTGCGAGAGGAGGTCGATCAACCGGAAGGCGGTCCAAACAGCAGCAAAAACGGCAAACGCTTTCAACCCGATGAAAAGAACGGTCAGCACCATGGGCGGTAGATCGATGAGTTTGGTGCCGCCATACCATACGAGAGCTTGGGCCAATAATCCTAGTGGACGCCAGGCCGCTATTTCTGCTCTTTTGCGATCCCCGTTCGTGATAAACCGAAACCAGGTGTTGGTGAGCCAGCGCAAGCCGTGACGGACGATAAACTCGGCTCCGAATCCGACAAATACCAACACGCCGAGACAAATCCACTGGTATAATCGCAAGGAAATAATTTTTCTTTCGCGCAAGGTGGCTGGGAATTGTTCTCGTAACCAGACCTGGGGCGGTTTCGTCACTTGGCTATCGACAAGTCCGGTAACTTTTTCTCGTGACTGTGCCTGTTCATATAACTCGTCGATCTTGGCAACGGTCGCTGCACTGAAACGCCAAAGATTGTCGTTACCACGAGAAATGATGATAGATTGCGCCGCGGAGTAGGCGGTTTGTCCAATGATTGTCTGTCCCTGATTCAGACTGTATTCGGCCTTTTGGTCTGGGTTGTCCGAAATCACAAAATACTGAACCCTGGTAATGCGGTCGATGGTATCCTTGAGTTTGTAGGCATATTCTTCTGACTTGCCCTTGAATGCTTCTTCCACAGCCTGTAGATCAGAAGTGTCTAAACATAAAGCGGCTGTTTCCAAGTCATCCTGGTTGACCGCGTCCAAAAATGTTTTCATTGTCGCTCGAGGCGAACTCAATTTGTGAAGCAATGCTGGGGCAGGGGGTGCAGTAACCGTGTCGGCGGTCACTGTCAGATTCTTGGAATTAGAGTCTTGAGCCTTGCTGGTAAACGGTGTTAAGACCAGGCAAAGCAGTGCTAATCCAAATCGCAAATAAAACATCCGGATTCTCCTCCAGCAGGCAGACAAATCTTCGATTCCCGGTACAGATAACCAAATGACGTGACGGAGAGGCCCGTGGGGTTCATTTGCGCCAACACAAGGCGTCGATTTCCACGTGATACCTCGAAAGAAAACGGTCTTCATTTGTTTGGATGTCTTCTGGAACTTTCCTGCCAGGGAACCAATTAAAATATTGGCTCATGAGTTCTGACGAAGAGCATCTATTTTTATTTTAATGGCGACGAAGTGTCGCAGAATCCGTCCCGTATTCCAAGGTCGCTCGTGTTGAAATTGCCACGAATTTCCCTCCATTTACTGCGGGGCGTTGGTGATAGCCCCGCGTGGGGACAGACGGACTGCTACATGACTGGAGTGGCATACGTGCTGGCACTCATTACGCAAAAAAAATTGGCGATTGGTCGAAGAGCATTCGCCAAGACGATAGCTAGCGTGGATTGGAAAGGAGGGGATTCCAAGAAGACAAGCAACCAGAATAGCTCATTGCTGCTTGTAGCAGCAATGAGCTATTCTTCCATACTGAGATGTTGCTAATACCTGGGATAACGCTTGTTTGGCAGCAAATCACGGCTGGTAAAACTATGACTTGGAGCCAGCCCGCTTGTTTTTGGAGCGTTGCCAGCTTCAGCTAAAGAGGGATTGGTTGGAATATCGCTTGTTGCATTTTCTACAAAATCCGTAGGGGACGGATGCCATTTCGATTTGCCATTCGTGGTCACAATGGCCTTGGGGCCGTTCTTGTTCCAGGCCGCATTTACGACAGGCATTGGCAGGGAATCCCGTAATCATCGCACCCCATAGGTGGTCACATCCATTGTCGAGGCGTTCTTTATTTTGGCGACGTTTTTCTTCACGCCGTGTCTCGCTATTTTGAACGAGTTTTTCTAGTTCTTTTTGGGTTTTTCGATCCTCGACTATTGTCATAATGGACCGGACAAAATGGTACATGAGCGTGCCTAGTGTGCCGGCTACTAACGCTCCCGCAATAATCAGCAATCCAAATTGTCTCATTCCGTTTTTCCCAATGCTCGAACTTTGGCAGCGTCAATTCGCATTTTGTAGGGGCCAAGCAAATGACGCAAGAGTGGTTCGACGTTTTGGCGCTGCGTGATCGTAGGGAGGGAATAAACAGTGGAACGTTGCGGCTCTCTGCCAGCTCGTTTCCAAGACAGGTGCCGTACCACTAAAGCCTGGAGATTGCCGGTTTGGTGAAAACGACAAGTCCCATGCCAGCTAGCAGTAGTAGTAGGCTGGAAGGTTCAGGAACTTCAAAAGTAAAACTGACCGGTTGGCTGGTATGAATCCAGTAGCCTTTACCTCCTGCAAAGGTTCTCAGGCTTCCCAACCAGCCCTGGCCGTTGTTGTTTGTAGCGGCAACTCCTTCGCCAATAATACCGGTAATCGAATTTTCGACGGCATCTGGAATGGCATCACTAATTGGCACAGACCCTGGAAACGGGAAGGAGACCAGATTATTGCCGGCGTGCAGCTGATATTCTGTGTTGACATCAGTAGGTATCGCCTGGGTAAGGCACAAAGACGCGGCCTCGTCCAGCTCTAGCCAATATCCCGACAGGGGGCTGATGGTTGTTATCGTTCCTTTCCAGCCCGTATTGTCATCGTAGGATGCCGCTACCCCTTCTCCAATAACACTAGTCACGTTATCAAGCACCGATGCCATGACATTCGCGATGGAATTGTCTTCGGGTAAGGCATAGAAACTGATTAGATTCGCCCCCGCATGCAACTCCAGACAATAATCAATGGGATCATCCTGACCTTGAGCGGAAGAGGGTATGGTCATCACAAATACAACGACCACGAAAAAGCAGGTGAGATGGTGAAAAAGCATCCTTGCATCGCACTGTTGACAGGAATGTTTAAAATTCACGTACATCGTCGTTTCTCCGGTAGGAAAATCAGCTAGGTGAAATCACAAATCCGCTACGCATGAAAATCTGTACCAACCCCCATGAAATGCCATTGGTGCCAGGGTGCATTCGTATCAAACGGGATTGCATGCGGGTAATCAAAAACGTGATACGGGGTTAGTCCCTCGACCAAGATCGCTAGAGCGAGCACGATGCCACACAGCAGGCGGAACGGCTGGTTCGCGAAATCAGGGACCGTTGGCAACAAAAAGTTGGCAATAAAAAAAGGCGTTGAGGACCTGCCCAATGCAGATCGTCAACACCTTTATGATTCTGTTTAGATTAGCCTGATCGCTTGAAAGGTACCTGGGGAACACAAAAATATGACGTCACTTGATCTATTACTATAACGGAATGCATGATGTTGTCAATACAATAGGCAGCATGGGGCAGGCCAACTAAGGGGTTACCGGGCTTGAAAGAGGGCCAATCCGGGGAGATTTTTATGCATGGCTAAGATGGATCAAGTGACAAGACGGTCCTTCGATTGTCGCGCAGGAGTCGATGTTTTCCGAAACCGGTCTTGAGTGCATTGAATCCCATGCCTTCTAATTCTGTAGAATGACTCAGATCGTCTGGTCATTCCGGGGTGGAATGGTTGGCAGGTCGAAACTTGATGTAGGTAGAAATTTAGAAACAGGCAATACATGATCTCCCCTGCGTTGATCACTCGCCGCAAATCGTTGCAATGGATGACTGCCACGGCGACAGTGCCGCCGCTTGTTGCATCGCAAGCCAGTGCTGTGGAGGCCACTGGTAGTGTAGCGCCCAAGTCGGTCGCAGCGGTGGTAACGGCTTACGGTAAAGGCTTGCATGCTGACGTGCTTGTGGGAAAGATTTTGGAAGGTTGGAAACAGGATGGTGGGCCTGGTCCAAATTTACGACTGGCGTCGATGTACTTGGACCAATCCCGACCGGAGGATTTGGGGGTTCGGCTGGCGGCGCAAAACCAAGTGCCAATCTTTGATACGATTGAGGGGGCAGTGACGTTAGGCAAAAATGGGATTTCAGTGGATGGTGTGTTAAGCATTGGGGAACATGGCAGCTATGCCTGGAATCAAAAGCAGCAGCATCTTTATCCTCGTCGTCGGTTCTTCGAGGAGATAACAAGAACGTTTGAGAAATATTCCAAAATCGTACCAGTATTTAGTGACAAGCACCTCGGACCTGTATGGTCGGATGCGAAGTGGATGTATGACAAAGCGCGTCAACTGAAAATCCCCTTCATGGCTGGGTCCTCGATCCCGGTGAGCTATCGCAAGCCAGATTATGCCATTCCGATGGATTCGCCGGTCGAAGCGATCGTGGCTGTCGGCTTCAAAGGACTGGATATTTATGGATCACATACGCTCGATTTGCTACAGTCATTCGCGGAACGCCGCCAGGGTGGGGAGACCGGCGTGGCTTGGGTTCAATGTTTGCAGGGGGATGCAATGTGGCAGGCAGTGGATAACGGTCAAGTCAGCAAAGACGTGTTGGACACGGCGCTTTCCGTTGGACTCAAGGTATCAAATAGGGATGTGCGCTCCATCCGGTCAAAAAATAATGCGTTGTTTTTGTTTCGTTACCAGGATGGATTGCCGGGTGCCGTGTTTATGTTGTCCGGGTATGTACGCAGTTTTTCGGTGGCAGTCAAACTGAAGGGCGAGGTACGTCCCGTGGGGGTTCGGATTGAGGAACGACCCCATCCGCGGCATCCTCACTTTTGCTACCTGTTGCACGCGATTGAACGGATGATTCATACGGGGCAACCATCCTATCCGGTGGAACGAACACTGTTGAGTAGTGGGATTTTGGACCGGGCGTTGACTTCACGACATTTGGGAAACCGCAAGCTGGATACCCCGGAGCTAGCGATTGGTTACACGCCGGTAGATTATCCTCATGCGCCTCGTCCCAGATTGCCGTTGTGATGGAAAGAGTGTCGTGGAACGCATTTTGCAGAAGACCATGGAAAGGCATCGTACCAGGCCGACGGCCAGCCAGAGGCAGGCTCCACTGTTGTTGGGACACAAATGGTCGGGCCGAATGGCTGAGCATGACCGAAATATTTTGAACAACTGTTCGTGGAAGGCGTGAGCTGGGCGACCACTAGATCTGATGTGTTGGTGACTGAATTCTTGGCGGTTTTTGGTTCAGCTTCCAGTAAATGGAGTAGTTTATGGCGTTAATTGACAATCGTCGGCAACGGACGATCATGCTTTGTGCGATGTATTTTGCACAGGGGCTTCCCTGGGGATTCATGGTAACAGCCCTGGTCGCCTATCTCGCGGATGAGCACGGGATTTCGGATTCAGAAGCCGCTGGGTTGACTGCTGTCGTGTTGTTGCCCTGGACATTCAAGCTGGTCTGGGCTCCCTTGATCGATTCGGTGACGATCGCTTCGATGGGACGGCGTCGTCCCTGGATCATCAGCGCTGAAGTGATGATGGCCGTCTCGCTGCTCGGTATCCTGGCCATGGGGGATCTGAGTGAAAATCTGTCGCTGCTCGGCGGGATGTTTTTTTTACACAATTGTTTTGCGTCGTTGCAGGATGTTGCTACGGATGCGTTGGCGATCGACGTATTGCCGTCCAGTGAACAAGGACGAGTGAACGGTTTGATGTGGGGGAGCAAACTGATCGGAAAAGCGATCGGTGCCTCCGGCATGGCATGGATCATCTATCAATGGGATTTGCCGGCGGCTGTAATGGTGCAGTTTATATTGTTGCTTGTCATCATGCTCTTTCCCCTTTTGTGGGTGGAGCGGCCCGGCGACAAGTTGTTGCCCTGGATGCCGCGTCCTGCGTACGATTCTGTGAGTCAAACACAGGTTTCTAGTACGCCTGGTAATTCGGAGAAGTTTTCCTTTGGCGCGTTGGGGAGGCGGAACGAACCAGTCAGCGAACCCATCACTGGCGGGTTGTCAGCGAGTGATACGGAGGTCGCCAGTTCGGTGGTCAGCTTGCGCAATCCCTTCGATGTGCTTCGCGATCTTTGGCGTGGTTTCTCAGTCGTTGCCTCGTTTACACTTTTGATTTATGGCGTATTCGAAGTGGTTGGTTGGGGGATTATAGAGGTGGTCTACAAGACCTTGTATACGCAACAGCTGGGATGGGATTATGTCGACTTGTCCAGTTGGACTGGTATGGCAGTTTTTCCGGAAATGGTTGGTGCATTTTTAGGCGGTTACTTTGCGGATCGGTTTGGTCCTCGTAAAGTGATTGCCATTGGGTTCGGGACCTACGGTATGTTGGCCATATTATTTGGGAGCTGTCCAGGTTTGTGGGGCGAATCCTGGTTTGCAGTGGGCTATATCGTGCTGAATCCAGGTACATTGGCTTTTGGTGCGGTTGGCTTTCTCTCCTTGGGGATGCGAGTTTCCTGGACGCTTGCTTCAGCATCCATGTTTACCATCTATATGACCTTGTCGAACGTGGGGCATGTTATAGGGAATTATTTTGCGGGACAGCTCCGTGAAAATTGGTTGTTCAGCTATCAACAAACGTTTTGCATAGCAGGTCTCGTAACGGTGGTTCCATTGCTGCTCTTGCTCCTCATCAGGCCGGAGGAATTTGATCGGCGTAAGGCAATTGAACAGGCCGATTGAGACGGGTTGACTGGGGAAGGTTTTGGTCGGGGACGACTAATCGGGAGGTCAATCGAACGGAGTGGTCAATCGAAATGATGGGTGACGTATGCCCTGGTACAGAATTTTGATTTCGTCCGCAGGGTAGGTAGTTCACGGTCACTGGCTGTGCGGTGACATTTTGGCGTCATGCGGCGCGAAGACTGTAAGGAAATACGGTGATTGTGGGGTTTGGAGAGTCATGCGAGCACGGTAACGAGTCGGGAAACGGGTTGTGATCGTAGGTTGGATTTTGCGGTGGAACGATTACCCCTTTGCCGCTGGTTCACGATCCAGTACTTTAGAGGCACCGTCGACCCAGAGTCGGGGCAAGTCCTGTTCCTTGTGTTCCCGGAGTTTCCCGTTGGCCATCATCCGTCGTCAATCATCCTTGGTTTTGTTCTTGTGTTGTGGGCTGGTTGCCGGACTGGGTGTGCCGAATTTAAAGACCCAAGCTCAGACGGTAGCGACGCCAAAATATATCCAATCATCAGCGGCTTCGGGGACACGTGTGATTCGTCCAGACACGTGGAGCATGTTGTCTTTCGAAGTGGCTAACCCCACCGACGCAGCTTTCAACGTGCTGGCGTCTTCTTATTTTGAAAGCCGGGCTTCCCTCCAGTTTGGACGCCAGTTGTGGATTCCGCCCCATGCCAAGCGTCGTAGTTCGTACCCGGTGCGTCCACCCGCCAAGACGGGCCAGGAAACAAACCTGGTGAATATCCGTTCGTTGTTAATCGACCGGACAGACGGTACAGCGGATGAAAAAGTAATTGCCAGTCCCTCCGGAGAGCCACACCACCATGGTCTTCTTTTGGCCACGATGGAACGTCCCACCACGGGAATCCTGGAAAGCACGGATGACGAAAACCCGCGTCAAGCCATTGCGGCAGCCAGGGCGGCCAGGAACCTAACCGTCATGGTGTTTGATTTACGACCGAATGAAATGCCACCCCGCAGCGAAGTTCTCGAAGGGTTAGATCAATTAGTGATTGCCAACGATCAGTTGTTGGATGATAGTGCCGCGTTGTCGGCCGTACGGCGCTGGTTAGCCGGTGGCGGTTGCGTGTGGTTAATGCTCGACAAGGTGTCCCCGCTTGTTGTCGAACAATTAGTGGGATATCAGGTTGGTTGGGCACCGATCGACCGGCTACCGCTTCACGAGGTAACCATCCAAGATGAGCGGCTCGTCCCGGACGAACAAAAACGTGAACAGACTCGAACTTTCGAGGACCCTGTGGAAATGGTGAGGGGGGTATTCGACAATGTGGTGGTGGAACAATCGGTCAATGGGTGGCCCGTAGCGTGCTGGTGTGACGTCGGTCGCGGTAAGTTGCTGATGACGACTTTGGAAGCACGCGCCTGGTACCGCCACTGGAACAGCCAGGATGTTCGCCATAAAAATGTACGCAAACGATCAACTTATGCTGCCACCGAATCGTTGCAGTTGTTGGCAGAACAATTCCTCACAGTTCGTAAGTCTGCGGTTCAATCGGCAGACATGTTTCGATCATCTGTAGCGCGAGAAATTGGCCAGGAGATCATGTCGCGTGGAGCGGTAACTCGCGTTTTAGGTGGAATGTGTTTGGGGTTGTTGGTCGCCTCAGTGATTTGTTTTCGACTGGGGCGAACGGCCATCATCGGATGGTTAGGGCCCGTGATGGCCATTGTTGCAGCACTCGTGATGGGACTAGAGGGGGCCCGGTCAAGAAATGCGGTGGGCCGTTCGTTTGCGGTGGGGCAGTGGATTGAGCCCAGTGCTCCCTTTGCGGAACTGCGCACCTCGGGAGTGCTTTCGCTGTACAATCCAGAGCGGTGGAATGAGCCGTTAGGTAGTCGTGGCGGCGGTATCTTTTTGCCGGAGGAACTTGGCCAGGCAGGCAAGACGGTGCGAATGGTTTGGACTGACACCGATCACTGGGACCTGGAAAATCTGGCTTTGGAATCCGGGATTCATTTTGCACCATACACTTATACGACGACGGTGGACGAACCAATACGGGCCAGCGCAACGTTTGGAGAAAATGGTTTCACAGGTGAACTCGATGTCGGTTCGCTTGGTGAAGTGGCTGAGGCAATTCTCGTCGCACCGAACCGGTCACCGATTCGTGTGCGTTGGGGAGCGGATCAAAAGTTTGAAGCGCGGTCGACAGACATTTTGACGGCCGGTACGTTTACTGGCAGTGCCCTGATCTCGGACGGACAACGCCGACAACAGGAGGTTTTGCAGAAATTACTGGGCGAAGACAGCCAATGGCAAGCGGCTGACGGACTGACGATGTTGGCCTGGATCACACCCCTGGCTACTCCCTTTGTGGTCAACAACCCCGAACGTCGTACTGGTAGTGCGATTTTGGCGGTGCCGGTGGATTTACAAAGACCGGCAAAAGACACGTTGGTTTCCGTCCCATCCACTTTGATTGGCTTTCGAGCGGTACCGGCTGCCGACGGCACGATGTCGTCTGCATACAGCAATCAACAGGGAAAATGGGTCGGCGAGTTGTCCACTGCGACCCGTGCCAAGTTGCAGATTCAATTGCCGCCTGAGGTTCTGCCTTTGACCATTGAAAAGCTCACGATTCAGATCAAAATTCGAGCACCCGAACGTCTGCTTCAATTCATGGGACATGATGGTGCTGCGGAACAGGTTTTGCTAGAGAAAAATAGTCCTGTGGGAACCATGTCATTTGTTTTGTCGAAAACTGATTTTTTACAAGTTGACGGCAAAGGCCGTTTGTTTTTGACTCTCGGGGTTGGGAAACATCCTGATGAGGCGAGCGGTTCTATTTCCGAAGTTGGCTGGAAGATCGATGACCTCAAGTTTGGCGTGCAAGGGGTAGTCGGTGTGATCCCGTAATCCGGAGTGAGTTGTAGCCATGAGTGAACAAGACAGTAACGATGAAGTCACCAGCGTACCAGGCGATTTTCAAGAAAGTCCTTCGAATTCAGAGGCACGGCAGGACCCGGCTGGTGATTCGTTTGTAGCTCCGCACCCTGGGGTCCAGGGTATGCCCAGTTGGAAAACGGGCGAGTTAATCGACGTACCGCGCAAGGAGTCACGCAACTGGTTGATGTTGATTGGTCCGGGACTGGTGATGGGTGCTTCGGCGATTGGGGGTGGAGAATGGCTGGTGGGGCCTTTGGTGACTGCCAAGTATGGTGGTGCACTGATGTGGTTGGCCGCCATAAGTATTCTGGCCCAGGGGCTTTATAATTTGGAGGTTTCGCGCTACACGTTGTATACGGGAGAGCCGATTTTTACTGGCAAGTTTCGTACGAGTCCGGGGCCATGGTTTTGGTTGCCGGTTTATTTCGCGCTTGATTTGGGGTCTTTTTTTCCTTACTTGGCAGCCGCTGCCGCCACGCCGGTCGCTGTTCTTCTCCTGCAAGGTGAGTTGCCCAATCCTGGCGAGAACGAAAGTCACTGGTATTTGGTGAAATGGATTTCGACAGGCATTTTTCTGGGAGCGACCATCCCCTTGATCTTTGGCGGCAAAGTTTACAACTCGCTGAAGGCCGTCATGAGTTTCAAATTAGTTGTCGTTTTCGGGTTCTTAATGTTTTTGGCTATTTTTTATTCGAGTTCGTCGACTTGGATTGAGATATGTTCGGGGTTCTTTAAATTCGGGACAGTTCCGGTTCAGATGGATGAGGACAGAAATGGCAATGGGGTTCTTGACCCTGGTGAGGACTGGGATGCGGACGGACACTTAGATGAGGTGGAACCGTTACTGGCAAAAACGGTGGACAGTGATGGAGATGGTAAACCAGATGACTGGGAAAAAGATGCCGCTGGGAAACCGATCAAGTTTGATGATCGTGACAAAGACGGAATTCGTGATGGTACGAATGTTGAAAATCTGTTCGTCAGTTTATGGTCGAAGGGTACTTTGCCTGATATAGACTATTCGCTCATCGCGTTAATTGCGGCACTAGCGGCGATTGCCGGCAATGGAGGATTGTCAAATACACCGGTTAGTAATTTTGCCCGTGACCAGGGATGGGGCATGGGCCACCATGTGGGAGCGATTCCCAGCATGGTGGGTGGAGGAGGAATTACGCTGTCTCATACAGGGACGGTGTTCCGTGCCGATGAGGACTCATTGCCACGCTGGAAAAGGTGGTACCAGTATGTGGCACGCGATCAAATGTTCGTATGGGTTCCCGCCTGTTTTTTGGGTGTGGCGTTACCCAGTATGTTGTCGGTTGAGTTTCTCCAGCGAGGCACAGAGGCTGATAAATGGAACACGGCCGCGTTGACCGCAAACGGAGTGGGTAATTGCGTGGCGGATCCACCGGATCATGTGTTGATGTCTATCACTGGCCTGTCCAATGTTTTCTCTGGTGAAACGGTTGGGAATGTGTTCTGGGGGCTGACCTTGTTCTGCGGGTTCATCGTATTGGGTCCGAGCATGGTGACTACGATTGATGGCATACTGCGACGCTGGATCGATGTGCTCTGGACGGCGCTCCCTGCGCTGCGTGAATACGACACCAGTTTCATCAAACATCTTTATTTTCGCATGCTCGTGCTTTATAGCGTGATCGGAACGTTTATGATTTGGGCGAATGAGCCCGTCGTACTATTGAAAATCGCCACGTTGCTTTTCAATTTTGCACTGGGCTTTAGCTGTTTTCATACCATCGTGGTGAACACGAGGTTGTTACCACCCAAGTTGCGGCCGAATTGGTTCATTTGTGGCGGGATGCTATTGTCCGGTTGTTTCTTCACGTTACTGGGAGTGGTTTCCGCGATTCCAACGCTGCGTGAGATGGGCCTGTTGGCCGAGGTGGAACTGTGAGGAAATGACTGCGTGTTTTTCGCTGGGAATCTTGAGAGTACCAGGATTGCCGGTTTTCAGCTGGGAGGATTTGTCGTCCCTGGTGACTTGGTCGTGGAGAGTATGCTGCGGTGGTGGTGACCGCCTGTGGTGACAGCCTATTGGCCCAGGTCGGCAAACGCGGCATCGACGACCGCAGCGGAATGTAGCGGTTGAAAATCGCTCATTGTGCCGACGAACTGAACGACCTGGCCTGCGTCTGTGGTGCCCATGATACGGAAGAATCCAGCAGCTGGGTCCGTGGGGACCAGGTAAGCTTGCTGCTGGCCCGAATCAAGGGTGACCGACAGGTGGCCGCTTGTTCCACTTGTGGAAAATGTAGCGTCAACAGACGTGGCGTTTTCCCACCCATTCATGGTGGAATGCCAGAGCGGGTTGCCGGACGTATCGAGCCCGATTACAACCCCTTCGCGCAGGGCGCTATTAACAAGGTCCGCGATGCTGATAAAGTCGGGGTGGATGCTTCGTTCGCCGAAGAGAATATCAAGTTGTGCGCCGTCGATGTTGGAACTGTCGATGGTAATTCGGTCATTTGTGCCGCTGTGCACGACACCATCTACCGTGTCAATTCCGTCGACAAAGAAGCGTGGTTGAACTTCTACCAATTCATAATTCCCGGCGATAATATCTGCGAATTGGAATCGCCCCAACGAGTCAGTCGTCGTTGTGCGGGAAACTGAATTTCCCAGCACGTCCGTTCCATCGAGCTGGATTGTCACGTCGCCGATTGCCCGTTCTACTGCATCTTTGACACCGTCGTTGTCCACATCGGCATAAACGAATCCGTTAATGGTTCCAGGCCCAGTGGGTGCACCTTGGATCGTGATAGTGGCCGTTGCCGTGGCGACGTCGGTGCCATCGGAAATGGAGTAAGTGAAACTGTCGGTGGTTGTGGCACCAGGGTCCAGGAAATCGAATTGACCGTTGGGATCGTAGTCGATCGTGCCATCGGCGTTGCAGGTTACCTCGCCTATTGTGCTGGACGTGTCACAACTAATGAGGGATAACAGGTCGTCTTCGACGTCCGTATCGTTTGCCAGCACGGTAGCCGTGGTGAATGCGCTGTTTTCATCGGTAGCAAAACCATCTCCCGAATCGTTGACGGCGACCGGTGCATCATTCACGCCGGTGATAGTAATCGTTACAAGGGCCGTGCTTTCGTGCCCCGGATTTCCATCGGTCGCGGTATAGTAGAAAGTGTCCGTTGCGGTTTCGCCCGGTTTCACGAAATCAAATTGTCCATTGGGATCGTAGGAAAAAGTCCCATTTTCGTTGTTGCTGACCGTTCCTGCGGTGTTGGTTGAATCCAATGCAGAAACAAACAACGGATCACCGTTGAGATCAATGTCGTTGTCGAGCACGTTGCCGGTGATAAACGCTGTGTCTTCATCCGTGGTGAAATTTTCGGAATCGTCAGGATTGGTTACCACCGGGGCCGCGTTGACGACAAGGGTCGTGGTACCGTATTGAATATCCGTCGGGTCTACGGTGGAGGGAGGAGCGAACAGTTTGACGTCATGGAATTCATCCACGTCGGCCGGATCACTTTCAAATAGCACCGTCCCGGTATCGTTGGCTGTAAAGGGGACGGTGAACAAAAGGAATTCCTCTGGACCCCACGGGCCATCCAGAGGAGTTTCCAGTCCAAAACCGGTTTGTGATCCACCGGCTTCATCGACCACACCTGGCGTGGTAACGTTTCCGGAGTTCAGTTCCAGGTAGTTGGCCCCAAACACGATCGGTTCAGAGGCAGTTACCAGAGCCTGGTCAAAGGTCACATCGATGTAGGCCTGAAAGATGCCCCTGTCAGTGATGCTGTCGGAGCGAATGTCCTGGACATAAACATGCAGCTGGAACTCATCTTCTTGTGTCACCTCGGTGACGAATGCTCCCGTAAGATCGGTTGTTTCCAAACGAAACGACACCATGTCGGGCGGTGCGTTGTCGATGGTGATCGTTACCATCCCTGATGCGGTGCCACCGTTT
>CAYMUR010000032.1:40685-47072 GCA_964393615.1 uncultured Pirellulaceae bacterium
GCTGAAGCTGTCGGTAGCCATTTCTCCGATTCCCAGTGAATCGAAGCCACCATTAGGATCATAATGGAAGGTTCCGTCTGTGTTGTTGGTGACGATTCCGAGGGTGTCGGTAGTGTCAATACCCGCTACGAACAATACGTCGCCTTCTGCATCGTTGTCATTGACGAGTACGTTGGCCGTCACGAACGCCGTGGAAGCATTCGTGGTAAACCCGGAGCCTGAATCGTCGTTAGCGATGGGGGGGTCTTCGACTCCGTTGATGGCAATCGTGACCGTTGCCTGATCCGTTCCGCCCTCCCCATCGCTGATGGTATACCGAAAACTGTCACTGCTGCTTTGGCCCGCGGCCAGGGACTCAAATTGTTCATTGGGATCATAGGTAAAGGTGCCGTCTGCGTTGTCTGTGACACTGCCTAAAGTGTCCGTGGTATCGACAGAAATGACTGTCAGGACATCTCCATCCACGTCACTGTCATTGGATAGCATCTGGTCAATGAACAAACTACTCTTCTCGTCCGTGCTGTAGCCGGTCCCCTCGTCATGGCTCGCCGAGGGGGGGTCGTTGACTCCCATGACCGTGATGGTTGTTACGGCAGTATCCAAGCCACCTCGGCTGTCACTGACCGTGTAAGTGAAACTGTCCGTTGTGCTTGTGCCGACGGCGAGCGTTTCAAATTGTCCGTTGGGATCGTAGTGAACTGTTCCATCGCCGTTATGGGATACCTGGCCTAACGTGGTTGACGTGTCGAGGGCAACAATATCCAGTGTGTCCTGATCGATATCGCTGTCATTGGTGAGAAGGCTGGCGGTGATGAAATCGGTGTCTTCGTCCGTTGTAAACCCGCTACCCGAATCGTCGGCGGCCGTGGGGGAATGATTGACAGCAAGACCAGTGACCGTGATATGAACCGTGGCGGTTGCGGTGCCACCGTTTCCGTCACTGACCGTGTAGGAGAAAGTGTCGGTTGCCGTACTCGTGGGATCCAGAGACTCGAACTGTCCATTGGGATCGTACGCGAAGGTACCATCACCGTTGTCCGAGACGAGTCCTAACAGGCCGGTGATGTCAAATGATTGGATCGAGAGTATGTCATTTTCGGGATCGGTATCATTGGCCAGCAGGTTAGCGGTGACAAACTCGTTTTCTTCGTTCGTGGTAAACCCGGTTCCTGAATCATTGTTGGCGATGGGGGAATCGTTGCTCCCTTGGATACTCACGGTCACCGTGGCGGTGTCACTAGCACCTTGCTCGTTACTGACGGTGTAGCCGAAGTGATCCGTCGTTTCCTCGTCGGCGCCAAGAGACTCAAACTGTCCGTCGGGGTGGTAGCTGAACGTGCCATCGCCATGGTCAGTGACGGTACCTTGTGTTTCGCTGGTGTCTAAACCAGAGATGGTGAGAGAACCACTGGAATGAATCATCAACGAATCACTGCCATAGATGATATTTTCGCTGGAAACCGGATGATTCGGATCGTTATGCAGCACCACGTCCAGATTCACCGCTGAATTAGGATGAGAGGCTGCAGCGCCCTGCCATTCCGTGGATCCACTATGCGTGTCATTGCTGAGCACATTGACGGTAACGTTGGAGGCGTCTTCGCTGATAGCCAGCGTGCTGTCGCTGGTGGCGTCGTCGTCGACGGCGTCCAAGGGGGCGGTATCGAGCGTGAAAGGTAGGCTGGCAAGGAGAAACTCCTCAGGCCCCAAAGCACCTCCTGTCACAAAGTCGGTCTGTATATTTCCAAATCCCTGAATCTCACCTGGCGTCGTGGTGTCACTCGAATCAAATGGCAAAAAATTATAGGCCGCGCCAAAGGTGATCGGTCCCGAGAGTGACACAAGAGAATCGTCGAAATTGGCGTTCAGGTAGACGCCGGACACACCGCGATTCACCACCGTTTCGGGGCGGATGTCCTGGACCATCACATTCAGGACGACTTCGTCACCCACATTAGCTGCCTCCAGCGGATTCCCAGCCGTATCGAAAACGTCAAACCGCATCAGCATGACTTGCGTGGTTTCTCCGGCGTCCATGGCCCGGGCCACGAGCTTTGCATCGGCAGGCGTGACGGCATCGTCTCCATTGACATCTAGAAAAATCGTTGTGTTGGGGTTTGCTTCGCGGGCGGCGTCACCAGAGGAGCGCGTGCGCAGACTGTGGAACTCGGATGGCGATCCTTGGTTGTAGAGAGCACTTGCGATCAATAGCAGATCGTTCGGTGCGACATAGCCATCTCCATTGACGTCGACGGGAAGGGACGGGTTTTGCCAGACAGGTAGGTCGCCGGTTAACAGTCGGCGACACTCCAGTCTTTCAATTTGCAAGTCGCGGGAGCGGCGCGGATGTCGACCTTTCCGCTCACAATGTTGGCTTCGTCGGGATAGAAAGCCTCTCGCTGTTCGGCTCATAGCTGGTGTACTCTATCAACGCGGAAAGGGACTCTAGAGGAATACGACGCGTTTTTCCAAGGCTTGTCATTTTTGCCAGGCGTGTGGAAATGACGCCAAATGCTAGGTAGCGGCTCCGTCGACTGTATATTGATCCGTCGGCGGTGTACTGAAAAACCAATATTTTTAAGGTTGTCAGAAAAAAAATATTTTGTTTTTTTTCTGGCTGAAATGTGGTTGGCGGTCAAAACTGCTGCACGGTCAACCGAACGAAAACATGCAATAGGAAATAACTTTTATTTTACAGGAGACATTTCAACGTTGCAAATAAAATCTCCATTTTTTTCTATATGAAAATGACATGGTAGCGGTTCTACGTGTTCGTTAAAACTTCCTGGTGGGGCGTTTGAGACAGGACAGTTCGTATATAAAACGGCTAACGGTTATGGCACTCGTAGCGAATTTAAACGTGACACCTGGGGCAGCGGTTTTGCTGCGCGCCAATCACGGTTAAAAAACTGCGAAAATATAGTCTGTTTCCAAGTAATTTTGTTGCAATAAACGCATTATGCCTATTATCATAAAATAACACTTGATAACTATCATTTTCCGGCAGACAAGAGTCTTTGGGTCAGTTTGTAGGTCCCTACTGCCTTCCTCTTAAGGCCCGTAATCCATGAGAAATAATTCGCGCAGTCGTTCTCTCGCCCGTAAGAGCAGCCGGTCTTCGACAACCCTTGGCGGATTTATCGATCGTTCGGCCTCGGCGCAAGGCATTGCGCGCCGTGATTTAAAGTTTGAATCGCTTGAAGCTCGGCTCTTGCTGAGTGTTGACCTTGCCACCCGAGGCGACTGGGTGGCCCAAGGCCCCGGTCCCACGCTTGCCGGCCAGGTTGAGAATATTTTGCCGGATAATGATGTGGTCGGCGCAATTCACACGGTGGTCACACATCCTGGTGACCCTGATATCGTCTACGTAGGCGGTGTCAACAGTGGCGTTTGGAAAACAGATAACGCGACGGCGGCAAGTCCAGAGTGGACGCCGCTTACGGACGATCAACCATCGCTGTCCATTGGTGCATTGGAGTTTGACCCGACCGATTCCACTCACCAGACGTTGGTTGCTGGCGTTGGTCGATACAGTAGTTTTGATCCGACAGGTGTCCCGGAAGGTGGGTATTTGACGGGGCTGCTACGAACGACTGACGGGGGTCAAACCTGGAAGGTGCTGGATGGTGGGGGTGCATTACTCGGTAAGAATATATCGGGCGTGGTAGCCCGTGGTGGTACGATTGTTGTTTCGGTGAACACCGCCGACGATTTCAACCTGGCTAATGTCGGCGTGTTTCGTAGCGTGGACGAAGGAGCTACTTTTAACCAGGTTTCGCTGGGTGGCACCGGCCTGCCTGGTGGCGCTTCTTTTGATTTAGCGGGGGATCCTAATGACCCGTCGATCCTTTATACGAGTATCGACAATGGTGGCATTTACAAATCGACGGACAGCGGAGCCACATGGGGGCAAGTGAGTAATGCAGAGATCAATGGTTTGATGGCAGGGGGAACCAACAATGTAGAGATTTCTGTCGGTACGAGTAACAACGTTTATGTCGGCGTTGTCAACAACGGCGAGGCAGCAGGTTTCTTTCGCTCCGGCGACGGCGGCGGTGTCTGGACAGCCATGGGGGTCCCGACGACCATCGAAGCTAATGGTGAGTTCGGACTGAATCCCATGGGCCAGGGTGACATTCACTTTTCCATTCTGGCAGATCCCAATGACCCCGATATCGTGTACGTAGGTGGGGACCGACAACCGGATCTCAATGAGGGCGCGGATCCGGCCGTGTTTCCGAATTCCATCGGTGCGTTTGACTTTAGTGCGCGCTTGTTCCGGGGGGATGCGGCGGTTGACGCGGCCAATTTGTGGGTCCATTTGACACACTCCAGCATGGCATTGCCCGAGGGTGGCGGGACGGCCAGTGGCTCGGCGCCTCATGCCAATTCGCGTGAAATGGCAATGGACCTGGTTGGCAATCTCATCGAGGTGGACGATGGCGGAATCTATCGAAGAACGAATCCGCTGTCTGATTCCGGCGATTGGTTCTCGATGAACGGTGATTTGCAGGTCACTGAAATTCATGATGTGGCCTACGATTCGATCTCCAACATAGTCATGACGGGTAATGTTAACACGGGAACTACCGAGCAAGTTAGCGAAGGTTCGCTGACCTGGCAGAGCGTGACAACGTCGGGTGGCAGCGAGGTCGCTGTTGATGACATGTCATTGGCTGAATTCGGCCAGTCAATCCGTTATTCGAGCCTTCCGAATCTCCAAGAGTTGCAGCGTCGGACCGTGGATGAGAATAACAATGTTCTCACGACGAACTTTGCAGCCCTGGCCGTTATGGTCGGTATGGAGTTTGAGCCCCAAGAGGAAACGCCGCTCACCCTGAATGCCATCGATCCAACACGTGTCTTGTTGGGTGGTGCAAATGGTCTCTATGAATCGTTTGATCAAGGGGACACCATTGAGCAGGTGGCGACGAATGTATTTGTACCGGGTAGCACTTCGCACCCGCTGGCCTACGGGGGTTATTTAGAAGGGGTGGCAAATTTAGACGTGGTTTATGCCGGTGACCAGTTGGGAAATGTTCAAATTCGGACAACGGCCGGGGGAACCTTTACATCCACTGACCCGGATGACACCAGCGATCAACTTATACGTGATGTGCGCGTGGATGTGGAAAATTGGCAAACGGCGTTTGCCCTTGACGAGGACCAGGTGTTTATGACCACCACGACGGGAGAGTTGTGGACTGACATCACGGGGAACCTTGTCGACTTGGACAGCCAACTGCTCTCGTTAGCATTTATCGAAGGTTCGGAAAGTGCCTTGGTCGTCGGTACGGATGTAGGCGTGTTTATTTCATCGAACGCGTCGCCTGGAACCTGGTTTCGCTACGGCAGTGGTCTTCCTAATGTGCCAGTGTGGGACATGGAATTTGACATCGCGGATGATGTTTTGGTGGTCGGTACGCTAGGACGTGGTGCCTGGATTTTGCCGAATGCCAGCCAGCATGTCGGTCAGGTGGATCAATACGGCCCTCAGTTGGTCACGATCATTCCCAACACGGGCGAAATTCTACGAGACGGGGATGTACGGACGCTAAGTCCTCAAGAGCTTGTTTTTCGGTTTGACGAAGGCCAGATTATTGATCCGGTGTCTCTGGGCGATCCAGCAACCCAGGGTTCCATTCAGATTGTCCGGGCCGGGCCGGGCGGGTTGTTCGAGGACGGCAACGATATTGCTATCCTGCCAGGTTTTATTGATGTGGGCGAGCAATCCAACGATGTCATCTTTCGCTTTGCCGATTCACTGCCAGACGATCGCTATCGTATTTCCATCATCGGAGCAGAGGAGGGCAGCGTAGCGCCTTTGATCAACATCTTCGGTGAGAATTTTAATGGTGGAACGGACAGGCAGGTCGATTTCGAGTTGGATTTGGGCCCACAGATTGTAGCTGTGGTTCCACAGCCGATCACGCGTGATGCCAGTGGATTGACACAATCGCGCGACACGATTGACGTCTATTTCAACAATGATGCCTTGGATCTGTCTGCGGCAGAAAACCGACAATTTTACCAGTTGTTAGCCACTCAGCAGACGGCGGATACCGTCGATGACGTTGTCTTCAATCCGGAGACAGTTTCATACGATCCCGTTGCCAACAAGGCGGTGTTGGTATTTTCGGATGATCTCGAAAATTTGGATGTGGCAGGGGGTGGTACTTTTCGCTTACGCGTTGGGGATAGCTATCAGCTAATCGAGACCTCCGTGCTGGCTACGGCGGAGGATGCCGGTTCCAGTTTTATTACGGCGAGTCGTGAATTGGGCGTTTTATCTTCCAAGAGTGTGGTGATAACAGGTGGTAGTATCGAACCGACGCAGTACGACACCGACTTCCTCTTGGAATGGCCAGGGGGCGTTGACGAACCAGG
>CAYMUR010000033.1:0-37334 GCA_964393615.1 uncultured Pirellulaceae bacterium
TTGAGCATGAAGGTTTTCAAGTGTCCGATGCTGACAATGGCATTTACTTTCGCCCTGGTTCCAACAACACTATTCTGGTGGGTAGTGAAGATCCTGAGTGCGATCCGCCCGAATGGATCAATGACCCAGACCACTTTGACCCGGATATTACGGACTCACAGTGGACAGCACACGTCTCAAGACTGACACGTCGCGTGGCTCACCTCAACATTCCTGATGAAAAAACAGGATTTGCTGCATTGTATGATGTTTCTGATGATTGGATTCCGATCTACGACAAATCGGACCTGCAGGGATTCTACATGGCAATAGGAACGAGTGGCAACCAATTCAAAGTAGGTCCCCTGGCCGGTTATGTGATGGCCGAGCTCATTGATCGCTGTGAAAACGGTCACGATCATGACAGCGATCCGGTCGTGGTCACGGGCCCCTATACCAAACTACGATTGAACATGGGGCATTATTCACGTCGACGCCAGATCAACCCCAACAGCAGTTTTTCGGTTCGAGGATAACCGTCAGCACCTTAGTCTGACATCTGGTAAAACGGTCGGACAAATCCAATCGTGTCCCCTGGTGAAAGTACACTCCCGTCGAGGAGAGGCCTGATCTTTACGTCAACGTGTACGCCCGGTGATCGGATACTGGGAGTCAGGAAACGATTTGCCACTGTGTTCTCCCGCTGGCACAAGACTGTCAACGAATGCCTCATCTTCTTCTGTAATCGCAATATCCAGGCAGCCAATATTATCGACACACTGCTGCATCGTCCGAGGTCCGATAATAATAGACGATACGATCGGATTGGCCAGCACCCATGCCAAGGCAAATTGAGAGGTTTGGACTCCCTTTTTCTCACAGTAATTGTCAATTTGTTGTGCGACCTCAATGCTGGCTTCACGTAATTCAGCCTGCTGCATACGTGGATCCTTGCGCGCAGCACGTGTCCCTTCGGGGTACTCACCAAATTTCTTGTATTTGCCTGTCAGAATACCACGGGCCAACGGGCTGTAGCTGACGACGCCAATCCCGTATTCGCGACACAATGGCAATAATTCGACTTCAATATCGCGATTCACAATGTTGTAGAGTGGTTGAATACAGGCAAAACGGTTCAAGTTCAGCCTGTCGCTAGCCCACAAAGATTCACAAAGTCGCCAGGCTCGAAAATTCGAACACGCGATGTAATGCACTTTGCCGCTATGCACCATATCGTCCATGGCTCGTAATGTTTCGTCGATGGGCGTTTGGTAATCAGGGGTGTGGGTGTAATAAACGTCAATATAATCTGTGCCCAGCCGCCGAAGACTGGCGTTCAATTCATGCATCAGATGAACACGACTGGCGCCCTGTTCATTCGGCCCTTTGCCCATCGGATGGCGGCCCTTTGTCGCTAGAACAACTTTTGCACGTCGATCGGCAATCGCTTTACCTACGACACGCTCCGATTCACCTTGGTTATATACGTTTGCTGTGTCGAGAAAATTGATACCCTCATCGATCGCATGGTGAATAATCTGTACCGATTCTGCCTCATCCGTGGGACCACCAAACATCATCGTGCCCAAACAGAACGGAGATACTCGAACACCACACTTGCCCAGGGTCTTGTATTGCATGACTTTCTTTCCTATTGGAAAAATCAGAAATATTGATGACGGAATGTATACGCAGTGAGTTATATAAATCCAGAATGCGTTTTATACCCTACGGTACACCAGCGCCGAATCCGATGCAAAACAGATGGTGAGTGGTTCGCAGGTAGGGGGTTCCCTGCGACACAGCCGGCGAAGCAAAAATTGGCTCGTCGAGCCGGTTACGTGCGACTCGTTCATATTTTCTTTGTTTGGCTTGTAGCACAATCGTATCACCCTCTTCATTACAAAAATAGATATGCTCAGCAGTGGCCACGGGAGAAGCCGTATATTTACCTGGAAAACGCCGCCGCCACACACGGCTTCCATCATGTGCATCCAAACAAGTGGCAATGCCCGCATCGTCGACAAGGTAATAAAAATCTCCCACCAGAATAGCGGAGGGCACAAAAGGTGTGCCATGAGAATTCTCCCACACTACATGTGTGTCAGACACATCACCCCGACCGCCTGGTCGAATACTCATTGTCTTGCCACCAGGCCCGCTCACCACATAGATTAAACCATGACCAAACACTGGAGTGGGAATGCATTCATGCTGCATTCCAGTAACCGTCCACAATTTTGTTCCGGTCTTGGGTTCAAAAGCATCGATCTTGCGGGAACCACACAACAAAAGCTCACCGGTTCCCTGCTGGTTGACAGGCACAATCTGCGGTGACGACCAGGAAAGCCATTCATCTGGACGATCCACTTTCCAACGATCAGCGCCTGTCGTCTTCTCTACAGCCAGTACATAGGAACGCCCATAATGGTCACACTGTACGAGCACCATATCCTCGTACAGCAGAGGAGAACTGGTTGCTGAAAAACGATTTTCGAACTGCCCATATTCCGCAGCCAACGATCGGTGCCACACTAAATGGCCATCTAAGGCAAGACAAAACAAATCACCGGTTCCAAAAAAGGCGTAAACGTGTTTTCCATCGGTCACGGGGGTAGGACTGGCCATGCTGCTCTTGGTCACGTGATAGCGAGTCGGTGCAGTTCCCCACAATCGCTGATGCCAAAGCACTTTGCCATCCTGGCGTGCCAAACAAATGATGTGTAGATCATCCTGACGGGGCCCGTCCGAAGACGTAAGAAGTATGCGATCCTCCCAAACAACCGGACTGGATATTCCCGCTCCTGGCAACCCAACTCGCCAACGCACCCCTTCCTGCTGAGACCAGTGGATTGGCACATGAGCCTCGGAACTTACCGCATTGCGGTTCGGTCCCCGCCAGCCGGACCAGTTTTCCGCTTGGACCACCACCGACATAATGGACATTAAAACAACAAGAAAACAAAACATTTCTATTTGAGTTCCATGAAATCTATAGACCGATTTAAAAATTACCAATTCCGGAATGCGTCGCCCATCACAATTTATCAATTCGAGGTTTCCAACGACCATTGAAGCCGTACCTGGAAAACCAGATTTCCGGTTTTTTTATTCAGTCGATTCTGGTAAAGCCGACTTGAGGATCACACCTGCGCCTGATGGGTCACAGAAACGCAAACGCATGGACCAGTTATTAGCCACCGCAGGATCCTGATGCTGTGGACCCTGGCAAACCTTGACCAGCAATCGATTACGGCCTTTCCGCAACAACGCAGGAACCGAAAAACGATCCAAACGTGTACCGTTGAGCCATTGCCGGCGGGAACAAATATTTTCTCCGTTCAACCATACAGACAGATTGTCATCCGCTCCACATCGCATTTGCACTTCCTGTTGCTGTGGAGAATCCAATTCCGTGTAAACATAACACACGGCTTCTGCCGTCGGTGCTATCGCCTGGACGAAATTTACCTGTCCTAACCGGTCTTTTGTTTCAAGAAGGTTCCACTGGATTTCAGATCTGTCCACTCCAACATAACTGGCAGCCAGATCAATGGATTCTTCCGGCGGAAATCGCTTGTCAAAACCACTTTTTCCTGGAGCATCAAACGGACCAACCACATACCAACGCATGATAAAACCCATCTGTCTGGCAATATCAAATTCAAATCCCAACGCCTGGAGGCGATCGGCAGCGAAAGTAATTTGATCCACCTCCCTGGCATGTTTTAGTGCGGCCTGAAAATCCAATTTGGCTGATTCCGTGTCACCCTCATTTTGGAAGGCCGTACCACGATCCAAGACAAACTCGACCGCCTCTGATCGAAACTCGGTATCGTCTAATAGTGTCGGCAAAATCGACTGGTAATACCCCGGCGTCAACTCTTCTACCAACCGTACAACGAGTCGCCTCGTTCGCCCGTGTCGACTCGCATCACGTATGAATTCCTGCAGCCACTCAGTAGGAAAATCAGGATCTTTTTCCTCCAATTCCTTGAAAACGATTCGCTCATATACTGTGCGGTACCAGTTGGCTGCAACAATGTCGGGAGTATTCATCGCAGTCAGCAATTCAGGAAGAATCTCAACATCGAGTTCGGCCAACTGGTCACTTGCCGTTCGCGCCATTGCCGAACCCACGCCTTGCGAGCCAACTCTGCCTATTGTCTCCAACAGACCAGCAATGTCATCTGTTTCTTCCGCCAGAACTGGCAATAAAGCCACTACACAAAAAACAAGGGCTGGCAAAGAAGACAAAGCAACATTGATATTTCTCAGAAAAACTAAGTTCATGAACATTTTTCTCCTTACAAAAGGGTACCCCATTACAGCCTGATGTACCATATGACGCCTACTGGCACCGTTTATGAAAATGCGTGCTGGTCAACAGCAATTGCAAAGAGTTCATGCATGGACCAGCGACTCCCCATCCATTACACGAAATATTTCATCACGAGTAATGGACGTGAACTCACATGGCCACACATCGGAACCATTTAGTTTGACATACTGTTAACGTATCATCCTCGGACAACGGGACATGCTGAAAATAAGTCGTGATGGAAAGCTCGTCTTTAGAACAAAATGTACTCAGGATTGCCCCATCCAACGAATCGTGTTACTATCGGCGTGCGTAAAAACACTGTTGAAATCAGGACAATACTGGCCGGTATTTCGCTCACGGGGAAAAGCCAACGTTGCAATCCGGTAGACCCAACAAATCCCAATCACGCGTCGTGGACGAATCATCAACTGTTTGCAATTTCTTTTATTCACCGAAGACCAGCAGGACACGACTTCGAATCCTATTGCTCCCATTTTGGTACCTATCACAATATCGCTTCTAACAAAGCGGCATTCTCCAGAGGAGTGGACAGGCCAGGGACCAGACGGACTAATGAACCGTTGCACCCGGTGACGGCGAGTGCGAGGCATGACCAAACGTGGCATCTTTACGTCCGATTTCCACATGTTCACGGATCGGTCCGTCGTCGAGTCCATCCTGCCAAATCTTGAAAAAGTTGCTAAAAGCGCAGACTTAATTGTGTTAGGGGGCGATATCGTTGACTTCAAATGGAGCCGACTACCCGATCAAGAGCAAACCGAACTGGCTGCAATCAAATGGTTACAAAATTTTTCGGCCCAATATCGCAATAAGCAAATCATTTATTTGATCGGCAACCATGACTGGGCGCCCAGTTACCTCACACGGTTAAACCATCTTGCCACAATGAACAGCCATGTTGAAATCTACAAGTACTGGTATCGACAAGGAGATGCGTTGTTTTTACATGGTGACGTGACAAACACCCCGCCAAACCACGATTCCTTAAAATACCGTCGTTCCAATGGCACCCATCAGCGAAAGAAGGGGCGTCTTCAAAACAGCTTGTACAGCTTGATATTTTTCTTGCGGTTACCCGTTTTAATCAACTATCTACTCAATCGAAACGACCGTATCTGCAAGCACCTGCTGCAATATTTACAGAACGAGGGATTACTCGATGGTACCATTCGACGTGTCTTCTTTGGACACACTCACTCGGTCATCAACCATTTTGAGTTGGAGGGACTGACATTCTTTAACAGTGGAGCCCCGTTAAAATATTTGGCTAGTGAAATCTTGCAATTTGAAATCGAAGGAGATTTCTCTGATGGAAGATAGTTAGAAAATGGTAGCCGATTGTTATGCAGAGGGCGAGCGAACCAAAATGGTTTGATTTCAACAACTCCGCGCTCGTGTGCTGAACCCACTTTTGAAACGATTGGCCCTGCTCCATATCACGGCAAACCACATCACAGTTCTCTCGTTTCTGACAGGCATGAGCTTTTGCGTGGTTTGGTACTATTCACGTTTAGGAGCCATGGTCTGTATATTGCTCCACGTCATTCTGGATGGCCTGGACGGTCCCGTGGCGCGCTCCCAGGGAACCGCCTCCGCCCAAGGCTTGTTGACCGATTCAATGTGTGATCAAATCATCGTCACGGCATCGATGATCTGCCTGGTTCAGTACGAGTACGTAACCATTATCGCAGGCTCGATTTATATTTTCACCTACGCGATGGTCGTTGGATTTGCGATGGTTCGTAACGCGTTGCAACAACCTTATAGCTGGGTAGTGCGCCCAAGATTTTTGGTTTTTGCCTGGCTGCATTGGATTTGCGGGTTCTCCCAACGTTTGGTTGGAACAGTACACTTGAGTACTTTTTGTGGTGCTGTAACGTACTACTTGTTTACAAATTGTCCACAGGGTTCTTTGCCATACGACAGGCTTTGGGTGGAAAATAGTCTGCCGCTTCTTGCATTGCGTGCAGTCGATAAACCACCGTGATTTTCCACGATTGCTACAACGCAATCCGCACCAATGCAACGCACTGCAACACACTGCAACACAGAGCTAACAAGCGTTTCAGAAATCTCATGGTGCCAGACTGCTAATCAGAAATCCGTCTAAGCCATCGATTGTTTTTAAAACACATATCTGGCGAAAAACGACTATTATCGTAGCGACACATTCCCGTTGCCACTTGCACCACTAGTACAGTTCCGGAAAGAATTCGGGGGCGTGTGCAGATTTTACTTATTCAATCTATCGTAAATGGTTTGTTGCCTGGCAGCGTCGTTCGAGCGTAGACATTACATCCCTATGATCATTCTATTGGCTCCATGAACTGAAAAGCATACAACTTGCAATCTTGCATATAAAAACGCAAACGTAGGGCCCGATCAGCCAGCGAACGGAGGTCACCCCCAGTCTGCCAACGAACTGGCATACGTACTGAATTTCCATTGAGAGCAATAGCATCCGCTTTGCCGAATCCTGCAATCGGCTCATTGTGTTCGTCAAGCAATTCAACGCGGACAGTTCCCCCTCCACTGGTTTCCAAGTTCAATTCCAGGCGGCCGCCCGAAAACCGGACCAGAGGTGTCGTGATTTGACCGCCACGATAATCGGCATCGGCTGAAACAAACCCGTCCAAACGAAGCACCGCACGACCAATGCCAGTCAGATGGACGCCATCGGCCGCCTCGTCAATTAGGCGGTCATGGTCTTGGTTAGTACCGACATAATAAATCCACAATTCGTCTCCCATACGAATTGGATGAGGCATGGCCCAGACAAAACGCGAGTCAAATCTCCCAGCGGGTCCTGTCGCCATGAACGGTTTTCGCTGGCCAATTCGCTGAAATTGTTTACCGTCCCGACTGACAGCCAGCCTCACATCGAATTCCGAGGGTCCCAAGCCTTTTGCCGAAGACCGCGACTGCCAATGCCAAAACGCTTGGGCCAACATTATATAAACGTCTTCGGCTCCTGGACAGAGAAACACGTTAGCTCCATAAAAGTCTACCGGCGGTTGTGGTGTACCAGTCTCGTGTGTCGCCAGGTCAATTTCATCTGCTTGCATTACTACGTGTTCGTTATCCCAGTGTAATAGATCGTCTGACTCGATACGACGCACCGCTCGGTAACTGGCCAGTCGCGGTTCCTGCATAAACCAACGACGTGTGTACATCGCGTAACGCTCGACTTTGGGATCCCAAAAGACAATGGTTTGGGTGTCCCAACCGCCCGGCCCAGGATTAATCGTCGCTAGTTTTTTCCAGTGGATTCCATCCGGTGAACTGTGCATGTGCAGTTCAGCACTGGGATAGACTTTCGCCTGGTTCTTATAACGATGTTCCGCATCTGCATGAGGGTCAATCCAGACGGAACAGCCACCAATCGGACCGGGTAACACGACAGCATTTTCCTTGGAGCCGTTCAGGGCATACAAACCGAGTTTCGGTTTCGTGAAATGAATTCCGTCACGAGACTCCGCATAATTGACTCGTAAATTTCGCCAAGGGTCGGTATCTATTGGCTGGCGAAAGTCGTACCAAATCTTTACCTTGCCATCTATTTTCAGGACGGTGGAATAAACCCCGACCGCCTGCCCCTGTTCCCAGGGCTGATCAGTCGTGAGCAAAACCTCACCGTCCCGCCGTGGTGGATTCATAACCAGTTCGACCCCAGAGCGATTGGCAATCAAGTGGCTGTCGACGAACAATTGTTTTCGTGAACCAATATCAATGCATTCCGGCTGTTTCGGCTCGGCACATCGAACCGAAACTCCTCCTAGCAGCACAACCGAAACAAGCAATAATCCGGCAATACAATCTCTTCGCATGATCCTGCCTCCTCTGCACTTTGCCATAAGAGCTGGTATTGAACACAAGTACATGTTCTACGCTGATCCGGTTAAAAGGTCATTCGCAGAGAACATATTTCGCCACAATCGTTCAGCACATCAATGTACTGAAACACGACAGGCACTGCAAACAGACAGCGCAGTAACAGACTTTCCAAGGCAGTGACAAGATTTTGCCACCAAACGCGGACTTGATCCCAAGGACATGTGCTTTATCATACACGATATTCCTGGAACGATTTAGTCATTTTTTTTTACCTCAAGGGTGCCATCATGAATCCCAACGATTTGTCTTATTGGAATAATTCAGCAAAACCGAATTTTTCTCGACGTGAGCTGTTGCAAGGTGGCATCGCCGCTTCGTGTGGAATGCTCCTGCCTCGTGTTACTCCTGGTGACTTAGCGGCAGCTCAGACCAGCCATGAAAAGGGTTGGATTGACGCACATTCGCACATCTGGTCACGAGACATTCATCGCTTCCCCCTGGCAGCAGGACAAACCCTGGACGATTTGAGCCCATCCAGTTTTACTTCGGAGGAACTACTCGACGCTGCCCAACCAATCGGTGTCACTCGCGTCGTTCTCATCCAGCACGACGTGTACCACGCGTTTGACAATACCTACTTAATCCACGAAGCTCGGCGGTTTCCCGGAACGTTCAGGGTCGTAGGAAAAGTAGATGACACAAAGCCGCACCCAGACCGGCTGATGCGCCAGCTGTTCAAACAGCACGTTACGTCCTTTCGCATTACGCCTCGATTGGGAGACAATTGGCTCAAGGGATCCGGAATGGTCGCCATGTGGAAATGCGCTGCCGATACGCGCCAAGCGATCGGCTGCTTGATCGATGCGGAACATTTAGCAAGCGTGGATGCGATGTGCGAACAACATCCGGAGACACCTGTCGTGATCGATCATTTTGCCAGAATTGGTATCGATGGCAACATTCGTGAAAAAGACGTTAACCAATTATGCCGTCTGGCACGCCACCCGTATACCTATGTCAAACTGTCGGCATACTATGGTTTGGGGGCAAAAAAACCACCTCATGACGAATTGATTCCAATGATTCGCCGGCTCTTCGAGACATTTGGACCCCAGCGACTGATGTGGGCCAGTGATGCTCCGTATCAACTGCAAGGCATCAACAACTATGCCGATTCTTTGGCGCTCATTCGAGACCGCATTCATTCTTTGACGGACGAGGACCGCATCTGGTTACTGAGAAAAACAGCGGAAAACGTTTATCATTTTTAAATCTGGGGGCACATTGCCCGGTATCCCGTATCAAGAGCACTGGATTAGGAAACTTGTTTCTGGATGGGATTTCAACCCCTTACAATTTTTTTATACAACACGGAACCGGAAAATTTCCCCTCTTTTGAAAGTGATATCCAGTGGCAGGTGACTCATTTAGATCGTGCCCCAGCTGGGTCTGACGACACGCTTGTTTCTGTCAGCAGCCCAAGATTTCCAGAGTTCCGACAAGCATCGCACTTGGACGGTCGTTATGCGTCGCACCGATGGTGGTCTGTCTCGCTTCACACCCTACGATATTCACGATTGCATGCCAGAAGAAGACAGGTACAACAGTGGTTTCATTTCATGGTCCCACCGAGACACGTTCCAGCGCCACAACAAAATTTCTCTGATCTACAAACTGGATCTAAATTTAATCGGCAACACACGTGACGGCGTCCAGGTCGTCGTTAATGACCCTAGAGTGTTTGGAAGTGAAGACAAAGGGCCCGCTTGACATTTCCAGAAGATCGTCCCCTGGAACAATTCGAGAGAACAGTATCGACCGATCACCTTTCGGACAAAAAGCACTAACAAACACAAATCTTTAAATAAATACTTGCCTCTGACCAAGTGAATCAGCAAACGAACCAATCAACAATGTACGGTTCGGTGGCGAAACAATTGGAATTTCACAAGTTATTGACTCCACCAACTCGCTCATCTCGGCCGTATTGACAATTTTTCTGGAAAAGCGAATGACTCGAGTTGTTTCCAATAGCCAAGAAAATTACCATAGGGGCCTTGTCCTGGGCGAATCATTTACAAGTTTAACGATTTACAAGGTTCCGCATGTCCCAAGCTTCTACCTCTCATGACTCTGGCTCTGATACAGTAACTCAATCAGGCAAGATGTACACCATCCTCATCATTGCATTCCTGGGATGGATGTTCGCCGGATCACACATGGCGATCAACAGTATCACGTATCATTCCGTTGCCACCTCACTTTTGCCGGATGGAAGTACCGCTGTTCCTCAATGGATCGGATTTCTTGTTGTCGCATTTCTACTCGGCGCAGCAGCTGGAGGATATGTCTTCGGTTGGGTGGGGGACCGATTTGGCCGTTCCAAGGCAATGGCTCTTAGCATCGCTTTTTACAGCATCTTTTCATTCGTCTCACTCTTGTCACCAAGAATCGAAATTTTCTGGCTATTACGGTTCCTCACCTGCATGGGAATCGGTGGGATGTGGCCAAATGGAATGGCGCTCTTGCAAGAAGCATGGCCCAATACCGCGAAACCTATCCTGGCCGGAATATTAGGAACCGCCGCCAACGTGGGCATCGCACTGTTTGCCTATCTCTGTATCCATAAGGATGTCAACCCAGATGACTGGCAATGGACTTACATGGCTGGCAGCACACCAATTTTTCTCGCGATTGCTTCCTGGTTCATTGTTCCAGAATCCCCAAAATGGCTTCAACAACAGTCCGCATCAAATGCCGAAAGTGGACCGGACAAAGTAGGAATGGGTGAAGTGTTTTCACCCCCACACCTGAAACTAACTTTGATCGGTCTTATTCTCGCATTCGTTCCCTTATTTGGCGGGTGGGGAGTTGCAAACTGGGCCAGTTACTGGGCAGCCGAAGCAGATGAAAAAGCCCGTCTTGCACAAGTTGCAGAGGAGCAGAACAGCGCAACCCAAGCAGAAGAAACACAAGCAGATGACGCCAATAGAGTGCCTAAAAAAACCACAACCAACAAGAAAGCTCAAACCTCTTTCAATCGGGCATGGACCGGCTCAATCAGCAGTCTACTGGGAGGTGCTTTGGCAATGTTTCTCGGCAGGAGAATCTGTTATGCGGTGCTGTGCGTCTGTGCATTTACATGTACTCAAATGCTCTATAGCTTGCCAAACCCGAATTCTGATGGATTTCAAATGTGGGTAAGCGCGCTCGGGTTCTTCAGTGGATTTTTCTTCGGTTGGTTACCACTCTGTCTACCCGAGATGTTTCCGACGCGTGTTCGGTCAACCGGTGGTGGGGTAAGTTTCAACTTTGGGAGAATTATCGTCGCCGCACTGATCCTATTGACAGCATTTGCCTTGAAGGAACAGTTTGAAGGTCGATACGACTTGGTAGGACGAGTCTGCGGTTTCATGTATTTGACCGGTATCGCCGCCGTACTACTGATGCCACGATCTGACGAACGGAGCGTGATCTCCAAGCTGCTGTACTCAAAATGACTCAAGTAAAATAACTCGAGCCCGTAACACTTGGCTGATGTCGCTGATGGCATTCTGGAAATCCGGACAAGGGCTTCGTCTACAGGTCACCGTCTCCTGCCAGTCACGTGTTATCACCATTAAATCACTATGTGGTCCAGGATTCTGGTTCGCCAGACTGGCCTCTCAGACAGGCGCGACACGGTCCATTCGCCGGAGAGATTTTCATCGCTAAATTGGATGAAAAGTACCAGCTGCTGGGGAAAATCATGAGCCTGGCCTACCTAGTGGGAGCCATCATCACCTGCATGTCCACCGCGAAATTCTCCTGTTCTCAAGGACGTCTAAATTCTGCGCCAATGCTGGCACATCGGATGAAATCCGATTAAAATTACACTCGTTGAATGGGCCGGGTATCTAGAGGCCTTCTGCAGCTACCAGCATTATTTCATGCTTGTTAAGCTCGACTAATCAGGACTGACTCTGTCACCCGCTTCCAGCCGTTTGAGGGACCCAGCCGTGCCTACGATCGACCGCCGCAAATGGTTACAGGGAGTAACCGCCGCCACCGCCGCCCTCACCAGCCCGGCGTTTTCAGCTCCTCAACAGTCACCTCGTCGTCTATTGTTCAACTGGGATGGATCCATGATCCATTGCTTCGGACGGGCCGCACTGGGAAACCCCGACGGACCACTGACAAAAGAGCAGTTCATTTCGCTGGCCTTTGAACCTCTTGCCGAACAATCGGTGGACACCGTATTGTTCAGCTTCGGCAATGGAAACATCGCTGAATATGAAAGTCGTGTGCTCGAATGGCCCGGCGAGGCGGACCGTTTTCAGTTTCCTGAATCGCGAACGTGGCACGGTGGCATCGAGGTCGATCCGGCCGATCAATACAACAACCCCAAAGCGCTTGCCGATGCTGGCGGCAATCCTCCTCACCTGATTGTCGAAGAATGCCAGCGGCGAGGAATGCAGGCCTTTGTATCCTTTCGGATGAACGACTGTCACGACGGGCAGCATCCCCAAGGAACCATTCCCAATCCGGAACTGGCTACCTTCAAGCGACAAAATAGTGACTGGTTGATTGAGGATCTCGACTGGTGGACAGCACTGGATTTTTCACACCCCCGGGTACAAGCTTTAAAGCTCAAAGCAATTGAAGAATTTTTTGACCGCTGGGATTTTGATGGCATCGAACTGGATTGGCTACGGCACACGCTCTACTTTCCGCGCGGAACCGAAAAAGCGAATGCCCACCACCTGAACCATTTCATGAAACAAATACGTCACTCGCTCAACCAACGTGCGAAAAAGCGAGGTCGCCCGATCCAGATCGCGGTACGAATTCCAGAACGTATCGATTGGTGCCAGGCCGGTGGGTTTGATATTGGCAACTGGATTTCCGAAGACCTGATCGACCTGGTGATCCTCGGACAGGGGCTCACAAGCCTGCCTACGTTGGCTGAATTCCGGTCTTTGATGGGCGATCGCAAACTGCCCATCTATCCGTGCCTGACATCCATCGGGAACGGATATTTTTTACAGCCCGATGAGGTCATCCGCGGCAGTGCGGCAAACCTGTGGCACAATGGCGCTGACGGACTGTATCTCTTCAATTGGTTCTTTTATGGATCCTGGCGATCGGAACTGCTGGCGGAAATTGCAACGCCCCAAAGCCTCAGCGGAAAAAACAAGCGTTATACATTGGTTCATCGCGTGTCCGCACCCAGCGGTCAACCGGGCGCCGATTACGTGCGCTATAACAGCCAGAGTCGCTCAGCACCCGTGCCATTCTCACTCGATGTGAAGACAGAACCCCATACCGTGGAACTGGTGAGTAGCACAGATTTCCAGTCCGCTCTGACTCGCCCTCGACAAGTGAATCTTTGGCTGGAATTAGATTTTCTCAGCGATCAGGACGTGTTGTCGATCGCTTGCAATGGTCACGAACTCGAAATACCTAACTCCCAAAATGGTCTTCGACAAAAGCTGTTGGGGCAATCCATGATGTTTCCCGCTGGACAAGGGGTTCTCGGCTTGCCTGCCGACAAACCGATTGACAACACATTCATGGGAGTTGCTATCCCTGTTCCCATTGAGTATCTGGCACAAGGAACCAATCGCTGGACCTTCACTCTGAAACACCGCGGTCCCGGCTTTAACCACAACCTGCGGATCTCTCGTCTGGAATTGGAAACCCTGTATTGACCGTACCAGGTTTGCTCTCAGCCGATGATTTCCTCAATCGTACGTCCGCCCAAATCAGTCAGACGTTTGAAACGGCCGCCATGGTAATAAGTCAGATCTATGTCACTAAGACCCATCAAGTGCAAAAGCGTGGCATGTAAGTCGTGCGTATGGTAGACATCTTCGACAGCTTTTTTGCCGAGTTCATCGGTATTACCAATGACCGTCCCCCCTTTCACACCACCACCCGCCAGCCAGCAAACCATTGCCTCCTTGTTGTGGTCACGCCCCGGATTGCTGCGGAAAAAGTTCATCGAATTGTCCGCCGTCCTGCCGAATTCGCCACACCAGACAATCAGCGTCTCGTCCAACATACCGCGCTGACGCAAATCCTGAATTAAACCGGCAACGGGACGGTCAATTTCCACACCCCGTTTACGATGCTCAGCAGCAATGTTTTCGTGGGAATCCCAGCCATTACAATAGACCTGCAGGAAACGTACACCCCGTTCGATCATCCGTCGAGCCATCAAACACTTGCGGCCCATCGGCTGAGTGACCAATTTATCCAGGCCGTACAATTGCTGAGTCGCCGCAGTTTCCCGCGAGACATCCATCGCCTCCGGGACGGTATCCTGCATGCGAAAAGCTAATTCGTAATTGCGCATCCTGCCCAATAAATCCTGGTTCCGATCATTGGAAGACAGATAACGTTCGTTCAGACGATTAAGTAATCTCAGATTATCATGCTGCTGGCGACGACTGATCTCGTAGCCAGGTAAAAGGTCAACAATGGGTGGGCCAACCGGGTTCATCAACGTTCCTTGAGTTGCTGCCGGCAAATAGGCATTGGACCAGTTCATGGCGCCTCCAAACACGCCACCACGTTCGTCGGGAAAAACAACAAACGCAGGCAAGTTCTCATTTTCGCTTCCCAGCCCGTAAACGGCCCACGAACCAACCGACGGACTGCCGGGAATGGCCTCGCCAGTGTTCATGAAAAATGTGGCTGTCGTATGTGCTTCGACGCTAGTGTGCAACGAGCGCACGATTGCCATCTCATCGACACAACTGGCGAGTTGAGGAAAAATCTCCGACACCTCAATGCCAGCCTGACCGTGTCGGGAAAACTTAAAAGGACTGCCAACAAACAACCGTTTCTCATAACTCCCATAAATGCGAGTCACGGGCTTACCATGTAAGCGGTTCAATGCGGGCTTTGGATCAAACGTATCCATCTGGCTGGGAGCACCCGCCATGAAGAGGAAAATGCACGCTTTAGCACGTGGCACAAAGTGGGGTGACTTGGAAGCCAGTGGATTCACGCCCAGTTGGTCCGTAGCTGATAAGTGACCGTCTTTGCAGAGCGCATCGGTGAGCGCTATCGCTCCCAGGCCGGAACCAAAGCGATACAAAAAATCACGACGGCCCATTTCCCCTTCATCAAGCGGAGCCTTCCTGACAGTCCTATTGCAAAAATCAAATTCACCCTTTGCCATCACGATCACCTGTGTGAGTATCGAAACTGAGTGCAGTGCGAGCTAATCCAGAAAAATGAATTCGTTACTATTTAGAAGCACAAGGCATAAATCAGCCAATGTCCCATGAGGAACCTTTTCCCCAGACTCCGAGTCTCCAGGCTCAGAGAACTGACCCTCGCCGGTGATCGATTTCTCGAGAAACTCACGACAACTGGCCAACTCGTCGTCCGCCGGATAACGTTGAAAAGCAAGTTGAAACGCCCGTTGAATCTGTAGGGTCGCATCATCGCCAACGTCCCTCACCAGGCGCTCCGCCAACGCCTCACTCTGGACGCGAAAGAAGCGGCTGTTAAAGAGGGCAAACACCTGAGGCGTGGCCGTAGTCACCTCGCGTACAGGGCAGCTTTCGTCAATATTGGGGCCATTGAAAACTTTAATGAAGGGCATTTGCAGCGAGCGAATTTGAAGCATGTAGATCGTGCGCCGCTCGCGATCGGCCAGTGAAGATGGCTCCCACCACGTCGGCGCCCGTCGCATCAACTCGTCGTCAATTTCTGGAAAAAACGGCGGTCCTCCCAACTCCCGATTGAGACGCCCGCTGACTGCCAGCACGGTATCGCGAAGGACTTCGGCCTCTAAACGAACTGCGTCTCGGACCCACAGCAGTTTATTTTGTGGATCGACTTCCTCACAAATTCTCCGTTCGGGATGATTCATCGATTGGCGATACACCTGGGAAGTGAGAATGATGCGATGGATATGCTTAATACTCCAACCGCTTTCAATGAACTCCACTGCCAACCAATCGAGCAGATCCTGATGCTCAGTTTGACTGCCATTTTTTCCAAAATCACTGGACGTCGCCACCAATCCTTTGCCAAAGTGATATTGCCAGATGCGGTTGACCATCACGCGAGCGGTCAGTGGGTTTTCCGGACTGGCAATCCACTCAGCGAGCAACTTGCGTCGTGATCCCGAGACCCCTTTAAGGTCGATGGCTTCAAAAGTACCCGCAATGGCACTGGGAAAGCCCGGCTCGACAGCGTCTTCGCGCAACTCATAATTCCCTCCGGAAAGAATGTGTGTTGCTACCGAATAACGCAGCTGAGAATCCTTGGCGGTATAGGCTTGGGCGGAAAAATAATCACCCAGGTTGGGATTCGCAAAACGAGCCGTCTGACGACGGATCAATCGATACGTTTTGAGCTCCTCCGCAGTGAACAAGATTTCCTCATTCATCGCCGCACTTAACTCGGCATCGTTGACATCGAAAACCAGATCCTTGAGATCACCACTGGCAGCCAATCGACGACGACCGCGCAATCGATCCTTGAAAGATGCCAGGGTTTCGTCTTGCCACTTTTTGCGTTGGTCTAACTTCTTGCTCCACTGATCGCTTTGCTCACTCCACCGGGAGGGTTCCTGCGAGGGAACTTCGTATTGTCCAAACGGTAGTGAAACGACCGAAACCTGCAACGGCGCAAAAAAGGCCTCGATACGGTAATAGTCCCGTGTCGGCAAGGGATCGAACTTATGATCGTGACACCGGGCGCAACTCAGCGTTACTCCGAGAAAAACAGACCCCGTCACTCCTACAACATCATTGAGAAAGTCACGACGGTTGAGTTGCGGTGTGTCCCGCTCGACGGGAACCCATTGGTGTAAAAACGCCAGGCCGAGCTTGCCTTCTGTGCCGTATCTGGCATACGCATCCCCAGCAAGTTGCTCACGAATAAAACGGTCATAAGGCCGGTCTTGGTTAAACGCTCTCACCACGTAATCCCGATACCGCCACATATGCGGTCGCGTGTAATCGAGCGCGCCACCCCGCGTGTCGGCGTAACGAACCAAATCCAACCAATGTCGTCCCCAACGTTCTCCATAGGTCTGATCCGCAAGCAAGTGATCGATCTGTGCACGATAAGCCGATTCGGACGGATCATCCAGAAACCGTTCCAACACCTTCGGTTCTGGGGGCAAACCCGTGAGCCCAAAAGTAATTCGCCGTAACCAGCTTCGCGGTGATGACGGGGGCGCCGACTGGAGACCTTTTTGATGAAGTCGCGCCTGTAAAAATGCATCTACAGAATGCAGTGATTGAGTCTCGTCTTGGCTAGGAATCGCTGGTCGCACAAGAGGAGTCCAAGGCCATTGGTCCGCTACCGTAGGCTGTGGAATCGACTCACTAGGGTCTTCACCATACGTATCACGCAACGACAAGACCTGCATGATCAGCAGGGCACCCACCACGTAGAAAGCAAAACGTATAATTTGCCACACCATCGGAAATCGCCCTCGACTGGATCTCGACAACACCCTACCTCGTCAAGCAACAGCTTTATTCTAACCGATTTGCGACGCTATTGTGAGCTGAAAACGGTCTCCCCAGTACATCCCAGGCTAAACTTTTTCCCCGTCAAACACGGCCCTCACTAGCAAAATCCGGCTTGACATTATTTCAGAGTGTGCCGAATGTGTCGTTCAACTTCAACTCTGTCTTTCCAAACAGGGTGGATTGAAAAATATCGGTGTTGGCAATTACTGCGAAATTCCCTTTCCCTTAACAGCAGCCTTCTCTAAACAACGGCCACCAGCCTGATTGAAGCTCACTCCCTATTCAACGGTAGGACCATCACCAGCCAACGTGGTACGGTGCAATATGCGCTTGTACTTAGCACGATCCCACGGCCTGCCACGATGCGATTATCGTAGACGACGAGATCATTCGTAGACCATTGGTGGCGGTAGACAAACATTGACTGCGTCGTCCATTCTAACAACTCTTTCAATAATGCCTGTCCCTCTTCGGTGGGCCACCCAATCACTCGGGTTGTATAGGAACCGACATAAAGCGATTTGTTTCCTGTCTCAGGAATCGTACGCACGAGAACCTGTTGAACGGGAGGCGTGTCGCGCAGAAAATCGTCAGGCATGATATTTTCTGCAATCTCTTTACGAGAGTGGGCCATGCTATGTTCCACGACCAGGTCTTCTATCTTCGCCTTCATCTCGGATGGCAAGGCAGCATAGGCGGCGCAGAGACTGGAAAATTCTGTCTCTCCGCCATCTGGTGGAACTACTTTTGCGTACAGTAACGAACCTCGCAACGGAACACGTCGAAACGACCCATCTGAACGCCACAACGTGTTAGCGACAGTATACAGGGATTTCGGATCATCTGGAGGAATGATCGCGCCGTTGTCATCCAGGTTAGAAATGATTCCGATAGGCCCTCCGTCACCTATGGGATCAGTCGGTATGGTCATTTCAAGAGGACTAAAGCGTTCGCTGAACGCAACGTACTGTTCTGTGGTGATGTGCTGATCATGGAAGACAAATACACCATGCTCACAAAGTGCTTGACGAATTCTTGTAATGATTTCAGCGTCAATCAGCGCAGCGATGTCCAGACTCCGCACCTCGGCAGCAATGTGTTATTCCAGCTTGTTGATCGTGACCGACATCAACCGGTCGCCAGATCTAAGATTTTAATATGGATGTGGCATTCTCGTTCTATCCATCTCCTCCCATTTAAAACTGGACCGATACAGCACACCGAGTACATTAAATCCAAAATGAAAAGTAGAGATACATAACTGCAACGAGACCAAGCACGACAGCAGTCGCACAAACTTCTCGATAGTCCCAACTAGCGCGCACTGCCCTGCGATCAAGTGACGCGTAGGTAAGTCCTCGAACGTTCTCCATGAGCGGCGGCGCCGATGTATAAGATGCACCGATCACAACCAAAATACTAATCACAAACAACACGCCGGAAAAATAAAGAAAATTGAAATCGCCAATGGCCAAATCTGGCCCAGATGGCAATCCCTTGACAGGCTCTTGACAGGAATTCAACCATCCGTGCGTTCTTAGCCACGTCAACGATTGGCTGCACACAGTACAAAATACACGCCACCAATGTGCCACCGGCTGCCAACATTATTCATGCTAAGGCCCTCCTAGCCAGGCCCCAGTTATAACACAACATGCTCCTTTCAGGCGTATTCACAGCATAGCCGCTGGCGGACTTCGCGCAGAACAGGTAAATCAATGCCAAGACTGGCATGACGACCCCGTCTCGCTCCTACCATGACGCCAACCGTTTGACACATAAAAACGAATCATACGGGCACTGGTCAACCATCACAATAAGTGGCACGATATACTTCTTCGCTTGGTTTTCATCCCTATTCAGCCGAAGTTCCTTGTGGATTTTTCGTGTATCTACTGGCAGCACATTCCCCGGTCACTCCAGTCACGTCAGTCATCATCGTACTGTTGGGAATAGCTATCGTTGTCGTTGCCATTCTTGTTGTCAAATTGCACCCCTGTATTGCGTTACTTCTTGCGGCACTGACCGTCGCGACTCTGACACCTTACTCTGCCCTTGAACAGTACGCAAACAATCAAGTCCAAAACTCCAAGGTCCAATGGAACCAAAAGGACGTCGACAAGTATCTCGCGACCACCCCGGCCGGTCGTGTTGCCACTGAATTCGGTACCATGTGTGGAAAGATCGGAATCATCATCGCGATGGCATCCATTATCGGAACATGTCTGCTCGACAGTGGTGCGGCGGACAAAATCGTCCGTACTATCTTGAGATGGCTGGGGCCGAAACGCGTTGGCATCTCGTTTGTCGGAAGTGGATTTCTGTTAGCTATTCCCGTTTTTTTTGACACCGTCTTTTACTTAATGATTCCATTGGGAAAGGCCATGCGATTGCGCACCGGTGGAAATTATATCCTCTATATCCTTGCTATCGTGGCCGGTGGATCGATGGCCCATTCACTCGTTCCACCCACACCTGGCCCACTCGTCGTTGCAGAATTGCTCGATGGCGTCTCGATCCTGGACATGATTATTGGTGGTTGCGTCGTGGGTAGTTTCACGGCCACCTTGGGATACCTGTTCGCCACCTGGGTTAACAAGCGAATCGAAATCCCATTGCGTCATTCTCCTGATGCTCAAATTGATGACTTACAAAAACAAGCTGACGTGGACGAGTCACTGCTACCATCATTCTTCATGTCGGTATTACCGATCCTGTTACCGGTCATACTGATCGCACTCGCCACAGCAACGGACACGTACACCAAAAGCCTCACATCCGAAAAACACGAGATCGTCCAGGCGCTGAACCCGAATACCAAGGACCACCAGAAATTCGTTTTAGAAAAGCATGCCAACCCGAAAGATTATATCCGTAAACTCGATGAGAAACTCGCGCGCCTCGGCAAGATCAGCCCCACTATCAAAGCAGTGGGAGACAAGAATTTTGCCTTGGTCCTGGCAGCAGGCCTGGCAATGATGATGTTCATGATGCGACAGGAAAACAAAAAGAAGAGAATCACAATCATCCAAAATGCGCTGGCAAGTGCTGGAATCATTGTCCTGATTACTGCAGCAGGCGGTGGGTTTGGCGCCGTCATCAAACAAAGCGGCATCGTGGAAATTATTAAACAGATCGGAAACAACTACAACGGTATTGTCGTTTTGCTGGTTGCCTTCACAACAACAACTGCCATTCGTACAGCACAAGGATCCGCAACTGTGGCGATGATTACGGCTGCAGGCATCTTCACTTCCTTGTCCAATCCGAATGCTCTTGGGTTTCACCCTGTCTACCTGGCACTGGCTATTGGATGTGGATCTAAACCAGTGGCCTGGATGGCCGACAGTGGATTCTGGGTAATCTGCAAGATGAGTGGAATGACCGAAGCCGAAGCACTTAAAACACTCACACCGATGAGTATCGTTATGGGAATCGCCGGTATCACCGTAACGCTCCTGTTCGCCATGTTATTTCCTATGCTATGATTTCCAAACACAATTCAAAAAGTCGATAACCTGACGCATGTCTGAAAACAATTCACCATCCAATGCACAGATTCGTACACTCGAACTCTATGTGGACCTCCACAACCGAACCGCTTGCTACCACATCTTACAAACTGCTCGCAAAATCGGATTGATCGAAGCACTAGGCACGGGAGAAAAGAATCTCGAACAACTCTCTGAATGCTGCGGTGTGACAACCTTGAGACTGAAACCGATCATGGATGTACTTTGTGAGCTGAAAATTGTCGAACAATATGGAAAGGATTATACCGGTTCACAAGTCACTCGTCTCTTAACACCTCATGACAATGACCTGGGGCAGGCATACTTTGAAACACTGACTGATTCAATGAATCCAAGGGCAGAGAAAAGCGGCAACCGTCTCGCGGCAATCCGAAGTCGATTGATGGCTCGCCAGTGGTTGACAACGCCAGTGGCCATTGAACTCACGCGAGTTCTTCAAATTGGAACGGATCGAACCGGTCTTCGTGTTCTGGACATCGGATGTGGAACAGGCGTCTTTTCACTGGCAATCGCTGACCGTGACCCGAATCCATCCATTACACTCGTTGATGACACGGAACCACTCCAAACCGCTAAAGCCAATGCAAAAGCGATGGGACTGCTCGACTGTATCCATACCATCGTTGGTGACTATCGCACCGTTGAACTTCCCACAGCACAATTCAATCTTGTCTTACTGGCAAATGCGCTAAGTCTAGAATCAGATGGAGGACATTCCCTCATTACCAGAGCCCAGCAGGCGTTGCATTCCGAAGGCGAATTGATCATCGTCGACCTATTCCCGGGACAGCCACAAGGTGACATCACCCGACAGGTATACTCGATTGAAATTGGAATGCAACTGCCCGATGCACAGCCCTGTGCGCCGTTCGACATCCAGAACCTTCTTGACAGCTGCGGCTTCAACAAGCCAATGTACAGCCACCTCGAAGCGCCACCCTACACTTACGGAATGATCGTTGCCAGGAAGAGATAACAAAGAACTATTTGACCAGGAGTGAACCATGCCAGTGATCCAAGGTGTTCTACCGATCGTCCACACTCCATTCGACAATGACGACAACATTGACTGGCCCAGTTTTCACCGTCAGATCGATTGGGCGATTACAACCGGTGCAAACGGGTGCTGCGAAGGAATGGCATCAGAAGTTCTACGACTGACCACTAGCGAACGCCTGGAACTTACGCGTCACCTGGTACAGTCAGTGGATGGCCGGGTCACTACAATCGCAAGCGTCGGTGCCGAGAGTACTCGTCAGGCAGTCGAATACGCCCAACATGCCTCTGCCGCCGGTGTGACTGCAGTCATGGCAATCCCACCAATGAGTACGGCACTGCCTGACGCGGAAGTCCTGGACTACTTCACAACCATCGCCAGTGCCATTAATATTCCGATGGTTGTACAGGATGCTTCTTCTTATGTTGGACGTCCGATCGACTTTTCGGTTTACACGGCCCTATTGGACAAGTTTGGTGAAGACCGGATTCTGTTCAAGCCGGAAGCTGCTCCACTTGGCCCTAACCTGACACGGATTCTTGAAGCCACGGATCATCGGGCTCGCGTGTTTGAAGGATCTGGTGGAATTTCACTGATGGATAGTTTCCGTCGAGGGATTTCGGGAACCATGCCAGGCATGGATTTTCTTGATGGAATCATTGCTATTTGGCGTTTTCTACAGGCCGGCGATATTGAATCAGCATACCGGGTCTATTTTCCTGTCTGTGCACTCGTTGCCTTGGAACTTCAAGCCGGATTGGACGGATTCCTGGCCATTGAAAAATACGTCCTTCACAAACGAGGACTCTTCACAACGGACCGTCGCAGACGCCCTCATTCATGGTCACTGGACAATGAAACGCGTGAAGAAGTGGATCGGTTACTTGCAATCCTTTCCCTGGCGCTCGAAGTCTAAATGGTCGCCTCAGAGTGCAGATCTGCTCTTGTTGCCATCGCTTCCACACCCGAAACCTGCTGGTCACGACGAAATAGATTATAAAGATTTCTCAGATGCTCCATACCGACCAGGAAATTTTCGCGTGAAAAACACCCCTCTTTACCGGCGCCTTGCCAGACATTCTTGTACCCAAGCAAGCCACTCAGCAGAGGGCACCCCATACGGGCGGAATTTTTCGTATTCCCCACGTTCTTCACTGTAAACAATGGCTCGGTGCATTCCCAGTTTGCTGGCAACTGGGGAATCCATCAAGTTACTTGAATCGGTAGCACTCATCTGAAATAAAACACGCGCCTCCATGTCACGAATGGTTTGGCGATCCATCCAACGTTGTACCGTAGCAAACGTGTCACTCCAGATAAGTGTGTGCAGACCAAACGTGGGTCCTTCTTGTAGTATTCTCGCCAGCTGCTGGGCCTGACTTTCTGGTCGGTCATCATCAATACTGGAAAATCCAAAATCATCTTCACGCCGACGTAAATCGCGAAACCGTACAAGGTTGTAGATAAACAGATACCAGGGAGGCGCTGTTTCGTCACCTGAATCACTACGCCTATCCAGTTCAGCCGCCATTCGAGTTAGCAACGTGTGGGCATCTTGCGGAGAACACATGTCAGCATTCACAGGTATCCGCGTGACCAAATTTTCCCAAAAACGTTGCTCACGCGAATCCGGTCGACTGCCATTGAGAAACAAAATACTTGCAGTGGGGCTGTTCTCACCGCTACCGTTGTGACTAGCAACCGGAATCGCAGCGGCCACACTAATCAAACAATTGGCCAACACGCCTGTCGCCATCTCATCATGCTGTCCCACCATCAACAAGTTGCTGCCGCCATGTCGCGTAAAATCGACATGCGTTGGATCCTTAATCGCCACAGCCGCTCCTAACCATGCGCGCACTGACAAGTCAGCTGCAGGCAGAGGTGCCGATTCCACCAGTGTGGACAACAATCTATTATCACTTGGGTCAGCCGCCACATTCCCTTCGAATACGATTGCCGGATCGCCTCGAACAGGAGATTCAACCGCGAGTTGCTGAATCTCCCGCAAGTAGTTTTCTCGCTCCTGATCAGACAGCCACACAACCTGAAACGGGTGATTGCCTTCGAATAGGCCATTGGCATTGTTATAGATCGCTTCACCAGGACGACCTAATAATCGGGCAGCAGAGTTTTCTTCACTCAGAATCAAATGCGAGTCCGCCTCACTGCACTGCAGTGCAACCCGTATCGCCATTTGACCTAACGTGCTGCGAGCCAAAGAATAGGCCCCCGCCAAAGTCTGGGAACCGAGCAGAACATGAATACCAAATGCGCGGCCTTGCCGTACCAGCCGATCCAGTAACAACGATGCATCTTGGGCAATCTTGTCATCCTTCACAAAAAATTCCTGGAATTCATCGATAATCAACAAGATGCGTGGCATACATTGATCAGCGTGGGCGTCGCGATATCCTTTCACATCCTGCACCCCGGCAGAGCGAAATAGATCCCCACGTCGCTGCAGCTCATGGTCCAGTTTTTCCAGGACACTCATACCAAATTCGCGCTCGCTTTCTACAGCAATCACGCGTGCGTGTGGCAAACCGAAGGAAGCATAGGGTTTGAATTCTACACCTTTCTTAAAGTCAATCAGAAAAAACTGGACCTCATCAGGCCCATAGACCAGTGCTGCATTGGTAATCAACGCATGTAACAGTGTCGACTTTCCAGAACCCGTCTTGCCAGCAATAAGCACATGTTGGGACGTACCATGCCCCAATTCCATATATTGCAGCTTAGTCGCCCCCGCTCGACCCAGCGCCACCTCGATGCCATGACGGCTGTCCCCAGCCCAGTAATCTTCGACCGTTGGAGTCACCAATGAAAAGGGAACTTCTACACGGCTGAATTGCTGGGCTTGTTCAGCAACAGCACGTACGACACTGGTAAAAATTTCGTCCTTTGGTGGTTGGTCAAGCTGGAGGGGAAGTTTGCCGAGATTTTCATCAGCCGTCGCCGGACGATTATTCGTCCATGCAATACTGAGCGCATTGGACTCCAGGTCCTGCAGATCAAAATTGCGGGGTAAATTCATCTTCGTGTCACAACTGATCAGCGTATACACTCCGCAACGAGCGCCACTACCGGCGATACTGATCAGGCGACGTGCCGCTTCTTCCGAAAAATTCGCGGGAAAATTGGCAACCACCAGTATCTGAAAAGGTTCGGCAACTTCACCTGCATGCTGATTGTATTGTTGAATCGATTCAAATTCGTTACGCAAGTATTTCTGAATCACATCTTCCATATGCTGGGTCAAATCCATTAACCGGCGGTTAATGTGAGCCGTTTCAGTCCAGATCCGATTTGTCACCAGTTTTTCATCATAATCGGCCAAATGCATGAACGCTGAAAAATTCTGGCCTAGTCCAGTGGGGTCAATGATAGTAAAGCGAACCTTCCCAGGAGGCATGCCCGTCAAATATCGTAACATCGTGTTTTGCAGCGTACGAATAGCAGCGTCACGGGAATCATCCGAAGCCTTGAGTAACAGTGATGGACAATCGGGAAACGAGAGAACGGCTGGCAGCCGATATTCTCTTGGATCGAAGGACAATCTTGTATCCTGCGGCCAACCTTCATTGAAATATTCCGAAGAAGTAAGGCCATATTCGCCAACGCGGAGTGCTGATGTCGGCTTGGTCGCCTGAGACCAACAAGTCCAATCAACATTTTTCCAATCAGGACATTTTTCCTTACAATAATGCTCCATGTGGCTGACAGCCTGTTGAAACTCACGAATCCCCTTCGACCAGCGCTGCCCTAGTTTTCGCCAACGATCCTGGCGGTCCTGATCCAGTTCTGCCAGAGAGTTCTCATGGCTTGTTACTAACTGCTGGGAATTCGCAGCGTACTCAAGTTTCAACTGTTCAAGACGGGATGGATAAGTTTGCCGCAATGGAACGATCGTCAAAATTTTCTTGCAATTCCCTGGAGAGCCGTTTCCATTCAGCATCGGCATCTAGCAGTTCCGTTTCTAGCTGACCTTCGGCCTTTTGCAATAATCGGCTAGCATTCCGCTTTCCATCGCTTCTCATGCGCCGTAATGATCCATCGGCTGAGGCAATTTCTTCACAAAGCTGCTCGACAACAGCAATTGTCTGGCGCCACACAAAACGGTACATACCAAATCCAATCACAATCGTGATGACGACTCCACCCACACAGCAAAGGCCAATTGCAGTCAGCCATTTAGTCCCCGAGAAGAATTCCCATCCGTAAACTATCCAACCGACCGATGCAACCAACCCGGTCCCCAACAAAAAATACAGAAACAAAAACCCTTCATCCACGAACTTGGCAATCGTCTGGCGACGTAATGCTTCAAACCGTTCTACCGCTTGGGTCATCACAGCAACAAAGTCCTGCTTAACATTTGCTGATCCCGTCGGATTTGAGCCAGCCTGCAGCCCCAACGAGAGCCGGGAACAATGACGGCGGCGTAGAACCAGCGTCGCATGGTCCCGAAGGTTTTCTAGATTTTCTTGATATGCGTCACATTGCTGGTTATATGCTTCCAACTCATCACGACATCTTTTCGTGGAAACAGCATGAGAGCGCTTCGCATCACGACGCGACCGTTTCCAACTGGACTTTGCAGATTTCCAAGAGGATTCTTTTTCCAACTGGACTTGCTCAACAACACGTTCCTGGTCTGAATCCAGTTGCTCGAGCTGTGTTTCATACAGTTTGCGCGCTACTGACAGCTTATTCGTATACTCTTGCCCAACGGTTTCTAGACGTTGCTCGTGTTCCTCAGATAAACGCCGACCGACCGCTGCGTGACTCTCTCGTTGCGCAATATCTTTGCTGTGAAAAGCATCTTCGATATCGCGTTCAATCCGCGCCGCGTCGGCCGCAAGAACCTGCAATTCAGCGACCAATTGGCTCTGTCGTTTGGTACTGATCTGGGTTATCTCAACGTGCTGATCCGCCATGTTGATTCACTAGGATGACAAATTGCGGTAACTGATTTTGTTTACTGTTCCATGAAACTCGAACCCGCTCATCCAATATACATTCCTTCATTTAGGGTGTTTCTGACCGATCATTACATTCTCTTTCTGCCTGCTCAAGCAGTTCACTCATTTGGTAAACAGCTGCCAGGGCTTGGGTAATCTCCGGTAAAAGCGGCTGTATATATTTTTCTTTGTACTCTTGACTCGTTTTGTCATTCCAATGTTCCGCGGTTTGTTGCCATGTTTCCTGTAGTGTCTTGGCCGCACGCTTCAGCTGGCTGCCACCCGTATAGAGATCACAAACTTTCATGAAGATGACTCCACCGAACGATGAGGCCCCGCGTCATCGACGTCAGAAACCGACGGATCCGTGTTGGCAGCTGCAGAAGGGGTAGAACGCTCTATATAACCGTCGAGCGCCCGCAGAATACGATCCAAGGCCGCGATCGCGCGGTCAATTTCGACATCAGCGACATGATGCAGGCGACCGATCTTACCTCGAAATTCTTCAAATTCATGCTGCAGCTTGCGGCGCCACGCACGCACCACAATGATTTGGTCCTCACAATAACGCAGACGCTGTTCAGCTGATTTTACTTCTTTTTTTTCTTGGTAACAGGAACGGGCATCCCCAGACCGTGACGTCGTGCGAGCCCGTTCGAGATTATTTCGGGCTTCGTTTAATCGCTCTCCAGCCCGTTTCGTTTCGCGCGGCCAAAAATTTGCTCTGTCATTTTCAATCCACTCGCTTGCCCTGGACGATTCAAGATCTAACGTCGTGACTGCGTCACGTAATTCCTTCGCAAACTTGTGAAAAGCCACCTTGAAATGGGAAATGGCATCTATCGAAGTGACATTGGCTGAGCCACCCATGCTACGTCCTCCGTCCAATGATCTGTTCAAGACTGTAGATAGTCGTCGATATGTTCCGCCTTGCGCAACAGGTAAGGCACATGCTGGTCTGCCACTTCTGTAAAGCGGTGAATAATACGGAGATGCTCTTCAAATTTCTCGATGAACTTTTTGTGCTCTTGGTCACGCCAAGTGGTTCCCAATGCAGCCAATTGGTTGGCTAAAGATGTAGACCGGTCTCTTAGTTCCGTATTAAATTTTTTAAGACTGCGTGCAAACTGTCGTAATTCTTCCGGGTCAACAACGGCTTGGGGCATAGCTAGCCTCCTGATGTCATCTCAGCAGATGATAGGTCCCAAACAAGATCACTTTCGGCGAGCAAAAGACTGGCTGTTCCTTTTCCAATATAGTCCAACCGGGGCATCGCTGTAAAGTCATTGGCGAACACCATCCTTGCATCTCACCTCGTTTATTTTTTACTCGGTGGCGCAATGTCCATCGCAGCCATTAACAGTTGAATGTCCTTCCACACCTCTTTCTTGGCAGGTGGATTTCGAAGCAGATATGCCGGGTGATAGGTTGCCAAAACACGAACCCCACGGTAGTCATGCAAACGGCCACGCAAGCGACCGATAGACTCGCTAGTATTCAACAAAGTAGTCGCCGCCACTGCCCCCAAACAACAAATGAACTCAGGTCGGATAATCTCGAATTGGCGCTCAAAGAATGGCCGGCAATTCACTGCTTCGGCTGGTGTCGGGTTTCGATTACTTGGTGGCCTGCACTTGACAACGTTCATGATGTATACGTCATCTCGCTCAAACCCCATTCCCTTGGAAATAATGTCGTTCAACAATTTTCCGGCGCGTCCAACAAACGGTTCTCCTTGCTTATCCTCGTCAGCTCCCGGCGCTTCACCAAAAAATACCAGGCGAGCCCTTGGGTTCCCGACACCAAACACCGTTTGTGTTCGATTCGCCACCAATTCATCACAAAGTGTACAATGGGACACTTCATCCTGAACAATCTTTAACTGCTTCTCGCATTCGGCCAGTGTCATCTCAGGTTGTAGAGAAATTAGATCCGGGGAAATGGTAGCCGGTTTCATAGGTTGTTCCGTGTTCAAACCATCAGGCATCACCTCTGGCAACAAATCGACCTCTGGCAACAAATCGCTGGTGTCCCGGTGTGAGGCTTTCATTTCCAGCACACCAGCGGCTTGCAAACACTCTAACTGCTGAATGACCGCACGCCGTAACCACAGATTATCTGATTGCTCTACGCCCCGTGGGGATGGTGAGGGCATCCGTTCTTATCCCAATTAGGTAAACGACGGTATTGGAAAGCCAAGCCTGCAACCTCAACATAACCTTGGCCAAGAGAATTACAAGGAGAGTCATCATCCACCCCCTGTTTTGGGATCTGTAGAAGAAATCCTATAGCTAGGCGAAACACTTAAAACCAGCGCCTGTTTGCCTGGTAATGACTATCCACCCGGAAAACTTCGAATCTCACAAAAAAGCTGTTCCTGTAAAAACAAACGGCCGCTAGAGAAAGAAGGCCATCTCGCGGTATAATAAGGCAAAACACATTTGCCCATGGAAAATGTCTCACGAAACATGGGTTCCTCAAGGGTCGATTTTCACCAACTAGTACTCCCCCATTCATTCTTGCCGTCCCAGCGAAGTCATTTCCTGGGCTGAAACACCCTATGCCCGCTCCTAAAATCGTCATTGTCGGCCGACCCAACGTTGGGAAATCAAGTATTTTCAATTGGCTTGCTGGACGCCGGTTAGCAATCGTTGATGATGTGGCAGGCGTCACACGGGACCGCATGGCCTACTTGATTAATTATCGAAACCGTTTTTTCGAGATTGTCGACACAGGTGGAATGGGTATCAATGATGTTGACAACCTGACTCACGAGATTGAAGAGCAGATTGAAATAGCCATCGGATCCGCAGACGTCATCTTGTTTGTCGTCGACACTCGAGAAGGATCCGTAGCTTTGGATGAGAAAGTAAGCAAACGCCTCCGGTACACGGATAATCCAGTCATTTGTGTTGCCAACAAAACAGACTCGGAATCACTCGACGCAGAAGCTAACGAATTTTACCGTCTGGGACGAGGCCGTTTGATTGCCGTCAGCACAAAATCGAATCGCCGTCGCACAGAACTGCTCGACTTAATTTTTGACCGTTTACCCGATGATCTAGCCGACGACAATAACGTCCAATTAGAACCGACCATGAAATTGGCAATTGTTGGTCGTCGTAATGTCGGAAAAAGTACGTTTGTCAATACACTGGCAAAAGCCGAACGGATGATTGTTAGCGAAGTACCAGGCACGACACGTGACAGCGTGGATGTGCAGTTTGAGCTTGATGGAAAGCCTTTTGTTGCAATCGATACACCTGGATTACGACGGAGCAAGACGGTACGTACTGACATTGATTTCTACAGTACACACCGAGCTAAACGCAGCATACGACATGCGGACGTGACATTGATGTTTTTTGACTCCACCGAGCGAATCGGCAAAGTTGACAAACAACTGAGTAACTATATTCTCGACCAGTATAAACCATGTATTTTTGTCGTGAACAAGTGGGATTTAACACGGGACCAAATGCCAACCGGCAAATGGGTCAACTATCTGCGCGATACATTTCCCAGCATGTGGTATATTCCCATCGCCTTTATTACTGGCCAAACCGGGAAAAACGCCAAGTTACTGCTGAATCATGCTCAGATGCTGTTTAAACTTTCACGGCAACACATTTCAACCTCAAAACTTAATCAACTGGTACGTCAAGCAATCCAGCGTAATCCACCTCCACTGTGGCACAATCGGCGACCTAAAATCTTCTATGCCGCACAAGTCGGAGTGCAACCACCAACCATTGTGCTGGTTTGTAACTCACCACAGGCTTTTTCCCTCCAATACCGGCGTTATCTGCTGGGCGTTTTCCGTGACCAACTGGATTTTGGTGAAATGCCGATCAAGCTTTACCTCAACTCCCGTTCTCGCGATGACAAGCGAAATGAAGTTGAAAACACGGCTGAAACACTTGGTAAAAATAACGCTTGAATGGTCTAGGCCAGGCACTGATATTGCTAGACAATGTATTTTTGACAAAACGGATTTTTGGCAAAATGACCTTGCCGAATAGTACCGTCCTGCCATGCTAGGCGTTACAAAAACCAGGCCACGCTGAATTTTATGCCTTTGTTGTCACAACAGTTGTTTGGACAACTTCTCACCACCGTAAAGGCACAACAGACTCCGCAATTCCTGGCGTCCATTCAGTACTGCCCTCCTCCTTGCTGGAACACTGGGAACAGCGTTAAAACTAACATTGTCTAAAAAATAGCTGCGTTTTGAGGGAAAGCTCAAAAACAATTAACCGCAACTTGAAGGAGACACCAAGTTGATCATCGGAATTCCAAAAGAAATCAAGTTGGATGAATATCGAGTAGGCATTCTTCCGGTAGGTGTCGAAGAGTTCGTCATGGCAGGTCATAAAGTTTTGATCGAAACAGGAGCCGGACTGGGATCCGGTATACCAGATCATGATTATCTTAACCAAGGGGCTGTATTAGTAGCCAGCGGCCGTGAAATCTACCAACAAGCGGACATGGTGATAAAAGTTAAAGAACCACAGGCTACAGAAATTCCTACCATTCGGCCGGGCCAAATCATATTCACGTACTTCCATTTCGCAGCAAACCGCTCCCTCACCGAAGCCATGATCCGATCAAGGGCAACTTGTATTGCTTATGAAACATTGCGAGACTCGCGTGGTCAACTCCCTCTGCTGACACCAATGAGTGAAGTGGCAGGACGAATGAGTATCCAAGAAGGAGCAAAATACCTGGAACGGCCGCAAATGGGACGCGGCATTCTCCTGGGTGGTGTGCCGGGTGTTGCGCCTGCTCACATAACAATCATGGGAGGTGGGGTTGTCGGCGCCAATGCCGCCAAAATTGCCGCTGGATTTCAGGCAGACATTACGATTCTGGATATTAATATGGACCGGTTGCGATATCTCGACGATATCATGCCGGCCAATGTAAATGTTCTCTATAGCGACCGTCACACGATTAGTACGGAGCTGCAACTAGCAGACCTTGTCATCGGTGCAGTCCTCATCCCAGGTGCTAAAGCCCCGCAACTGATCCAACACGAAGACCTGAAATTAATGAAATCAGGTAGTGTCATCATCGACGTGGCAATCGACCAGGGCGGTTGCGTGGAAACAAGCCGGCCAACAACACACAGTGAACCCACTTATATTGAAGAAGGAGTCGTACATTATTGTGTCACTAACATGCCTGGTGCAGTGGGCCGTACCAGCACTTTTGCGCTGTGTAATGTCACATTGCCCTGGTCTCTGGCCATCGCTTCAGGCAAAGTCGAACAGATTGCCCGAGAGCAATCATCCATCGCTGCCGCGATCAACATCCACCAGGGACAAGTTACGAACCAGGCGGTTGCAGAAACGTTCGATATCCCTTACAACTCACTAGACTAAAAATGCTGGTCGTCTGACCATCCCAAACATTTCTCTAACCTTCCCATTCACAAATTCCATGAACAAGAAATCCCCCATCGTCGGTATTATTATGGGCAGTGACAGTGACTGGCCCAAAATCAAAAAAGTGGCTGACGCATTGAACGAGTTTGATGTGCCTTTTGAGGTCCACGTCATGAGTGCACACCGCACACCAGGTGTCGTTTCCGACTATGCCACCTCTGCAATCACACGCGGTTTAAAGGTAGTGATTGCTGCCGCAGGAGGTGCAGCGCACCTGGCAGGAGTCGTTGCTGCCCACACGACTCTACCAGTAATTGGCCTGCCCGTTCCAACCCCGGACCTGGGAGGACTTGACTCTCTTTTGTCGACAGTACAGATGCCCGGCGATGTTCCCGTGGCAAGTGTTGCGGTCGGTATGGGTGGACCACGAAATGCCGGTCTGCTGGCAGTCCAGATTTTAGCGACTTCTGACGAATCGTTACAAAAAAGACTTCAGGCATTCAAACAAGAACTGACTGAGAAAATTGCAGCCAAAGACAAAAAGCTACAAGCTGAAATCACGGCATAGCGTCACGGATCACTTAACGCTTGTTCTCTAAACAGACATCGCTACCTTGTTGTTAACGAGAGTGGGTTGTTTTGTAATCATGCGATCCATTCATTGTTTTTACAACGTCGTTGACCGTCCCCAACAAAATTAGAATTTTGGAGAGGTTCGGCGACATGGAACATTTTGCCTCTCCCTGCGCTGTAAGCGACTTCCCCATTGCCACCATTAAGATTTTCAGAAATTGGGTACCGTTTAAGACGTTTCAAAACTTCGGCTGCAATCATCAACCGGAACACATCATGCCAGAAAACGAAACGGCTATTACCAACCGGACTGAAACCTTACATTGGGTCGGGAGCACGGATGGTTATTTAAAAATGATTGACCAGACCTTGCTGCCCACAAAACTGGTCGAAATCGAATGTCGCGACGTCGCTTCGGTCTGGGAGGCAATTAAATCGTTACGCGTGCGGGGCGCTCCGGCTATCGGCATTGCGGCGGCCTATGGTGTCGTGATCGGTATGCAAGAAACGGTGGCTGAAGACAATCAACAACTCTTGAAACAAGTCGACAAAATAAGCGCATACCTGGAAACAAGTCGCCCGACGGCAGTGAATCTGTTCTGGGCATTAGATCAGATTCGACAACAAGCGCACCAATGGGGTACGACAAATGAAGAGTGCAGCAGTCTTCGTGAAGCGATTTTGACCGAGGCAAAGACCATCCATGAAGAAGATCGGCAGATTTGTCGAGCGATTGGACGCCATGGGGCGGCACTTTTCTCGCATGGAACAGGTATCCTCACACACTGTAATGCGGGTGGTCTGGCAACTGCGGAATACGGAACGGCACTCTCCGCAATCTTCACTGCACAAGATCAGGGAAAAGCTATTCACGTTTTTGTGGATGAAACGCGCCCGTTGCTGCAAGGCTCACGTCTCACTGCATGGGAATTATCCCAACGTGGTATCGCTTCCACGCTAATCTGCGATTCCATGGCAGCACAAGTCATGCGGGAAGGACGCATTCAAGCGGTGATTACCGGGGCAGATCGGATCGCGGCTAACGGGGATTCAGCCAACAAAATTGGTACCTATTCAGTTGCCGTACTAGCGGCAGCTCATGATATTCCTTTTTATGTCGCCGCTCCCACTTCCACGTTCGATCTCTCCACAGCCACAGGCGACGAGATCCCCATCGAACAAAGAAGTTCCCAGGAAATTACACACGGCTTCGGACGTCAGACGGCACCCGACGGTGTGGATGTCTACAACCCAGCTTTCGACGTGACACCTGCCAGCTACATCAAGGCAATTATTACCGAACACGGTTTAATCGAACCAGTCACTAAACAATCCATACGGGAAATTGTTGTCGGATGAAAAACGTCGACAGGAAATCCCTTTATTGTTGGTAAGCGACAGCCTACAGACTGAGAAACGATAAGAAAAACAAGCCGCTAGCCAAGGCCATTTTTTGACGCGCCACGGTGCTGAACAGAGCTATAGAACCTCTTCTCACCGCCCACGTCGAGAAACACGTTTGATCAGATCTTTTTTGACCACCTGAAATTGCTGAAAACGTTCGTTGAATTCTTTCACGTTCTTGGGACCGTCCGATTTGACATAATCCATCACAATGTCTTCGGCGCCTACAAACTCATCTGCCACGTCAGCAATCTCAGAAGCAATATCCGCTGGAATGTTGGTTACCCCGTTGGCATCGCCATGCAACAGGTCAGTTTGGTTGACGATCAGTCCACCGACTCGGACAGGAACACCAATGTGCAACAGATGACAATAAGCATGAGAGCAATTGGTGCCTCCCGTAAAAACGGGATAACCGAGGGCTTTGACTTGCAACAAATCGCGACCCGCTCCAGAAGTCACCAAACCGACCGATCCGAATGCCTGAAACGTCGAACACATGACTTCGCCGAACGTAGCTGCCACCGTCGGATCGTCCAGGTCCTGAAACACCATCACGGGCGGTCCAGGAACCTGAGAATACTGCTCAAGCAGCTGCCCAACAGACCCATAAATATCACCGCCTTGGGGCGGCGCATCAGAACGAAAACTCACGGTGACTGCATAGCCAACCATCGGTGTAAACTCTGGAAAAGCGGATTGGATTCGTTGATCCATATACCCAGTATTGAAGGGACGCACTTCAAACAACTCGATGACGTTGCAAATAGTGGGTGTATCAAATTGGGCCAGTTTTTTAAGCATATCGTTCGTCATTTAACAGAATTCACTCATTAAAAATAGATAGTTGGTTAATGCATCGTCACTAGACACCCACTACCAGGTGTTCCGGCTCACTAATAATAGTGCTAAATGCCCTAAATGTCATAGTACATGCAAAATTCATAGGGATGAGGACGCAGAGCAAGTGCTTCCACCTCATTCACTCGCTTGTACTCAATCCATTTGTCCACCACATCCTGGGTAAATACATCCCCTTTTAGAAGGTATTCATGATCTCGCTCCAGCGCCGTCAGAGCGTCATCTAAAGAACCTGGAGTGGTGGGGATCTTAGCGGCTTCTTCGGGGGCCAAATCGTAAATGTTCTTATCAAGAGGCTCGCCCGGATCAATCTTATTCTGAATCCCGTCCATGGCCGCCATTAACATGGCGGAAAACGCCAGATAAGGATTACAACTGGGGTCAGGACAACGGAACTCCACCCGCTTCGACTTGGGGCTCGCGCTGTACATGGGAATACGGCACGCAGCCGACCGGTTACGTTGCGAATATGCCAAATTAACTGGCGCCTCATACCCTGGTACCAAACGCTTATAGCTGTTGGTAGTGGGATTCGTGAACGCCAAGACGGACGCCGCGTGACGAAGCAATCCACCAATAGCGTGTAAGGCCATATCGCTTAATCCCGCATAGCTACCGCCGGCAAACAATGGCTCGCCATCTTTCCAGAGCGAAAGATGCGTGTGCATGCCCGAGCCATTGTCACCAAAAATTGGCTTGGGCATAAATGTTACTGTCTTACCGTGCTTTTTGGCAGTGTTTTTAATGATGTACTTGTAGAGCAACAAATCATCAGCCATCTTGACTAACTCATCAAACTTCAAGTCAATTTCAGCCTGACCTGCTGTTCCTACTTCGTGATGCTGGCACTCGACATTCAACCCACAATCGACCATCGTCTGCATCATCTCGTTGCGGATGTCCATCATCTGGTCCGCCGGTGGAACCGGAAAATACCCTTCCTTGTGCCGCAATTTGTATCCCAAGTTTGGACCTTCATCGCGACCACGATTCCACTCACCTTCGATACTGTCCACAAAATATTGAGCTTGATTGGCGGACTGGTCGAACCGTACATCGTCAAAGATAAAAAATTCGGCTTCTGGACCTAAAAACGCCGTATCCGCAATGCCGCTGCTGCGCAGATGATTCACTGCTTTACGCGCCACATTACGAGGATCCCGTGAATAATCCTCTCGAGTGATTGGATCCTGGATATTACAAATCATGCACAGCGTTGTGAGCTGTGTAAATGGATCCAGAAAAGCCGTATTCGCTTGAGGTACGACCAGCATGTCGCTCTCATCGATCGCCTGCCAACCACGAATGCTTGAACCGTCAAAACCCAGACCATCTTCAAAAACGTCTTCCTCAAGCTGATTGACAGGGATCGTAAAATGTTGCCAAAGCCCCGGGAAATCCATAAAACGAAAATCGACTGCCTTAACGTCCTTTTCACGACAGAGTGCCAGTACCTCTTTGGGAGTCACTTGTTCTTCCTTGTATAGAAAGTTGCGTGGAGGGTTAATACGCGGGACTCGCCTTGAAGGGACGAGTACCTCGTCTGATCATTTCAAATGGAAGCGTCTTCAAATGGGAGCGTCTTCGTCCGTTGAGGCCAAATCGATCTCGTAGAACTCTCGCTCGTGCCGCAAAAATCAGTGCGTTACAGGCAGAAACGGCATGGGCAATTACAATACCGCTCTGTCAAATGTAAAACGCATCTTATTGAAAAATCCGCTGATTGCAATCGCCTTGCGGCCGATTTTTCAAAAATAAACGGCCGAGAACATTTCTGCATTGCCTTGTTGTTAAGCATCTATTGAACAGAGAATGGGCAATTTAAGGGGACAAAAAGGCCTCAAAGAGAAGAAACCGGTTTTAACCTAGGTGGCCTGAAGCGTAGAACGGTCGGCTACCGGTCCAACTCGCTAGATCATGAGATCTCGGAAAAATAAGGGCCAATATGCGACAGAAGAGGCCCGAAACACAT
>CAYMUR010000033.1:37344-46619 GCA_964393615.1 uncultured Pirellulaceae bacterium
ACCAGCTGTAGCACCCCTGCACAGTGCATTAATATCGGCGGGCTGTAGCTAATTGATCGCGAGCCGCCTGAAGGCCAGCTGAAACGACCGGGTCATCATGGTTGCTACCAATACGCCGCAATGTATCCGTCGCTTGATCATCCGTCTCACCGACGACAATGTCCGGACTCACGCCAGTATTGCTGATCGGACGGCCACTGGGGGAATAAAAACGAGCCGTGGTCAAACGAATGCCAGCGTTGAAGTAATTTAGCGGAAAAATGCCCTGCACCGACCCTTTACCATAGCTGCGTTGACCGACAATAACGCCGCGGCGGTGATCTCGAACGGCAGCTGCAAATATCTCACTGGCACTGGCCGAATCGCCATCTACCAACACGATCAGCGGAACAGACCACGTTCCCCCACCATGGGCCTTATAGTCAAAATCCTCTCGAGGACTGCGTCCCCGTGTCGCCACAATGGTACCGCGTTGGACAAATTTATCCGCTACTTCGACCGAAGCTGACAAAAGACCACCGGGATTATTCCGCACATCTATGAGCAAACTTTGCATACCGAGTCGGTGTAAGTCCCATAACGCCGCATCCACGTCTCGGCTAGTCGTCTTTTGAAAACTGGCCAGACGCATGTACCCAATGCCTGCCTCTCGGTCAAGCATTTTGACGTCCTCGACACTTGGGACTTCGACCTGTTGGCGCCGTATCCGTAACTGCCGTGATTCATTGTTGGTTGACAAAACGGTCAAGTCAACCAACGAACCTTCTTCTCCCTTTAGCATTTCCGCCGCTTGGTCGGTAGACACGTCACGCGTCGGCTGACCATCGACCTCTACAATACGATCCCCTGATTGAATACCACTTCTAAACGCGGGGCTATTGGACAAAACATTGACAATTAGCAAATTGCCATCACTGGCTTTGAGTTCTATACCAAGGCCAACAAAATTGCCTTCGATTTGGGAGTACACATCGTCTAATTGTGCCGGTGTCAGAAATGACGAATAATCATCCATCGCACCGGTCGCACCACAAACATATTCCATAATGACTACACTTGGACGAATTTGCAGATACTGGGCAGCAAGCCGTGCTGCCGAAGCAACTGCAATCCTCGCGTCCTGACGACTGAGGAGTTGATGCTGATCCATGATTCGGAGCAATTCCCGACGGAAAGAAACGATATACTCCTCGTCGGTATGGGGAAGATGGCGATCGACAAAAACCGGATCATTCAGTGCGACAATTACGTTGTTCGTTCCATGATGCACTAACTGCTGCCAGTTCGGGGCTTCAAAATAATGAGTATTAATCTTGAGTAACAATTCACTGTACAGGTCCAACGCTTCCCGTTCATGCAACCTGTCCAACGAAGTCAAATAGCTTGAATCAAAATAACGCCGCGCCAAATCAAAATGAATTTTGGACCGTCTCAGACGCTGTTGAATGTCATTACGCCCCGGAAACTTGTGTAAAGCATTTTCATAATGCGTGAGCGCATCACTCCAACGACGATTCTGTTCCAGACCCTCTCCTACGTCTAGAATCGTTTGAATCGCAACATCGGATCCGACCGTATCCGAGCCTTGTACTTGTGCTTGTGCTGGAATGGTCTGGACCAGCACCAACCAAAGAATCGCTACTGGTATGCGACCAAAGACCAGACGTGAGAAAGCAACAATCCGTATCTGCATAAGTCAACTCGTCTCCAAGGGGATGCCTGCCTACAAAAACAGGAGAGCAGACACCTGTTCCAGAGAGCAGAAAACGCCACAGCCCAGGCAAATTTTCTGGTTCCCATGCGAATCTAGCTTCCGCCAGCCAAATATAGATCGCGAAATAGCCCTTGTCAAAAAAACAAGGGGAAAGTTTCGGCTAGATGTTCCGCAGAACCGTTACAGCGTGAAAACTGTGGTCCGTGTGCGGGGTTTGACCGGCATGAAACACACAATTACATTGCGCCGGTTGCACGTCCTGATGCGTCAGTACGTCTTGAACTGTCCTATCCCTCGGACACTACGGGATTCTATCGCTTTAGGTGTCACCGGTCAAATGATCGTTAAACCTTCCCAGTGACGATGTGCGACACAAGCTTGTGTTTCAACCAACCGTCCGAAAAAACGGAGAGTTACCCCTGCACGAGGTCGCTCTAAGACAAATGGTCAGATAGCACCTAAAACAGGATGAAATGCTGTAAGCCGTCTGGTATCACTCTTGCAATAGACAGGCACACTGTTTGTGCTACGGGTCTTTACGAGCGTTTCGGATTTTGCCGTCCATTGACAGGCCCAGAAACGAGCGAATCACATCATCTGGGCAAGAAACGTAACTAACGTTCTTCAAGTGACCACGATTCAATGAGCTGTTGAGCGCCTGGAGTCAGACTTCTCAACTTGCTGGCGATGTGACCTTTTTCAGAAACGGTAGCTTTTTCCACACGTTTCTTGAATTGTTCGGTCTTTTTACGGCGATGTCGCCGACGCTTGATTTCTTTGACGCGTTCACTACAACCCACGCGATAACTCCTTGCTTGCAAATCACCAGGCTAAATTTCACTGCCGCGCCGGGCCAGAACACACCCAACTTTCAGCAGTCATTTTAAGGATTGCAGCGGGTCTCGTCAACGCATGCTTCCCGCCCTGAGTCAGGAGGAACCTGTAAATCATCACGTCTGCAGCCTCACAGTCCGATTCAGCCTCCAACCGGTTTGACAGAACCCTGGCAATAACGCTAGATTTGGGCAATACTTCCAGACTTCTAGGCCCATCTGGATGGGTGGCCGAGTGGACTAAGGCGGCAGTCTTGAAAACTGCTGTACGGGAAACCGTACCGGGGGTTCGAATCCCTCCCCATCCGTTTTGCCAAATGGCATAGTCACTTCCATTGATGCATTTTCCGGCAAAACACCCAAAAAGACGGATCTGTTGCAATGGGCTGTCAATATCCTAAACCGCATGGATTTACAACGAAATGGACAGATCAGGAAAAGAACCATTTCCGATGATCTGCATACATTGCCGGGCTGCATTCTGCCAGGTTAAATGGCTGACCGCCGCTTGACCACGTCGACCCATTTCCTTCGATGCGGTCCGAAACTCGTAGTGCCAACGCATCCGTGCCGCTAACGTTGGTACATCAGGTATCGCCACATTAGCCCCTGGCGCGTCGGCATACAAAACATTCTCACCGGGTCGCAAATCGTAGGGCAACCAATCCACTCCATCCCTAAAATGTTCCACATGACCACTCCACTCCGTGGCAATCACCGGTACGCCGTGGGCCAACGCTTCGAGTATTGCCAAACCAAACGACTCTCCCCAAGTAGGCGCTACATAGACATGAGCCTGACGGTAGATTTCCATCTGACGGACATCGGAGAGCGTCTCTACATCGAGTTTGACTCGTGGTGCTAAAGGATCTAACAGACCACTTTCAACCAACAGATCGTTCCAAGATGAAATCTCAAAGGGAAACGTCCGTCGTGAATGCACAGGATCATAAGTTGTTTTGATATGCAGCAGTACATTGTCTTGACAGGTAAAGGCAGCACGGTACGCTTGGCACAGCTCGCGCACCCCTTTGCGCCAATGGGGTGCAGCAACCGAAAGAAATCTCACATGGCCATCCTCTAGCGGCCGTCTTTGGTCGACGAAACGAGGGTCAAAACCATGAGCTAACACCACCACCCGCTCCGTTTCCAGACCGCTGTCCACCAGTGATTGCCGCGTGAACTTCGACGGCACAAGAATAAAATCCGCGCCATCCCGCATGGGCTTTATCCACTCCGGAGGAACACGGTCGGCTTCCCATGAAAACAGATTAAATTTTTTATGCCCCAACATCCTATCAAGATTTGGCGGATGGAGAAAACCAAGACCAACGTCCGGTGTGGCGGCGCAGTGAGCATCACGAAGTGACACAACTTGCAAACCTTCGGGCAACCGAAAGGACGGATCGAACCGAAAGCCTCGGGCTGAGATCGCCTTGACATGGGCTCCCAATTCAATCAGAGCCGTCAATAAACCCCGTCCAACATATGCCCAGCTGGCCGGAGACGCCAGCAACCCCTGATAGAGAATCGTCGGTCTACTCATTTCAAGCCTACCATTCCCTCAAAAACCAAGACCCCTGGTAGTCGACGCGGGAAACACCCTCTGAAATCCGCCCCAGGCTGTCGTGGCTAAAAATGATGATCTGTCACGCCCGCTCACCACGTAACGGCTTCTATTGGGTTTGCAATGTACAGAGAATTCAGGGTGGAACTTGTTGGTGTCAACACACGACTCAAGAAATCTCAACCCATTGTCCTGATTCGGCACTCGCCAAAACCGCTTCACAAACTTTCTGAGTTCGCAATCCAGAGCGAAATCCAGGTTGCACCTGAGTACCGTCTTCCAGGCTTTTCAAGAAATCCGCAAGGGCATTAATAAACGTGTGCTCATAACCAATCGTCGTTCCTGGAACCCACCAATGGTCCATGTAAGGATGCTCGAAATTCGTGACATGGATTTTTTGCCAACCGGTCAAGTGATCCTCAATCTTGGTCTCTGTTGTCGGATCAACATACTTGAAATATTGCAGCCACTGTGGATCTTCAAGATCAAAGAAAATACTGCCCCGCTCTCCATTCAGTTCAAACATGTTGTAGTTCTTCCGGCCGCGCGCATAACGAGTACTCTCAAATGTACCCATTGACCCATTGGCAAATACGGCAAGAAACATGCAAGCGTCATCGATTCCTACTGACTGGACTTTGCCTGTCTCTTGGTGCATACGCTGTTTAACAAAAGTTTCCGTTTTGGTAACAACGGACTGAATCGGACCGTTCAACCATTCGGCCGTATCAATCGAATGTGCCAACAGGTCTCCAGTTACGCCAGACCCCGCCACATCCACATCTAAACGCCAAAGCGCGCCCCCACCCTGCGGTACGTCAGACGAGATCGTCCAATCCTGCAAGTATTGGGCGCGGTAATGAAATGGCCGTCCAATTCGCCCTTCGTCAACAACCTGCTTGGCCAGCGCGATCGCAGGTACACGGCGATAGTTGAACCAAACCATATTGGCAATATTGGCTTCTTCCACCGCCGCACACATTTTCTCCGCTTCGTCCAAGGTGCGAGCCAGTGGTTTCTCACACAGAATCATTTTGCCCGCTCGTGCCGCTGCGATAGCGATTTCGTAGTGCAAATTATTCGGTGCACAAATATCCACCGCATCAATATCGTCGCGGGCAATCAGTTTTTGCCAATCCGTTTCGTGTGAAGCGTATCCCCAATTCTCAGCAAAAGATTTAATTTTGTCCTTATTGCGGGCACAACATGCTTGTAAAACCGGCTGGTGTTCCAACTGAAAAAACTGGTTGACTTTGCGATAAGCGTTGGAATGGGCACGCCCCATAAAACCGTAGCCAATAAGGCCTATACGAAGTGGTTTCGACATGATTTAAATTTCCCTATAAAGCCATGCTGGGCCGAAAAAACAATAATTCAAAATGGAATAACAAACCGTGGTCAGCGGGTCCAAACAATTTGGCGTACCATTCTACGGTACTAAATTTACGGCACCAAAAACCCCATTTTCTTGGTTATTGTCACACGAAAAACCTTATGATCGGACCCTGGCACTCCAGGTCTCGAAGGCCTTCATCGCATAACGACAGAAACCCCGTGGTAACAAAGTCCCCAGGATCTACCCACCGTTCGAGGGATTTTAAAACATTACACCTCAAAGACTTTCAGTAAGGCAGGCACACAGCATTGATCACCCTCTCACCAAAAGTCATCTCTGTCAGTTAGTCGTCTTAGGGAGAAAAATTACTTCATAAATTTCCTTACAGTCAGACGTCTCCCCTTACGAGCACACGTCGCGCCTGGTGCAGCAGGAATTTTCCCGGCGGAATATCCACCAAACACTGGCAGATCAAATTCCTTGTGATAGCAAACTACTTAAATTATTCATTTTCGTGCCAGCCATGGGCATCACGAACTGCAATCATCGCACCCAAAATATCATTCCAAGTTTGAGGTTGCTGCATAATTTCATTGGAAAACATACAGCCGTCCCAACAAATATGTGAAAACCGTTTTGTAATTTCCCCCTGCTCATCGCGGAACCAATGACCAGAGTCTCGTGGAATATTGAGCTTACCCTGAGGATCGTTAGGCAAACAGTGCCGGCCGGTTTTGTCATGTGACCCGGCACCCTTAACGGTCGCATCGTTTTGTGCGACATGAAAGTCGTTCGTCCAGGGGCGAAGCTCTGCTGTCATCTTCTGAAAAGCAGCTTGGAGAACATCCTCGTCATCCCAATTGAAACTTTCAGGCAAGATTCGGTCAGCGGGAGCATTATATCCCAACAAATACAACAGCGTATGTGCCATGTCAGCTTGGAAACCCAATGTTTGAGGGCAATCCACCAGTTCAAGCAAGTTCACCATCGACCGCCAACTGTGCATCCCACCCCAGCAAATTTCACCTTCGGCCGTAAGACGCTCCCCATAATCCTCGGCAATGCGACATGCTTCGCGAAACGTGTCAGCAATTTTCCGTGAGTTGGATAGCGGATCTTCGGCCCATGTTCCCGGATCGACAGCAGAATCGATGCGTACCACACCATTAGGTCTCACTTCGATCTCGCGCAACGTTTTCGCAATGTGGCATGCCTTACGGACTTGTTTAAGAAATTGGGACCGTTCGGCTTGATCCCCCATGGCAGACCCACCGTCCGTTGGTGGCCAAACCGGAGCCACCACCGTACCAATCACCAAATCACGATTCTGTACACGATCAGCGAGTTGCCGAAGTTCGTCATGACTGGCATCAATGTCAACATGTGGTGCAAACAAAAACAGATCAATGCCGTCAAACTGGGTTCCATCCACCTCAGCTGCTGCCGTTAAATCGAGCATGGTGTCCAAATCAATCGGTGGCTCCGAATCCGGACCTTTTCCTACGACACCAGGCCAGGCTGCGTTGTGCAATTTGGGATAATTGTTCATGAATTATACTCATTTCCGTCGGAAGAAACCAAAACTTGCCTATTCATCAACACTTGAGTCAAAACAACGGTGAAACTGATGTTGTAATCGCTGGAACGACAGATCACAAGCGGACGGTGGTAAAGCTGTTTCGCCGCTGGCAAATAAACCGGGCATCTCATAAACTAACAACACCTACATGTCAGGTTAGTTGCCGCCGCAGAGGGACCATTGCTATTGCACTAAAAAAAACAGCAAGGGGGACTTACAGCATTCCCTCTAGAATCAGGAAAGAACGATGGTAGAAAAAAAGTGGGTTTTGACAGACGTCGATCAGGGTATTTTTGTGGAGGAAATCACCCTGGATTCGACTCAACTGGGCCGCGCGGCTAACCATTGTCGAGTCAGTAAACAGCGATTACATGGTGGGTTAACGGCAGGTGTGGATCAAATCGAGGTCGACAATGGAGTTTGTGCATTCACGGTTATCCCCACGCGTGGCATGGGAGTTCGCAGAGCCAGCGTGTCCGACTTGCGCCTGGGCTGGGACGCGCCTGTCAAAGGGCCAGTCCACCCACAGTTTGTGCCATTAATGGAACCAAGTGGCTTGGGATGGCTAGACGGATTTGATGAACTCGTCGTCCGTTGCGGCTTGGAAAGCAACGGAGCGCCTGTTTTCGACGAACAGGGAACGTTAACTCATCCCCTGCATGGACGGATCGCCAACAGGCCTGCTCATCAGGTGTCAGTAACAGCCGACACCCATTCGGGAGAAATTACTGTTCACGGTGTAGTGGATGAAACCCGGTTTCACTTTCTGAAACTGAGAATTTCGTCAGAAATCAAGACCCGGCCAGGGGAACAGGGTTTTCGCATCACCGATCGGATCGAAAACTTGTCGGATAGTCCCGCCGAAGCACAGATCTTATATCACGTGAACTACGGTTCTCCCTTGTTGGACGCTGGGGCCCAGCTAGTGGCGCCGATCCGCACGGCCGTACCCCGGGATGCCGTGGCGGCCAGCGGGATTGACCACTGGAATAACTATCTGGCCGAACAGCCCGGATTCCAGGAAGAAGTCTATTTCTTTGAGCTGGCAGCTGATAAGAATAACAACACCCAAGTGGTGCTCAAAAATGGGCACGGCCTACAAGGTGTCTGCATGTCCTTTAACACCCAACAGCTGCCTTGCTTTACAGTTTGGAAAAATACGAACGGTAAATCTGACGGTTATGTCACAGGACTCGAACCAGGATCAAATTTCCCCAATCCCCGACCTTTCGAAGGAAAACACGGTCGTGTGATCAGCTTACTTCCAAGGGAAAGCAAAACTTTTGACCTACAGATCGAAGGCCTGATAACACCTGACCAGGTACAAGCTGCCGCCCGGCGGGTGGCCAAGATCCAAGCAGACATTCCACCACAGATTCTTCGAGAGCCGCGTGAGGATTGGTGTGGTGCGCCACCTCCACTGTAGTGCACAGGTCACGAGTGCATCTCAGCGACGCACCTTGGTGGAAGTTCCAGCCAGTTCGTAGATAGACCAGGTAAACCCATCATTACCGTGAAAGGGACGGATTTTTAAAATCCCTTCGACTACTACTACTTCGGACGTATAGGACGTGGTCACGCCGTCCTGCAAAAAAACCTGGACCAAATGGTCCGCCTGTCCACCCGGTCCGAATTTACACTCCTTGTTACGGAGCAGGATGAACTCCTGGATTCCACGAATTTGATCGACGCCACCATGCATGTATCCACTAATACGAACCCGGTGTCCATCCAACTGTTTGACTCGGTCGGTCAACATGAAGGGACGAAAACGAACGTCCGCTTGCATGCTTAAGACAATGTCTTCAAACGAGATCTCTTCGAATTTGTCTGCCAGTAGACCACCGCTCGTATTACGAGACTGCTCTGGACCCGAACGGGAAACTGTCGCTGCTGCAGTCCCCACAGCGGCATCCTCATCAATCGCCCCAGCCATTTCTGTCGAAGCATTGGAAATAGGGTCCTTTGCGGCCGGCTCACAACCGAACAGCAAGCAAGTCGTTAAAAGTGGAAACAATAATCGAAAGAGTTTCGATACGACCAGGCCAAGGAAACCGATCACGGGAGCCATACACAAACCATTTCATCCAGTTAAACGTAAAACAACAGGGTAACTAATTCAAATAGTCGGCTTCCAAGCGGTAGTAAACGCCCTGCAAACCACTAATCGGCTTGAGCTTACCATCAACGTGCAAGATTCCTCCCAGGCGACGTTTGCGATAGCTGAAATTAATCCGTTGTGGAGG
>CAYMUR010000034.1:0-27502 GCA_964393615.1 uncultured Pirellulaceae bacterium
GCCAACGCACCGCCTGCATCATTCCCTCACGGTCGACTCCCACGGCAAAGGGGCGATCACCCAGCACGCTGAGAATCATCCCCGGCTTGCCATCCGCCAGTTCGGGCGGCAGGACGCAGCTCGTAGAGTATTCCGGGTAGGTGCGCACTGTGCTGAGATAATAAATTTCTTTGTCCCAGGTATTGCCACCGTCGCGGCTGACCCTGGCCCGCTCCCCACCATGCAGCCAGGGGACTCGATGGACGTGCATCAGCACGATCCGGCCGTCGGGCAACTCCACAGCAGAGCCGTGCATTTCTCCAAGGACTTGACTGCCCTGTCGAACATTGTTCCAGGTCACGCCACCATCTTCTGAATTGGCCAGCAGTACGTTTTTTTGTAGAGAATCGAGCGGGTTGGACTTATAAGTCCTGGCCTTTGGTCGGTAAGCCATGCCGTACTGCAGCATCCACAAACGCCAGTAGTCTTCGTACTTGTCATCCAAGTAGGAATGCCACGCCCCTTGCGCGGGAAGCAGATTGTTGCGCACCACTGCGAGCAAGCTCCCCGAGGCAAGTTCGATGATCGCCGGTTCGCCCGTCGGACACACCGGATAACCCTCGGACCATGTTTGGCCACCGTCGGTGGAGCGGAATGCATAGGTGGTATGGTTTATTCCAGGTTTTTTATGTCCGATCGGCCATACCAGGGTACCGTCGCGTAGTTGAGTAATGGGACCGGTCTGCGGCCACTCTTGCGGGAACGGGCCCAGACCGTTACCCAGGCGTTGCCACGTTTTCCCTTCGTCCCGGGACCGGTAGACCCACAACCGCTCGTTGTCGTGTTCCCAGTTCAGGAAACTTCCATCACGAAGCACGCTATACACGGGGCGGGCGATTTTCACGGTATCCCATGTCCGCCCCCCGTCTGCGGTGCGCATGACCACGTTCGCGTCTGTATTCTTTGTGGTCCGCGCCATCAGGTAGATCTTTTTTTCGTCGGTGATAGTGAAGTTCCACGCACCTTCACCAGCAAAGTGCGGAAGCCGGATCCGCTCGGCCGGCAACTGGTGAACCTTGCCATCATGCGAATAGAAGATCCCTTGAAAATCGTCCTCTTCGGGATCGGACTGCTCGACACCAAAACCGTCTTTCATGACCGGATGCACGGTAAATAGGTAACCATAGCTGGAAATCCCGATTTCCTTGCCGTCCGCCGAATAGACGCGCGCGCGGTAGTTTCCCACCAGCGGAAAGTCGAAAGACAGCTTGTCGTTACTGAATCCGCTTGCTGTGGGCCCAGCGATGTCTTTGCTGAAGACTACGTTGCCGTCGAAATTTTCGATCCGAAGTTGGAGATCTCCAGATGGTTGCTGGGGTTGTGTATCGGTGTAGCTCGACAAGTTGATTTCTAGCGGCTCTCCCATCAGGTGCAGCATACCGCTAAACGGTGTCTCTGCCGTCAACAGCACTTCTACGGGGTAACGCGTCTGAAACGGTGTCGCGGAAGGGCCCTCTTGCAGTTGTACGGCATCGATCCAAACCTTCCCCTCTTCCTGGCTCTCGACCATCAGGTCCACCACGCCTCGATGGAAATAAGATGCGATGTTGAAAGTTAGTTCGTAGCGTTGCCATTGGTCAGTGAGGGAAATCGGTTCGCTTTCTGCATTGGGAGTTTCTCGCCAATCCATGGGGCGATTCCAGAGGCGGAGGCGTAGACTGGCGTCTGGAACGTCACTCCGCGCGTACACAGAGAGGGTGTAGGCTTGTCCGAGTTTCATGGGCACGACCGGTGATGTCAGATGACCGGGTTGTTCTTCGGAGATCGAAATTACCGCAGCCCGACTGCCATCGGGAGCGCCGTTCACTGCTGCGATCACAGGCACCGTCTCGGGTACCTGGCCGGTGGAGGTGAGCCGGATCGTCAGTGGGTTGACCATGTCGGTCCAGTTCGTGGCGGAACCGTAGCCCGGGTCGCGCGCACTCCACTTATGTTTCGCTTGCCCCAAGGCCAGTTCGAAACTGGCGTTGGGCAGCAGGTTCGCCGACCCGGCGCTGCGCAGCGATGCGGCGAATGCCGAATTTCCGGTCAAAGACGTAACGCACGAAAGACACGTCGCGATTGACAGGGAAGATAATGTGATCCATTGACGCTTACTCATATAACACACCCTTTCTGATAGGCTGGTCTTAATCCAAAGGAACATGCGATGTCTTTCGGCACGAAAATTTACGTGAACGACCAATGAATTGTAATGTACTGGTTTCACTGAACCCAGTACCACTGGCCAGGCCGCCGCCATTGCGACGACAGTAATATGAATATTCGCCAATATGAATATTCGCCGATCCCGAGACGGAGGACGGTTTGGCCCAGCGACGAAAACGGGTGTTTTGGGCGCGCGTGTTTCGAGCGATACGCCCATTCTCCCGATTTCGTCGTCAAGTTCGTAGCACGCTACCAGGTGCGCTATTTTTCATTTAGCTTTAAACTCAGTGCGATAAACAGGTTACAAAACAAATATAGACTACTTACAGGGCCATCGTAGTGAGAGGTAGCTCTGCCCCTCCCCCTGGCAGTGAAAAACCCCTCTCCCAGCTAATATTTTGAAAGGAAACATGCGATTAAATGAATTGGCCACATTGACATGAAGTGGTGAGGGATTACTATGAATAGACTACTGAGTAATCATTAGGGAAAATGTTTTTTGTAGGATCAGCGAAGTTAACCTGTGTAGCAGTAACACGTTCACGTTTCAATTTAAGAAGGGATCGCACCAATGACAAAGGTAACTAGTTCTAAAGGGAGATTCGACATGACAGTTCAAAAATCTAAAAAAACGCTTCTCGTGGTTTTAGGAACGCTGGTCGCGATCCTCATGACCATCGGCTCGGCCACAGCCCAACTGGAGTGGGACGGATCGGGCAACCTAGTCACTGCGATGCCCAATTCCTACAATATCACCAGCAACACCTACAGGAGCGATCACTTTTTTGGCCAACCGAATGCAAATGGGTTCGTGTCGTCGATAGGAAACGTGGGTGGTATGTTGGGAAATAGCGGTCTTGGTATCACCAAGGCTGAGGGGTGGGAAGTGGATTTTGGTTGGGCCTCAATTGGTGATGATGTCTTCCCTGGCGAAAAGCACTTCATTTCGATGGGCGACGACACCAGCAATATCAATGTCTTACTCGACAATCCATCGGGCGACGAATTCGGCGGTACGGCGCGTCTTTTGTCCAACGGTGTGAGCAATCGGTACTCGACCCCCCTTGCTACGGGGCTCAAATTCAGTCAGCCGTCACGGTCTGAGGATGCAGCGAACTTTCATCGCTTCCAGTTGAGAAGGGCGCCTGGCGCAGACAACGTCACACTCTCAATCAACGGTTCTCAGGTAGCCGATTTGACACCGGATGTCTGTGGATTGCCAGGCTGCGACGGCGGCAACCTGAACGTCTTCTATATCGGGCCGTCACAGCAGGAAGGTACTTTCGACTATATCAATGTCAAGACCATTCCGGAGCCCGCGACGCTCGTGTTGCTTGGCTTGGGAGGTTTGGCTCTGGTCGCGCGGAGGCGACGAGCTTAAGAGTTGACGATCTGTGCTAATTAGTTGAACACGCGGCCGCGGCTCCGAAACTACTCGGGGCCGCGGTTTTTGTTAGTTACATTGGTAAGACATGTGGCTTTTTCGGCGGCGCGACGAAATTCTTGTGACTTCAGCGACCTCTAATATTTGCTTTTACGAAACAGGAAATCTTTTACGGCGATGGGATTCTCCTTCCAATCCCCCCGCTTTGGCGATACTGTTCTAGTCCGCACTCTACAGATTCTTATAATGGTGTTCGTATAACGGCCACTGCCTTGACGTTCAGGAACCCCCATGTCAACCCTGCTCGAATCCACGCCCTATCGCGATTCCCACGCTCGGCACGGTTTTACCCTGGTCGAATTATTGGTCGTGATCGCCATCATTGCAATCTTGATCGCGCTGCTGTTGCCGGCCGTGCAGGCGGCTCGCGAGGCAGCGCGGCGTGTCCAGTGCCTGAACAATCTCAAGCAGATTGGTGTGGCGATGCATAATTATCATGCGGCTGTTGGGACCTTTCCGGAGGGGGCGCATTCGCAAGGAGCCAACGACCCGGTGCTGCAAGGAGCTCACGAACTCGGTTGGCCGTGGCCCGTTCACATTTTGCCCTACATCGAACAATCGTCGATCTTTGAGCAATTAGACATGAGTTCCACGGTTTTTGGCTTCGGACCGCCAGGCAGCGGCTCCTATGCCTATGGCGGAAACCTGGAGCTCATCCGGAATACCATTCCGACCTATTTTTGCCCCTCCGATCCTCAAGCATCACGGCAAAAAGAGTTAGTGGTGGGGACGGGTGGCGGACCTCGACAGATCATCCTGGGACTAACCAACTATATCGGTTCGACGGACGACGATTGCCGTTTTTACAGTTGTAGCGGCGACGTCAGCTACACCTACGACGGCGACGGGATGCTGTTCAATCTTTCCGGCGTACGCATTGCCCACGTTACCGATGGGACCAGCCATACGTTGATCGTGGGCGAGGGAACGGGGGCCGAGGGCAGATCCGACGGAGCCACATGGAGCGTCGCTCATTTTACTTGGGGCGAACAATGTTTGGTCGATATGTTCCACGGCATCAACGGGACCTGTTCGGTACCAGGAGACGGCACTTACTGTTGGCATGGAAACAATCCCCAAGGTGCGGGCTATTCCAGCTATCATCCGGGTGGAGCCCAATTCGTTTATGTGGACGGTAGCGCGCGATTCATTTCCGAAAACACCCCGATTTCACTGCTGTACGCCCTGGCAACCCGTCACGGCGCGGAAGTCGCTGCATTGGACTGATCCTTGCCTCTGTGACAGCGGACATATGTGGCTGGCTGGGCTGCGCTGGCGACTACCCGAACGGCTTCTGCAGCGAGCTGTCACCGTAGCAAGGGACTTTCGACGATATCATTGCCAATAACCTTCGCCAGTTCGCGACGTTCGTGTTGCTGGATCGGAGAGGTTTGGTCTGAGTTGTGTGGTGTTGTCTAGGTGCAAACACCTCACCGTGATATACTGGTCTTGGTATCACCGTCTTAACCTCGACGTTCAGGAACTGTCATGTCGCCCCCACCCGAATCCACGTTCCATCGTGCTTCCCACGCTCGGCACGGTTTTACCCTGGTCGAGCTATTGGTCGTGATTGCCATCATTGCGATTCTTATTGCGCTCTTGCTGCCGGCCGTGCAGGCCGCTCGCGAGGCAGCGCGGCGAATTCAGTGCATGAATCATTTCAAGCAGGTGGGAATTGCGATGCATGGCTATCATACGGCGATTGGCAAGTTTCCCCGGGGGGATGACCATTATGAGAATAATGGTGTCGCCTGTCCTGAGCTTCCCACCAGCTATGTAGGTAAACCGGGGCACAATCGTCTGACCTGGAGCGTGTACCTGCTGCCCTATCTGGAACAAGGGAACTTGTTGGACTTGCCCAATGCCGCCGATTGGGACACGGGTCAAGATTTTGTGATCACCGCGGAAGGTGCACGCGGACTGGTGCCCGTCTATTGCTGTCCTTCCGATCCCCAGGGGTGCGAACTCATCGATATCGGTAGCGGAGGGGTCCCTGACCTGTTCGGCGGCCCCACCCCCCAGGAGGACTTTAGAATGACCAACGTGGCTGGCGTGGCCGACAGCGAGGATTACCTATGCTTTTATGCGTCTCATAGAATCCTTCGCTACGACGGCAATGGCATTCTTTTTAACGCGTATGGAGTCAAGATTACTGACATCTTCGACGGTTCCAGCAACACGCTGATGGTGGGTGAGGTCCTCGGCAGGGGCGAGGGGACTCATGAAGCGCTGCCTTGGATCATGCATAACAACCGCGACACCTCCAACGGCATCAACCTACACGTGCCCGGAATTCCCTGGGATCCCGACGAGACAGGATTTGCCAGTTACCACCCCGGCGGCTGTCATTTTCTGTATGCCGATGGCAGTGTGCACTTTATCGACGAATACGTCGATGCGTTCACCCTGGCCGCACTGACCACCCGGGCAGGCAGCGAAGTGTTTTATCGGCAGTAGTAGCTGGGGACCGCAGTAGTAGCTTGGGACCATTGTCCGGAGCGCATCGGACGGGACAGTGGGCCCATGCTACGGGTAAATTCTCAGCTGCCGCTGGCCTCAAAAGATGACCAGCCAGGTTGCCGATCCTAGACATTTGAGAAACGTGGCGGACACCTATACTTGGTGCTTTGAGTGTCACACTTGCTTGGTGCTTTGAGTGTCACACTTGCTTGGTGCTTTGAGTGTCACGCTCCGGATATTTGGCGACAGGCATGGAATGCTCTGAATGTCTTTCGTTGTTCTTAGTCGTTGCTGTCTGGACCCTCTTTCCCGGGACTCTTGATATTGGCAGTGACACTCTTCGGTTGCCCCACTTCGGGAGGCCTAGCAGCCAAGAATCGTTCGGTAGCGTAAAGAGGTTGCCGCCTGGGCCAACGCGAGTGAACTTGCCAGGCTTTCCGAGGCAAGACGCCTGTCACGGATCGAGAAATGGGACCTGGGTTGGGAAACGCTTGGATCGCGAACTGGTTCAGAAGCCAGGTAACTCACAAGCGAGGAGGCTTGTGGAGAAGTTGGGTCCCAGTAGGTACCGCATACCCAGAGGTTGCTGCGATCGGGTAGAATATTCAGCGGATGTGACAGAACAACATAGGAATTCAACGATCAATGAAAATTGCTGCTGACCGTTTAGTGGACTACGTCAACAATGTTCTCACGGCAGTTCAGGTGCGCGACGATGACGCGCGGATCGTGGCAGAAAACCTGGTGGCAGCTGAATTAACAGGTCACGGTACCCATGGTGTGGTTCGTTTGCCGAGATATGTCGAGGAAATCCAGGCTGGTGAAATCAATCTTTCGGCGGAAATTAAAATTACTGAGCAGAGATCGGCGAGCTTGCTGATCGACGGCGATTGGGGGTTTGGTCAGGTGATTGCCAACCAAACCGTGGATCTTCTTATTCCGAAAGCTCGACAACACGGTGTTGCCAGCGCAGGCGTTTTTCATTCGAATGACGTTGGTCGACTGGGTGCCTATACGATGCGAATTGCTGCCCAGGGCCTGTTGGGGTTGATGACGATCAATGATGGCGGTGGAAGTCCGCATATCGCCCCTTGGGGAGGGATTGCACCACTATTTAGTACCAACCCGTTGTCATTTGCCGCGCCGCTTAATAGTGAGTCACCGGTTTGCATCGACATGTCTACCAGCGTTTGTGCAGGTAGTCGTGTGTTGCTTGCACAGAAACGTGGCGATGTGTTGCCGCCCGGGTTGATCATGGATTCCCAGGGGAAACCTTCGACGGACCCCAATGACCTGTTCGCTTCCCCTCCCGGTTCCCTGCTACCGCTTGGGGCACCTGTTGCAGGCCACAAAGGGACCGCTTTAAATTTGATTGTGGATGTGCTTTCGGGAGCATTAACGGGTGCCGGATGTAGTGGTCGTGGAACCAGGGAAACCCAGGGTATCTTTTTTTTGGTGATTGACGTCGAAGCATTTGCAGCAATGGAAGATTTTCAAGAAAGGGTAGTTCAGTTGTTGAAACGTATGAAAAATAATCCAACCGCGGAGGGTGTGGACGAGATTCGTATCCCTGGTGAACATGGCGAACGTATGCGACAACAACAAATGAAAGACGGTATCGTCATTGAACCTGCGATCTGGCGGGAAATTTCCCAGATCGCTGACAAGCTGGGGGTCAGCCCTCCCCCGGCGGACGCTGGATGAGAAATTGACTCTCCCTGAGAAAAACAGAATCGACAGACTGCATGTACTCAAGCCAAAAGATCCCGATTATCCGAAGCTTCCTATCACCCTGACAACATACGATCATGTCTGCTGCCGACGCTAATTTTTATCGCAATTCATCACGTGACTACCCTGTCATTGACCGCGTAATAGGTATCTGCGTTTATGACGAGAACGGCCAGGAATTCATTGATTTCGGGTCGGGGATCGGAGTCACCAGTATTGGTGGGGCCGTCCCCGAGGTGACTCGTCAGATTGCGGCGCAGTTGGAAAAAGCAAGCTTTGCTTTTAACGGTTATTTTACCAACCGACCACGCATCGAGTTGTCCAAACGGCTCGTTGGATTATGTCCACCTGGGATGGGAAAAGTGGTATTTGCCAATAGTGGATCGGAGGCAAACGAAGTTGCCATTAAACTGGCCAGGCAATACCATCGTGAATGCGGCCAGATGAAAAAAGTAAAAGTGATCTCGCGACAGATGTCATATCACGGAAACACGTGTGGTAGTCTGTCCGTGACAGACCGTCCTTCCTGGCAAGATCATTTCGAACCGTACCTTCAGGAATTTCCTAAAATATCCGCACCTTATTGTTATCGTTGTCCGTTGCAGCTGGAGTATCCATCGTGTGAACTGCGCTGCGCCCACGAATTGGATGACGTGATCCAAGCCGAAGGTCCCGAAACGGTTTCTGCCTTCATTGCCGAACCAATCATGGGAACGACGGTGGCCGGTGTCACTCCGCCTCAGGAATATTATTCAATCATTCGATCCATTTGTGACAAGCACAATGTATTGTTCATTGCGGATGAAGTGATCACGGGACTGGGACGCACGGGTGAGAATTTTGGAATCGACCATTGGCGGGTATCTCCGGACATCATCACAGTCGCCAAGGGGCTTGCTGCAGGCTATGCGCCGTTGTCGGCTGCCATTGTGAGTGAAAAGATTTGTGCTGCGATTGCCAATGGCAGTGGCGAGCATACGCAGGGATTTACTTACTCGGGAAACCCGCTTTCCTGCGCGGCAGGGTTGGCAGTGCTGGAATACATTGACGACCATGACCTGATCCAGCAATCGCGTGTGCGTGGAGAATCTTTTGCCGCTGAACTGGAGGGGTTAAAGCAAATGGATATCGTCGGAGATGTTCGTGGGCGGGGAATGTTTCGTGGCATTGAGTTCGTGCGTGATCCTGTGAGCAAGGAGCCGTTTCCTGCCAAGGTGGCATTGACGCAACGGATTGTGGAGAGGGCTTACCAAAAAGGGTTGATAGTGATTGCTGGTATGCCTGGCTGTGCGGACGGTGTCAACGGCGATCAACTCCAGCTTTCGCCGGCGTTGGTTTTTACCGACGCAGCATTGAAGGGTGCTGTACAACTGTTACGAGAAACTATCGAAGAAGTAAGCAGGGAGATAGAAAGGGCATAGCAGGTTTGAATAAACATGAGTTCGTCGTGTTCATTCGGCGTGATTGGAAGCATGCCATCATGCGACAATGTCATCATGCGACAACGCCATCATGCGACAACGCCATCATGCGACAACAATGTGCAGGCCGATTAGCAGGGACCATCTTTTGTTAGAAACGGTATATGTCGTCTAACCAATGGATCAAGGAAGGGAGCAGCGAGGGCCTGCTAGTGGTATTTTTAGTGGGCCCCAGGGAAAATAGATATTTCTTCCCTTCAGGCGGCTGGGCTTGTTAAAAAAAATGCGGCGGTTGAACGAGAATCGTTGCGATTACTAAAACCGATACGTTGACAAGGTTGTGATCATCATGACAGACGGTAAGCATTCAAGGCACAGGTCCAACATGCCATGTATCTCGATGGAGAGAGTGACTCGACTAGTTCTTCCAGTGTTGGCTCTCGTCGTAGCCACTAGTATTGTTTTGACCGGTTGTTTGAGAGGTACAGATGGTGTGGATCGGGTTGTGGTCCGGGGGACGGTTACCTACAACGGTAAACCGGTCAAGGACGGGAATATTCGATTTGTGCCGCAGCATGGTACCAAAGCACCCGTATCGGGCGGTTCGATTGTCAACGGACAATACGAAATCGACATGCGAGGTGGTGTGCCGGTGGGTAAACACCACGTGGAGATCACTTCATTCAGGAAACTTCCCAAGCGATATGCTGACACCCCGGAGGGCATGGTACCGAAGGAACAGTTGTTACCCAAGAAATATAATACCGAAACGGAACTGGAACAGGAAATCATCAGTGGTCAGTCACTGACACTCGATTTTCCCTTGGGGGAATAAGTGCGGGGCGGTCTTGAGGTAGGGCTCGGCGGTTTATGGGAGGACCAGGACAGCCTAGCCGATGAGTTCCTGCAGCACGTGGGCACCGGTCGTTTCGGCGTCACTCATGGTCTCTTGGCGGCCAGCATGTGGAAAGCTGACGCCCTCGTGGTCAAGTCCCATTTGGTGGGCGATCGTGGCAAAGAGGTCCGGTGTGGTAACCTTTTTATCAACGGTTTCATAGCCGACTTCGTCGGTTGTGCCGTAAGTGACCCCTCCTTTGAATCCTCCACCGGACAGCCAGAGACTGCGAGCCCGCTTGTTGTGATCACGTCCGGGTTGGTGTGCACTGCCTCCTTCCTGGGCGACAGGTAGTCGGCCGAATTCTCCAGACCAGAGAACGATCGTGTCATCAAGCAAACCTCGTCTCTTTAGGTCGACCAACAACGCAGCAGAAGTTCGGTCATTGATGCGACACATTTTTGGCAAATTCTGCTTTAATTTCCAATGGAGATCCCACGGTTGTCCTTTGCCAACAAAAACCTGTACAAATCGGACCCCCGCTTCGACGAGCCGCCGAGCCATCAGGCAACCGGTGGCGTAGCAACCGGGGACGTATTTGTCATCATTTCCCAGTTCAGATAATTTCCAAATGGAGGTGTCATCAATGCCATATAGCGAAAGAGTTTCCTGGGTCTCGTTCGACAAGTCGAGTACTTTGGTTGCGTTTAACTGCATCCGAGCCGCTAGTTCGTAGTTGCGAATCCTTGTTTCCAGGTCGGAATCTACGGGAAAACGCTCCCGGTGCCGTTCATTGAGTTGTGCCAGATAAGTCAGCATGCGTTTTCGCTGCTGAGGCAGAATAGTGTCCGGTGCGTGGAGGTTGTGAACGGCGGGACCGCGACTACTGAATTCGGTGCCTCCATACAATGCCGGCAGCCAGCCACTCTGTGACATCAACGTTCCACCCGTCGAATAGCCATCCGGATCGCGGATGACGACGAAGGCGGGTAGATTTTCGTTCTCCGTTCCCAACGCATAGCTGATCCAGGTGCCCAGAGAGGGTCGATTGGAAAAGATTTTTCCCGTTGCCAAAACCGAAGTTGCTTCGGGATGGTTGTTGTGCAGGGAAACGGCAGAACGCACGAGGCACAGGTCGTCGGCAATCGCTCCCAGTTTGGGGATCAAGGTGGACATCTCCATGCCAGATTCACCGTAGTGGCGGAATGGAAACGGGCAGGCAATTAATTTGTTTCGTTCACTGCCTTTTTGAAACGGATCCATTGTTATTTCATAGACTTGGCCGTCTCGCTTCTGCAATTCCGGCTTGCGATCGAACAGATCCATTTGAGGCGGGCCACCTGTTTGGACCAGTTGAATCACGGCCTTTGCCCGAGCGGGAAAATGGTTCGGTTTTACTTGCAGGTTAAAGCCGTCGCTTGCCGAGTCGCCATGAACGGCGTACAGTTCTTGTCCCAGTAAAGAACTCAGCGCCATACCGCCCAAACCGCCCCCCAGGCGGCTTAGGAATTCACGGCGTGCGATGGGATTTGTCGTTTTACGCATGGTCGGATGTCCGCTGAATCACCAGGGTCTCTGTGCCAGGGGCTCTGTGATTGTCTAGTAGTCTGTGTCTAGTAGTCGAAGTGTGGATTGACGCGGAAGACTGCTGGGAAAAAGTGAAAACCAGGATGTAGTGCATCGTGTTTCATGGTGGGGTGATAATTTGTCAGCCAGATGATAGCTATTCTATTCGACGTACAAAAAGTTATTGGAACTCAACAAGGCATGACAAAGACTTATTAAGGCCTGATCCGGTAATGTTGGGCCTGGTGCTGAATCGCGTAAGGTCGTGATCTGGTCCGTCAGCATCGCTTCGCTCCAGCTCTGTTCATCCGCCGATGGCGGCCGTGCCACTGCAATGCGGAATGCCATGTCAACCTGTTGAGAAGGACTGGTTCCTGCCGTTTCCTTGACATGGTTCGCAAAGGCGATGGCTTGGTCAAGGACAAACTGGTCATTCAACAACGTTAAGGACTGTAATACCACATTGGAACTCTTGCGTTGAGTGCAGTTAGTATGCAGGATCGGTTGGTCAAAGACTGACAAAAGTGTCATGCTAGGTTGTGGAGACGTGCCGCCATCAACACGTACTCCTTTCAGGTAGATGCTGCGTCGCCAGGCTTCCGCTGGTGAGGATAACTTTTCGGCGTCGGTTGCAAGAATGCCGCCTTCGAGGTGTTTGAGGACAATCGGATCGCCGTTGAGTTTCCGGTTCAACCGGCCGCCACTCCAGATCATGCTGTCCCGCAGGATCTCTGATTCGAGCCGACGTAATGGCATGCGCCAGAGCAGCAGGTTGTCAGGATCAATGGAGTGTGCGTGAAGCTCGGGGGTGGCCCGATTGTCAGGGGTGGCCCGATTGTCAGGGGTGGTTTCCCCTGGCACGGTGTGACTCCGGGTCGAGGCCTGCCGGTAAACCGTCGAGTTCATGATGTTTCGCACAATTCGTTTGCGATGCCACTGGCCTTTGACGAGGTCGTGGGCCAAGTAATCAATGATATCAGGCGTAGCGACGATCCCTCGTCCTAATAAATGTTGCCAGAGCCGGTTTGCCATCACGCGAGCTACCAACGCACTCGCTGGCGTGTCCTGAGCCGTGAGCCAGTGTGCCAGACCTAACCGATGTCCGCTCGTGTCGCCGACCGCCTCCGACTGTTGAAATAGTGCCGTTTCGTCGGAGCGGGAGAGTGAGCGGATGTAACCCGGGACGACCGAATCGCCCGGATTTTCAAAGCTACCTGATTTGAGCATGTACGTTGTTGGCGGCGGTCCCACGTCATACAGGCCTCGGACTTTTCCATTTAATAAGTGGCGTTCGTTTCCCTTGACCCATTCTTTTGGATTAAATGCCGGCGTTATCAATGCCATGATCTGGTAATAATCACGCTGCGCGATAGGGTCGAACTTGTGGTCGTGGCAGCGCGCACAATGAAGTGTCAATCCCATGACGCCGGTACCGAAGATTTCAATCGTATCGAACACTGTGGCATGCCGAACCTGCAGGATGTTCGCCATGTTGCAACTTGTTAAATCACGTGCACAGCGTAGAAAACCAGTGGCGATCAAAAGTTCTTCCATTTCAGGCGTAATAGTTTCTGCCGTGCGCCAGTCGACCATTTCGTCGCCAGCCAGTTGTTCCGTGAGAAATCTGTCAAATGGTTTGTCCGCATTGAAGGCATGAAGAACATAGTCGCGATATTTCCAAGAGTTTTCGGCCTCTGGGACGAACCCGGCAATATCCAGCCAATGTTGTCCCCAGCGTTCTCCGAAATGGGGTGATGCCAGCAAGCGATCGATCAGCCGTTCCTGGTCATCCGGCCGATCCATGGTGGACCAGGCGTTCGAGGATTTGACAGAGGGGGGCAAGCCGATCAGGTCGAAGTGCGCTCGGCGCAAAAAGGTCGCGCGGTCTGCAGCGGGCGAAAATGTGAGATTCTTCGCACGGAGTCGGGTGGAGAGGAAGGAATCGATGGGTGAGCGTAGAAGATCATCTCCACCAGGGTGTGGAACGACAGGTGCACTTAGCTGACGAAAGGCCCAATGTTTGCCTTGATTGAACGATGTGTCTGAAGCGTCGGACGCCGACAAAGTACTAACAAAAACGATGCACGTCATCCACCTATAATGCAATTCCATAATCTACCATTTTACACCAAGCATGTGAGATGAGAAAGGGATGTCGGTAGTAAAATGCCCACGGTGACGGTGACGGTGACCTGGGTCTGCACGGGGAAAATGGTCTGGTAAGGTAACCAGTGACAGAACGCTGCACGCGCTAGGAAGGATCATTGGCAGGCGATCATTGGCGGGCTATGAAAAAAGGCGTGTGCTATCGAACGCGTGTCTGGCAGTCCTTGCAGTAAGAACCGAATAACAGGGACTCCTGCTGTCGGGCAAAGTGGAGGCCTTCTTTGTGCAAAAACATTTCCCCCATGTGGAACCCTTGTGGTTACAACGCATGGCGGACCTGCCCGCGATTTCGAAAGATTTGTCTACCACTGCCTGACGGCTCGATGGCTGAAGGCGGAGGCAACACGAATCAGGATTTTGGAATACATGGCTTTCCTGCCGTGCACGATCAGAATTGTTCTGACGGCGAAAGCATATTTGCTACCGTATTATGGGTCTGCGAGGTTGACCGTCAATTCGACCAGTTGTAACTGGCCGGAGTTGATTGCCAGGGGCAACGTTTCGGCAAACTGGTCCAAGGTATCGCAGCGGGTGGCAGGGATGCCGTATGCAGTGGCCAGTTTTTGGAAATCGGGGTTTTCCAGGTCGACTCCAATGTGCCGTCCAGCAAAACCTCGATCTTGGCCTGCACGAATGGCGCCGAAGCCCTTGTTGTTGCAGAGCACGATCGTGATAGGGATGTTTTCCTGAACGGCAGTTGCCAATTCGGTTGCCGTAAATTGGAATCCACCATCGCCGATGACGCAGACTACGGGTTTTGACGGTTGTGCCAGTTTAGAACCGATGGCCTGTGGTAAGGCACCCCCCAAGCCACCGTAACCCATCGGGTATTGAAAAGTTCGCGGCAGGTAGCTTGCGCCACAGCGGAAGAGCCAATATCCGAGATTGCAACGGTCACAGACAATGATCCCGTTTCGCGGTACTGCCTGGCGTAGGATGTCGAGCGCCTGCATTTCGCTGGGGGAGTCACGGCGCCGCTGGTCGAGTCTGGCAGCCTCTGCCTGTTTCCCTTGTGCGGCCCAAGTGGCTGGCGCCGGATTTCGCGGCGGCAGCTGACGCAAGATTGCACTCAAAGCGGTTTTGGCATCTGCATGGAGGAAAACGGATGGTGCATAAGACCGGCTCTTTTCCTGCGAATCGATGTCAATGTGAATTAAATGCTCACCAAGTTTGGTTTCCCACGCGGCAGTGTCTTCTTGTTTGAACATTGTCCCGACTGCCAGGAGGACATCTGCTTGCGCTACAAAATGAGAGACATCCGTTACCAGTGCGCCGTCCGTCATGACTGCGTGCGGATCATCCGCGGCTACTAACCCCCGCCCAAGTACCGTGGTAACCACCGCGGCTCCCAGTCGCTGTGCCAGGTCGATAACTTCCGGCCCTGCATCGCTGAGTGTGGCGCCGGTCCCTACCCATAACACTGGTCGTTCTGCAGTCGATAGGAGTTCCACGGCCTGTTGAACCGCGTTTTCCTCTGGTAGACGCCGATGACGTTCACCTCTGGGCAGTATTTCCACGCTCCCCGTTGTCGCCAGTACGTCGCAGGGAATTTCCAGGTAGGCTCCCCCCGGGCGATTTTCCTGTAAGGCAACGAGCATGTTGTGTACGGCAGTTGGGATCGCTTCGACTGATTGGCAACGTTCCGCGTACCGGCAGACTGCGCGCATGATTTCGAGTGAATCACCATGGTCGTGCAGACCACCTCGGTTTTTACCGATCAACTCCGAATGAGGCGTCGATGAAATGGCCAGGACGCTGGACGTATCAGTGGTCGCTTGTGCCATCGCACATGCCATGTTAGCGACTCCCGGTCCGCTGGTCGTGGTGACCACGCCGATGCGACCCGAGGCACGCGAATAGCCGTCCGCCATGTAGACCAATCCCTGTTCATGTCTTCCGAGCAGGTGGCGAATTCGCGACTGCTCAGAATACAATGCATCGTAAATCGCCAGGTTCTGGCCACCCGGGATGCCAAACATGGTGTCCACCTGGTGTGCCAGTAATTGGGCGATGACTGCTTCGCCCCCCGTCATCTCTTGGCGTGTCATGATCATTCTCCTCTACCTGGCTCGAGAGCAGAGAAACCCTGGTAGTTCATCCACCCAGGTCTTCCGCACTGTGGGGGTTCATTCATTGTGAGTTTGCCGCAGTCGGTAATCTGAAAAAGCTCGCTAAGGTGCCCACACAGAAGGCAAACCTGTCCTTTCGGAGGACCATTCTTAGGGGTACTGCTGATTCATGGCGATCCTTCGAGCATGTCAAGTTAGAAATCCTACGACAAGGCGTAAGTTTTGGCCAGAGCTGTCGTCAAGACTTTCCTGGGGGTGACAAGTGGTAAACCGCAAACTGGTGTCGTGCCTTGACGGAGCGAACGCCATGTTGGGTAATGGACACGGCCCATGCAGTCTCTGTTTTCTTACTAGCGATACGACGAAGCTGTTTGAAATGGTTTTAGTTAGATGCTTTCAGCTGGCTGATTAGTCGGTTGTAGGCTGGAATCTCTTGGTCGTGATAAATTTTCGAACACCTCGGACGGGGGAGGTGGAAAAAGAAAACTTGCGCAGTATCCGACGCTCATGTTTACCATGGCAGATAGGCCAGCGATCCACATCCAATTGAACCAGTCCAGGACGGGTTTCTCCCAACCTTTGACGCCTGGGACGCCATTGAACAGCAGTGAAAAAGTGATGCCTGCCACGGCTCCAATAAGGACACCTGGAGTGTTGGTTCGTTTTGACAGCATTCCCAACAGGAAAAAGCATGGCAGTGGTATCGCGATGATATTAAACAATTTCTGCATGGCTTCCGTCGCTGTGTTTGTGCCCTGGTTGTGGAGTTGCCACAGTGAAAAGAGTGTCAGGCTGACACCAAAAAATAAAATGAGTACCTTGGCACTGAAGAGCAGTTGTTTTTCTGACGCATTTTTCATCCAATGGCGTCGAAAAAAATCGTTGACGGTAACGCTGCCCATGGAGTTTAGTGCAGAGTCCAAGCTCGACATGAGTGCCGCTAAAACGCCAGCCATAATCAGGCTACGAAACATGGTTGGCAGCTGGGTCACGACAAAGTCAGGCAGTACTTGGTCTGTGTGTGTGATTGCTTCTTTGAGCTCGGGGTGTTGGGCATAGAAAGCCACAAATCCCCAGGAAGCAGGCAAGGAAACTGCAGAAAATAACAGCAGCCATATAAAGCTAATATACAATGATTTTCGCATCTCGCGTTGGGAACCAGTGGCATGCAATCGCTGGACATGGGTTTGTTCTGCACCGACGGTCAAGGCGACATAAATTCTGCCGAATAGCAGTACCCAGATCGTTGCTTCGACTTGCATATCACGTTCGAACGAGATTAACTTTGTGTGGGGATATCCGGTCTCAGCCGAAATGGTATTCGACGCGATGCGGTAGATTTCTAAAGGTTGCCAGTCGAATAATTGCAGCAAAGTAACCAGGATGACGGCATAGCCCAGAAAGAAGACGACGAATTGGGCGACATCTGTCCAGATAACCGCCCGCAACCCGCCCAGCATCGTGTAGAACGTACCGAGGCTTGCGATGACGATAATGCATACGGTTGCATTGAAGCCAGTGACCTGTTCAAAGCCTATTCCAGCGGTTTTCAGGGCGGTTCCCACCCAGGCAGTACAAAAGGCCAGGAACAAAATGGAGCCGATGTTTCGTAGGCCGGGATGGAACCGCATTTCGAGGTATTCGTAGATCGAGAAGACCCGCAAGCGGCTCCACAGAGGCACCCAAAGGGCCACCGTGATGGGCACGGTAAGGAGCCCAAGAATCGGACCGACGAGTAAGGTACGACTGTCTTTTGAAAACACCCAACCCGGTCCCGCCAAATAACTGATTGGACTCAGACTCGTTGCGAGGATGGAGATGCCAACGGCCCACCAGGGCACGGTACCACCCGCATGGAAATATTCACTTAAGGAATTTTGACGTCGCGAAAAATAAATCCCCAGACTGACGATTGCCAACAGGTAGATCCCGATCACAGCATAGTCAATGATTTCAAATTTTGGCATGGCGCTGAAAAATAATGAAAAGCGTTAGCATGTGGGATGGGAGATGTTGTTTGTATTGCTCCAGGCAGGTGACTTCACCATTTCGGTGGGTGGATCCGCCAAATTCCGAGTTGTATTGCATGACTCATCGGCGACAGGCTGGTTCAAATTGCTGCTGGCAATGGAAAATTCACGAAAAGAACAGGGCGTTATTTTACCAGAGCATATATTGGTAGGTAGCCGGTGGAAATCCAACGCAATCCTGCCAGGGACGACAACATGCTAAATGCTGGGAAAACAGAGATCAAGAGACTCCCTTTAAAAAAAACGACCACCTGGGTTAAGGAATGATTGGCTCTTTGACGCGACAGACGTGGAAAAGTGCTTCGTCGCACCCCGCACCGTTGGAAATTTGCAGGGTCTGGTGATGACTTTTACCCTGCTGCTGCTCCGGTCGTCTGGAGGAGCATGAGCGAGTGGGCTGTCCTCTTTTCGTTTGATCGTCTTTTGCCAGGCTCCAGTCGGATACAGGGAACGACCTGGCGAAGCTAGGATCTGCTACGTAAAACGTGTGGCTGCCAATCGGGAAAAGACTCATTCAAGGGAAAATAGGGAGGTGCCATCTTCTGGTAATGCAAAGGTTGCACGCTGGCTGGTGTTGGGCCAGGTGTGTCGAGAATGAGCGACTTTCGTGCGATGTTGGCATAGCCCAGGTGGTAGTTCATTGGGTTTTTTACGACGACGAACTTTGCCTGATGCGGGTCCATTCCCAGCGAACGATATTGTTCGTCAGCCCAATCATAAGTAGCGTGACTGGCGATCAGAATTTGCACCTGTCCGACTTGAAATACGGCGGCTGGGCCCATGTGGGCTGTCGTTCCTTTCCAAATACCACCGCTGTATTCAAAGCTGCCGTCAGATAAACCAACAATATTGCCAGTCCAAGTTGCGGGTTGCCCCCACCTTGGGTCGAGTCGGTGACCGATGGTCAGTGTTACTTTTCTTCCTATCCCTGTGCGGTGGCAGTTCGTTGCTGCTTCGGGGTCGACAACCATGGCGCAGGATGGCGAATCCAAATTGGCTTGGACCAAGGCTCGAGCCGTGGCAATACTGTCCCCGGCAGCACCTCCTCCAGCACAATCAGCAGTTTCCACCAGGAGGACTGGTCCTCCTGGTACGGTGAGACCTTCACGAATGGCTGCCTCCGGTGTGTAGAGTTCGGGCTCCAACTCTGCCCGGCGTTCCCAGTAAAGATCTGCAACCTGCCGGGATAAGCGGATAGCTTGATCGATGTTATTGTCAGTAACGACCAGGGCGCCGCCACCCATTTTTGCAAAATCGAGATAAGGATGTGTCATTGTAAGAGCGGTCGCGATCACACCGGGCAACTGCTTGAATTCACGGGTCATCTGCGCAAGTTCTGGAAATGCTCCCTTTCCTTCCGTTTGTCCCCGGCAGCCACCGACCAGCACGGGAGCTTTGGCCAGCGCCATGGTGGGGCGGTAACGACCGGATATCAAGTGATTCAGCAGCTTCGCACCTCGTTCACCTGTCTCGAAGGAATCACGGTGCGGATAGGTTTCCCAGGCAATCAATGCATCGGCGCTGTGGATCATGGGCTCGCTAATATGGGCGTGCATGTCGAGGGTTGCCACGATCGGCACCCTATCACCGACTGTTGCACGAACCGATTCCAACAGGTCGGCTTCCAAATCAAACGCCGGGACGGGGAAACAGCTACGAGCCAGCGCGTTCCCTGTTGTCGGGCCGGAGGCGCCGGCGGCAGAGTTCGCAGAACGGTTATCGGCAAGCCGTGGAGCTTGTAAAGTCGTTTGTCTGTTTGCACCTGAGTCATGGAATGTATCGAGTACGGCGCCAGCACCGTGTAACGCCAGCAGTATACCGTCGAGTGGCAGTGAGGCAGTCATGGAATGAAGTAATTCTTGTTTCAGCGTTTCATAACACTCGGGTGTAACCGGTCCACTGGGGCAGGCGCTAGCGACCAGCAACGGTTGAATATGACTCCGACTGGCGGAAAGGGCTGACAACATGCCCCCGACGACACCGTTAGTCATTGTTAATACGTCCCTGTTTCGCTGCAATTCACATTGTTCAAAACGCGCTAAATCAGCGGGAACACCGCCAAATTGGTTGCATTCGATAAAAATGGATCCGACCGCGATGCGGCGAGGTACGGTTGGTGTCATGTGGCGGGTGAGGAGGCGAATAAAAGTTGACCATGTAACATGAGGGGCATTCGAACTTTGCCATGCAGTGTCGATTGGTCGAAACGTAATTCTCTGAATGGCAAGTAATGCTTTTCGATATTGTCGTGGAGCGTTTATTCCAGTGGTTCGAACTCTCCTACCGGATGGTAGAACTGTTGTCCAAAGATCATATCGGAATAGTGGCCCTGGGGGACTTGTAGCGGACGGGACGTTTTCAGCTGCTGGAGGACCTCTTCGTTCAGTTCGATTCCCAAGCCCGGTGCGTCAGTCAGCTGTAACTGGCCGTCCTGAACACGGAGAGGTGTGACCAGTAATCTGTCCACCAAATCGTTTCCGGTCTGGTCGATCTCGACAGTCAGGGCATGTTCTAGCGATGCCGCGACATGGGCATTGGCGACAACAGCAATCGCATCGCTCCAACTGTGAGGTGCGATTTTCAATTGTGCCTCTGCAGCGTGTTGAGCAATACGGCGCAATTCCGTGATACCTCCACAGCGACTGGCATCGGCTTGAACGATGTCAACGGCACCACAACGTATGAGCTCGTCAAAGCCCTGGACGCCAAATTCGTTTTCGCCGGCCGCCAACGGAACAGCGACGCTGTCGCGGAGAAGCTTGTATTGTTGGATCTCTTCGGGAACAAAAGGTTCTTCGAACCAGAATACCTGGTTTTCTTGCAACACTTGTGCCATGCGGCGGGCTACCGGCAGGCTGTAACGCATGGATGCGTCGACGATCAGGTCGTGGTCAGGACCGATGGCAGCCCGTACGGTTTCCACGGCAGCGATGTCGTATCGTTCACTGCGACCTAATCGCATCTTCATGCGCCGAAAACCGTTTGCCAGGTGTCGCTCGGCTTCTTGTTGAAGTCGATCTGGTTCATTCCAGAGCAGACCGCTGGCATAGGCAGGACAGGAGGAGCGGTCCCCGCCACAGAGTGCCCAGACAGGTTGGCCGACAAGCTTGCCATGTAAATCCCAGAGCGCAATATCAATGGCGCCCAGTGCGGACATGGCGGCGCCCTTGCGACCATACCAACGCGTCAGTCCGTACATCTTTTCCCAAAGTTCCGAGATAGGGCGCGGGTCTTCGCCCTGCAGCATCGGGGCAAGATGGTCCTGGATAATGAGACAGGCGAGCGCCGGGTGTGTGTAGGCTGATCCCACTCCTGTTTGTCCCTGGTCGGTGTGCAGGCGTACCAGGGTGGTGACGCGTGCCGTACAGGGGCCGCTGGTTCCGATAAATCCCTGGCCTTGGGGATAGGAGTAAAAGAGGTTGATGACCTCGATGTGTTCGATTTGCATGTTCCCATTTCGTGTGGTGAGTGGTGAACGTTGAAATGCCCTGTGGGGTGGTCGGCGCGGCACGTTGTGGTGCTGGGTGATTTCGTGTGATTTTCCAGGCAAGTCAGATGACTTGTGAACGAGACCAGAGGCTGGTTTTATTCGCCGGCTCAAGGAGGGGTGTGGGGGGCCTGTTTGATTAGGCAGTACGGCAAGCCTGGCTCTTAAAAGTTGATATGGTCAGCACCCTTGAGCGCGAGTAACTGTCGTACCTCGGTAGGTGTAGCAGCTTCGAGTGACAGTTCATGGAGAATGGCCACGATTTTGGCGACTTGTTGGGCATTTGTTTCGGCCATGACCCCTTTGGACAGATAAAGATTGTCTTCCAACCCGATTCGGACATGGCCTCCCATGATGGCCCCTGTGGTGACAAGATTCGTTTGGTGTCGACCTGCTGCCAGGATGGACCATTGGTAGTCACTTCCAAAAAGTTTATTGGCGATCCGACGCATGTGAACCAGGTTCTCGACGTCTGCTCCGATGCCACCTAGTATTCCGAAAATAGTCTGGATGAAGAAGGGAGGTTCCGCGATACCGCGGTCCACCATATGAGCCAGGTTATAAAGATGACCGACATCGTAGCATTCGAATTCAAACCGGGTGCCGCAGCCCTTGCCAATCCGTTCCAAGATGATTTCGATATCGCTGAAAGTGTTTCGAAAAATAGCGCTGCGAGACTTTTCCAGGTAGGCAGCTTCCCAGTCATGTTGAAAATCTTTGAACTTGTCCAGTGCAGGGTAGAGACCAAAATTCATCGATCCCATGTTCAGCGAGCACATTTCCGGTTGTAAGGACAAAGGTCCTTGTAAGCGTTGTTCGACCGTCATGTTTTGGGCCCCACCTGTCGTCACGTTAATGACCGCATCCGTTCCGTTCTTAATGACCGGCAGGAACTGGCGAAAAATGTCAGGATCGGGTGTCGGACTGCCGTCACTGGCGTTCCGTGCATGCAGGTGCAAGATGGAGGCACCGGCTTGGGCAGCACCGACCGCACTGTTGGCGATCTCTTCAGGGGTGATGGGCAAGTGAGGTGACATGGTGGGGGTGTGAATGGAGCCAGTCACGGCACACGTAATAATGACTTTGTTGGTGCTCATGGAAAATATTTCTCTGCGAGGGATTTGGGGCCAGTGTAATTGAGTGATGTGGCTGTTTTTTTGTTTGGTCTGCGCTGCAGAGGTGATTTACGAAGAATCTTCCCAGGCTGGTGTTGGAAAGAAAGATAAAACATTTTGCTGATCAGTCTCCACGTACTGTCACCAATCATAGGTTGTTAGCTTCCACTTTTGCAAGCACTGCATTGGCTCGCCGAATTTTTACTGGATCGTATGGGTGCTAATAATCACAGGTAAAATCATTTTCAGCAACCTACAAAGAGTGCGACATGCGGTAATCAAAGCTGCCTGTCTGTATGTCTGATGGAGTGCAAGAGTTCGTTCCTCTGTGGAATTTTGGTCACTGGGTTGGTTTCGCAGGCCTGCTTGTATTCTTTCCATGCAGCAGTGTTCAGCGGGCCGCCACGTGTTGAGAGTTCCCTTCGGTGAGGATCTCCTTGGTCGTTCAGGGGGAATTCGAGTAGAGCAAGCTTGTTCTACTCGGCACACAGTATTGTCCGTAGTTTGTGTCCCAGGTATGGTATAGTGGATGTTCCATTGGAGGACCTGTGATGGTACGATCGAAAATGCTCTTCTTGCCAGAAAGTGTGTGCTTTCTGTGGTGGCTGATTGTCGCGTTCCATGTGGGCATGTTGCCAGCTCGGTGTGACCAGTTGGTGGTCACACCCGAGGGACAATTGAGCCACGAGCAGACGTTGCCTGGCCATACAGACGTCGTCCTCGACGTGGTGTTTTCGGCGGATGGAAGGAATCTTGCTTCTGCCAGCCGTGATGGGACGGTTCGGGTCTGGGACTGTAGCTCACTCGCTTCGACCGCAGACGTTGAGGGCGCAAGAAACTTGCCTGTGACGGTTCTGTGTGGGCATGAAGACTCTGTTTACAGTGTACGTATCTCAAATGATGGACAACTCCTGGCAGCAGCCAGTTGGCAGGGAGAGGTACGCATCTGGCGCCTTCCGTCTGGCGAGCCACTTCAGACGTTCCAGGCGCACACGATGGGGGTGACGTGTGTGGCATTTTCTCCCGATTCGCAGACGCTGGCCACCGGAGGTGCTGACCGAACGGTCAAGCTGTGGAGTGTGATGGACGGACAATTGTTGGGCACGCTCGAGGGGCATACCAGTGGCGTTCTGCATGTCGCATTTTCATTGGAGGGTGCGCTGGCATCTGCCGGAATGGACACTACGATAAAGCTATGGGACCCGAACGATCTGAAAATTGTCAGAACGTTGACGGGACATGCAGGTGGCGGCGGAAACTTTCCGCATGCCGGCTATGTGAACGGTATTGCGTATGCACCGGATTCGCAAAGGTTAGCGTCAGCAAGCCATGACCACACTGTGCGTTTGTGGAATGTTCTCGCGACGGAAGAGGAGTCGCCTGTCATGTTGATCGGTCATACGAACACCGTAACGTCGGTTTCTTTTTCTTTGGTCGGCGACCGTATTGCATCAGGAAGTGTTGACCGGTCCATTCGATTGTGGCGTGGTGACACAGGGGAAACGATGAGGGTCCTTGCCGGGCACACGGCAGAAGTGACGGCGGTGGCATTTTCACCTGAAGGCGAGTGGCTCGCTTCGGCAAGTTTTGACCGGATGGTTAGACTATGGAAAATGGAATCAGACGATTAACGAATCCACCTGGCAGAAGTGTCAGGCAAGATATCTCTGGCTGGAGAGGTTTGGGACCGTGTTCCCTGACGACCAGCTGCCGGTTTTTAGTGGCGAAAAACACGCTGCATGCGAGGGGCCTGTTGTCGGGAAATAAAAGGATCATGCATGCCCTGTTGATTGCTCTTTTTTGCCTTGCTGGCAATCTGTTGGCTGAATTGCCCAGTGGCAAGGCCTTGGAAGAGCGGAAGCTGATCCAAGAGAAGATCTTGCCGTTCATCGAAGAACATTGTGTGCAGTGTCATGGAGGAGAAGAACCTCAGGCCGGGCTTTCCTTGGAGGCTGCTGAGGAAATGACACCTGTCCAGCAGCATCACGACCGTTGGGAAAACGTATTACGGCGAATCATCAGTGGTGAAATGCCACCACCGGGAGAACCGGTGCCAAAAAATAACGACCGCCAACAGTTGAAGTTGGCTGTTTTTAACATGTTGAGTGATGCTGGCGGTTTTCGTGATCCGGGTCGGGTGACCATCCGTCGTCTGAATCGAACCGAATACACGAATACTGTGCGAGATTTGTTTGGGCTGAGTTTTGCTTTACCTGACGACTTTCCTACAGATGACGTGGGTTACGGATTTGACCATATCGGAGATGTTTTGTCCCTGTCTCCGTTGCTGCTGGAAAAATATTTGATGACAGGCAGCAATATTGCCAGCGAGGTGGTTCTCGTTCCCGAGGCAATTCAACAACCGTCCGCCTTGATCACCACACTTAATTTCGGAGGAGGCGTGGTGTCAGGCGCCAAAGGGCGTGTTTTATTTAGTGAAGGCAGGTTTACGGCGGAACATGATTTTCCGCGGGATGGTATTTATTTATTGAAAGCCCGTGCGTGGGCGGAGCAGGCTGGGGATGAGCCGGTTCGAATGACATTTCGCTTGGGGGAAGAAGTTCTCAAGACCGTGGAGGTACGTGCCGAACCGTCGGATCCGCAACTGTTCACCGTTTGGGCCGAAGCGACTGTTGGTAAGCATGCGTTTTCAGTGAGCTATGACAATGATTATTACCGGCCAGATGATCCGGATCCGCTCAACCGTGACCGTAATCTTTGGGTGGAATATTTTGAAGTGATTGGTCCGATGGATGAATCGATGCAAACGCAAAAAATTCCGGACTCACACCGTCGTATATTTGACCTGGACGATGAACCACCGCTTCCAGCAGAACAATACTGGGAACGGTGGAGCCAAGCTGTTTCCAAGGAAACAACGGCCAAGATCCTCATGCAATTTGCCTCACGCGCGTATCGCCGTCCGGCGACGGTCGAAGAGGTAGCGCGATTGGTGGGTTTGGTGGGTTTGGTCGAGCAGGCGGGAGGAAGTTTTCAGCGTGGAGTCCAATTGGCAGTTCAGGCCGTCCTGGTTTCTCCAAAGTTTCTTTTTCTCGGTGAATTTGATCCGGCACCAGATGATCCTCGCGAGGTGCGACTGGTGAACGAGTACGAGCTGGCATCACGGCTATCCTATTTTTTATGGAGCAGTATGCCGGATCGTGAGTTGATGCACCATGCCCAGGCAGGTTCGTTGCGAGCGAACCTATCAGCCCAGATTTTGCGCATGCTGCGGGACTCAAAGTCTCGATCGCTGGTGGAGAACTTTGGAGTCCAGTGGCTACAATTGCGAGACTTGGAAAATAGCATGATCGATACCGAACAATTTCCCGAATTCGACGACCGTTTAAGGGTTGCGATGCGCACGGAAACTGAAATGTTTTTTGCTTCGATCATTGAGGAAGATCGGAGCGTGGTGGATTTTATTGATGGCCGCTATACTTTTTTAAATGAGATTCTTGCAAAGCACTATGATATCGAAGGTATTGAGGGTGAGGCGTTTCGGCGAGTTCCGCTGGACGGCAGCCAACGCAGTGGTGTCCTGACGCACGCTAGCGTCCTGACGCTTACTTCGAATCCGACACGTACGTCGCCGGTGAAGCGTGGAAAATGGGTCCTTAAGCAGTTGATGGGATCCCCTCCTCCTCCTCCACCACCAGGTGTGGATGAGTTGTCAGAAGACGATGTACAGAACGAATCAGTCAGTTTGCGTCAACGGTTGGAAAAACATCGTAGTAAAGAAACCTGTGCCACATGCCATGCACGCATGGACCCGCTTGGTTTTTCGCTGGAGAAGTATGATGCGATTGGGCGATGGCGTAATAAGGACGGTGAGCATCTGATTGATGATCAGGGAACCTTGCCTGATGGACGTGAATTTAATGGGTCGACGGGGATCAAAGAGATTCTCAAATCGGATGTGATGCAATTTCGCTGGTGTATTGCAGAAAAAATGCTGATCTTTGCACTGGGGCGTGGGATGGACTATTATGATTATCGTGCTGTCCACGAAATTACTGAGACCATGGTGGACGGAGAGGACCGTTTTTCGGTTCTTGTCATGGCTGTGATCAACAGTCACCCTTTTCAATTTCGCCGAGGTGACGGAGGAGAAAGATGAACGCTTCGTTATTTTCCCAAAACGGTTTCGGTTCTTCTAAGAGTCATGGTGTGCCACGGCGGAATTTTTTGCGTGGTGTGGGGACTGTGATCGCCCTGCCCTTTCTAGAATCTCTGGGACGAGTTCAGTCTGCGCGCGCCGCAACAACGGGCAACGCGAAGCGATTGGTGTTTGTTTTCATGCCCAACGGGGCAAATATGAAAGAGTGGATACCCACTTCGGAGGGTAGTGATTACGAATTATCACCTATCTTGCAGCCCCTGCAGCCGTTCAAACAGGATCTTTTGGTTCTTAGTGGTTTGTCCAATATGGCAGCCAATGTGAGCAAGCCAGGGGGACATGCACGTGGGTTGTCATCTTTTCTTACCGGTGTCTTGGCACGCAAGACAGCCGGAAGAGATATTCGTGCTGGCATTTCCGTGGATCAGTTGGCGGCGCAGTATGTAGGTGACCAGACTCGTTTGCGTTCATTGGAACTGGGGTGCGAAATCGGTCGTTCGTCCGGGAATTGTGATTCGGGTTACAGTTGTGCCTATTCGAATAACATGTCGTGGAGCAGTCCCAACACGCCCGTACCGACGGACATTAATCCGCGGTCTGTATTTGACCGCTTGTTTTTTAACGCGGGAGCGGCAAGTGATGAGGCGCGTGCACAGCGTGATTTTTTTCAAAAGAGCGTGATCGATTTTGCCCAAGATGATGCGCGGCAGCTGAAGAAGAAACTGGGGATCACCGACCGACATAAAGTCGAGGAGTACCTTACATCCATTCGGGACTTGGAACGGCGGGTGGAACGTGCTGAGCGGGGAGAAGCGGCCGAGGACGGTGAGTTTCCCTTGACGCGACCGAAAGGTATTCCACACGGTTTTGG
>CAYMUR010000034.1:27512-41920 GCA_964393615.1 uncultured Pirellulaceae bacterium
CGAACATGTTCGGCTGATGTGTGATCTCATGGTGGTGGCCTTGCAAGCGGATATGACCCGGACCTGTTCGTTGATGTTCGGACGGGCTGGCAGTAATCGAAGTTATTCCTTTATAGGGATTCCGGATGGGCATCACTGGTTGTCGCACCACGGCGGTGATGAACAGAAGCACGCCAAGATTAGTCAAATCAACCGTTACCTCGTGGAGCATTTTGCATATTTGCTGGATAAGATGAAATCTGTCAGCGAGGGAGAATCTTCGCTTTTGGACAATTCGATGGTGGTTTATGGCAGTGGCATCTCGGACGGAAATGCCCACAACTATAACAACTTGCCGATCCTATTGGCGGGGCGCGGAGGTGGCTTAATTCAGCCGGGAAGCCATATCCACTATCCTGATAATGAGCCCCTAATGAATTTGTTTTTGACGATGTTGCAGGGAGTCGACATCCCCGTCGATTCGATTGGCGATAGCACCGGTCCCCTTGCTGGGATTACTGTTTGAGCTGGTCTGGCGGGGCATAAGGGCCATTTATTTTCTTCGAGTAACAAAGTGGTGGCGCACCAAGGTTCGTTGTGAGAGCGTTACGTCTGGCTGGATTTCCAAGGCTGTACCAGGTGATCCTCATGGCTTGACGAGGTGGTGTCTCTTGCGATTCGACAGATGCTATTTTTACTCCAGTTGCAGCTGATGCGTTGAGGTGTCTGTCCCTCGCTCACAGGGTGTCATTTCGATCGTGTTGGTTATTCGAAAGTAGTGTCTCTGGGTGTCATGGTAGTGGAGAATGCGATTTCGTCTGCTGTTTGTTTCTTCTCGTGGACGGGTAGTAATGGCCTTGTGTACTGCTGCCAGAATCTCGTCGCAAAAATTCATTCGATTGATTTGTTACCGATGAATCGGCAAGGCAACTTTTCATGTGCGGTGGTCACTTGGTCGGCCTTGGTGTGCCTGCTTCTGGGACGCTTGGTCGGGGCGTTTGACGTTCCCAATGGGGGCCAGCAGAGACAGGATTTGCAAGAGCATTGGTCGTTTGTGGCGGCTGTTCGGCCGGCCATGCCAGCTGTGCAGTCCGTTCGTTGGCCTGCCAGTCCGATAGATGTTTTTGTCGTTGGGCGACTGGAAAAAGAAGGGTTACAACCTTCTGTCCGTGCCGACGAATTGGCCCTGCTGCGGCGCGTTACCTTTGATTTGACGGGTTTACCGCCGGTTCCTAGCCAGGTTCAACGTTTCCTGGCCGACGATTTGCCAGATGCTTATGTTCGCTATGTTGACCGGCTGCTGGGTTCACCACGATATGGTGAGCGTATGGCGGTTATCTGGCTCGATCTGGCTCGTTACGCGGATACGAATGGTTACCAACAAGACATGGCACGTACACAGTGGAATTGGCGAGACTGGGTGATCGATGCCTATAACCGTAATTTGCCATTTGATCAGTTTACGATTGAGCAGTTAGCAGGAGACCTGTTGGAGGAGGCTACGCTTGAGCAATTGATTGCCACCGGATTCAATCGCAACCATTTGATTACGATTGAAACTGGAGTGATTGACGAAGAGTACCGCGTGGAATACGTGATGGATCGTGTGGTCACGACAGGCACCGTGTGGATGGGGCTGACATTTGTCTGTGCTCGTTGCCATGACCATAAATACGACCCTCTGTCTCAGCGCGATTTTTATCAGTTGTTTGCTTTTTTTAATAATGTTCCAGAAAAAGGATTGAATGGGTTTGAGCCCCGGCTTGCCACGCCGAATGCGAAACAGGTGGTACAGCTGGCTGCGTTAGAGGAACAGATCGTGGTGGCAAAACAGAAGCTGAAAGCGTCACCGACGGACGAGCAAAAGGAATGGCTTGCCGGATTGGAACAGTCGCAAAAAAGATTGTCCGAAACAGTACCACAGACTCTGATTATGCGTGAGTTGCCACAAGCCAGGCAAACGTTCATTCTGAACCGTGGCCTGTACGATCAGCCTCGTGAGATGGTCCAACCAGGTGTGCCGCAAGGATTGCCACCGCTGTCTGAAGGAGGATTGACAAATCGTCTGAAATTGGCCCGCTGGCTGGTGGATCGGGGACATCCGCTCACGGCACGGGTCATCAGCAACCGCCTGTGGCAGCAGCTTTTTGGGGCTGGTATCGTTTTCACCACAGAGGACTTTGGCACGCAGGGGACTCCACCGACGCACCCCCAGTTATTGGACTGGCTCGCCATCGAATTGATGGATCGAGGTTGGAATGTAAAACAGATCCTGCGGCAGTTGGTCACTTCGTCCACGTATGGTCAGAAATCACAGATGAGGTCAGAACTTTTACAGCGTGATCCCTATAATCGTTTGCTGGCGCGTGGGCCAAGATACCGTTTGGACGCTGAAATGGTGCGTGACCAAGCCCTGGTGGTCAGTGGTTTGCTGGTCGAGCAGCTAGGTGGAGAACCGGTCTTTCCTTATCAACCGCAGGGAGTCTGGTTGGAGTTGAACAATCGCAAAGAGTTCACACGACCTTATCCAGAATCTAAGGACAGTGGGTTGTATCGTCGCAGCCTGTACTCATTCTGGAAACGGACAGTTCCACCACCATCCTTATCGGCGTTAGATGCGCCTGATCGTGAATACTGTGTAACCCGTCGGTCACGTACGAATACGCCTTTGCAGGCCCTGGTGTTGTTGCACGACAGGCAATTTGTCGAGGCGGCACGGCACTTGGGATTGCGAATGTTACGGGAGGGAGGAGGCGATGTCGAATCCCGCTTGCGCTACGGTTTTCTACTGGCCCTGACGCGACAGCCATCACGTCAGGAGTTGGCTGTGACGACCGAATTGCTACTGGCGCAATTGGCAGAGTTTAGTAATAATCCCGCTGCGGCCCAGTCCTTGTTGGATGTTGGGAAGTCGCCAGCGGACGCATCCCTGGACACGATTGAACAGGCTGCGTGGACGACCATCGCACGTATGATGTTGAATCTGAATGAAACAATTACCAAGTACTAATCCAGGTCCGATTCGTACAGCACAGCTGTTGGAGACCCGGCGCCAGCTTTTTCAGCGAACGGCGGCGTCGGTGGGGGCATTGGGCCTCGCATCACTGCTGCGTCCCGAGGCGTTTGCACAGCCAGAGGGAGTGTTTGGTACCCACTTTGCACCTCGTGCCAAACGTGTGATCTACATGTTTCAGTCTGGTGCCCCGTCCCAGGTAGACTTGTTCGATCACAAGCCCGAATTAGAAAAAATGCACGGTACCGAGTTGCCCGATTCAGTTCGCGGGAACCAGCGTCTGACTGGTATGACGGCAGGTCAAGTAGCTTTTCCCGTGACCAAACCAATCTCCGCTTTTCGGCCGTATGGCAAGCAACGCATTTGGTTAAGTACGTTGTTGCCCTGGACGGGAAGGATTGTGGATGACATCTGCCTGATTCGCTCGATGCACACCGAAGCGATCAACCACGATCCGGCAATCACCTATTTTCAGACAGGTAGCCAGCAACCGGGCAAGCCGAGTGCGGGGGCGTGGGTCAGCTATGGACTGGGTAGTTTTTCGCAAAACTTACCGGCCTTTGTGGTGTTAATTTCGAACAATACGTATGCTAACTCGCAGCCGTTGTATTCTCGCTTGTGGAACAGCGGATTTTTACCGTCTCATTATCAAGGTGTTAAGTTGAGAGCTGAGAGGGAAGCGGTGCTGTACTTGAACGATCCTGCTAAGGCCAGTCTTGCCACGCGACACAGGTTGTTGGATGCCGTGACACGTATGAATGAGTTGCGTGCTAGGCAGATTGGCGATCCAGAGATTCATGCACGGATTGCAGCCTACGAGATGGCGTATCGAATGCAGATGTCTGTGCCCGACTTGACGGACCTGTCGGATGAGCCTCCGAGTACGTTTGCCCTGTATGGTGAGCAAGCACGCCATTCAGGAACACATGCGGCCAACTGTTTGCTTGCCCGTCGGTTGGCAGAACGTGGGGTCCGTTTTATCCAACTTTACCACCGTGGATGGGACAACCACGTGAAATTACCGGAAGATCATCCCCGGCGCTGTGACGAAACAGACCGTGGCTCGGCGGCACTGGTGTTGGACCTCAAACGTCGTGGAATGCTCGATGATACGTTGGTGATCTGGGGCGGTGAGTTTGGTCGGACCATTTACGCACAGGGTAAACTGGAAGGCACCGGTTACGGTCGTGATCATCACCCACGTTGCTTTACCATGTGGCTGGCTGGTGGTGGCATTAAGCCGGGCATTGCTTGGGGAGAGACTGACGATTACTGTTACAATATTGTTCGTGACCCGGTCCATGTCCACGAACTGAACGCCACCATCCTCCACTGCCTTGGATTGGACCACATGCAACTCACCTATGAATTTCAAGGACTCAAGCAACGCTTGACCGGAGTCGAAGAGGTGCATCCGGTGACAGCTATTCTGGCATAAAGACCCCGGCCGAAAAATTAAGCTCTGCCATGCATTTCTACATTCCAGCGATAAGCGTGCAGACCGGGCACTCTGACCACGAATGGTCTGGACCGAACGGATCCAGTGTCATGGTGGATTGCTAAACTCCTGGCGGAGAAAACTGATGAGATTGGCAATGTCTTGAGGACTGGTTATTTTATACAAATCTGCCGGCATCAGGGAGAGTTGCGAAGCCGTCATGGTTTCGATATCCGACCTCAGAATCTTTTCGTTCTCTCCTTTTCCACGGCGCAAGCTGACGCTGGTTGCCGACTCCGAAGTGAGGATGCCGTTAAAAATGCGTCCATCCACGGTGAAAATGGTGTAGGTCGCAAAACCGGCGGCAATGTCGCCACTAGGGTCGAGGATTTCAAGGAGGAGCGCTTCGTCCGGTTTGTTGACGGCGCTTCCCAAGTCGGGTCCCACCTGGTGGCCCTTGTCACGCCATTTGTGACAATTTAAACAGTGCTTTTCGAAAACTTGACGGCCGAGTGTAGGTTCTCGTGGGCCATCCAGTGCTTGGCGATATTGATCGATCCGCACGAGAAGTTCGGTATTTTCCTGGTGCTGGTCAAATAACGTTTCCGCGCGGGCGGCAATCAGTGGGTCACGACTGCCAGTAAAGCGTTCGCGACGTGTGGCAGGGAGGTCTGCGACCCGAATCGTGCCCCGTTCGACCGCGTCCAACAGTAACGGTAGATGATGCTCTCGGCCCAGCAACACGTCGAGCACGGCAGTGCGTAGTTGAGGACTGTAGCTTTTCCAGTGATCCAATAGGATGGGGGCAATCCGAGGGTCGTTTGACGAAGCCAGCACATTGACAGCGGTTAATTGTAACGAAGGTGGTTGGTGAACATTCAGAATCTCCTTGGTAACTGGTGCCATCCTGGAAAACGGTGCGTATTCCAGTAGCTTCATTGCCCGCTGTCGCTCTGCGGTGGTAAGCTTCGGATTGAGTGTTCGTTGCGTTGATGTGTCGTACACCTCACGTAGTTCAGGGGAGTCGTGCAGGTCCAGGTTTGCTGCAAGTCGAACGATCAGGGGCCGTACGGGGTGAGCAGAATTGGTAAGCAGACGTTTCACCGACAACCAACCGTCAGGCGGTGTTTTGATTGGTTGCTTGTTGCGTGATAAACCATCAGCAAGCCCCATCAGGCAGGGGACACGAATATCGTCCTCCAGGTCCACCAGCGCGTCAACGATGTGTGATATTTTAGAGCCATTACGTCCCGCCGCGACGGTTGTTGCTAGGGGTTGTAGCATGGATATGGTGAGTTGACTCCGATCGAATTCGTGGAGAAATGTTGACAGTAAATCACCGGCAGTCTCACGGGCAGAACTAAGCACAGCAGCATCCATCCAACGATCAGTTCCAAATTGGCGCACTAATTCCAAGAGGGCTTCTGTCCCGCGAGGATGGTCGACTTCTCCTAGGGACATTGCCAGTTGCAACCGTACCCGCGGGTCGGGATCATGAGCCATGGCGACGGCTTGAGCCAACAAGGGTTGATGGTCGTTCAACCAGCAGTCACCGAGTTGTAGTCCGTGTGTGCGGACCATGTAACTGGAATCGTTGAGGGCAAGCGACACGTCTTGAACCGTTAACTTGCCGATGCCTTGCAATGCATGTAGGGCCAGCATGCGTCCCTCGTCGGTCGTACCATGACGTACCTGTTTAGCGAGGTGCAACGTGGTGGATGGATCGTTGCGCTCGATCAGTAGTCGTTGCGCAGTCTTGCTCCACCAACTATCGGGGTCGCTCAGCGTAGCAGCGAGTTTGTCACTTGACCATTCCGTGAGTCTTGCCACCTTGCGAGGTGTTTTGTTGTCGGGCAACAGACGCCAGATACGGCCTCGGTCATTACCGTTAATCACCTGGTATTGCTGTTGCAGGAACCTTGGAATGGCAGAGTAATCCTCTACGATTTCACGGTACATATCGACAATATACAGCGCCCCATCAGGTCCGACTTGCAGGTTGATGGGACGAAACCATTGATCGCTCGACGCAAGGAATTCCGATTTTTGTTCCTGCCCGGCGTGTTGCGCGATGTACCCAGGACCGTCTCGTTGGATGATCGCACGGTGTACGAGATTATGGGACGGTTCACAACAGAAAAAACTACCGTAATATGTATCGGGAAATAGCTGGGCATAATAAAACTCGACACCACAGCCAGCCGTGTAGTAGGCACTGCTTGTTTCATGCTTACCGTAAAATTTGATCCAGGCCGGGTCCTGACGCCGCTTGATACGCCAGGGATGTGGTTGGCTGATGCGGTAGGTAGTATTGTAGTCCGAAGCATGGTAGGTACCGGATGGTGACGTGACGTGTGGATTTCGCCGCAAGTAATGGTTGGCCAGGGGTAACCCGTAACAGACAGGTGTATTGCCTCGTCCGAGGAACCGATCGCCGATCTTGTTTAGTACCAGGCCGAACGTGGAAACCTTACCACTGAGTGGTTCGAGGGCGGACCCGTCAGCGCGAATCCGAAAGTCGCTGTCACCAATCCGTACCGGCATGTTGAGGTGAGGGCCCTCAATGGTGGCGCCGAAACCACCGGCGCCGACGTAGATCCAGTGGTCGGGTCCCCAACGCGGATTGTTGATGCCACGTTCCAGGTAAATGTTGTGAAATCCGGTATACAGCGTCTCTCGTATTTCGGCTTTTCCATCACCATCTCGATCGGCAAGGAAGATAATATCTGGAGCACAGACGACGATGACACCGTCACGATAAGGCACCATTCCATAGCAGGGTGGCAGGTCGTCGGCCCACAAATCGGCCCGGTCCATCTGGCCGTTCCCGTCTGTGTCGTGAAGCAATTTAACTTTGCCAAATTGCCGTTTGTTAGACTCCGCGGCGATTCTGCCACCCTCCAGTTCCCAGCGGATACGACGGACTTGTCTGTCCAGTTGTCCTGTTTGGTTCAATGTTTGTGTATCAATGTGGCTTTCCATGTTGTAGCCATGGAGTTCGCAAACGAATAACCTGCCGTGCGCGTCAAAAGCAATACCGCTGGGATCAGAAATGAGCGGTTCACTCGCCACCAGTTCGATGTGAAATCCCGCAGGCAATTGGAGCTGTGCCGCGCTCTGCTGAGGCGTCAAAGGTTGCGGCGCGTCCTGGGCACGAGGGATTTCATCGCCGATTGTGTTGTCGATGCAAAACAGTGCCATCGCTGCGATCAAAAAACCTGTCGTAATATTCCGATGCTGGACCGGTGGAAAAATACGCAACGCTTCATTCTCCTCGATCGTGTTGCCACATTGCGGGTTGACCCTCGTAGCAAGTAGTAGCCTCAAATTGCGGGAGCACTGCCTATTTCTGCTTCAGTCAGCTGCGTTGTTTTCTCTCATTTGCGATGCTTCTTGCACACTAAATCGAGAGGCGCGTTTGTGGCAGACAGGTGTCATTTCAGGGTTTCAGTGCGAACAATTTTTTTAACTTTGTGGCGAGCATCTGATTGCCCTGTACCTTAAGCTTGCCGGCAAAAAAGAGTTGCATTCCATGGGCGTCGGGGTTCTCGTGAATCTTCTGAAAGTCATCCGAGGAAATACTGATTGTGCAATCCGCTGAACCAGGATTTCCCGATGTGGCGGTGGGAGCATTGCTGGAACAGTCGATGTACCATTCGCCACCATCGTCTCCGTCAATGTTGATTTGGTAGGTAGCACCAATTTCAGTGGCAGCGCGTTGGTGCTTTTGTATACCGTTCGGAAGATCGATGTTGAACAGTTTCTGAATATCTACAGCCATCTAAAAATCCTTGTACTTGTTGCCAGACATACGAGCTACTTTCGTGAACGCTCGTATTTCGTTAGTCATGGTGAATGGTAAAGTCTTTCTGACGAAGGGCGGATTATGAACGAGTTCAAGCCGGAATGATCACATGCTTGTCTCGCGATTAGTGCTACGATGCAGGCTATAGTCGTGCCTCAGATTGGAAGGGATTTTAATTCTCTTGTGGGGGCGTTGCAATCATCCAGTTGGTAGTTTGTGGTCGAATTGCCATGGCAGGAGGCTTGTGATTGCCGAGTTTGTGTCTTCGTAGTCTACGTGTCCGGGATGCTGACATTGCAGGAAGGTCAATGTTACTTAGGGGTTAAGAAACCGGTTGCGATACATGATTCTACCCGCTATTTAAATGGCTGCCGGTCAGCGTGGCGTCGTTGGAAAGGGTCCTGAAATTGATTTTTTTCTGGCGTCTGTGTTAGATTGCCAGGAAAATAGTCCATCAAGTCAATCCCGGTGTCTGGCGCCAGTGAAAACTCCACTCGTGATAAGAAGTGCCAGGTTATTTTTGTTAACAGCTGGAGGTGGAGAGGCTATCTGGTGGACTGGGGATCCTTGTCGATCCAGTTGGTTTGGCTATACTCATTGTTTCCTGGTGTAAAGTCATCGGGTGGGCCATGGTGGCCTGTTTTACTCACAGCTGTGGTGGTTTTCGATTCATTCTTCTGATGACGCAACAGAGTGCCAAAGTTGACTTGGAAGCCGCACTGGCCCATCTTCTGCAGGAAGGCTATGTCGTATTGGAAGGAGTTTTGGGCTCGGATGAGTTAGTCAACACAAGGCAGGAGATTCAGCATGTGTTTGATGCCGAACGGAAAAAGCCTCCTGACCCTGGTGATGCCCAGTCATTCGATGATGAGGAAGAGTTGGGAGATTATTTCGCGCGTATCTATTCCATTAGCGATGCCGAGCGGAAGCGGCTGGTACGACGGGCACGTCGAACCCGGCAGGATAACTACAACACGCCCTGGCCAGTTCCTTTGGAAGAGACGAACAAAGGGTTCTTTCACTTTCCCACGCTTTTCGATCACGATCGTTCGCAACGTATCTGGAATTTACCGTTAAAGTTCACCCGTAGTGGACGCTTCATCGAAGACTCGACACTGTTGTCGTTGGTTCGATCTGTGCTGGGCGCTGACTGTGTGCTCTCTGATTTCAGCGCCACGAGCATTGGGCCCCGTACAAACGGTGGTTCGTGGCATGTGGACGTACCTTTGACTCAGATTCCGGAACCTCTTCCGAATTTTCCCATCACCGTGCAAAATGCCTGGATGCTGGATGATTTTACGCCTGATAACGGTGCCACGCGCATTGTTCCTCGGAGTCATCTGAGTCAGAAGAAGCCAGCATGGGGTCAGGGTGCGATAGATGGTGAGGTGGTTTTAACGGCGCCAGCTGGTTCGATTGCCATTTGGCTTTCCCAGACCTGGCACCGGTCGGGTCCGAATAACACGGATCAGCCTCGCCGTGCGATATTAGGATATTACTGTCGCTCATGGGTGAAACCTGTCACCGACCTCACGAGATGGATGTCCCCCGAAAAAGTCACCAGTTTTTCACCCGTGGTACGTTACTTGTTGGGCTGGTCGGCGTTTGGCCCTGACCGTGGATGATGACCTGTTTTGGAATAAGAGATACAGCGATGTCCTAATCGTTAACTAGTTGGCTGGCATGGTTTTGCAAAAGCTTGGCGCTAGGTGATTCCCCTGAATGCATTGATAACGTCAAGGGTCAATCTTTTGCGCAACTAGAATGTTCAGTGGCAGTGTTCACTCTCGGTAAACAGCGGATGACTATGTTCAATAGTGATTTACACGTCGGCATCTGGGTGATTGATGAAACTGTTTCGGTGGGATGCCTTGAACGACTTGGTGATGCGCGACGTTTGGCGAATCAAATGCAGACACAGGTTGGTGTGCTTTTAGCAGGAGCGGATGAAAATACGAGGCAAGATCTAATTCAGCATGGTGCGGACCTGGTGTGTAGCTTGGAACGTATCACGGGCTTGCATACGAAAGTGATTACGACGGCCCAAGCGTTACGGAGGTTCCAGCCTCGCGTCGTGTTTGCTGGAGCAGATGCCCCCGCTCGTGAATGGGCAGCGTTGCTTGCTGCTCACCAGGACTGGTTGTTGGTCAGCCCGGCGCTTTTCGTCGAATACCTGAATGGGGTCTTGCAAGTAACACGCCTGGATCATAGTGGTCGAAAATCATGTCCGGTGGACCTGGCAGACCAAGAGACGGTTGTGGTAACCATGCGGGTAGGGGTGGCCGAGGTGTGCGCAGCGGACGAATCGCGAAGTGGAGAGATGCGTACGATCGAGTTGTCGGATTGCAGCCCATCGATGGCCGAACTGAAATCGAAGAGCCGGCTGATTCCTGCTGATCCGGCGACCGTTGACATTCGCCATGCTGACTGTCTTCTGGCCGGTGGGCGCGGACTTGGTGGAAAAACAGGGTTTGACCTGTTGCGACGCGTGGCGAGTAAGCTGGACGCGAGTGTTGCCGCCAGTCGCATGGCGGTTGACCTGGGCTGGATTGAATATGAGAGACAAGTTGGACAGACGGGTAAGACAGTCGTGCCAGATCTCTACATAGCGTGTGGTATTAGTGGTGCGAGTCATCATTTGGATGGAATGTCACAATCAAAGGGCATTGTGGCGATTAATACCGATCCCCATGCGCCCATATTCAAGGTGGCGCATCTTGGTCTGGTAGCTGATTTGCACGAAGTGTTGCAAAGCGTCGAGCGGCGTTTGACGTGAATGGGACACGATGGATTTCCGAGCGTCCTGGATGAAAAAACGGTGTTAGCAACTCGCGATAGAAAAAAAGGGGAGTGAAATCGAATGTCGGCCAGTGAGCACATAACGCGCGAGATCATGCAGAATGTGCCCCCCTGGCTGGCAGCCATGTTTTATGTGGCGTCTTTGCTGGTTTGTGCCTGGACTGCCCTGTCGTTCGTGAGACGGTTTCGCCAGCACCGACGGGGACGTCAAAATCCGTACCGTGGAACGGCTCGCTGGGTCGAAGTCGCAGGCTCACTGCTAAGTTACCTGACCTTTCACCGACAATTGTTACGGGACCGCTTTGCAGGGATTGCCCATTTACTGCTGTTCTATGGATTTTTCGTCCTTTTTGTCGGTACCTGTCTGGTTTTTCTTGAACATGACACGCCGCTCCATTTTTTTTACGGACGTTTCTATCTTGTGGCGTCGTTGGGAATCGACCTGGGAGGCGTGGCATTTCTGATAGGGCTGTTGATGTTCCTATACCGACGTCTGTTTGGTGAATCTCAACGGATTCTACGACGATTCTACGTGGCAGCTTTACTGTGGTTGTTACTGGCAATTGGGATCACCGGGTTTTTGTTGGAAGGTGCGAGGATTGCCATTGATCGTCCTGATTTCGAGCGTTGGAGCGTCGTTGGTTATGCCGTGGGATCAGGTTTGAATGCGATTGGAATTGAGGGAGAGGTCGCTTCTCACCTTCATCGATCCTGTTGGATCGTCCATGCCATCCTATGCGTAGTGTTTTTTGGACTTTTACCCTGGCGTTTTTTTTCTCATATGGTGTACAGCGCGATGAGCTGGGCGTTACGTACCCGGCGATCTTGTTTGACATTACGACCGATTGATTTGCAAATCGAGACGAACACTCCCCAAGTTCCTGGCGCATCTTGTTGGAGCCAGTTGTCGTGGATCGATTTGCTTCAGGCTGATGCCTGTACCACGTGTGGGCGCTGCAACGAAGTTTGTCCAGCACATGCTGCTGGCAAGCCTTTGCAGCCGCGAGATATTGTGTTGGGAGTTCGTGAGGCGATGGATTTGCCCGTATCGCAGAACATTCAGTCGCTGATTCCTGGGGACGCCCTCTGGTCCTGTACGACTTGCGGTGCCTGTAACCATGCCTGTCCCGTGGGGATCGAAGTTTATGACAAGATCGTCGAAATGCGACGAGGTATTGTCGAATCCGGGACGACACCAGTTGCCGCCACCGAATGTTTCCAAGGTTGCGCGGACGAATTTAATCCATTTCAAAAGTCCAACACGGAACGAATGGGCTGGGCCTCCGGGCTGAATGTGCCTGTAGCGGAAGAGGGACAGCCTGTGGAACTGCTGTACTGGGTGGGATGCGCCGGCAGTTTTGATCCGGATGGCCGTAGTGTGAGCCGAGCGATGATCAAGATCCTTAACCACTTGGGAATTTCTTACTGTGTGCTAGGCCGTCGTGAACGGTGTACGGGGGACCCTGCTAGACGGATGGGTGAAGAAGGGTTGTTCCAGGAGCTTGCCCGCCATAATGTCACGACACTAAAGGCCCATGCCGTACAACGAATTCTGACCCACTGCCCGCATTGTTTCAACAGTTTTCGCAATGAATATCCACAGCTCGAAGATGTCTCGTTTGAGGTAGAGCACCACACGCAATTTCTTGCCCGCATGATCGCCGAAGGCAAATTAAAGGTGAGTCGAAATGTGGAGCAGAAAGTAACATTTCACGATCCATGTTACTTGGGTCGTGGAAACGGTGAAACGGAGGCGCCACGCCAGGTATTGTCATCCTTGCCACAACTGGACCATGTAGAAATGCCACGGCACGGGCGCGAATCGTTCTGTTGTGGGGCTGGTGGAGGGAGTATGTGGCTGGATGTACGAGGGGTGGATCGTGTGGAAAATATCCGTGTCCAAGAGGCAGCCGCCACAGGTGCCCGGACCGTTGTCACCGGATGCCCGTTTTGCAAAGGTATGTTGACAGCGGGCAGTGAATCACTGGAGGCTGGTGAGATTGGGGTGCGCGACCTGGCAGAAATGGTGGTCCAGGCGGAGGGACTTTGAGTAGTGTCCAGAACGGCTCTTGTAATTGGTTGTATCGATGGGACCTTACCGGCTTCTGACCGGGCCGCCACAGCTCTGGCCGTTAAACAATGGAGCGCTGATCTGTGTCTTTGTGTACCGCGCGGAGAGGAAGTGGCAGTGAGGTATGCGCTTGGTGCGGGAGTCGACAATGTGTCGTCGGTGGAGGGTTGTAACGCCCTGGTGTATCTTGTGGGTCGCGGTGGTGCGGGGAGCGACGGAGAGAGGTGGGCGGCCCAATTGGCGATGACCCGAAATGCCAGGTTGGTACTCGACGTGCTGGATGTGAACGCGTGCGGCAATGGTGTGCGCGTACTGCGAGACCTGGGGCGAGGTGCCTGCGAAGAATTGGTCATTACAGGGCCCGCGGTGCTGGTGTTGACGGATGACGCCCCGCAGCAGATGTATGTTTCCCGCTACCGCCAGGCGAGCGTGGTACCGCCACGGTTGGAAACAGTGGACAGCCAGTCGATTTCCTGGCAGCCAGTACGGCTTCGCACAAAGACGGCGGCACTCATGCGTCGCACCGCAGGTACTGCCCGTGATCGGATGTTGCAAGCATTCGGATTGCGTGAGTCTGCCACCAAGAGTCAGGGACATGTTGTCGTTGCCGATGCGGAAAGATGTGCTGACCATTTGTTGCGCTATTTGGCGCACCATCGTTCGAAGGACCATCACCGTCCTGCTGCGGATTTGACTGAAAACCGAAGTCGTCCCGGCCTGTCGGAGGTGTCGGGCGCCGACCCGAGAGGCATGCCAGCGAATTTGCCGACCGGCCGAGCACCGCGCCCCATGGTGGGGCCGGTTCCGAGGTATCACCGGTGGCCGCGACCTTATCGACCCCTTATGCTGTCGAGTAAACTGTTACGTGGGCCGCGACCTTACGGTCACGCTCAACCGCTTGAAATTCGAGGTCCGTTTTCTGTTCGTATGACGAAGGATAGTAAGGATGGCTGAATTCGAATATCTTTTTACTCCCATTAAAATCGGCCAACATACGATCAAAAATCGTATTTGCTGTTCGGCTCATGCTGATGCTTTGGCCGAGAATGGCATGCCAGCCGATCGCGAGCGTCGATATTATGAAGAAAAGGCGATCGGCGGAATCGGTTTCATGATGTGTTTTGGATCGGCAAGCGTACACCCCACATCCACTGCGCGTGATTGGAACGGTGTCGAGGTGTTTGACGACCGCGTGATTCCTTTTCTGCAAAAATTCAGCGATACGATACATCAATACGATGTTCCTGTGTGTTGCCAGATCACGCACCGCGGGAAATAAACGCGCTCATCGATGTCCATCTCT
>CAYMUR010000034.1:41930-44519 GCA_964393615.1 uncultured Pirellulaceae bacterium
GAACCGCATGTACGGACCGAGTGACGTGCGCGAGCCAAATCATCGTGAGAATCCGCACCCGCTCGACCCAGAAATGGTGGACGAATTGGTGGAGTCGTTTGCATCCGCAGCGTACCGGTTGAAGCAAGGTGGTTTTGACGGGTGTGAAATCAATGCGAGTCATTGTCACCTGATTGACCAGTTTTGGACGCTGAACGTGAACAAGCGAGACGATGCATACGGGGCACAGAGTGTAGAAAGTCGGATGAAATTTGGAGTCCGTGTGCTGGAGGCGGTGCGTGAAAAAGTCGGCAGTGATTTTATTGTTGGGATACGAATCACGGGTGATGATTTTACGGAGCGTGGACTGGACAATGCACAAATGCAGGAAATTTGTGGCCGGCTGAACGACTTGAAAGTGCTTGACTATTTTAACGTGATTGGTGGGACAGCCGAGACATTTGTAGGGGAAGCCGCTGCCGTTCCCAATATGAGTTTCCAACTCGGGTTGTACACGTACCTGGCGGCGAGCATTCGCCAGGTGGTGGATGTACCGGTCATTACTTTTGGCCGTATTGTGGATCCTGTTCAGGCTGACAAAGTACTGGCTGCCGGGGAAGCCGATTTAGTGATCATGAACCGTGCGCTGATCGCGGACCCACACTTTCCGAACAAGGCGCATGCCGGACAATTGGACGACATTCGTCAGTGCATGGGTTACAACGAGGGCTGTATTGACCGCATCTATACGGGACGCGGCGTCACCTGTGTGCAGAATCCGGTGATCGGTCGGGAGACGCAATGGGCCACGCTCAGCCCTGATTCCTCTTCCAAGACCGTGGTCGTGGCAGGTGGTGGACCGGCTGGATTGGAGGCTGCCCGCGTCAGTGCCGTACGGGGCCATCGGGTAGTACTGTTTGAAAAATCGAATGAGTTAGGTGGTCAGACATTGATTGCCAAACGTGCTCCTGGTCGGCAGGATTTTGATGGTGCAGCACGTTGGTCGAGTCTGCAATGCCAGAAGCTTGGTGTGGAATTACGTCTTGGTACGGAGGCAAGTGTTGACAATATTTCTCAACTCAAGCCGGAGATGGTATTCGTCGCCACGGGTGCTACCGCACGTCCACATGGTCTCGAAGGGTGTGACGGACATTGTGTGGTCAGTGCCTGGGACGTATTGCAAGGCCAAGGTCATGATCTGGGGAAAACGGTTCTGGTGATTGACGAGGAATATGGTCATCAAGGTCCAACGACAGCCGCCTTGCTACTGGAACAGGGACACGAAGTGGACTTGATCACCAGTCAGGAAACGATCGCTAATTTTCTGGGAGCTACCACGCGGCCTCCGTTGTTGACACGTTTGTTCCAACAGGGGATCCAGATATTCAACCATCTGTTGGCCGTACGACTAGAGAAGGGGTGTTGTATTGCAGCGAACGAATGGACAGGCGAATTGCAGCAAGTGGGGCCGTATGACGGTTTCGTTTATGCTTATGGGGGTGCACGTGTTGATCAGCTGAGCGCTCCACTCAAAGAAAAAGGGATTCGCGTGCAAAGTATTGGTGATGCATTTAGTCCGCGGACACTACAGCATGCGATTCTGGAAGGCCACCAGTACGCGCGTGAAATTTGAGAGGTTGTCCGTCTGAGCGTTGGGCTCGGCGATTGGCGTTGGATGCTTTTTGGAGCAAAGGTTACCTGGATGTGTATGCTCTGGTACGGCAATGCTCGTACTGGGTGCTGCTTGGCCACCTTTTCTCTTTCCGGGGACAATGTGTGGGGTTTTGCCGTGGGCAGTTGGCAGCGAGTCGAGACACCATGGTCGTGGAGGATGGTTAGGGACCGGGGCATTGACTTCGCCGAAGGTACAAATCAGGGTCCGGCAGTGGCCGATTGGATGACCGGTAATTGGGAGTGACTGTGCGGAGACATCAGGGCTGGACGAATCTCCTCCGGCGACTGAGCGGGATATAAAGAGAGGTAGGTTTGCGGTCGCTTGGAAATGGTCCCACATTCCGATACAAGGAAAAAATGTTATAGTAGAACTCAGTAGAAAAACGGTGATTGCAAGTTGCGGTTGTTTCTGTTAAATGTTTCAATCGAATTTACCAACATTTACCTTCAATGATTGTAGGTAGCTATGGAAAGTACCGAACTAGTTCGCTGGCCCGATCTGGTAGTGATTTTGCTTGGCCTCGCCACGATGGTTGTTATCGGAATCTATTGCGCGAGAAGGGCAAATACGGCGGATGGTTACTTTTTGGCGGACCGTCGGATGCCCGGATGGGTCGTAGCGTTTTCCATTATGGCGACGATTATCAGTACGGGGACTTTTCTGGCTCTCCCAGGAAACACCTTTAAGAACAACTGGAGTTTTGTGCCGTCCCACGTCCTGTATGTGATTCCTGCGGCGGTGGCCTATTTTATTTTCATGCCCTTCTTTCGTCGTGGGAACGTTCGCACGGCCTACGAATACCTCGAACTCCGTTTTGGTGTCTGGGCACGCGTTTACGGTGCCACCGCTTTTCTTTTTTATCACATGTTTCGTGCCGGGTTTGTCCTCTATGCCGGGAGCCTTCCCTTTGAAACGATGATTAACCTCGACGCGCC
>CAYMUR010000034.1:44529-46216 GCA_964393615.1 uncultured Pirellulaceae bacterium
GTCGATTATCTGTATTCTTGGCGTGTTGGTTGCTATTTATACGATTGCGGGCGGTCTTGAGGCAGTGATCTATACTGATTTTTTGCAGGGGGTAGCACTGATCATCGGTGGCCTGCTCTGTACACCGATCATGGCTTCTTTGGTTGCGGATGGAGCCGGTGTCATGGCCGGCATGAGCCAGCTTGTAAGCGAGGCATATGCTGCTGATAAATTTTCTCTGGGAAGCACGGCCTGGAATTTCCAGGAAAAGACAGTCTGGGTCATTATTATGGTTTATCAGTTTCAATTTCTGCAAATGTGCTGTACGGACCAGAGTATGGTACAGCGTTACTTGGCAATTAGGACGGATCGAGAAGCTCGGCAAGGGTTTGTGTTGAGCACGTTATTGACCGTACCGGTTTGGGTTTATTTCTCTTTTGTTGGGTCGGCTCTGTTTGTCTACTACGCTCATTTCCCGGAGCAATTGAAAGAAGGTCTCCAGCCGGAACAGGTATTTCCCTATTTCATACTGACGATGGTGCCGGCCGGAGTGGCTGGTTTTGTGATTGCCGGATTACTGGCTGCTGCCATGTCGACATTGGATTCCAGTATCAATGCCTCCGCCGCGACCGTAACGACCGATTTTTACCGCCGATTTTTTCCCCAGGCAGGTGACGAAAGACACTATTTGCGGGTGGGACGCTGGGTGTCTGTTTTGTTTTCCATGATTATGATCGCTGTTGCCCTGTTGATTCATTTTTTACGCACACAGACTCTGATGGAACTGCAAACGGTGGTTTATCCCGTGGTGAGTGCCGGTATGTTAAGCCTGTTCTTGTTGGGTTTCCTCACAGTTCGGGTGGGATCGCGTGCGGCCATGATCTCCACGGTAGCGACGGTCGTTTTGGTGGGAGTCTGGACTTTTCTCATCACGGATTATGGTAAGAGTAGTTTTCCTGGATTTGCAGCCCGTCTGCCGAATGAATTTTGGATTGGAGTCATTCCGCATGTTTTTCTGTTGTCAGTTGCCTTGATACTCAGCTTGGTTGTGCCGCGAGGTTCCAAGGACGGACTCGACAATTTGACAATTTGGACTGCCGAGAATGGAGACGCCTAGCACCTGGTAACTGGATGGTGTCGCCGCTCCTACGCTGCAAAAAATTCATTTAAAAAGAATGGATACCAGTTGGTCGTGGCAAAACGGCTGAAAAATGGTTCTGTTTTCAAGAGAGCAGGACCAATATCCTGGACTTTTGGTCACCCAGGTTTCCGCTGGAATAGGTTCCAGGAGAGTAGACAGGCTGTTCAGTCAGCCTTACACTTTTGCCATTTTTCTGAACACCGAAGGTAACTGGTCCGAGGTTGGCGTACGATGGATTGAATGTGCCTGAGAAGTGTTATTTCAGGGATAGTTGTTGTCTGGCAGGGAATGCACAGATCGCGGTTTACGCTTGACAGGTATTGTGATACGCTTCTAGGTAGTAGGTTGTGGATGGGGGCTATCTGGACTTGTTGTCCAGACTGCTTGATGAATAGTGATGTACCTACTGTCTTTACGGCCCAGTCAGTGAGATATCGGCTGTTGTTGCGGCACACGAGGAAGTCTTGCTGGGAAGAAATTGGATGGTTGAAATTTGAGGTGCAGATGTTTCTAAGATCTGCCCAGGCTTTGAAAAAATGTGATGGTAGTTCAGATTGGTGGAAGTTG
>CAYMUR010000035.1:0-29276 GCA_964393615.1 uncultured Pirellulaceae bacterium
ACTAATAATTCGACGAGTGTGAAAGCGGTTCGAATGGGTCGTGACATCAGGCTCTCACCGAATGGGTTGACACCTTTGAATGAATATGTCTGTTTCGATCATAGGGTGCCAGGGAACCCACAACAAGGCATTGGAATAGGTAGAGTTGTTTTCGCCGTTTCTGAGTAGTCAGTGGGTGATAGGTTGAGAGGTAATTTCCGGTTACATCCTGCGCGGACTGTTTATAGAGATTCCCACTGCCAGGCATCCAATCACCATCAGAATAACCGTTGTTGGCTCCGGCACACCCAATGGTTGTTTCCCATAACCCTCGGTAAAATTCGTGGCCAAGATGTTGAAGTCGGTGATATTGACTTCGCCGTCCGCGTCGAAATCTGCCGTCAACCAATTATTGTGGGGTCCATTCTGGCCTTCTGGATCAAAATTAGTAGCCAGTATGTGAAAGTCGGAGATGTCAACATCTTTATCACCATTCGCATCACCAGCCAGGGCTTGGAAAGCATTAAGTTTGACGTCCATGGCCCCTACCTCAACTTCGTAGAACTTACCAGTACCTATATGCTGACCCTGGATACTGTCGAATTGTCCGTTGACATTGAATCCAGTCACAATCACAAAAAAATCCCCGTTCTCGCCAGGGCTGCTGCCAACCTTTGGAGAGAAATTGAACTCGTTGTTAATGGAAAGGATTCCACCTAGTTCAATGGTATGGGCGACGACTTGACCATGACCGTTACCAGGACCTCCCTGCCCAGCGATACCGACCTTCAGTCCAGCATAATCTTCTCCAATGTTTAGATCATGGTCCATCGTTAGTCGGTCGGTAGAGAGAACGTTCAAGAATGCTGTGGGTTCATTGTCAACATGTTGTGCACTTAGCGACACGTTGAAAAAATCGATATTTCCATTCGAACTGTGGCAACACATTACTTCGAGTTCTGTATGCAGTGTGTCTGTGTGAGAGCCATTGTTATGCAGTTTTTTGTCGTTGTCCGAGTCTGGACGTAACGCCTTGGTATAGCCGCAGATAGGAAGTCCAATACATGGTACTGTAATTCCTAAATCATAATTGAGTGCTGTACCTGGAGACTTTTCGTGCAAATCTGGATGCGGGGTAAAAAGGTGTTGGACAAAACCATGAGCATCCAGAGAGGAATCGAGTGGGGGTAGAATTGTAGGAATATCAGATTCGATCGTTATGGAGAACTTCCATGCATCTGACGGTCCGGTGTTGGTGTTGATCTTCGCCGTTCCTGAAAGAACAGCAGGAAGATCATCTTCGAACTCACTGATATCGTTGCTCTGTTTCAACAGCAATTCAAATGACGTTTCCGTTGCCGAGATACTAAGGGTTGGTGAACTGTTTCCTGCACTGTAGAGCGGGTGATCATCCGATTGGTCAGCAATCCCTCCAAAGATTTGTGCCAGGGTCATGGCCGCTCCTGCAAATTCTGCCGTTTTGATTACACCGTTGACTAGTAACGCTAGCGAAACTGGAGTCGCCTGCAACTGGCAAGGCATCAATAAAGAAAAAATAAACGTTATCGCGACTGACCAACGTCGAAACGTATGACAGGGCTTATGTCGATCGTCGATTTTAGGACGTATCGAAGCCATGATCTCCTCCAGCGGTAAATGTGATTGTACAGTCCACGCCGATCGTACACTCTATTATATCTGGCATGCGTCTTGCACTCCAGCAAAAACGTCAGCACGCGAAGCGAATTATAGTCTAACGTCAAATAATAGAGGTGCCACGTTGGCATTGGCTTCGGCAGACATAGATAGGCTGTTTGCAGAATGGAATCATTTACTGGGCTAACGTTTAGTATTGTTTGCGCCCCAAAGTATGCATGGCGAGTAAGGATCCTAAAATCCATAACTCACAACCGATTGGTTCGGGAACAGCGGTGACGTTGTGGCTTGCGGAGTGCATTGAAGCAAAGGAAGTGGCTACCGAGTTTTGACCAGGCGAGATGATTCCACCAGAATTGTAGACATTTCCACCAATGGTTCCATTTCCTGACACTATCCCTTGTTGCATGTGTACTACGCCCCCATCGAATACCAAGTCGTTTTGAATAGCGATGATGCCATTTCCGGTTTTGGTGAGCGTGTTTCCCATTAGATTGAGTACGTTATTGAAGACAAGGTTTGCTCCACTTGCCACGTCGACGATGGTGTCCTGTAACAGATTAACGGGCAACTGAAACTCGTGATTTCCTTGCAGGGTAGCAATGCCCGTTGCAACGGTTTCAGACGACGTGCCTGGCAGGATATTTAAATTACCGGCACCCGCAACAATATAGCTGTTGATGTTGTCAAATGTAATTTGTTTCACCGTGAGCGGCAAGTCAGCAACGATTGTTCGTGGAGTTGTAATGGTGGAACCAAAGATAGCCATTGCCTCACTTACGATTGGACTTGTACCTGTCCAGTTGTCATCCACAAACCAATCACCGGTGGCATCGACGTTCCAACTGCTTTCCCAGGGGAATGAGCCGGTGACCCGAACGGTGACGTCCCCATAATCGCTAACAGACAAGGGCTGTCCTAGACTGTCCACGACTTGAGAGTCGTTAAAAGTCACTGGTACACTCACACGGTGAACAGTCAACAAATAATCCCCAGGAGTGGTTGGGGCAGTGAGCTGGAATGTTCCCGCATCTGTGGCAGGCGGGATGCCCACACCAAATGTACCTGCCGATACGGTGTTGTTTCCGGCGGTGGAATCGAGGAGCGTATCAATGACCAAGGGAAAACTGTTGTTGTTATTGACCCAATTGTTCAATACTAGCTCTCCAACAGAATGATCTGAGTTGGAGAAATTAAGCGTGTAACCGATCGAGTTAACATTTTCATCGGCTTCTGGTTGTATGGTTGTGGTAAAGGTCACTAATTCTGACGGATTAACTTCGACAATCGTATTCGATCCTTCCATATAGGTTGTTCTGCCGAGGGAGGTCATGTTGATTTCGATTCCCCGAGAAATTGCAGGCAGGATAGATGATGCGATTAGCGCAAAAACCTGTGTGAACTTCAAAATGGTCTGGCTGGAGAACATAATGCCTTCGTATCCCGACTTGGCAATTTTTAACCAAATGACACAGATTATTGTCTGCAGCTGCCGGTTTAATTCTCGGAAATCTGTGCCCAGACAAGTGTGTCCACAACTTCATCGTGCAAACGAGTTGTCAAGGTTTCACGTGCAGTCTGGCAATCGCGACGATCAAGATCTGCAAAAATCTGCGTATGGGCAACTCCGATGAGGGATTCTGGATTCTGTGGGAGGTGTTGCCAATCATTGGTGGCCTCATGCTGCCAGGATTGTCTTTGCATATTTGTTTCGACTGGATTCCTCTCCATCGAGTCGGCTGTCATTCGCTGATCATCCAGCAACGTATTTGCCGGAATGTCTATAGGAGGTTCTATCACATTATTTACAGGATAGTTGACAGATGTGTGAAAGTTGTTGACAAAAATTGCAAAATCAGCGATTCCAACGCCACCATCACCGTTTAAATTCACGTATTCTGGAGCAGACGGACTGTTAAACCATTGTACCAGCGTTGAAAAATCAGCGATTCCAACACCGCCGTCACCGTTCCAGTCGCCTGTGAGCTTGTAGAAGCGGTTGTCACTGTCACCGGTGAAGATGAACTTATTTTCCATCGGGATGTCCATACTGGTAATCGTATCATTGATAACGAGTTGATAAACTCCATCGGGCAGGTTCTGATTGATATGTTGGGACGGCGGTCCCGTGAAAGTAACGGTGAGCACATTACCTTTTAAGTCGAATTGTGTATTGTCTAAGGGAATGGTTGTCTCGGTAGCAGTATTTGCATCGACCCCTAAATTCGTAAGTACCAAATCGGTGACTGCAACCGGGTCAATCTCGGTATTGAATGTGATTTCCAGATTAAACAAGCCGCTCCGTTGTTGTGACCATGTTGTGGGGGTGGAACTTGGTGGGTCGGTAAAACCAACGTTCCATGCAACATTTGTTACTTCTGGTACAACGCCGACTCGAATTGATTGTTCGCTACCGTCCAGCAGTGGGATAACGTTCGTTGATGTCCCTGTAAATTCCGTACGGTCACCCGTGCCGCCGGCATAGGCCAACGCGGATAAATTGAATGTTGAACCTGGCACGGCGGCTGGAGAAACCGTCAAAGCGAAACTACCCAGTACGGTAGGTACCACGTTACCGAAGGAACCAGCAGCGACCGATTCGTCCAAATCCGTGGTTGCCAGTGTAGAATCCAGTGCAAAATTCCACGTCGTGTCGGTGGTCCAGTTATCCAGCATGAGTTCAGCGGGCCCCGTACTGGAATTGTGAAAATTCAACTGAAAAGCACTAATGTCTTCTGGTGAACCAACGGCCGAAATAGTGACAGGAATGGTTTCGCCTGGTGAGGCTGTAAAACTATTGGGTGTACTATATTGGATCGTGACACCATCAATGATCTGTGTGCCAAAATTGATGTTCTCGACCATTGCGTCAGGATTGAGAGCAATATTCCATGCATCACTGACCGGAAATGTCGGCGCGTAATATTCCTTTGGAATATATCGAACGGTGTAATTCTCGGCCGGCAACTCGACGAATGAGAATTCGCCATGGTTATTGGTGAGAGTAAATGGTTCGTTGGCATCCAGTTCACCGTCATTGTCGGTGTCCAGATAGAGTTGCCATCCTTCGAGTCCAGCTTCATTCGTTCCTTTTTGTCCGTCTCCGTCAACGTCAAGCCATTGAACGCCGTGAATTTCTCCCAGTCCATTGCCAACCAAATTGTGATTGCCAAAGTTTATATTGTGAATCACTTCATTGAGTCCAAGTGTCACCGAGTGTGTTCCGGCTGACGGTTGTGTATCTCCCAGGATATCATCAATCCAGCTTTTAAAATTAGCGGTTCGCGTATAGAGTCCTGGCGAGTTTGGTTGAGCACAACCGACTCCCCAACTGACAACCCCAGCATGGAGTAAGCCACCTTGGCCGTCGCTAACCATCATTGGTCCGCCGCTGTCGCCCTGGCAGGAGTCCAGACCACCTTCGAGAACGCCTGCAGCGATCATATTGTCGGTAACACCACCTCCGACTGCGATGTCCGCCTCGGCATTGGAAACAATTGGTATCACGATTTCCTGTAAAATATCGGAATCAGGTCCATCTTCGTAAATTGCTCCCCATCCAGTGATGGTTGCATTGACACCCGGTAGGAAGAGAGGGTCTTCCTGGTTAGGAGCAGCTATAGCGATAGGTGTCGAGTTGGCAGAGGAAGTCAAGTGAAATAGAGCAATGTCCGAATCAAGAGACTCCGGATCATAGTCAGGATGAGAGATAATTTGGTCGATTTCAATCGTTTCGCCTTGTGACGTATCGCTGATGTCATGAGGCCCGATTTGTAGTTGTATGTCAGCTGGCTGTTCAAATTCCACACAATGTGCAGCAGTGACAACCCATTCTGTGGCAATTAACGCTCCGCCGCAGAAGTGATCGCCATAATTGTCCTGTACCGATACCATCCAGGGGTATTCACCGGCATTAGCGTCCTGTCCCCCCACGATCCGTGTCTGCTTTCCACCGACGATCCATGCGTCTAGGGAGTTAGCGGTATTTTCATTGTTAGTTAAGTTTGTTTGCAGCGTGCTAATGTTCGGATAGGTTTGTTCGTAACCAACGGGAACGACTTCGGCAACGGTGAAAACGCCGGAAGGTAAATTGGAAAACAGGTAAGAACCCGTTTCGTCTTGTGGAGTGTCTGTATGATCGGCACTGGTTACAGTACTCAGTTCATTAGTGTCGAGTGTACCATTGTTATTTTGATCGAGAAAAATAGTCACACCCGCTAACCCGGGCTCATCGGTATCCCAGTTGCCATTTCCATCTAAATCATTCCACTTTGTTCCGTGAATCTCACCTTCGTAAACAGCCTGCTGATGCGGTCGGATGGCCACTCCAGCTAATCCGGCAAAATCGTTACCTTCGGTCACCGTAATGTCGATGGTTCCTTCCGAGGATGCCACGATAGATTTTGCGTACGAAGTGAAATTGCGAGTGCTGTCCCCTGACTGGTCATTAACGAACAGTTCGTGTCCCGATCCGACCTGTTGGAAGGACAATGGTACTCCATCCCCGGCAATGGTTACATTGCTATCAATCCCAGTCGTATCCAATCCTAAGACGTAGATTTCAAATTCTTCCAACGGTTCAAGATCACTGAATTGCAAGAAAATATCACCCCCACTGCTGTAGAGGTTTCCGCCAATTTCTGTCAATACATTAGGATGTTGGGGAATGTTGGTTGGTTCGCCAAAATCGTTCAAAACCGGATTGTCACTGGTGATTTCCAAGTCGTAAGGTGTCGTGTGTCCCGTCTCATCAAAAAGATCTGTCAGTAGCAAGTTGGAACCATCGGTGAAGTTCCAGTTGGAAGGAGAGATATCGTCAAAGTCAGATCCAAAATCAACGCCGATCAACTCGCCTGGTGTCGGGTCGACGTCATCCACAATGGGCAATCCAGTGGTGTCGAGTACGATGCGAGATTCGAGTGTTTCCATCTGAAATCTGCGGCGTTTGAGCTGTGATAACCTGTGGGCACACGTTGAGGAATGCTTGAGTTTATTGAGGGACGGCACCTTGGTTAGCAAAGCCATTATTGATTCCTTATCCAGCGCTAAGCAACAGGGAAAACTATTTCAATAGGGAAAACTGTCTCAATTACTGTGACAGGTATGCTTGCTGATACGTGGTTGTCGAGTTTTGTACGTCATGTACCGTGCGACCCAAGAAACCAGAGACTTCTAATGTGTATGACATGACGCACGAATCGTAAGGAAATATGATAAGCGGTAACGTATTCTGACCGAGTGGATTCAGACGTAGATTTTACAGCCGACGAATTTAGACAATGGAACGTTCTTGGTTAAATTGATGGCATCTGGTAAACATTAAAAAAATAAGACACCAGCTATCGTTGTTTGATCCGTTTCTGTGCTACAATGATTTTTCGTTTGTTAGTGTGTCGAAAGATCGTTCTTAAATCGTGACAGTCTGAACACCCTACTAGTACGGTAAATTTGGACGAACCTTGCACAAAAAATTAGAAAAAAATGAGTTTTCGGCATGAATGCATTCTCTTCCGACTCCACCAATAGTATGCTGATTTTGCGTCTGCGCGATGCAGACGATCATGAGGCTTGGAGATCCTTTGTAGAACGTTATACACCTAGGATTTATGCCTGGTGCCGCCGGTTTCGCCTGCAGGAGTCTGATGCAGCTGATGTGGCTCAGAATGTGCTAGTACGGATGGTCACAGTAATGCGTACATTTGATTACGAGCGTTCGCGAGGGACTTTTCGCGCATGGCTCAGGAAGGTGACGCAGAATGCTGTGATGGACCTGATGCGTGAATGGGAACGGCAGGTTCAGGGGTCGGGCGATACGATGGAGATGAGATTTCTTTCCATGGTGAAAGATCCTCGTGTGGTGGATGAACTTGCCGTTGCGTTTGAACAAGAGCAGAGGTTGGAATTGTTGGCCGAAGCAGAACAACGAGTTCAGCTGAGAGTCAAGCCACATACTTGGCAAGCCTATGAATTAAGTGCGGTGAAGCAAATGCCATCATCCGTTGTAGCACAGCGGTTAAAGATACGTGTTTCGGATGTTTATGTTGCCAAGTCACGAGTGATCAAATTGTTGCACCAGGAAGTAGCGAAACTCGCCCATATGTCATTTGGGAATACTGATATAGTTTGAATCGGTCGCAATCATGTTACCGTGCCCATCTAAGGAAGAGCTTAAATCATTTCTCGCTGATGATCAGGGTGTGTCACGTCGACAGGAAATGATATCGCACATCGACCATTGCGATTCCTGTCAACAGGTTCTCGATCGTCTTTCTGATGACGATACGCTTCAAACAAACCGTATTAGTCAACTGGATTTGCAGTTTCATCAAGAGGCAACCTTAGAGGCATTGGTTGACCAATTGCAGCAAACTCCACCACGACAGTGGTCGGCTCGACATCCGCAGGACAATGATGCAATACGATTTCCCGGTCCACCTACCGAAGAGGCTCCCCTAGGAGTTCTGGGGGTGTATCGCGTTATCGACATGATTGCTAGTGGCTCATCCGGCATTCTCTATCGTGGGGTTGATACTTCACTTGATCGGACGGTTGCGATCAAAGTACTTCGAGGAGAACTGGCAGCAAGTGCGAATTATCGTGCCCGCTTACAGCGAGAGGCAAAAGCCATTGCGTCGCTGGCCCATGAAAACATTGTAACGCTCTACGAGTTTGGTCGTGAACCAAATTTTCCTCCCTATCTTGTGATGCAATACGTCGACGGTCATTCACTGCGAGAACGTATGTGGCAAGACAGTACATTTTCTGATACAGAGGCTGCTTGTATTATTCGGGGGGTCGCACGGGGTCTTGCAGCCGCCCACGAACGGGGACTGGTTCATCGTGATGTGAAGCCCGCAAATATTCTACTTGACGGCAAGTCTGGTCGAGTGATGATTACTGATTTTGGCTTGGCACGGGATGGTCAAGAATCGAACCGGATTACCCTGGATGGTGTGATTGCAGGCACCCCGGCTTATATGAGTCCAGAACAAATCACACAAACAGAAGTAGTGGATGGCCGTAGTGATGTTTATAGCTCGGGTGTGGTTCTCTACGAACTCTTGACGGGACACTTACCCTTTGAGGGCGATTTGAGAAAGACACTATTACAAATTGTACATGACGATCCACGACCACCTCGCCGGCACGATCCGGCCGTGTCACGAGACTTGGAAGCTATTTGCCTGAAAGCGTTGGAGAAAGATTGTGAGCGTCGCTACCTATCAGCGGAGGCATTCGTCGCTGACTTGGACCGATTCCTGGAGAATCAACCTGTGACAGCCCAGAGTCCGTCCGGAAGATTGTGGCCTTCTCGATGGTTTCGCCACAGCTGGAGAACATCGTCGGCTGTTAATTTTGTACTGGTGCCCATGTTATTGGTGGGAATTTGTTTGGCATGTATCCATTGGTATTTCCGTGGAATCAATCATGATCAGGTGGCCGCTCAGGTGTCGTTGCCTGTTGTGCAAACGATTGAGGCAGGAGATGCGACTGCAGGATTCGGGTTTCAAACAGTCCAACCACCGTCAAAACTGGATGACTTGGATCTTGGTTCGAATGGCAGCATACAGCTGAAGGTGATTGGACTACTTGACCCAGCGAGTGGTGACCCTGATGTGATTCGTGACGGTCTGGGCCAGTCACGTGCACATGCGACTTCGGAGAGTTTGATTTTTCATGAGGATGTCCAGCGAGGTTTTGTGAGACTGGACCTGGGGCGCAACGTAGACATCGAAGCAATCAACACTTATACGTGGGCTCGCAATGCCCGTGATTCGGCCAGCAATCAATGGAACTGTCGCGCACCACAGCGGTACACACTTTACGGTAGTACGGCGATGTCTGCACCGTCAACCAAGGGTGATCTTGTCGGTAACGGCTGGAGCAAAATCGCAACAGTCAACACGGAAGAGTGGTTTCACATACCGGCCCAGCCACCTTGGGCGAACCGGCCAGAACAACAGGTCGTTAGCCTTAGAGGACCTGATGACATCATGGCGACTGCCCGTTTTTTGTTGTGGGAAATTAAGCAACCGGTAGATGTTTCACAGCATTCATGTTTTGGAGAAATCGATCTCTTTGTACATAAATTGTCCAAGTGGCGCAGTTATGTTGTTCAATGTATTGATACATTGATAGAGTCTGGAACCGATCGTTATGGACCAGTCCAGACCCCGTTGTTGATGTCTATTGTTAATACTGAGACGCTTAGTTCTCCTGTAAATCCTCTGGAATTGGACAGTCGTTTACGTTTGCATCGTCATTCCGATCAGCGTAAAAAACATGGCTCGAATTTGTGGTTTGACCAGGCGATGCTGACAACGATGTATCGCGTTTGCGACATTACAGGAAAATCTAAATATGCTGATGCCGCGAATGCTTATATCGATTACGCGTTAACAAATTGCTATAAGCCTGAAAATAATCAGTCCGGGCAAAACGGTATGCCGGTCTGGGGCACGCATTTGTATTGGGATTGTTTTCACGAACAACCGGCAGGCGAACAGGCGGGATGTGGCCGGCACGAAATATTTTTGTATCGTCCCAATTGGCAGAGCATGTACCGTGTCAAGCCTCAGGCAGTACGTAAGATTATTGATGGCTTGTGGAAATGGCATGTTGTGGATCATAAAACCGGTTTGCATAACCGGTATGACAGTGGTGTTGCGGGAACGGATGTCGCCTATAGTGGTGGAACATTTGTCCAGGCATTTGCTTTCATGTTCCATATGACAGGTGAACATGCTTATCTCGACAAGGCGAAAGTCGTTGCGGGTTGGTACTGGCGCCATCGAAATATTGAGACAGGGTTAGTTGCCGATTGTCCTAGCCAAGTGAACCGGTTTGATGGACAGCATTGTTTTACGAGCATCCCGGGACCTTTTGCTGCACAACTATTGGATTGTTTTCAGTTGACTGATGATCCAGAGTTTCGCAACATGGCGATTGCTTATATCAAGGCCTATGACAAATATGGTTGGGATGAACGCCAGCAGTCCTATTGGGGAATGCTCCAACTGAACGGCCAACCTGTACAGCAATCACTTGCAGAGGAAATTTCTGCAGAAAACGTTCCAGCGGGCCATGTTGAAGTGTGGCGAACCGCCCTGCATTCGCATGAATTTACGTTAATCTCAGCCCAAGCGGCAATTTTTGCCTGGGAACTATCAGCGGCAGAACCTGAAAACCGTGATCCTGAATTGTTACAAATCGCGTTGCGATGGGCGAGTGTGATTGAGTCGAGTTTACCGCCATTTCCTGGTCGCAGACTGCGGCCTCTGTTGGAGGAAGCTATGCCGCAAGTTGTTGAAACAGGAGGTGTTTACGCAGAGGACTATGGTCGTGTCATCTCTTTCTATGTCCATCTTTACCGGGCGACTGACGACCAACGCTATTATCGACAGGCAGAATCGCTGGCACTTGAAGCCATTAAAAAATTATGGTATCCCAACCTGTTCAAAGGACACCCTGCTAAACCTTATTATGAAGCAAGCGATGGAGTAGGCCTGTTGTTGATCAGTTTACTCGAACTGGACAGTCCCAGTGAGAACTTGAGAGGCGCCTTCTAATGGTCGAGGGAGTAATGGCCAAGAGAGCAAAAACAAAACGACCTGCAGGATTCACGCTTGTTGAATTGCTCGTGGTAGTTGCCATCGTAGGCATCTTGCTTGCTTTACTATTGCCTGTGATTCAAAGTTCGCGAGAAGCAGCTAGGCGGTCAGTTTGTTTCAACAATCTCAAACAGTTTGGCTTGGCGTTACATAGCTATCATGCGGCTAATCGTAGTTTTCCGGTGGGTGTGTACTACGATCTTTACGGAGGCCGCAGGAATTTTGACGATGCGCGGTTTAGTTTTCAAGCTCGCTTGCTGCCATATTTAGAAGAACATGCTTTGTACGATTCACTTGATTTTGGCCAAAGCTGGGAGACGAACGTCCACTCGCCACTACGAGAGCAACAGGTCGATTTCCTGCATTGTCCCAGTTCAACGATTACTTATTCAGATGTTTATTATCGGAATCGACGGTCCTATCCTGGCAAACGGGAGTTTGTCATGCATTATTACGGTGTAGCAGGACCGATAAGTCAGCACCCAGAAACAGGGAGAGCTTTGTATCCGGTGGAAGCACGCGATCGTCAACGAGGTGGTTTTGCTACTTCAGGTTTGTTTTTGCGCAACCGACCCGTCAAGTTTTTTCATGTGTTGGATGGTACGAGTCACACATTGATGATGGGTGAGATCTCATGGCAGGTGGGTGTGTACGAAAGTTGGCTGGGAGGTCTTGGTCGTTTGTGGTGGCGGTCGATGGCCATGAAGAATTTGGTGCATTCTATCAACTCCTATGCCTATGACCCACCGGTTCAGGACGATGCAAACGATGTCAGCTTTGGTAGCTACCATCCCGGGGGCACCCAGTTCCTACTGGTGGATGGGAGTGTTCGGTTTGTGAGTGAACAAATAGAGTTGGTAGTGTTGAAAGCTGCCGCAAGTCGCAATGGGCAAGAGACAAACGTTGACCTGTAAAGTGAAGGTGTGACGGGGGGTAACGCCTTGCTGGTCGATACTGACCGTAGGTGCGAGTTTGAATCAAGTGGTTCCCATTTGCGGCTTTTCACACGGCTGTAAAGTCAAAGACCGAAGTCTTGGAAGCCGTACCATCTTTATTGGCACGACGAGTAATGCTGTCGAAAAAGAAATGCTTCTCCTCGCCATGATTGCGGTTGGTTTGTTATCTACCAATGTGATGTTTCACGGTGCGATCAAGCAAGATGTTTCTTGCGTTGAACAGGTTTCACGGCCACGGACAAGACAATTCCTAGTCCAATCAGCATTAGGCTGGATGGTTCCGGAGTACCGATGCGAACCGGATCAGGATGCAAGTGTCGGTCAATAGGAACATTGATAACTCGTGTCCAGGGGGTACCTGTGAATGACAAGAGGTTACTTGGCTTGATCGAGCTGGCAATCAGGTCGTCGGCAATTTCTGCTTCGGAACCGACACCATCCTCAAATTCAAAGGAAAAAACCGTACCGATAAGCTCATTAGGAGTGGCACCGTACAAATCAATAGCATCGAACAGGTCGACATCAATTCCAAACCGGAATGAGTCTCCTACAGTAAAAGAACCAGGCGTAAAATCAAGTGTTAACAGTTGGCTACCATCCGTGTCACCACTGGGGGTGATGTCGCCAGCGTTCACGCCAACCAGTGATCCGGGATCGACGGCAAAGGGAGTTCCATTACCACCCGGAAAAGTGTACACCGCAGCGTCGTTGGTGGGATCTAAAAATGCATCCACGGGACTCAAGTCCATCGTCAGGCTTGTCAAGGAAACACCTGCTGGGCCATCTGAGAAATCGACCAGGAAGAAGTCGTCAACGTTGAACGGTGTTGAGCCGTTCGTATCGACGAGTACTTCGGGCACGGTATTCAGAAATGGCGACGTGCGCAATTCGTCAATTTGATCTTGAGTTAGCTGACTCAGGTCATCGCCGTCGGGCGTAATGTGGCCAATGCCGCCGGGAACGTCTCGAACGCTTCCACGTGTCAGGAGATTTTCAGAACCTCCTGCTCCAAAATTGTTGTGGCCCAGTCCGAAATTATGTCCCAATTCGTGGGCGACGGTGTCAATCCGGCCAGCACCACCGTTAAAATTTTGTACTGCCGTGCCATTAATGGCGACTCCGTTACCCCCGACCCAGGCTTCTCCATAGAGGACGAACCCGGGACTGGTCGGCATATCGTCCAGAAACCACATATTGATGGTTGAGGGGTTGGCGTGTTGTCCATTGCCTGGCTGGTCGACGTCCACGACGGAGGAAGAAGACAACAGTGAGGAGTCGTTTAACTGGGTCATTGGTAGAAAAATTGGGGCGACCCCTGCCTGGGCATATATTTTTTCCGTCTCTGCCGGGAATAACGGCGTCGGAGCGCAATTGATTCCAGAATCATTGCAGAGCTGGATTGGCTGAACTGTAAAATAGCGATCGATAACTTGAGCTTGTAAGCTTGACGTGATCACTGTCACGATCAGTAACAACGCACCCAGAGTTCGTGTCAATTGTCGGGTGTGGTGAAAAGTGGCAGTAGCTGGCGTCGGTGTGGCAGTAGCTGGCGTCGGTAGAGTGTTCTTGGAAGGAAGTTGTCTGCGCCGTTGATTCCAGTATGCCACTGGCCAAGCTAAACCGATCATTAATAACATGAAGCTACTCGGTTCAGGAACCGGTATGCCAATGATGCTGCCCGACGAGTCACCGCCCAGGAAAGAACCACCGGCAACACCGATTGATGCCAGATTGGCTGCCCCACCGGCCAATGTACCGATTGGGCCAGCTGCGAAATCCTGAATAATGAATTCCCACGTTTCACCTGGTTCAAAAATATTGTTATTATTTGCACTTTCGGACAGGAGTGGTTGGTTGATTCCTTTTCTGTCAATACGGAATGCTTTACCGGCACCGTAGTGTTCATGGCCTGCTTGGAATACGACCCCGTCCACATTGGAAAGAAATGTATTTGGATTGCCCACATACCAAAGTGTCTCGAAGGAGCGAGGCGGGTCGGTTAGATTCGTGATGCGTAAAATGGCGTCAGGTACGTCTGGGTCGTCCGTCTGTTCACAAACCGTGAGGTGTTCTGTTATGCTGTGAGCAGATATCTCTTCGTCTTTAGGAAAAGGCCCTGTCACACCGACTGTACCCCCCGAGGAACCAATTCCCAACTCGTCGACTCCTTCCGGAACGAAAAGCGGGTCACATGTTCTTAAGTCGTCGTGTTTGACTTTGACCGGTACGGCAAAGACTGGAATAGTTACTAAAGATACAAGAGTTACGAGCACTAATGTTTTCGTTGGAAATGAGAATTTCATAGGGGAATCTCCAGGTGTTAGGGTGCAGAAACGGTTTTAAAATGGCCAGACGTTTTTGAAGAAATGTGAATTAAACTAGACGTAGGCAGCGGCATTGAGTTTGCTTATTGCTGTCACTACTTTCATGCCAATGTTCTTTTGAAATTCTGAAACACAAACATTGTTGTGTGCGAGATCTTTCACAACGACAGTCCGGCAGTCGTGGCGACCACTGTGCGTTGCTGAGGTGGCCACTATTGCGTCGGAAGTCAATCGCGAGAGACCAAGAGGAATCGACTCGGATAGCCCGCTAGATTCCTTGTCCACCCATTACTACGTAGGCATTGCATGAATCCTGCGCGAACGATTTGATTTTTCGGGGCTCACTCTGAAGCAAAGGCACAGGTAATAAGCATGTTTTGTGTTGGTGCCAGTTAGTTTCTGCCTTTTTTTCGAAATCTATTATTTAGCTGGTCGCCAACGATGGCGTTGTAAATGCTGATCAACGCACGGTCAGGCCCTAGCTGGAAATCATGATTGCCAGATGGAAAAATCGCCACGAGTCAACACGTCGCCTACGAAAATGGCAGACATTAAATGGGTAACTGGCAGCGTGCCTTTGGACTGCACTATTCGTAACAATTTGCAGAAGGTTACTGGTTACGGGTTTTAGTCAGAGTGATTGCTGATTTCCATACAGAAGACAGTTTTTACGATTTTTCTCTGTCACTGGACTTCTGTGATGTGATATCGTGGCGGCTCAACGATGGTTGAATAGAGCGATAAGAGGTTAAAAAAGTAAGCTGCTATAAATTTCCATAGGGACCCCTAGCGTCTTTTTTTAAGATCGTTAAGATTTACGCGAAATGAAGCTTCTTTTCTGATTGAGACTATGAAACAGAATGTGGATTGCGGTGTTTTTTAAGGAGTGGAACATGTTGGTGCGTTGTGGTTTTGTAGGTTTAGTTGTCGTCCTGGCACCAGTGTTAACGATAGGGTGTGGTAAGAAGAAAACCCAGGGAGTTGTAATCAAGAATCGCGGTTCGGACACTCTAGTACAAGTTGCGCAGGCCTGGGCCGAATCGTACAAAGAGGTGAAGCCGGAAGTGACCGTTCAAGTGTCGGGCGGTGGATCGGGAACTGGTATTACAGCCTTGATTAATCGAACAGCCGACATTGCAAATTCAAGTCGTGCGATGAAGGACAAGGAGCGAGAACAAATCAAAGAGAAGTTTAATGCGGATGTCACGATCAACGAGTATGTTGTTGGGTTTGACGGAATCGCGGTTTATACCCACAAAGACAATCCCATCAAAACGATATCTGTCAAACAACTCAATGGTATCTATGCAGAGGGGGGTGAGATTGCCAATTGGGAACAGGTGGATCCAAAATTTACCGGTGAAATCCAACGAGCGAGTCGCCAGAACAATTCGGGAACTTATGTTTTCTTTCGTGAGACGGTGTGTGGTAAGAGCGGAGAATTTAAGCAGGGTGCGAATTCCCTAAGCGGATCCAAGGAAGTAGTAGAATTTGTATCGACGACGCCCTTGGCGGTTGGATATAGCGGCATGGGCTATAAGAATGACACGGTCAACTGGTTGTCAGTGTCTCAAGAAGATGGTGGTGAATCTTATGAGCCGACGCCGACCAATGTTTTGTCGAAACAATATCCGATTGCCCGACCGCTGTATTTGTACACGGTGGGTGAAGAGTCTGTTGAAACGAAGGCATTTCTAGATTGGATTTTGGGAGCAGAGGGGCAGAAGATTCTTACCGAGCAGAAATTTGTCCCTATACAATAAATTCCTCACGAGGTAACCAATGACTCCGCTGAACATCAATGATACGGCATCCTAACCTATGAAAAAAAAACGCCATACTTTTATGGTGCGTCTCATCGGCCAGTGGTTGGATTTTCTAGAGTTGCCCATTCAGTGGCTGATTTATCTTTGCGGCTGGAGTTCGATCATCCTTGTCGCTGCCATATTCTTCTTTATTTTCAGAGAATCGGGTGGCATGATTGCCAAACTGGATTGGTCACAATTTTTCTTTAGCACTCGATGGATTCCCAGTCCTGCCGAGGGTAATGATCCCAGCTATGGGGCTGGCGCACTGTTGCTTGGTACATTTGCCGTGACATGCGGATCGATGTTAATTGCTGTTCCCTTAGGACTGGGTGCAGCGGTCTACATTTCTGAGTTTGCCACTCCCAAAGTGAAGGAAATTCTGAAGATAGTCATTGAGCAGTTGGCCGCCATACCGTCTGTCGTTTGGGGTTTCATCGGGTTAGCGGTGATGGGGCCGTTGTTGATCCAGATTACCGGGCGTCCAGTCGGAATTAATGTGCTTAACGGGAGTATCATTGTTGGTTTGATGGCCGTTCCCTTAATCGTGTCGATTTCTGAAGATGCTCTGAGATCGGTCCCTGACTCTTATCGTGAGGCGGCGTTGGCGTTGGGTGCTGGTAAATGGGAGATTGTGTATAAGGTGCTCTTTCCGGCTGCTCGAGACGGCTTGTTGGCGGCGTGCATGCTTGGAGTAGGGCGGGCAGTCGGAGAAACCATGGCCGTATTGATGGCTACAGGCAATGCCAATCAGATTCCTACGAGCATCTTTGATTCGGTACAGACGATGACGGCGACCATTGCACAGGAGATGGGTGATGCCGTACAAGGTGGTGAACATTACCAAGTGTTATTCATTATTGGAGTAGTTCTTCTGATCCTGACCTGCATGATTAATGTTATTTCAGACCTCGTCATCAAAGGGATCAAACGGCAAGATCATGGCTAGGAAAGACGCCAAAGAAAATCCAATTGTGGGCGACGTGTTCATCGCCACACCACGTACCCGCCGTCGGGCACGTCAGGAAACTATGGCGAAGTACATTACATTGCTCATGGCACTGCTTCTTGTCATTCCGGTGCTCGGGATTGTGGCCTATGTATTTAAGGAAGCCGCTCCGGTTCTATGCCTGGACTATTTATGGGAAAATCCACAAAACGGTAGTCGAGAAGGTGGGATTTGGTCACCTCTGATTGGAACATTCTATTTGGTTCTGGTTTCGCTATTGATCGTTGCGCCTGTGGGGGTTCTGGCAGGCATCTACCTGAACGAGTATGCACCGAACAACTGGTTTACACGGATCGTGAACATGGCGGTAACGAGTCTGGCTGGTGTACCCAGTATTGTCCATGCCTTATTCGGTCTCGGCGCCTTTGTTTTGTTCTTTGGTATGGGAGAATGCTTGTTGGCAGCGGCTTGCACCGTAGCCGTGATGACGGTTCCGGTAATCATTACGGCTACACGAGAAGCCTTGAACGCTGTGCCAATGTCGTTTCGTGAGGCGTGTTGGAACATGGGGGCTACTAAATGGCAGACAATCCGTACGATTGTGTTACCGAATTCGGTCAGTGGAATCCTCACGGGAGTCATTCTTGAAATAGCGCGTGCAGCCGGTGAAACGGCCCCCATTTTATTTACTGGCGCAGTTTATTTTTCCGACGTCGCCGATTCCGGCATCGATAAATTTGTTCCCTATTACCTGGGTGATAAATTCATGGCCCTTTCAATGCATCTTCATGTGATCTCAACCCAGATCACTGATATGCCGCTTGCGATGCAATTTGGAACGGCTGCTGTCATAATCGGTCTAATTTTCGTTGTGAACAGTGTCTCCACACTTTTGAGAATTTATCTTCGGGCTCAAAAAAAATGGTAACGCTCAAGACGAATCGCCCAGTAAAATATACCCGTATAGGTCGTCCTATGTCTTATTCCAACACGAGAAATGTCTCCTGACGAGCGAATGACAAAAGCCATCATTGAATTCGAAAATGTTACCGTTCGATACGGTGATGACATTGCGTTGGACAACATTTCGTTGTCTGTCGTTCCAAACACAATTCTCGGTATTGTTGGACCTGCCAATTCAGGGAAAACGACACTACTCAAGTGTATCAATCGAACGATTGACTTTATCCCTTCGGCTCAAGTGGAGGGTCAAATACGAATTGGTGATGAAAACGTGTATCAAATGGAAAACGTTTACGACTTGCGACGTCGCATCGGAATGGTCTTTCCACTTCCAGTTGGGTTGCCCTTGTCGATCTATGAAAATGTTGCGTATGCACCCCGTCGATCAGGCCTGTTTGACCCTGTCGCACTAGACGAATTAGTGGAACGGTGTTTACGTTTGGCGGTCTTGTGGGACGAAGTCAAGGATCGATTGCATACCTTAGGGACGAAGCTGTCGGGCGGGCAGCAGCAGAGATTGACTTTGGCGAGGGCTTTGTCTCATCAACCGGAAATTCTCTGCCTCGATGAGTTTTCAATCGCTATCGATCCAGTAACCACGATGAAGATTGAAGACGTGTTATTGGAGCTTAAAGCTAACATGACAATTGTACTGGTCACTAACCTCGTACAACAGGCTCACCGATTAGCCGATCAAACCGCTTTTGTAAATGACTCCCAGCTTGTTGAAATTGGCGAAACCGAAACGATGTTTTCCAGTCCACAGAAGCAACTCACTTACGACTACGTAACGGGAGGATTTGGGTAATGGCAACCCACGGTAATCCTCCTGAATTTCCAGATACAACGCCAGGTACTCCTGCAAACAAAGTGGACGCGGACGACCATTATAGTATTACTACCAAAGAACTTAATCTGTGGTATGGTGAGTTTCAGGCACTCAAAAATGTCACGGTGAATATTCGCCGAGGAATCATTACGGGCCTGATTGGACCTTCTGGTTGTGGCAAAACGACATTGTTACGAAGTTTTAATCGCATTAACGAACGTTATGGATATGTGACAACGACGGGTGAAATCACTATTCTGGATAGAAATATCTATGACTCTGACGTTTCACTCAGTGAACTGAGGAAAACGGTGGGAATGGTTTTTCAGCGCCCCAATCCACTGCCCATCTCAGTCTATGAGAACGTAGCGTTTGGATTACGGATTCACTTGGATCGGGGTGAGATCAAAGCACAAGACCGGGACAATATGGTCGAATCGGCGTTGCGTGAGGTTCAACTTTGGGATGCCGTTAAAGATAATCTCAAGCAACACGCAACCGGACTAACCCTTGAACAACAACAGAAACTTTGCATTGCCCGTTTGCTACCACTTAAGCCGCGTGTGATTTTAATGGATGAACCTTGCTCAGCTTTGGATGCCGACGGGATCGCGCGAGTGGAAGAACTCATCGGAGAACTTCGTGAGCGGTATACGATTGTTGTCGTAACACACAATATGGCCCAGGCACGTCGAGCAACGAACGAATGTATCTATATGTTGCTTGGCGAGATCATTGAACATGCACCCACGTCGGATCTTTTCTTGAATCCGAAGAGGAGTGAAACGGAAATGTATATTGAGGGACGTTACGGATGATTTAAATGAGTTCCGCTTGTCGCGAAACAAGGTCGACGATATTCTAGGTTCTCTGCATGGATCCGAATCTTTATTTGGAAAGACACTGATCATGAAAAAATTTGAACAAGAATTGAACGAACTTCGTCATCGTGTTGTTGAAATGGGAGACCTAACGGAGACCATGGTCCGTCAGGCCATCGAAGCTATTTCACATACGGACGACAAAAGACTGTTCGACAGCGTATTTCACGATGAGGAACGTCTGGACCAAATGCAGCTCGACATTGATAAGGAAGCTATTCGCCTGTTGACTATTTATAGTCCAGTTGCCACGAATTTGCGATTTATCATGTCGGTGTCGCGAATTACGGCTGAATTGGAACGCATCGGTGACCACGCTACGAATATGTGTGAAAGTGTTCAGCTGATGACGTCGAAAACGAAGGCTCCATTGTTACCGGAAGTTTTAACGATGGCCGGGATAGTGTGTGGAATGGTGTCCGATGCACTTAACGCATTTTTGCAAAATGATATCAAAAAAGCACAGTCAACGATTGCAAGTGATGATATGGTCGACGCGCTCGACGATCAGATTATCAAGGAACTTCTCAGTGATGAGGTCGTGCGTGAGGTGTTGAAAGGTCCAAAGGACATTGCTGGAGCGTTGGCCCAACTTTTAATCGTACGGTCATTGGAACGGATTGCCGACCAATCTACAAACATCAGTGAAGAAGTAGTGTACATGGTAAAAGGTGACGACATTCGTCACGGTGCTTCTAATGACTGACAGATTGCTTTAAGCATTGCCTGTCTCTCTTTTTCGTGGTCTCTCGAAGAGTGTTAGTGTTCAAGACGTGGCCGTACTAGAGGGCTTTCGTTGTAGGGCCCGGATGTGTAAATAGTCCTATTGTTGTTTTTCCAAAAAGGAGGATCCGGGACGGAGTGTTTGTTCGTTCATGTTGCAGAAAAAATGTGAACTACGCGTGGAAACACATGAAATAAATCGGTGGTTACATGCAGTATGTAAGGCAAAATGAAAAACAAGGCATCATAAAATCCGGTCAACGTGTTGTGGCCGATAGGAACACTTAAAAGCATTCAAAGTATGAAGTCTGTCGAATTTACAGTGTGTTTGCGTCACAACCCGGCTTCGGCTATTTACGGACATGGATGGCCAAGATTGTATCCATTTGAGTCTTCTGGCCGAAATCTGCTATGGACAATGATCCTTCCACGCAACCGACCAGCAGATGTAAACTTGCGTTGGTCTGATCGGACATTCCGAATTCGTGTTTGCATCAATGCTTTATCACTCCGTCATTCAGATGTGGACTTTGTACGTGCTCGTGTTCGTTGGATGTTTCGAGCGAATGAACGTTTTGATGCTTTCTGGTCGGCATGTTCTCACAGCAATCAATTGAAAAAATGTGCAGAGCTCAAGCTGGGTGCTCTTCTGCGCGCACCCACATTGTTTGAGGATCTGATTAAGACGATCTGTACCGTAAATTGCCACTGGCGCAATACCAAAATGATGGTGAGATTGTTCTGCGAACGCTTTGGGACACCATCGCCTATTTCACGACATCGATTTTCATTCCCGGTACATGATGTGATCGCAAGGAAATCCGAGGCTGAATTGCGCAATGCCAAGCTTGGTTTCCGAGCTCGCTACATCAAGCAACTATCAGAAATGATCAGAGACAGAGAGATTGATTTAAAAAGCTGGACCGTTAATCCAGATGCCTCAGCCTTGAGACAAACACTGTTGGAACTACCTGGTGTAGGGCCGTATGCAGCACACCATATTCTAATGCTGCTAGGTCATTACGAGTACATTCCCTGTGACAGTGAAGTCTGTGCCTATTTAAAGCTTCCGGCGAACACATCTTCATCTCGCGTCGAGTCGATTGCGTCGGAGCGATATCGACAATGGAACAGGTTTGCATTTCTGGCCTATAAATTTGAACGAGTTCTTTCCCGTAAGAACTATATTGACTGCTAACAGTACATTGTGTGCTGTAACGAGGTTGCGAACCTGTTGACAGTTGTTGGTGGGTTTTATGCTCAACCATTCAACTGCATCGTGGTAACTTGTCAACGGGTTAGTCAATGGTCTGATGGGGCGAGCTGAGTTTCTTTCCGGGCGATTAGCGTCATGGCATGGCTCTAGTCCAACATAGCATTGCTCGATGCAGTTCACTGGCATGCATCCTTCACAAATATTCGCCTAGGGTGGGTTATCTGTTACCGCGTTTGGTCTAGCCCTTGGCAACCAGCATTTTGGCAAAGCGGGTGATTAAAAACTGCCATGCCATCTCACACTGGTCGGTTGTAACGGTCAGGGAAGTCATTCAAGGGAGCCTTAATCGCCATAACTGGTACAACCGGTACAAGCCATAAAATCCGTAATCCTGCTACAAACGATATAACTCATCCAATCATTAGAGATGCCAGGATATCCAGCGAAAGATGGTAAAAGTCACTTGATTATCCGTGAGATTTCATTCTGAAAAACTAATATGGGATAAAGCGATAGTTGTAATTTTTAGGATTATATGTTTCGGAACATATTGATTGACATTTAGTTTGCGACCGTAAGGCAGCCACTGGCGAACCATTAAAAGGTGTTGGGAATTTTTCACGCATTACACGCGTGAAAAATTCCCAACACCTTTTTTTTATTGCGCGGTCAGACCGAACGGAAGCCGGAAGGCCTGTGGAGTCAGGTTGCCAGGTAATTGTAAAAAGTGAGAAGTTCTACATGAAAATAAAAATTGAGCAGACAGAAACAGTCATGAAGCATTCGGAGAATGCTATGTGCCAGATTCCAGCTGGGACACAGTCCGTTCCAGTGGCGAACGATGACTTGCGCCGATGGTATTTAGCAAATCGGCGAGACGATCGTCGCTTAGCAGTGAATCACGGTAGTTGTCCATGGCCACCTGTGTATCGTTTTCGAATGAGTCAGTCTGGTGTGACAGAACCGAATGGCGTGAGAGCGGTCCCATTACCGTCGCGCGTAGAGTTTGCGATGGTTGAAGGTATCGTCGAATGCCATTGGTCGAAGCAAGATGTGTACGGAACCAGCTGTTAGCGTTTCATGTCAAACCGTTGAATCGACCAAAAAATGCGTCGTAAGTTTGTGTTTAAAAAATTAAAACATCCTTGGAGTGTAGTCATGATTGAGTTAGTACCTGCCATACGAGTTGCAGATCAAATATTTAAAAATATCGAATAGGAGTAGACTAATGTTCTTTTGGAATGCGAATACGAAAATCACAATAATTGTAACGCTGTTTTTATTTTGTCTGTCCAACAACACACATGCATTACTGATTGACTCGTTCGAGACGAGTCAAATACTCAAGGCGACATCGTCAACGCCCACTGTTTTCAGTAGTGTAGATGGGAATGGAATCCTTGGTAACGAGCGTGACGCGGTCGTTTCTAAGGTATCCGGGCCAGTACATTCGGAACTCGACATTGCATCTTTCGGATTGTATTGGTTGAGTTTCAGCTTGGGACCAGCTACGAAAGGAGCCGCAGACCTGACCTGGGACGGGAATGATGACGATCCGCTGAGCGATAGTTTTACCGGACTCGGAGGGATCGACCTGACCGACAACAATGCGTCGAATGCTTTGACGGTGGATGTGGTTTTTGATGATTTGCCTGTGGACCTATCCGTCCGTGTCTGGTCGGACGCTAATAATGCTTCTAACGCTGTTGTGTCGTTGCCAGGTGGGATTACGTCGTTGACCAACGTTTCCGTTCTTTTTTCAGCATTCAGTACGACGCATGGTGCGGGTGCGGATTTTAGCAATGTTGGAATGGTTGAGCTGGTAGTTGGTCCGGGAATGGCAGCCACAGACGTATTGGTGGACACGATTTATACAGAGTTCGTGCCCGAGCCCTCTAGCTTGTTGCTGATAGGTATGAGCTTTTGTGGCCTGTTAGTGATCAACCGGCGTAGAGCCAAGTAAAGGTGGTGTCAGTAGAGTGACATGCCAAAAAAGATCCCGGTCCCGACAGTCAGCATATTGGAACCCGTTACAGACGAGCCATCCTAGGCACGGATCGTGTACCAACGATGAACCCTGTGTGAACGATGAATTTGTTAACCAGTGGTGCATGACCTTCTTGGAAGTGATTTACCGTAAATAATCCACCTATGAAATCAATGTGATGTTTGAAGCACGAGGGTTCTAGGCGCGTAAAAATAATTATACGGTTCCCATCTTTTTGAGTGCTTGTGCACCAGTATCACCAACTGTCACCCCCATCTCTGTGGCGACTGTCGAGACAGCTGTGACGGGCGCTACCAACATCTCTTCGTAGTTGGCAACTCCAGTGACGATCGCACATGCCTCACTTGTTTTATTAAATGTTTCGATATTTAAATAACTGCAGGCCAGTACGCCACGCTCTGCCATGATAAGAAGCAACGGTTTGGCCAAATCAATTCGATGTGTGTTGAGATGTTCGAGATTCATGGAAATATTGCCATCCTCGACTGGCGGCCGGTGTTTCCTGATAGAAGTGTTTCACCGACGACCGGGATCAAAAAGGTAAGGAAAATGAAACGATTAAAAACAATTCGATGTCACGCTCAAAAGTTGAAGGGATCAGGTTTGTCAATTGCCATGTCATCGGCAAAGAACAAAATAGTGTTGTTAACATGTCGGTAGCTTTTACGTGAACCACATAGAAAGACCTAGAACCCAAATTTGACTGAAATTCCACAGACAAGAATGGTGAGTCCGCCAATAGCATGTCCAAATCGACTTAGCGTCGCATAGGTTTTTATTCGAAGACCGGATTGAATTGCGAAGACACTCAAGGTCATGACTAAAACCGTGGCTACTGAAAATGCGGTCACCACCGACACGATAGCAATTATTTGTTCCATCGTGTCCAAAGTTGTCGCTGCCGGATAGATGAATAATGGAATGAGAGGCTCACAAGGCCCAAGTATGAAAATGACGAACATAATCCATCGAACCGGTTGAATTTTCTTGGACAATAGATGGTTGCCAGGGGATTCATGCAAATGCATGTGATCGCCATGGTGCGTGTGGGGATGGATATGTTCTGTTCCATCGGCGTGTCGATGGAGATGAGTGTGAGGCACATTTCGATAGGCCTGGACTAAACCCCAAGACAGATAGGCAAGTCCAAAGCCGATTAACACCCAAGCCGCTAAGTCATTTCGGACGGCTTCTACGGTTTCGAGGTGCATGACCATGGTTCCAAGAGCTAGTGCAACCAGGCCCAGTATGACAGAAGCAGCGACATGTCCGATTCCACATATTGCAGTAACAGTGAGCGTGGCTCGTGTCGTCCACTGTCGCGCCTGTGCCATGGCTACAAATGGGACATAGTGATCCGGTCCCAAGATCGTATGCACAATACCTACCGAAAAAGCGGCTGCTGTCAGAAGCAAAGTGTCGTTTGTCATGAGAAACACACAGCTCAAAATAGAAAATATTTTTGTGCTAATGGTAGTGTTTGAGCTGGATCACACTTCAAAGATTCACCATCCGCTTTCACTTCATACGTTTCAGGATCGACCTCGATGGTGGGCGTCGCATCGTTGAGTTTCATACTCTTTTTAGTTACCGTTCGACAACCAGATACGGGTTCGATCCGTTTTTGCAGGCCGTAGGTTTCTAGGGAACCCTCTTTTAAACTTGCTTGGCTCACGAACACCGCGGCTATCGGACCGGTTGCTTTTCCAAAAGATCCGAACATTGGACGCATCAACACGGGTTGTGGTGTTGGAATGGATGCGTTTGGATCACCCATTTGTGCCCAACTGATGACACCTCCCTTGACGACTATTTCTGGCTTACTACCAAAGAATGCTGGGCGCCAAAGGACCAAATCTGCAAGTTTGCCGACCTCTACGGACCCGATGTCGTGGGCGACACCATGAGCCAGAGCTGGATTGATTGTGTATTTCGCGACATAACGTTTGATCCTTGCATTGTCGTGTTCGGCAGGATCCTCGGGAGAAGAACCACGTTGTTTTTTCATTTTGTCAGCTGTTTGCCAGGTGCGCGTAATTACTTCACCCACACGCCCCATTGCTTGGGCGTCAGAGCCCATGATGCTGATTGCTCCAATATCGTGTAGAATGTCTTCTGCTGCAATCGTTTCTCCTCGAATACGGCTTTCGGCAAAAGCGACATCTTCGGGTAAGTTCTTGTCCAAATGGTGGCACACCATCAACATGTCCAAGTGTTCGTCGATTGTGTTGACGGTGTATGGTCGTGTGGGGTTTGTCGAGCTTGGCAAGACGTTCATTTCACCACAGACTTTGATGATGTCAGGAGCATGTCCACCACCGGCGCCTTCACTGTGATAAGTATGAATCGTACGGTTTTTGAAAGCGGCAATCGAAGTTTCGACAAATCCAGATTCATTCAGTGTATCGGTGTGAATAGCAACTTGTACGTCGTACTTTTCGGCGATTTCCAGACAACAATCGATGGCAGCTGGTGTGGTACCCCAATCTTCGTGGAGTTTGAGTCCTAATGCTCCGGCACGAATTTGTTCATCAAGTCCCTCTGGTTTGGCCGAGTTGCCTTTGCCGAGAAATCCAAAATTCAAAGGAAGGTTGTCGGTCGCTTGTAACATCATGCGGATGTTGTTTTCACCAGGTGTACAGGTTGTTGCACAAGTACCTGTTGCTGGTCCGGTGCCCCCCCCAATCATTGTGGTGAGCCCACTGGCAATGGCTTCGTAAGCTTGTTGTGGACAGATGTAGTGGACGTGGGTGTCCAATCCGCCAGCGGTCAGGATAAGTCCTTCTCCGGCGATCACTTCCGTTGTTGGTCCAACGATCATGTTGAGATCAACACCCGCCATGACGTCAGGATTGCCTGCCTTTCCGATTCCCACGATCCGGCTGTTTTTAATACCAATGTCCGCCTTGACGACCCCTCCATAATCGACGATCAACGCATTCGTAATGAGTAGGTCCAACGCTTGATCATTGGAGACGCCGGCAGCCTGGCCCATGCCTTCTCGGAGTACCTTGCCACCACCGAACTTGCATTCATCCCCATAAACCGTGTGGTCTTTTTCGACTTGCAAAATCAACGAAGTATCACCAAGCCGAACCCGATCACCAACAGTCGGTCCATAAATTTCCGCATAGTTGCTGCGTTTTATTTTGTATGCCATGAGTTTTTTCTAGGGTTGTATGTATCGAAAAGGTTGAACCTCTTCGTATCATGAATTCTTGTGAGCAAAACCTTGATCGCGAATGCGTTGCATTGCTGCCTGTTTGCCGGCATCATCGACTGTACCGTCAGCCAGGTTGTTTCCTCCACGGATGACTTGATTACCGGCAATTTCAACCACGGAAACGGTTTTGGATTCTCCTGGTTCAAAACGAACGGCTGTCCCAGCAGGAATGTCGAGTCGTTTACCAAAAGCCAGTTCGCGATCGAATTCCAGTGATGCGTTTGTTTCTATAAAATGATAGTGACTGCCTACTTGAATTGGACGATCACCAAGATTTGTTACCTTGATTTCAACACTGGCACGACCTTCATTCAGTACCAATTCGTCATCGGTTGTCAGGAATTCACCTGGCTGGTCGACCGAGTCGGTTGGTCCAAAAATACTGAGTTCCGGGACCGGTAAAAAACTACCGTAGAGTGCGAGGTCTAAGTTTCCATCTTCGGCAGCAATCGGGTGGTGGACGGTCACAAGTTTTGTACCATCTGGGAAAGTACCCTCCACTTGGACTTCGGCGATCATGTTTGGAACACCGGGCATTGTTTGGCGATGACCAATAAACTGGCGGCCTAAATCCATTAATTCTGCAACCGTTTTGCCATCGCGAATGAATTCGAGCAGCTGTGTGGCGATCAGTGCAATGGCTTCGGTGTAATTTAAACGGATACCCCGGGCAAGACGTTTTTGCGCCAAGTAGCCGGCATTGTGTAGTTGGAGTTTTTCTAACTCACGAGGTGTAAGGTGCATACTTCAACCTTTAAAACATGCTTTCTCAGTGCTGGATTGTTTCAACCGAATGGTTACCACTTTCTTGACCAGGGATTGCCCCCGATGTGGCTGGAGAGAAAATCAACCTTGTGTCGTAATACCTGTCCCACCACTTCTGTTTCGACACCAATGATCCGAAGTACCATGCCATGTGGAATTGCGCTGGCTGTTTGTATGAGCGATTCGCCAGGGCGAATGGGTTCCCTGGAGATTTCATCCAGTAGGAGATTGGTGAATTCTTCAAATCTCTTACCGATGATAACCAAAAGCGCCATACAATGAAATCGCCCTAAACGGAACGGCGAGTCGAGAGGGCCGTGTTTTGGGTCGAGGAGGATGGAATCCAGGAAAACACGTTTTTGGTTAAATCGAATGTCAGTGCGACTGGCATATCGAGAAAACTGCCAAACTTCATTTCGCGCACGACGACCGCTGGTAAGCCAATCAATGAAGACCAGGCTGGCTCCCTCGGCCAGGTCTAAAGTCTGACTTTGTTGGTAATTTGCCCCGGCGAAACAAGTAATTGGATCCGGAGCGATGACGAGTAATCCATCCTTACCGATTTTACCCCGAACAGTTTGTTGAGATGTTTTTCCAGCAGGGCTCTTGTAAACTTTGGTCGAGGCCTGTGAGGTGAGAACACAGGTAGTTCGCTCTGCAATGTCAATTTCTAGATCGATCTGGTCTCCGGCAAGTAGACCGCCTCCGAATGTCGTGACGTAGGCCCAGGCGGCATCTGGTGTTCGGCGCGGACAGAGTAGTTTCAGTGGACTGTTCGCCTGCATACGTGTAATGGCTGTCTGCTCAGCAACCAACGACGTTTTTAAGAATCCTTTTCCACTTGCCATTGTTGTCCATCATACCGACAAGTGTGCCTGAACAAGATCTTCTGTCAGTTGTCGCGTTTCACCACTTTCCACGACTCTACCACGGTCCATGATATAGAAATTATCGCCAAACTCTCGAACAAAGTCGAGATACTGTTCTACCAGAATAACCGTGATGTTACGTGTTGCAATCAATTCTCGCAGTACCCCGCCAATCTGTTGGATAATATTTGGTTGTATGCCTTCGGTGGGTTCATCCAATATCAATACTTTTGGATCGCCGACGAGTGCTCGGGCAATGGCTAATTGCTGTTGCTGACCACCTGACAGATCGCCACCCTTACGTTTTCCCATTTCTTTGAGGACCGGAAAAGGCTCATAGATGTCTTCTGGAATTGTTTGGCGACCGTCGGTTCTTGCTTGCAGTCCCACACGCAAATTTTCTTCGACAGTTAGTTTTGGAAAAATTTGACGGCCTTGAGGAACAATGCCTAGTCCGGCAATCGCTCGTTTATTGGCAGGGAGAGAACTAATGTTAATCTCATTTCTTTGAGAACCGGA
>CAYMUR010000035.1:29286-36590 GCA_964393615.1 uncultured Pirellulaceae bacterium
GACGCCTGAGGATGATTTGAGAAGTCCCATGATATTCATCATGAGCGTCGTTTTACCAACACCATTGCGACCCATGACACACGTGACCTGAGCAGCTTCCATGTGCATGTCAATGCTGTGCAGGATTGCCACCGATCCATAGGAGAATGAAAGTTGTTCAATAGTCAGCATCGGCCTTTAATCTCGTGGGAGGGGCCAGTTATGGGAAGGATCCGTATCACGCTACCGGCCGAGATACGCATCCACAACATCTTGATTGGCCTGGATATCCTCCATGAACCCTTCGGCCATAATTTTTCCTTCGTTCAACACGGTGACTCCAGCATTGAGTCGACGTACGAAGTCCATGTCGTGTTCGATCACAATGATCGAATGCTGTCCACGTAATTCTAACAACAGGTCAGCCATGAGCGCTGTCTCTTTATCGGACAACCCGGCAGCAGGTTCATCGACCAACAGTAGGTCAGGTTCTGCCAGCACCAGCATGCTGATTTCCAAACATTGTCGTTGCCCGTGACTAAGGTATTTGGCTTGCGTTTCGGATTGTTCGACCAGGTGCACACGTTTTATGATATCACGAATCTTGTCCTCTTCGTCGGAACTGATCTTGCCCCATAGATTACGGAACAAGGCCTGTCCTCCTGGCAAGGCCAATTCAAGATTTTCAAAAACCGTAAGGCTCTCAAAGACGGAGGGAGTTTGGAATTTTCTACCGACTCCGAGTCGTGACATGGCGATGTCTTGTACATTCACAATTTCATTGCCATGCCAGAAAATGTGGCCATCCGTCACGCGAGTTTTGCCACTGATGATATCACACAAGGTGGTTTTGCCAGCTCCATTAGGGCCGATCACCACGCGCAGTTCGTTGTAATAGATACCAAACAGGTCAATGTCGAGTGCCTTGAAGCCGTCAAAAACGACCGTGACGTCCTCTAAGTAAATAGGATAGGACTTCAGCCGGTTGTCGCGGCTAAGCTCGCTGGGGCGGGTAAACATTTTGCCTCCCACACTCATGCTACCACCTCTGAGTGTGGATTCGACCAACGACGCCAGAGACTGGCGATGCCGTCCGGAAAATACAATACTACCAGAATAAATAATGCCCCCAGGGCAAACGGCCAATACTGGGGATGCGTAGTGGTCAGAGTATTATAGAGGAGATTAACCAGTAATGTTCCGGCGATGGCGCCTCCCAGGGTACCGCGCCCGCCGACAGCCACCCAAACAACCACTAAAATTGACTCGCGGACTTCCATGTTGGTCGGAGTAAAGATTCCCATTTGTGGCGCATAGAGCATCCCGCCTAATCCGGCGATCATTGCGGATATTGAAAAGACAAACATTTTAAAGACGTGCGGTTTGTAACCGGTAAACCGAAGTCGTGTTTCGTCATCGCGGATCGCAATGAGTACACGCCCCAAGCGAGATTTGACAATGTATCTACAAAATACATATACAAGACTCAGTGTCACGAGCGTGATAACATACAGGGCCAACCGGGTTGACGGATCACTAAGCGAGTAGCCTGCGATGTTTTCAAATCGAGTAAGGCCATTCGTGCCACATAGCTTCATGTTGTTCATGCAGAAGACAAGCCACGCAGCCAGGGTAACGGCCTGGGTGAGGACCGCAAAGAAAACGCCACGTACACGACTACGAAATACGAAGAAGCCGATAACTAATGCGACCAGCCCTGGGATTAACAAGCCCAGGGCGATTGTCCCAGGCAGTGAATAAAAAGGTTTCCAAAACCATGGTGTTAAGGCATCTCCGGGCACCTCACCCACACGGTATGGATACACGACATAGAGGCATGCTGGGATTTTCCAACCGAGTTCGTCAACGATGCCTTCTGGGCCGCCGTGATGGGCAAGGTACATCCCCATGGCATAACCACCCAGGGCGAAGAAAAACGACTGGCAAAGACACAGCATTCCAGTGTAACCCCACACTAAATCGAGACTGATAGCAACCAGGGCTAAGGCGAGGTAACGCCCTATCATATTCACCTTGTCGATACTCAGGACACCGGAGGCATAAAGTATCGGCAAGGCAATGCCCAGTAGCAGGGCCATCCAGATACCATAGTCCCGACAGAACAGGCGGCAAGGCAATGCCCAGTAGCGGATCCAAGAAAAGTTAAACATCGGCCAATCTGCCTTTCGGTGGAAACAGCCCGGCTGGACGATACTGAATAAAGGCTACGACTAAGGCTAAAATGAGGACTTTGGCCCAAATCGTAGAGAAGATCGGTTCGAGTATCTTGTTGAGCACGCCCAGGCTGAGTCCAGCCCATACCGCTCCGGCCAGTTCTCCCACACCGCCCGTGACGACTACTAAAAATGAATCCACAATATAATTCTGCCCCATGTCGGGTGTGACTCCGCCGATGAGCGTCAACGCACAACCTGCGATCCCCGCCAGCCCGGCACCGAAGGCGAATGTGAAGCCGTCTTCGTAGCGAGTGTTGACCCCGAGTGCTGCTGCTATTTCACGATTCTGGACCGTGGCCCGCACGAGTAGGCCACGTTTTGTGCAATTCATCAACCAATACACGAAGACAACACAAGCTATCGTGAGGGTAATAATAAACAATCGGTTGTAAGACACGTGGAAGTCCTGAATGACTTCGAACCCGCCAACCAGCCAAGTGGGACTGTTCACTCCTATGTTGTCACCGAAGCCACTCCAGCGAAGCCAACCAGGTAGCTTGCCAATCCATTCCAGTTTTGATGTGGACCAGGGAAGGCCGGCGCGCACGAACTGGATCAGGATCAATCCCACGCCCCAGGTCGCCAGCAGTGATTCCAGTGGACGCTTGTAGAGGTGCCGAACAACTAGATATTCGATCAATAGCCCGGTGCAAAACGCGACCAGAAAAGAGATTGGCAGGGCCGCCACAAAGAACCAGTTATTGGGAGCCTCCGGTGTGTGGCCAAACTTTAATTGCGTGACATAAGTCGCATAGGCGCCGATCATCATCAGTTCACCGTGTGCCATGTTGATTACACCCATTTGTCCGAAGACAATCGAAAGTCCCAGTGCCATCAGTATCAAAACCGAACCTAGTGATATCCCACTAAAGATATAACTGAGCATCCGGACACGGCCTTGGTATTTTTCGATCTGTTCGAGCGAAGCGACACATGCCGCCCTGGTCGCTGCATCCAACTTCGGCTCAGAGTCTGAAGAAGTTTCCGATTCTTGTACTATTTTTTCCAGTAAGGGCACCGCATTGGCACTTCTTAGTGTCCCTAATTCGACGGCGGCTTGCCGGCGGACGTCCATGTTGTTGGCCTGGTTGGACAAACGAATTAATGCCACGCTCTCCTTGGCGCGATGGAGAACCTTTGGATTATTTTCTGTTTCGATCACGGATTGCAGACTGTCTATGTAAGCGGGGTCACGTAAATCGCCAAGTTTTTTGGTGGCCGCCAGTCGTGTTGCTTGGTGGGGACTATAAAGTTCCAAAACACGAATGGCGTTCACAAGAAAACGCCGTTCCTTGCGGGAAGCGGCAAGTGACTTGAAATCTGCTTTGGAAACAGTGACAGGCTCGCCGTCGGCTGTGACTGGTTCTCCGGTCAACGCATCTCGCACTGTCAACGATCCAGGATGGTCTTTGCTTGTTTTGGTGAGTACTAACTGGTCGTTCCACAGACATAAAGTACCCAAGCGGTATGCTTCCAGCACTCGTGTGGCATCGCTATTTCTGGAAGCGGCTACTGTTTCAATCGCAGCTTTTCGTACATCACTTTCTGGGCTGGACAACTTGCTGAGTTCGGAGCGGAGCTCGGCCTCATCCAACTCCACGGCATGAAGTTCGAAGGCTTGGCCAAGAAAGGTCAACAAAAGCAGACAGGTGCGCACCAATGGACTGAGGGAACAATACATAGAAGTAATTTATCTTATTCTGAAGAAGTTGTCGTGCCCCTCAGCGACGAACGGTTTTGTGGGCCTCGAGTGCGACCGCAGCTGGTGACAGTGTCCGTAGTAAGAGAACGGATTGTTTTCAAGGAGCTGGCCAAAATAACGCCCAGCCCCGGCACCGACCAGCGGTAACCGGAGCTGGAACGAGAACTATTGACTGTCCACGGTGGTTTAAGATTCTGGACCGCCCGTGGGAGCTGGAATATTTCCATCAGGGTGCAGATAAGTGCTGTACGAGTCTGGAACTACCAAGCCGTTTGTTTGATAAACAATGCGAAATTGGCCATCGGGGAGAATTTCCCCAATGTAAACCGGCTTGTGGGTATGCTGGTTGTCAGCATGCATTTCCTTCGGACCGCCAGGAGCGTCAAACTTGAGTCCGTAGACGGCATCACGTACTGCGTCCACATCGAAACTACCAGCTTTTTCAACAGCTGCCTTCCAAACATAGACGCCAAAATAGGCGGCTTCGATAGGGTCATCCGTCACGCGATCAGCACCATCAGGGAGGTTGTTCGCAGCACAATAGGCTTTGAAGTTTTCGACGAATGTTTGATTTTCAGGTAAATCAATGCTCTGGAAGTAATTCCAGGCGGCCAAGTGACCCACCAATGGTGGAACGTCCATGGCCCGAAGTTCGTCTTCTGCTACCGAAAATGCCATGATGGGACAATCAGAGGACGTGAGGCCTTGGTTCGCAAATTCCTTGTAGAAAGGAACATTGCTGTCGCCATTGATGGTGGAAAGCACGCAAGCTCCGCCACCTGCCGCAAATGCTTTGATATTGCCTACAATCGTCTGGTAGTCCTGGTGATGGAAGGGAGTGTACTCTTCGACGATATTTTCGTCGGCCACACCTTGGGCTTTCAGGAATGCTTTCAATACCTTATTTGCAGTACGTGGGAAAACATAATCGGTCCCTAATAGATAAAATTTGGTGCATCCGCCTCCATCTTCACTCATCAAGTATTCGGCTGCCGGAATGAGTTGCTGGTTGGGGGTTGCTCCCGTGTAGAACACGTTGAGTGATTGCTCTTCGCCTTCGTATTGAACGGGGTAAAACAGTAGTGAATTGTACTCTTCGAAAACGGGCAAGACCGATTTTCGACTGACCGAAGTCCAACAACCGAAGGTAGCTGCCACTTGTTCTTTATTGATCAAGTCCTTTGCTTTTTCTGCAAAGAGGTCCCAGTCACTTGCCGGATCAACGACGGCCGTTTCAATCTGCTGGCCAAGAACTCCACCGGCAGCGTTGATTTCTTCCACTGCCATCAACACGACATCTCGCAATGAAGTTTCAGAAATTGCCATCGTGCCGGACAATGAATGCAGAACACCAACTTTCACGCTACCGGCTGCGACGTCAGTATCGGCTGGCGTGGTGGCTGCGGCTGGCGCAGCACTGTCAGATTCTCCACTACTCGCGGATGGCGAACTTGTCGGTTGCGAAGAACATCCTGTTACTAACGAGACTGAACAGGCAACAAAAACCAAATTCAACAAAAACTTGCGCACGGTCCCACCTTTCCTTTCAGTAGACAAAAAGCACAAAACAAGTCAAACGATTGGAAGAAACTCGTTAAGCATATTCCATGCAAAAATGGCTAGCACGGTTCGGGTAGGTGCGAGATAGCCTAGAAACGACGCGAATTGGCCCGATCGCAGAATTCTGGAGTGCGCGAAAAATGTGCACATGTGCGCAATAATTAAGCAGTCGAGTAGGCCAAAAAAAAACGCCAGATGCCACTTTGTCAGCAGCAATCTGGCGTTGGATTCCGTCTGCCCAGCTTTCGTTGAACAGGTGAAAGCTGGGCACCGATTTCCTATCGAGTTTCCTTAGAACTGGAGCTGGGTTCCAATGGTGAACAAGTCGTCTTCACCACCAGCACCCGCGGTGTCCAGTTGGGTCCAGACGGCGGAAATTCGAGCTTTGTGCCCAAACATGATGTAGTTGAGCTGGAGATCGAGTGCGTCCGTCGTTCCGGCGGCCACGGCACCAACGGCATCGTGGTCATACTCTTGATAACGAGTCAACGCCTGGAAACGGCCAGGCAGACCCAGGATACAGCACTGATTCGGGAACAAGTAGCTACCCAAGATGAAGTAGCTTTCCCCTTGTCGTGCAGCGTTATGTGGTGGCAAGGTGATTGCAGCACCGGTTGCATCAGAAAGACCACCATTGTCGTCGAAGTCATAATAAGCAGCTTCGATGGTTGCGACGCCACAGTTGGCCAATGGCTTCTCAAAGAGAACATCCAGGTTCCAACTTGTGTAATCCACTTCACCACCAGCACCGTCGGAAAGCGCATCGTGTCGATGCATCGCAGCTAAACCGATGGCGAGAATATTCTTTTCACCATAGTAAGTACTGGCGTTGTAATAACCAGGTTCTGGATCCAACAGGTTTACCACAACTCGGCCGTTCATCATCAGGTTATCGGTAGCTGGGTGGCCCTCATAAGCGACTCCGCCCGAGCTTTCGCCATCAAAGACGCCGATCTGCCATTTGAATTTACCGCCACAACGTTCACCCCAAAGAGTCGCTCCATCGTCACGACCCTGGAAAATATTGGAGTATCCAAATTGCGAGAAGGGGAAATCCCAGGCATTCAGATAAAACGGACCGTCCAAGTTGGAGCGATCACTTGGTGGCAGCATGCGACCTACCCACAAGTTGACGTTGTCGGTAAGCTGGAACTTGAGGATAGCGTCAAGGACCATCAATTGACTGTCGTCTCTGGTCGCATCGTTAGGAACGTTACGGTAACCTTGAGCATTGGTGATATCGGTATTGAATTCAAAACCAATACGCTTGTGCCCTTTACCATTGAAATAAAGGCGGGCATTGTCGAGATTGAAATCTTGCGAAGTACCGCCGTTGGGGTTTCCGTTTTCGTTGGCGCGATAGCTGGCGCGAATGCCGGCTCCAACGGAAAGGGATGTGTCTTTACCCCAGGAATAGCAACAGTTATTACATTTGCAGGATTTTGCACATCCGGTGCAAGACGTCTGCTGGATCGCATCAGAAATAGCCGACTCCAGACCTGGATTGTCGGTTGCAAACGAAGCGTCCGTGGTTGGAATGTAGCTTTCTTCCTGACCGTGCGCCGAAGCGATTTGAGCCAAGATAATCATTCCACTGATGAGTGATAATCTCACCTTCTTACCCTCCTTTGAAGTAATGCTAGAACTACTTTTGGAACTCGACACCCTACATTAAGAATGCCAAATGACCACCGTGATTGGATGTTTTAAGAGCCATTTTCAAATCCGTTTCACCAAAGATTTGGTTTTGGTGAAAGTCAGTGAAACGTTAGAACAAGATGTCCTAAGACTTCACTTCTTTCGACCAGAACAACCCACTGGTGTAG
>CAYMUR010000035.1:36600-39845 GCA_964393615.1 uncultured Pirellulaceae bacterium
TTGACTCTAAACAGGATTGAACGGACCAAACTGACTTGTATTGAAAACGGACTGGAAGTGTGTTAAGTGAACCAGTCTCGATAATATTTGGGTATGGATTGTTAATGAATGAGTAGATGATTTAATGATCTAGGGTCCCAACGTGGACCCACTGTTTGCCATACCCTTATTTGTTTTTCCTAGCCTATGAACCAGAAGACTGTCTCATAAACTATCTAATGCAATCGCTTGTTTGGTGTGTTGTTCTTGCTCCAATTATGTTGAGCCCCTTTAAGATTCCTATGTTTCGTAGTTTGCCTTGTCGGAACGCTTTGCCCTGTCGGAAACATTGGAACGAAAGAGACGGAGCGGAAACCATGCGGTGTAAAGAATGGCTTTTAGGCGGTTAGCGAGGCAGAGACAGCCTATTGTCACCATTTGGCCGGTTTGCTAGCAGTGGTTGTTGAGGAGACTTAACCAAGTGCTTTTTTCTTTTCACCAACCTGTTCGTCACAGAAGCGGACAATCCGATTGGACCGTTAAAGCAGAATTTATCTGCATGGTATGTTTTAAAACTTAGAATCGATAGTCTTTGCCACCGGTAGCACCTGAGCCTGACGCACGTACAGCAAGCATGACCATGAACACAGAACGAATCTCGCAGATCGTCCTGCAAATTGCCGATTCAGCTTTTCCCATCGGTGGATTTGCACATAGCAATGGCCTGGAATCAGCAATGAAATGGGGTGTATTAAAAGGAGATGACCAGTTGCCAGGGTTCTTTCGCGATTGCTTGGTTCAGGTGGCCAGCGGTTGTTTGCCCTTGGTTCGAGCTGCGCACCGCGGTGGATCGTTCCAGGAACTCGATTTGTTGTGTGATTCTTTTTTAAATAATCACGTTGCAAACCGAGCGAGTTGTCGCCAGGGTCAGGCGCTATTGAATTCAGCTCGTGCTATTTTTCCATTCCCGGAATTGGATCGGTTGGGGCAACAAATTCGCAGTCATCACCTTCCGGGCCATTTTGCACCAGTGTTTGGCTGTTTTACTTGCATCGTAAAAGTAGAAGAGGTCGATTCTGTACGCTTGTTTTTGTTCATGACATTGCGTAGCTTGGTTTCAAGTGCTGTGAGGTTAGGCTTGGTAGGGCCACTGCGTGGCCAGTCTTTTCAGTACGAACTGGGACCTTTCGTTGAAGATATCATAGGAGCTATGTTTACCGACACGGATGGAGATCAAGACGATTCCGTCGAAGACCTTATCGTCCAAACTGCTCCACTGATTGATCTTTTGCAAGCCACCCACGACCGCGTGTACTCCAGACTTTTTCAAAGTTAGAAAGAATCGCCATGCACGATCCATCCCATCACGACCATGACCATGACCATGGCCACAGCCATGAACAGCTCGAACATCCGGGCAATTTTCAAGAGCGTCCCAAGTTGCTGGTAAATCGCGATTTCCAACAGCGTGCCTTTACAGTGGGCATTGGAGGGCCAGTAGGAACCGGAAAAACTGCATTGATGCTTTCACTGTGTCACGCACTACGCGATGACTATAACATTGCAGTTGTCACGAACGATATTTTCACTCGTGAAGATGCCGAGTTTCTGACTGCCAATGAAGCGCTTACCAGCGATCGTATTCGTGCGGTTGAAACGGGTGGTTGTCCACACGCCGCAATTCGCGAGGACATTTCTGCAAATCTATTGGCTCTGTCTGAATTGTCCGATGAGTTCAAGCCACAGTTGCTTCTACTTGAATCTGGGGGTGACAATTTGGCTGCTGATTTCAGCCGTGAACTGGCTGACTACACCATTTACGTGATCGATGTTGCGGGCGGGGACAAAATCCCCCGTAAGGGAGGACCCGGCATCACCCAGTCGGATTTGCTGGTGATCAACAAAGTCGATTTGGCCGTGGCAGTCGGTGCTGATTTGACGGTAATGGAGCGAGACAGTAAAGCCATGCGAGGGAACGGACCAACGGTGTTTGCACAAATTAAAGAGGACATTGGTGGCCGAGAAATTGTGCAATATGTTCTTAGTGCATGGCGTGGAGCGATGGCTGGTTTTTCCAGCGTTTCCCAGTCGAAATGACCGAGAGAGTGCGGCCGTTTTTAGCGACCAGTTGGCTGCCGGTAAATTTGGTTGCGACCGTCGGTACCGCTGAGTTTGCCATGACAGGTTGTGGCACCCGTTACTCGGGAACCGAGTTGGTTGGAGAAAAGATGACCTGCCCAGGTGGTCCTTGGCGAGCAAGCGGAGCGGTTTGGCTAGGCCGACTGTTCGACGTTCAACACTAGTTTACCCTTGCTTTGTCGTGATTCGAGTAACGTAAGTGCATGGGCCAAATTGTCAGGTGTGAGCTTGCCGATTGTCGTCACTTTCGGCTTGGAAATCTTGCCCGAGGCGACAAGCGATAGCCACTCATCAATCCAGTGTCGATAAATGGCGGAGTCTTGTGTCGCGCCGAGTCGAGACCGAGCGCTCAATGCTACCAAGTGATAGCTGGCAGATTTTTGAAAGAGGGGGCCACCTACGCTCCAGATGTCGAGGTTGAAACTTGGTGATTCCTCAACAATGCTGACAACGTGACCGTCAAAACGGATTGATTCGAAACAAAGTTTCTTCATTTCACCACCGGCAAAGTCAAATGCGGTGGACACGCCGTGACCTTTTGTAAGATGATAGATTTCCTGTTTTAATGCTTCGAAATGACGTCCTGTACAGCGAATGACACACTGTGGGTCCACGCCCAGGGTTTCTACCAAATGCTGCTCGCTGACATCGCTGCCGGCCGTGGTAATGATGGGCGCTGCTTTTTGAAGCCGTAACAACGGCACGGCAAAACTGCCAACGCCTCCAGCGGCGCCGGTGATTAGAACCGCTTCACTCGACGAGATCGAGGCGACACCTGTCACCGCACGAAAAGCGGTCAGTCCGGCAACCCCGAGCGTCGCTGCCTCGGCGTCTGAAAATCCTTGTGGCTTTTTACCGATGTAGTTTGTTGGGGTTGTTACATATTGCGCATAGGCTCCATTGCTTCGTGGACCAATGAGCATCGCAACAACGCTGTCGCCCACTGCAAACTGTGATACCCCGGCACCGATGGCGTCTACCACACCGCAGGCATCGCGCCCCAGAATCGTCGGTAGGGGCACGTCCAGCAATCCGCGCCGCATCTTGTAATCGACCGGGTTGACCGACACGGCATGAATACGAATACGAACTTCGAGACTCTCATCAACCAGTGGGGCGACAAGATC
>CAYMUR010000035.1:39855-43933 GCA_964393615.1 uncultured Pirellulaceae bacterium
TTCTAACCTTATCAGGAGATGGCCAAAATAGTAGGTCAACGCAGTAAGCGACCATGGCTGACGGTAAACGATATGGCTGGTCACGTTTTCTGAATGTTCCTCTGTGGGATGACATGACTTGTTTGTTTGAGGGGCCAGAGGTTTTCAGCAGGACTCTCTGGACGGCTGTAAAAATGCCGAGATTCGGGCGTTCTGCCAGACAGTGGACATTTCCCAGGTAAGGGTTTGTGTTGGGTAAAGCGATAACGGTTAAAAAGTCAATCGTTTCGGCGTCCTTTACCAGTGATCCGATTCATTTACCTATGCATTACCCAGAGGAACACTTGGACAACGATGCGATGTTACGGTATTCTGTCATCAAGCATTTTGGGTGTGTGATGTTTTACGGGGCCCTCCGGAATCTCTCTCATGAATTCACGAATCATTTGTTTGGCGTATGGTCTGGTGTGCTTGCTGTCACCTCCAGGTATCGCGGAGGAATCCAATGTGGCAGCCGAACTGGCGTTGGCACACTATGTGGCAAAACCGGATGACTCACATGCTTGGCAGGTCGTACAACGTGCTTCGCTTGGAATGTCCGAGTATCTTGAAATTAAGATGACTTCGCAGACGTGGCGTGGAATTCCTTGGAAGCATCAGTTGTTCATCATCTTACCGTCACAGGTGGATCCGAGTACGAAACATGCCATGCTGTTTATTAGCGGTGGTCGCTGGCGAACAGAAATGGACCGTGATGATTTTCGCCAGCGGATTCCGCGTGTGGCAGCATTGTTTGCGACAGTAGCGGAACAACAGAAAACACCCGTGGCGATACTTCTACAGGTTCCGTTTCAGCCCTTGTTTGATGGAAAATACGAGGATGCGCTCATTGCCTACACGTTCGAAGAATTTCTGAAAACGGGAGATTCCCAGTGGCCACTGTTGTTGCCAATGGTCAAGGCTGCAGTCCGTGGCATGGATGTTGTTCAAACGGCTTGTCAAGATTCTTTGGATATTGGGATTGAAACCTTCACGGTGACCGGAGCATCCAAGCGGGGTTGGACGACATGGCTCACTGGGGCCGTCGATCCGAGGGCGACTGCCATTGCCCCGATCGTGATTGATGTGGTGAACATGGGACCGCAGATGCGGCATCAGGAATCTGTCTGGGGTAAGTTCTCACATGAAATCGACGACTACACGAGTCGGGATTTGCCAAAAAGGCTTGAGACACCTCGTGGCCGTGAGTTGCAGCTGATTGTGGACCCGTTTAGTTACCGTGAGCATTTAACTCAGTCCAAGCTAATTATTATCGGTACGAATGACCCCTACTGGCCGGTGGACGCGCTGAACCTGTATTGGGATCAATTGTTGGGTCAAAAACATATTTTGTATGTCCCGAATCAAGGTCATGGAATCAAGGATTTTGTGCGTTTGACTTCGACTTTAAATGAATTTCACCGTCGGGCTGGTGAAGGTAAGTGTTTGCCACAATTAAAGTGGAACTACAAACAGAATGGTAGTTTCGTTGATTTTCGGGTGTCCTCGGACGAACCAACCCAAACCTTGCGAATTTGGACAGCCCGCTCAGAGACGCGGGACTTTCGCGATTCGCGCTGGAGTGATCAGATTGTCAAGCCGGTTGACGGTAGATACGGTGAATCTTTTGCATTGCCAGAGGAAGGCTTTGTGGCGACGTTTGCCGAAGCCGTGTATGCTGCTGTTCCTGTTCCTTTTTTCTTGTCAACGAAATTGGTTGTTCTCAATAGGAGTGGTTTCGACCGAGCTGTACCTCAGTAGTCAAATCCTTGGATATTCAGTCGTTAATTCTTTGACCCTAGAAATGAACCATGACAAAAGACGAACAAGTGCAATATTTGGCGAACATTTACCATTTGCTGAGAAGCGATGGTGGGACGGATGAGATCGAAGACAAAGTATTGCAGCAAATTGTCCGTGACATTGGCGGAGGTTATTTTGAGCGACGGAATGCTCAGGAATTGGTAGGGCAACCAACCTTTGAGATTCGTCCGGTTGGCAGGTTGTCTGAACGTCTGCGCAACCTGGAAGACATGGTGTTTGCCGGCTATAGCAATGGCATGGTGGACGCAACTGAAAAGAAAATAATTGTCGAATTTGCGACAGCGATCGCGGTCAATCAACAGCAATTGAGCATGATAAAATCCGAAGCCAAACGCCGTCGTGACGACTTCCTGTAAAAGACAAGCCATGCACTGATCATGAGCTGTCAGGGAAACAGACTGTGGACACGTCCAGCATTGGCCAAGTTGCCGAATGAGTGGGCTGTATGCTGGAATGAAGGGCGTGTGATGAATCAACCATTCAGGGTGTGCCAACCGTAGTCAGGATGGCACGATATTCCGTCGTTAGCTTTCTGGTAAAGACCAGGGATTTTCTTCGCCTGGTGGCGGTTGTCCCGTGAGGGCTCGTGTGATTCTGTGAGCATGGATGTGGCAGTTTTCGATGAATAGCCGAAAACGCAATTGCTCTCCAGCCACGGCTGTACCAGCGACGTAAACGCCAGGCACATTGGTTTCCATGGTGTCACGGTTACAGGTAGGAGCCCGCTGCTCTCCTTCGAATTGAACGCCCACTTGTTCCAAAAGCATTTGGTCAGGGCGATAACCGGTCAGTAACAACACGAAGTCAGCGGGCACTTCGTGTTCCCTTGGTGCGTTGCCGTTGACATCTCGAAGCGTAGCATGTGTTGTGGAAATTCGGACAGGTTGCGTCTGAAAATGTGCTGCGATAGCTCCTCGCTCGATCAGTCCTCGTAGTTCTGGATAAATCCAATACTTGATGGATTGCTTGTCGAATTCGGCTTGTCGATAGCTAATGGTCACCTTGGCCCCTGCCCGGTAACAACGTAATGCGGCTTCGGCTGCAGAATTCCGCCCTCCCACGATCAGGACACGTTGATCGAAATAAACGTGGGGATCCTGCATCGAGTGAGAGACATGGCATAAATCTTCGCCTGGGATTCCCAGTTTTCGAGGAAACGCCATGTCGCCTACAGCCAAAACGACGTTCTGTGTTTGGTAGGTGTGCGCGACTGTCCCATCTGCCGTTGTCGTATGCAATACAAAATCGCCCGCATCTCGTCGTTGAATTTTCTGGACTGGTTCATACGTTTTAATTTTCAGGTCAAATGCTCTCACCATGCTGTGCAGGTACGCAATATATTGTTCTTTGGTGGCTTTCGTTTCTCCGACGATCGGTATGGGAATACCTGCAATGCTGATTCGTTCTGGCGAGCTGAAATAGTGGGTGCCTGGTGGATAACGTATGACGGTGGATCCGACTTGTCCCTTTTCGAAGTGTAGAAAGTTGCAATTTGCTTTCTTTAGGGCGATGGCCGTTTCCAGTCCAATGGGTCCGGCCCCGATAATGGCGATTTGTGTGTCAGCGAGAATTCGACTCATCACTCCAGGTTAACAAGACGTACGTTGTATGTCACTATCGTGTTTTCCAACAGGTTTTAAAAGGTTGCGATGCAGCGTGTGCATTGGCTTTTCTGTAATCGTGATTTGCTTCTCGATCTTGCATTTTGCTAGGGCGTGAAGTTGTCACAACGATCTTAACACGAAGCGTCGCGATGCCAGATATCAGCGGGATAGGGCAGGCAAAAATTTGCAAGTCCATCTCGGTGGGTATTTGATTCGGTGGGTAATTGATACTGTCTGCGCAAGAACGTTGTCCAGAGGAACGGTTGTCTGTAACGATGGCACCCTGTGTGTTGACGAACAAGTTGTTTCGATCGTAGGGGGATGTACCTTTGAAATAAATGTATGTTTGCTGGTTGGCCAGCACCTGGTCAGTTACTTGTCCTTTTAAAGACTGGTGATTCCGTCAACGATTGCGGACTTTGATGGCTGCCCTGGCCAGGCAGAGCCAACCAGCAATCAAGGCGATACCCCCCAAGGGTACGATCGCACCGAAAACTTTGATTCCAGTCAATGCATAGGCGTACAAGCATCCAGAGAATAGGCTGATCCCCAACAGGAAATTTACCACCGCAGCAGTTGCCCAACGATTGGCGTGTTGCAATAGAAACAGGCCAACACCCCACAGTGCCAGC
>CAYMUR010000036.1:0-43148 GCA_964393615.1 uncultured Pirellulaceae bacterium
GTCTAACTGCCCTTCCTTGTTAAGGGGATAGCCTCGTAACTCACGTTTTTCATCCTGTCGTCGCCCGCTTTGTGCCACGTACAGGGTTTGGCTGTCGATCGAAAAAAGCAGGCCATTTGGTCGGGTAGTGTCAAAAGTCATCCGTTCAATCGACCATGTTCTGTTAGGTTGTTGAGTTAGCCGGTAGACCGAATCATGGTTTAGTTCCTTGTTACCACGATCAAAGCTGAATGGACCGGCAGCTCCCTCATAAAACGGGTCGGTAAACCAGATCCGACCTTGGCGATCGCTCACAAGATCGTTAGGCATATTCAGGCGTTTTCCTTCAAACCGATCGGCCAGCACCGAGACCGTACCGTCTGCCTCGTATCGTGTGACACGTCGCGCGCCTCCTTCACATGCGTTCAGAAAACCAGAAGCGTCGATGGCCAATCCATTGGCGTAGTTCGTGCCTGAGAGATGGACAGTCGTTGAGTTGCTCTGAGGATCGAAGGCCATGATACGGCAGGCCTGGATTTGACTGTAATAGAGTTTCGTCCCTGTCCAAACGGGTCCTTCGCTGACGGCTCCATAAGGCGGTTGAACCAATTCAAAATTCCATGACATGTTGTTACTCCGTGTGCCGACATTCGACGAGAGGTGTGCAGTGGAACCTGGTGACGGGAAAAACGATGAGACCGGCTACAAAGATCCAAGATTAACACCGAAAAGGATTTCGATGATTCACGATAAGGTCCAGCTAGGTCACACGCAATACTGCTTTACCAGTGTTGTGACCAGAGAGCATCGAAAAAGTTTAACACTTGGTAGTTGTCAAAATCACAGAAAATTCTGTTGATGCTAAACGATGACGTTAAAATACAGAATGCAGATAGACTCACGCTTTTTCGAAACGCTGGATTATTTGGCCAGTCTCTTTATGACGCAAGACGATTTTGTGGGTACCGTTGGGCATACGTTCTTGCTTGAGAAGCACGTGATTGGTATCGTAGTCTCGCGTCACGGAAATATTTTCTACCTGGTCATGGCCACGCCAGATGGGAAGCTGAACCGGTTCCCATTTCTTGGACGTGATCGAATGGTAGGCGGCGTCGATAACTGCATTTACCACGTAACCATCATAGAACGATTCTTGCGGTGTGGTGTCCTCTTCCAGGCTGCTCAAAAAGTCCGTAAACATATCCACGTAACCCAAGGATACTGGCTCGTCCCCGACGGGAAACAGCCATCCGCTGGATGATTCGACTTTTTCTGCTACATAACCTGATTCTCCGCCAGCGCTGTACATTTCGATTCCGGTGCGCAGCCAGTGATTGAGCCAGATCGTTCCCTCGGTACCAGACACTTCATCTCTCAAGTCCATACCACCACGAAATGTCCAGCTGACTTCAAATTGACCTACCGCTCCATTTTCATAGCGGACCATTCCGATAGCATGGTCTTCAACGTCAATGGGATGAACTTGCGTGGCTGCCCAGCACACTACTTCCAACGGACGAATGTCTTTGCCGATGAAATTGCGAGCAATCTCGATACAGTGACAGCCCATGTCAATGATCGCTCCCCCTCCGGACAAATCACGTTGGCAGAACCAATCACTATGTGGACCGGGATGTGTTTCACGAGAGCGGACCCACAGTACATCACCAATTGCGCCATTGTGAACCGAGGTTAATGCCTTGAGAGTTTTGGGGGTATAGACAAGGTCTTCCAGATAACCGTGATAGACCCCTGCTTTTTCGACTGCCTGTAGCATCGTTAACGCCTCGTTAGCATTACGTCCTAACGGTTTGGTACAAAGTACAGGTTTACCCGCTTCGACGGCAGCCAAAACAGCTTCTTCGTGCAGGTAGTTTGGTAAGGCGACTACCACGATGTCCACTTCGGGATGATCCACGGCTTCACCGAGGCTGGTGGTCCATTGAGAAATGTCCCATTTGTCGGCAAATCGTCGCGCATTTTCTTCTGTGCGCGAATATACCAATTGGATCCGATCACACGCTCTATGGCCTTGGATGGCCGTTGCATAAAAATCAGCAATAAAACCGCTACCCAGCATAGCGATGCGTTGCATTGATTTGTCCTTTCGAGTTAACGGCAGGTTGTATCAAGACGGTAAAACCCAGGTGCCCCCGATTTAACCGCGTGCAATGTAGGGCATTTTGGTTGCCATGACTGTCATAAACTGTACATTGGCTTCGAGTGGAAGATTGGCCATATAGACTACGGCCTGTGCCACGTGTTCGACTTCAAATTGAGGTTCTTGTAGGTAGTCACCATTTGCCTGGAGAGTTCCCTCGTCTTTATTGCTGTCGTTGGACATATCGGTTTTGGCATTTCCAATGTCAATCTGTCCACAGGCGATGTTGTATTGTCGACCTTCGAGTGACATGGATTTAGTCAAACCAGTGACGGCATGTTTGGTGGCATTGTAGGCGCTGGCATGGGGACGTGGGACATGGGCGGAGATGGAACCGTTGTTGATGATACGTCCACCCATCGGCTGTTGCCTCTTCATGAGGTTGACTGCTTCCTGCGTACATAGAAATACACCAGTCAGGTTGACTGCGACGATTGTTTGCCACTGTTCGAGAGAAATGTCTTCGATTGGTGTTTTAGGGATATTCATACCAGCGTTGTTAAAAAGAACGTCGAGTCGTCCAAACGCGTCCAGCGTTTTGGTGAATAACTCGCGCACGGATTCTGGTTGGCTGACGTCTGTTGGAATTGCCAGGATGCGTTGCTTGGATTCCTTGGCAGAATCAACGGTCTCTTTCAGTTGTGTTAACCGTCTGCCGGCGATAACAATCGAATAACCTTCACGAGCCAAGGCAAGTGCCGTTGCGCGGCCTACACCGGATCCGCCGCCTGTAATTAAACAAACTTTTTCCATGGTGTTGATAGAAGGCATAGTATTCCTGATTGACAATTTATGTAAGGATAAACCATTCGTATCATATTTGTGGAGTCGACAATCGAGTTCCCACGGTCATTGTTTTGGGACGGAAAATGGTGGTAGTCATTAAAATACAGCCACAGCAATGGGAATAAGTTGTTTTTTGGCTGGAATTTCGTTTCGCTATCGATTTTGTCTTGCATCATCCAACGAAGTCAAAACAGAATAACAATTTTCGATCAGCGTGTCGAATCGTGACTGCATTGTTCAGTGTTTAGGACATGATATGTGACAGCCTAGTTGCCTTAATGTTGATAATGCGGTGCGGAGTGTCTGTGAGATTATTGTTGTTTTGTGGCAGTGTGGAAAGGTAGCAATTTGTTGGAGAAGAGTGGCAAAGTGTACCTGTGTGTGCCAAGGTTGCGCAGGTGTTTTCCTGTCGTGGCAATCTCGTTAAGATGAGTGGTTGTTGAAAGTTCGAAGGACAGAATCATGAATGTGCAACTAGACGACAAGGTTCTCATTGTAACGGGTGGCACGCAAGGCATTGGCGAGTCTATTGCGTTGCACGCTGCCGCATCAGGCGCGGCGGGAATCGTGATTTGTGGGCGACAGCAGGACAAGGGTAAACGTGTTGAGGCGGCAATAGAGGCAACAGGGTGTTCCGCCGTTTATGTGCCAGCCGATTTGTCACGGGTAGACGATGGCCGTCATGTTGTGCAAGTCTGTGACGAGAGGTTTGGCCGGGTAGATTGCCTGGTCAATTCTGCGGCCGATACATCACGTGGTGATTTGGATAATACGAGTGTTGAGCTGTGGGATTATTTGTTTGCGCTCAATGTGCGTGCACCGTTCATTCTTACAAAAGAATGTGTGCGGATCATGCGACGAGAAAAAATTGCTGGAGGCATTGTCAATATTGTGTCAGTTGCTGGATATTGTGGCCAACCGATAATGGTGGGCTACAGTACGACCAAAGGCGCCTTGGCGACCTTTACATCGAGTTGTGCCAATGCCTTGAAGGAAGAACAGATTCGAGTTAATGGTATCATGTTGGGTTGGACCGACACTCCAGGCGAAGATGAGGTGATGCAAAAAAATGGCATGCCAGAAAATTGGTTGGAAGTTGCCGAACAAGCGATGCCCTTTGGTCGTCTCATTAAGGCAGCTGAGGTGGCTAAACTCTGCTTGTACTTGTTGAGTGACGAGTCCGGTGTCGTTACTGGTTCGTTGATAGACTATGCTCAACGAGCTACTTCATTTGTTCCACCGGTCAAGATTGAATGGTAGCCGGCAATACCTAAAAAAATCTGTATCGAGTTTAGTTCCGTGTTGGGTGTTTGTTGTACCGGATGACCCACATGTTCAAAAGAACACGGTCCAATCAATACCCCTGGTAGCAGTAGGTAGCTGTAATACTTTGGCACGTATAAAACATCATGGTTTATATATTCTAAGGAGAATTGTCAGATGATCAATCGATGTTCACCGTATAGGCGCATTGTGCAGGCTCTGGGATTTATTGTGTTAGTGTTTAGTGTCTCGGGGGTGGGAAATGCACAATCCAATCGCAATATGACGAAGGCTGATGTCGATCGATTGATTGAAGAATTATCGAACTGGGGTCGCTGGGGAAAGGACGATCAGCTTGGTGCCCTCAATCTTATTACCGAAGCAAAACGGCGAGAAGCAGCCAAGCTTGTCGAGTTAGGCATTTCGGTTTCCTTGGCACGGAATGTTGAAAAGGACAAGGCATCCGACAATCCTGACCCGTTTGAGCATACGATGTTACCGACGGTTGACAACAAATGGGTCGTTGACCGGTTTACAGTTGCCTATCACGGGTATGCACATACACACATGGATTCTCTGTGTCATCTGTACCATCGTGGCAAGTTTTATAATGGGTTTTCAAAAGACCGGGTGACGAGTGAAGGTGCGAAAGAGTTGAGCATTGACAATATCAAACAAGGTATCTTCAGCCGCGGTATTTTGATGGATATTCCCAGGTTGCGGGGGGTGGATTATTTGGAACCAGGTTCTCCAATATATCCTGAGGAACTTGAGGCGTGGGAGAACCGCGCTGGCATCACGGTTTCCAGCGGTGATATTGTTTTTATTTATACAGGTCGTTGGGCACGTCGCGAAAAGACCGGTGCTTGGGGTGTCAATACGACTGGGATGGCGGGATTGCATGCTTCGTGTGCAAAATGGCTCCACGCCCGTGACATTGCCATGCTTGGCAGTGATGCGGCGAGTGATGTGATTCCTTCAAGGGTGGCTGGAGTGGGACAACCGATTCACTTGTTGACGTTGCACGCGATGGGCGTCCATATTTTTGACAATTGTGACTTGGAAGATTTAAGTGCCGTGGCAGCCAAGTACAAACGATGGGAGTTTTTAATCACAGCCTCTCCAATTCCGGTGACGGGTGGCACCGGTTCACCATTAAATCCAATCGCGACGTTTTGAAGAGATGTTTTGGCAGCTTGCTGACCCCATGCTGAAATTTTCGAGATCGAAAGTTATTGAGATGTTGGATGACAGGTTACTAATGCTTCGCTGACTTGTCCTTGTGACTCACCTGCGATACGAATTTCGGCGGTTAGCAAACGTCGTATGCGATCTGCTTTGTCAGGAGCAACTACCACAAAATGGAACTCGCCGCGCTCTCCTGCGGCGAGTTCTATACTTTGAAAATCAGAAGAGGTTTGCCAGCCAGCGGGCACCACCAGTCGTGCTTCATAGGTGGCTGACGCCTCAAGATTGTTCCGCACAAGAAGTTGATATTCCTGCTGTGTTCCCGGTTCCATGACCGCCAGGTAGGGCAATAACCGCGCCCAAAACAGGTCAATGTAGTGGTCCGCAGGTTCGGCCACGAGTTGTCGAAAAACGCGTTCTTTGCGCACGATGAAATCACAGTACGTATCGATATCCTGCTTCGTACAGGGTAGCACGTTCTGATGGCCTGGACAGATAAGTTCGGGGCTTATTTCCCGCATCACTTCCGCACATTGGCGGTGCATTCCCAATTGGAAACTGTTTCGTAAAACGGTTGTCTGAAATGGCTTGATTTTGGTCTGACCTCCTGTGAATACTTCAGACTCAAAGTAATTGTCACCGGTGAATGCTACTTTGCAGCCATCAATTTGTGCTGAGAATACTGAATGAAATTCGGTTTGACCAGGAGCAAAGCGAATCTGAAAATCGTATTCTTCCCACTGGAATGTTTCACCGTCTTGCAACCAGCGATCAATGCGAATTGGCTTGGGGAAAACGCAAGGTGTACTGGCCCATGCCGCTGGGTTGGCAAGCACCTGTCCTACTTCCTTCAGTGCCCAACACTGTGTGTTGTGATGTCGTTGTAAGAATGGAATGCCGCAAGTATGGTCGTCATGAATATGGGTAGGAACTACCAGGTCCAATTCGGTGACACCATATTCATCGCGCAACTCGTCCAGATGGTGTTCTACAAATCGCATGCTTTCCAAGCCATCGTGGTCGGCACCGATATGCATGTGTGGCGAGTATGCATGACCGTAGTCGACGAACATTGCTTTGCCGCTGTCACTGAGTACAACGTAAAAGTTCGAACAGGTCCAAATGCCCCCCCAGAGTAAATGTCGCGAGAGGGGTACAAATTTGGGTTCAGGTAGAAAAATCGATTCTGGAATGCTATCACGTCCCGCGATTCGCATGCCTCTTCCTAAATCGACGCAGTTCATCAACCTTTTTTGTAAGACAGCAACATCGTGTGAAACTTCGGTGATCGGATCTCCATGAGACGGATAGCAGATGTCAACGTCTTGTTTGTTCAACGCCTGAATGGATTGAAGTGTGAAGAGAATACCTTCCATTGCCGCGTAGGTATATTCCATGGCATGTAACTGATAGAGTTTTCCTCCTTGGGTAAACAAGTCACCAGTGAAAGCGATTTTACAACCGTCTATCTGGACGAGTAACATACTCGATCCCAGTGTGTGTCCTTTGGCTGGAAGTATTTCAAAATGGTACCCTCGCCAATCGAATGACTCGTAGTCGGCCAGCACTGAATCTACTGGAATATTCTGACCCGTTGTGAAAAAGGTATTGCGGTCATTGTAATTATCAAAGGTGCGACGAGTTTGCCAAAACAATTCAGCTTGATCAAATAAATGTCGTTCGTACTCGGGAACTGCCACCTTGGCCCCATGTTCCAGTAGTTGAGGAGTTCCTGTACATTGGTCACGATGATGATGCGTGTGTAATACCCATTCGACTCGTTGGACCTCCAGTTCGTCCAGGTGATTGAGTACCTCGCCAGATCCTGAGTCAATGACTAAGGCATTTGTCCCTTCTACGATAACATAGACGTTGCAGGTATCGCGGAACTGGTAAAGGTGCTCTGACAGTTTTGTGAAGTGGTGTGTCATGTGGACAGCTCCTGGGATTGGCAAATTGCCTTGGTGAAGGGAAGTCGCCTCGTCATGTGATGGATAAAGTGTCAGATATACAGGTAGGTGGCCGTGGTGTCGCTACCGTGATTTCAGGTGCAAAGTTTTATTCAGGGTATAGAAAAATGTCGCTTTCCGATACAGCTTTCCATGAAGCTGCGAATTTTATCCAAAAGGGACGGACAAAACCGTCGATCGCCATTGGGCATTTACCGGAGGGTTGTCGGCCCCAAAATGCTGCTGATGCATTGGCCATTCAGGATGTTGTACACCAGCGTTTGACGGCAGCTGGCTACGGCCAATTGGTGGGAACAAAAATTGGTTGCACTACTCAAGTGATGCAGGAGTATCTGGGAATCGATCAGCCATGTGTTGGAGGTATATTCGATAGCAGCACGCGGTATGTGGAAGGCAGCTTTGATTTTGATGATTTTTTGCATGTCGGTGTGGAATGTGAAATTGCTGCCACGATTGGATCAGTGATTCGAGCTGCGGATGCGCCACACAGTCTAGACCACGTTTCCCAGGCGGTTGCGGCGGTCCACGCTGCGATTGAAATTGTAGATGACCGTTATGTTGATTTCACAGCACGCGTGCCTGACTGGCGCACTTGGTTGGCTGACGACTTCTTTGGTGCAGGTATCGTATTAGGAGAGCCGGTCGCCGATTGGAAAATGTTAGATTTACCATCGGTACAAGGTACCATGCGAATCAATGAAGTCGAAGTCGGAACAGGATACGGCCGCGACATCATTAATGGGCATCCGCTCGAAGCCCTGGTTTGGCTGGCAAACCACGAATCACAGCGCGGCCGGGACATACCTGCTGACTGGATCGTGATGTTGGGCAGCGTCGTACAAACGAACTGGCTTGTGCGAGGTGACGTTGTCGACGTAGAAATTGGTGGTCTGGGGCATGCCGTTGCACGATTTAACGGTGGCGAAAACGGGGATCCTGGAAAGTGATGACGGCAGATGAATAATTGATTAGACACATGTTATGTGGATCGATGAGTCTGGCTGTACTCTTGCCACCGAAATTAATAATGATCACCATCGTTGCTTGACGGGTGTTTGTTTGCTTGACGGGTGTTTGCGAATGCGTGTTGCGAAAAAAATATCGCGCCGTGTCGTCGGCCTGGTCGCAGGCCTCTTGCAGCGACAGAAGTGACGTGAATTGTTTGGTGACTTTAGACAGCCGACCATGGGCGCGGGTGTAAAGGTATTGGGAGAAGTAGCAGGCCGAATCCGTTCACTTAGAGTTTGATGGTATAATGGATTACCAACAAGGCAAATCTATATCCAATTTGGAAAGGATAAGAGTGGCGAAAAGCCTACGGCTTATTTTGTAGGCGGGATGTAACACTCAGGCAGTAGAGCATTTCCTGCCGGGTATCGTCATTGTATGTGGTAGTTCGCATATAGATTCGGTTGCCACAGAACGCAGGTGTAGCGAAGACTTCTGTCCCTAATTGGTTCTCGGCGATTAGGTTAAACTCGGTTGGATTTGCGTGCCACAGATAGGTTTGGCCTTCTTCGTTGGTTGCGTAGATCAGATCACCGATGATGACCGGCGAAGCACTAAACGTACCTCCCAAGCGACCTTTCCACATTTGTTGGCCCGTTGTTGCATGCCAGCACAAGGCCACACCTGCATCGGCAACTGCGTAAAGATATCCCTTGTCAACGATCATGGATGGCACGTAGATTCGGCTGTTGTTTTCCCAGACAATCTGACCTGATCCATCAGCACGAATAGCAGCCACATGATTTTTTGGATAACCGCCGCTACTGAATACCAGTTGGCCGTCGGTCACCGTCGAGGTGACACATTCGGTTGTGGCGCCAGATATTTCCCACAACTTTTCGCCTGTTTCTGGTTCGAAACTTGACACTAAATTGCAGCCAACCATGATAAGTTGGTCGCGGCCTGCCGATTTTACAATGATGGGTGACGTGTAGCTTGGTTTTTCGGGGCGTTGATGACTCCAGATAATCTTGCCACTTGACCGGGCTAATGCCATCACCATGCCGCCTTGTTTTGTGTCAGCTGAGACGATGACGAGTGCACCATAAAGTGCCGGTGAAGATGCATATCCCTGGTGAACTGTGTAGTCAGAAATCTTTCGTTGCCACAGTTGACTTCCATCCGAGCGGTCTAAAGCAGTCGTATAAACCGCATGATTATTGAGAAAGCTTGCATAGACTCGCTGGCCATCACAAGCGACTGTTGAGGATGCATGTGAGGATTTTTTGTTGCCCTCAAATACGAAATGCTGGCGATGCACGACCGAAGACCATAACTGCTTGCCGGTATGGCGGTCCAGGCAGAGAACAGATTGAATCTCCCGTTCTTCTTCTGCGGTTGCCAGAAACACATGATCACCAACCACAATCGGAGACCCGTGTCCACGACCAGGTATAGCAGCTTTCCAAGCAATGTTTTTTGTAGCACTCCAATTTCGAGGCGGATGTTGAGCAGGTGAAGCATGGCCATTTCTCTCCGGACCGCGCCACCAGGGCCAATCATCTTGTCCAACGTTAATGGTAGAAGCCGGTTTTTGTATTTCCGTGGCAGACAGGTTTGCTGCGATGAAAAAAAGACATAGTATCAAGTTGATTGATGATATGATGTGGTTCATGAGTGCCCGGGATGGATAAATGGAAGAGGTGCTGTCGAACGCATTCATAGTCCTTGTAGCAAACGATCATGTGACGGAGCAGGCGTGAATGCCCCACTAACTTTAATCTATTTGTTGTCTGGTTGCAAACATTCATTCGTCGTAATCCAGATGAAAAACATTTGCACAAAAAGAATGATCTGGTTCAACAAGCGAGGCAATTTCATTGAATTGAAATTGCCAGTGATGATTTCACAGCCGACCAAGAGGCATTGCTGAATCAGGAGAAATCCTACAACTCGTTTCTAGTAGGAGACTTCGTTGAACTCCCGTAATCTATTGGCAGCTTCACGTTGTTTGCTCGTTGTAGCTTGTCCTTTGGTGGTAAACCGAGCGGCTCAATAGCTCTATGGTTGCTGCCGTACCAGAGGTGACACGCATCGCGTATGTTGACTCGGAGGTCGTTGCAAGAGAGCCCACCAAGATCTGCTGCTCAACGTTATTACGCAAGAACTGGATACCCAGAAAGCATTTTTCAATCGGTCAGTACCGAATTGCCAAGACCCTAAAATGAAACGATGAGACACAAAGGGAGTGTTCTGGTTGATGCGTTGATGTTTTTCTACCAGGGGGCGCGTAGGTAGTAGATGCCAAATTGTTTTGTGTTAGAGGGACGATTTGGAAGTGGTTTCAGTGTTTGCCTGTGGCCACCGACAATCGTGGGAGATCTCCGTGAGAACTGGTGATAAATCGGCCGCATTTCGTTCATCGTGACACCCCAGCCGTATTCTGTGTGTAGACCAGCTGTCGGTGGCACTATTAAGGCAACAGGTTGCCCCGATTGCGAATGATAATACGGTTGATGCCATGGTCGTTGTTGTGCTTCCTGCAGGCGATTGTTTTTGAAAAACAAACAAGGTGGTATCGCCCTGGCAACCTGGCAAAAAAGGCTCAACGTCAGCCCAGTGATGACAAGTGAATGAATACTACGATGCATGTTTGTTCCTGTAGTTGGAGGTGGATATCTTATCCAGGTTTCGGTGCCACGTTCCTATTGACCGCTGAATGGAAGATGGTCGAATTTGTTATGCGTGATAATCAACGAGCAGGCTCAAATACCGAATGAAACAGCTGTCTCATTGATGTGGCAGCATTGGGTTTATAAGTGACATGGGTACGGTTAAACCCACGGTTACGATTGTACATTCTGTAGTAGGAACGATTGTGTGTGTACATATATTCGTGCGGTAAAAACGGCTGATAAGTGAAGTAAGTTTGACCTGTGACAGGATGAGTTGGATGCGGTGCAGGGTACATTCTGGCAGCATGTGTGGCACCGGCGTTGGCAGGTTGATAATAGTTGTAAAAAAGGTCGGGCGACTGAGTGTCTGGTCCTCGTGCTGGTTGGCAATTTGATCCCATACAGCCATTTGATCCCATACAATTGTCGACCCGTCTTAGGATTCCGATGCGGGAGGCCAAACCACAACCGTTTCGCATGCGACACGCCAGATTACGTACCGGTTGGGTGGCGATTGTTAATGGCGTTTGATGGTGACAGGTAGATTGTGTACAAGCTGTAGCGGCTACGGTGGTGTTCTGGTCAGTGACTGAATCTTGATTGGCCGAAGAATATTCTAGGGTTACATGTTGGGACAATGTGCCAAAGTCACTGGTAGACTTTGGTTCATCCAGCGCAGCTGCACGGGTGACAATGCCGATCAAAAGGATCATCATTACGTTGGTCATACGACGTGGCATCTGCTTGCTCCTTACGTGGAAAGGCAATGCAGTGGGTGAAAAATGGGACTCCACCATCGAAACACATTTTTGAATATCGTGTTAGCCGACAGGAGGCCGACGACGAAGGGAGTTCAATGGAGGGGCGTGAAGGCAGTATTTGGCAGGAAACGTAGGGGAAAATAGCCGGATGAAGGTAGGAGGTCGTCGCCCGACAATAAATTTTTCGGTTGAGCAGAGTACCACCAATCAATCTAATTTTTGCGATAAGTCCCAGTCCCTGCGATTTGAGGGGCAAATCGGTCTAAAGTGCTGCTGACGATCCCGGAAAAACCGCTATAATCGAAACCTTTGAGGTTTTAGGAGTATTTTCATTGGCATCGACCAAAACTAATTTGCAAAGCCACAAGGTGAAGAAGAAACCCCAAAAAAAGAAAGTCCAGAAGAAGCGTCCGGCCAGTCGTCGCCCGGCGAAACAATTGACTGCCACTAATAGCAAGCCCAAGGTGAAAACGGCTCTCAAACCGCGCCGTCGTGCCACTGCGAAAACGATGGCAGCCGCGCAGCGCGATATTTCCGTCAGTGAGTTCTTTGCTAAGAATCGTCATTTACTGGGCTTTGACAATCCGCGCAAGGCACTTCTGACGACTGTGAAGGAAGCAGTAGATAATTCTCTCGATGCTTGCGAGGAAGCTGGAATCGTACCAGAGATTTGGGTGTGCATCGAACAGACTCGGACTGGTCGCTATAAAGTGGGCATACAGGACAACGGGCCAGGAATTCTCAAGAAACAAATCCCTTTAATTTTCGGCAAATTACTCTATGGTTCCAAGTTCCATCGCTTACGCATGAGTCGAGGGCAACAAGGAATTGGTATCAGCGCTGCTGGCATGTACGGTATGCTCACGACGGGTAAACCTATCAAGATTGTTTCCAAGGTGTCTATCCGCAAACCCGCACACTATTACGAACTCCAGATCGATACGAAAAAAAACAAACCAGAAATTCTCAATGGCCGTGGGGATGGTGCCGATATTCCACCCGGTGAAAAAGGTCTCCGCTACATTCAAAAAAATGCTATTGAGTGGGTGACACATTACCCTGCTATCGAAGGAGAAAAGTCGACGGAAGTACGCAGTGGCACACGCGTGACAATCGAGTTGGAGGCTCGTTACCAGCGCGGACGGGGGAGTGTGGATGAATTCTTGCAGCAGGCGGCGATTGCCAATCCACACGTGACGCTGAATTATGAGGATCCCGACGGAAATCAGCAGGTTTATCAGCGCACGACGAAAATACTTCCACCGGAGCCACGCGAGATAAAACCGCATCCTTACGGCGTCGAATTGGGACGGCTGATCACTATGTTGAAGGACTCGACAGAAGGTACGCTTTCTCAGTTTCTGACTACATCATTTTCGCGAGTTAGCTCGGCTGTTGCCCGGCGTATTTGCGAAGGAGCGAAACTAAGTACCAGGGCGAGCGTCAGAAAAATTGGCCGTGGCGAAGCGGATGCATTGTATCAATCGATCCAGTCTACCAAAATCAGTGCACCATCCCTGGATTGTGTGGTACCGATTGGCGAGGAACTGTTGTTAAAAGCTCTTAAGGAAGTCTTGCCGGGTGAATTTTATACCGCAGCCACACGACCGCCCACTGTCTACCGCGGAAATCCATTCCAGATCGAAGTTGGTTTGGCTTATGGTGGCATGTCATCTGCTCAAAAAGTGACTCGTGAAGTACTGGATGAATTGCTCATTCAGAGTGACGCTCGTACCTTGCGACAGTTTCTTATTGTGACTTTTCAAGGTGTGGGATCGGACGCCGCTGATAAAATCATTAAGGAAGCTGGGCTGGGGACGCGTCAGTCTCCTGCACGGCTGAAGACCAAGGAAATTGATCGGTTTCACCATGCGATGCACCATGTTAATCTGGATGCCGGACAAACGATGCAAGTGCTGCGTTACGCGAATCGTGTTCCCCTTCAGTTTCAGCATTCAGCATGTGCCATAACCCAGGCGGTGATGAATACTAATTGGCGCAGCTATGGTCTGAGCCAGTCTCGAAGCGCATTGCCAAGTGGTCCGGTTAGTGTCATCGTCCACATGGCCAGTGTGTGGGTGCCTTTTACAAGTGAGTCCAAGGAGGCAGTTGCCAGCTATCCGGAAATTCAAAAAGAATTGCGACTTGGTTTGCAGGCAGTGGGTCGCAAGCTGGGCATGTACTTGCGACGACGTCTTAAGGTGCGCCAACAAGGTGAGCGTCGCAACGTCTTTTTGCGATATTTGGGAGAAGTGGCTGGGGCCGTCAGCGAGATTAATCAAGCTGACCGCGAGGACGTTTATAATCGCTTGCTCCGTGTCGCAAAAAAAAGAACGGCCGAAGCTGATGTCAAGTTGGATAGTCGGGGTAAGCCAATTGAAATGGACGACACTAAATTTGGTGACAACGTAATCGTCGTTGACCCAGCGGAGGATTTAGCGAGAGCGCTGGGCAATCAGGCTGGCCAGTAAACACCGTTAAGCCTGCAAGATATATCTACAAAATCCGGTTGTTTTCAGAACGATTTTACTTGTTGTTTTAGCAATCTAATCATTGGTATCCATAGGTACTCTGATCAAGAAACTCGTCATGGCAAAAAAGAAATCTCCTTCCAGAAAATCAACTGCGACACCGCAGGACAAACGTACTTTGACACAATTACGTCGTTTAGCAGACGGTGTTGTTTCGTCAGCGAATCGAAGTCGAGATCCGTACATCGACATTCCGACGCGCGCTCTTTCGAATGTTCGCTACAGTCCCCGTAAACGGATCATCGAAATGGGATCTAATACCAATCGCCGACAGTTGTTTAATCTGTCACAAGCAAAAAGTTACATGCAAACAATGCTTGTTGCCAGTGGCTGTAAGCGTTTGATCGAAGAAGGTAAAACTACCAGCATCCGAGGATTGTTTTACCTGCTGAAACATACGATCGAAGGAACCAAGGAAGAAACATTTTCTGAGCAGAGTGAATGCGATCCAGTGATCGAAGACTCCGAAGTGCTGCTGAATGCGTTACGGGAAGAATTGCATCTGTACGCCCAGACGAAAGGTACGATGGTTGGGAATATTGTTATTAACGACACAGGCAACGAGATTAACTGTGCTGCCATGGGAAGGGGAGGATATGGAATCCCCTCGATCGTTGAACCAAATGTGGTTAAGTTGGATCGCAAAAAATGCAAAGCCAAGTTTGTACTCCATGTCGAAAAAGATACGGTTTGGCAACGTTTCAACGAGGATCGTTTTTGGGAAGAACATAACTGTATCCTGACGCATGGCGGAGGACAGCCACCGCGTGGAGTCCGGCGGTTACTGAATCGCTTGCATACGGAACTTGGGTTGTCGGTTTATTGTTTGTTGGATAATGATCCTTGGGGCTACTATATCTACAGCGTCATCAAGCAAGGTTCCATCAATCTGGCCTATGAATCGCAAAGGATGGCAATTCCGACGGCAAAGTTTCTAGGCCTTCGTAGTATCGATCTTGAGCGGTGTGACCTTTCCAGTAGTGTAAAAATAAATCTCAACGACAATGACCGCAAACGAGCCAAGCAGATTGCCAGTTACCCCTGGTTCGAAAAGAAAAAAGCATGGCAACGGGAAATAAAAAAGATGCTGGACAATGGGTTCAAGCTAGAAGTTGAATCCTTGATTAGCAAAGACATCAGTTATGTGACCGAACAATATGTGCCCGAACGTTTGGAAAAACGTGACTGGTTGGATTGATTGCAATTGAAAATCCTGTGGTGGATTTGTATGTACGCTACTCAGAGATTGGTGTCGATACTTCGAATTGCAAAGACAAAAACTAAAAAGGTCAGCTGCAAAACTAGCGAAACCAGTATCGTTGTAGATCTTCTGAGAAGTGTTTGTATTGGTGTAGCTTGAGTTCAGTCGAAATGTGGCTTGGTGAACGCAGCTTGAATCCTTGTTGAAATTGCGACGAGTGTGCCAAGGTTCCAGATTAAAGTCACGACGTCATACTAGTCAAAATACTGGTCAAACGATTTTCCAAGTTCAGGCAACAATATTCAGTTCTTTTTCCAAATGTCGTTTTGGCCTGGGTCGGTTAGTGACGGAAAATCACCAGCATCTGTTTTTGGTGCGATGCGATTTGTCTTCGTGAAATGTTTCATTGGATGGTACGAATGCAACTAGGGCAGGGCAGTTTGAACAAATCGTGAAATCGCCCCTATTTTTCGGATGGTTACACTTCAATGCTGAGCGATCGCCAAAATCAACATGTTTTACACGAATTATCTGATGACGGAGCGTTTGCCGTGTGGGCTCTGGCAACACTGGGCGTTGAAACTCATTCAAAGGATGGCTCTCAAATCGAATTTGATGTACCAAAGGCCTATCAGGATTGCTTTGGCTCAGCAGAACACGTCGTTTTTGCAATGGATAAACAAGTGGTTCCGACACCAACGAGGCTGGGTGATGGGATCGAACGCATTGAATCAGAGGTAACGTTGTTGACCCAGCTTGCTGAATGTTTACAAGTTCAAGGTTCATGGGCCCATGCTACTTCGGCGGACCAACCGACAAGTGTGCATCGCCTGGCATCTGCCATGTTTGATGCATTTGAGGTCGAACGTGGTAATGTGATTTTGGCGGGATGTGCGTTAGAGGATCACCCTATTGTGAGGTTTACATATCGCCATGCATCTTCGGAAAACACTTATAGTGTGGTGCACGTATTCATGAGACCGGATGGTACGATATTGGATGAATTAGCGATCAGCGCACTTGGGCTAGATAAGGTGGTGCCATTACGTCATAAACCGCCTCGATTAACCGATGATCAATCGCAACGCATGTTGGATTTGATTGACTTGCACTCCGAATATGCCAAGGATCAATATGAGTTACTGGCGAAAACATTAATTTGGTGTAAATTTGCCACAGGGAAATTGGCGTTATCGATTGGCAGCAGTCGTGCCGAAGTTGCTTTTTCCGGGTGGGCCAAGCCTTTCGCAGATCGTCATACCAAACCACCTCCATTCATTTGCCCCGTAAGTGGCGTAAAGACTTATCGGGTTGCCGCCACAGATCGTGGAAAGATTGTTTCACAGGATGTGATCGTCACATGTGAACAGTCGGGTCAGAAAGTGATGAATGAGCAGTTGTTGACGTGCCCGGTGACAGGTCGTCGAGCCCTCGAAGAATTTTTTTCCCTGTGTGCTACAAGTGGCGAGCGCGTGTTGAGTGCTGCGATGGTACGCTGTACTGTCTGTCAGCAACCTGTTAGTCCTCGGGGAATTAAATTTCAGGCCTGTATTGCTTGTCGTTCTATGCGTAGCGTACGTAAAGAAGACCCGCGTATGGCCCGTTTGCTAGACGAGTATCCAGCACTTGATCGTTGGCGACGGTGGAAGATTTACGAAACGTCACGTGTTTATATCTTGACTGCCTACGGTCTGATCGACCGGTTGTTGGTGGTCATTGACAAGGAATCACTGGAAACTTTTCGAGTGGCAAATTCCAGTCGGTTTGCCAGTGCATGGATTGATGCTTCTGAATTACAACGGGAAGAAATCTTAGGGAGCAAACATTAGGCTGTGTGATTCTAGAACATCCTGGCAGATAGCAAGGAGCAAACCTTTTGCTTAGTGGTGGCATTGCCAGACAACCTGCTACCCCTTCATTGGTGATGTTGAAACGGTGATGTTGAAACTTCGTCACCGTCCTACAATCAGTGCTAGTCCTGCCAGTACCGTGCCTGCCAGACATAGGCTAGCCGCGATGTTGCGATAGAATTTCCAGTTGATGGCTTGTTGGTTGTGTAATGGAAGGCGTTTTGGCGGCAGGTTTTGCAATGTTTGCCACTCTAACCATGACTCTTCGGGTGTCAAATCTTCCAGATTTTCCAAAACAAGTTGCTTGTTTTGTAGAACAGTTGCTTGGACAGAAAGCTTGCGATCGGAAACAGTGGAAAATACAATCGCGGCAAACGATACGATTGCGATGACACTGCCGACAAGAAACATGGTGCCTTGAACAGGGGTCCAGCTGGACGCCACGCTGCGATTGGAGTCTTCCTCCATGACAATTTCTAGTTCTCGTAGCCGTCGAAGTGTGGGCACTTCTAGCGGGGTGCCACAGGCCGTACAAATCAGGCTTTCGCCTGCCTGAGTTGTCTGGACTTGTTGTTGAGTACCGCAATCACAAGGTAGAAAATAACTAATTGTCATGGGTGGATCGGGGTGGCCGGTGGAAAAAGTTTCCAGTTCAGGTGCTGATTTGTGGGTTCTGGTTCCCAGGAATGTTAAACAGGAATGTTAAAATGGCATCCAATTTGCTCTGCTGGAAAATTTACCTTGTATATACCATCTAACGACGGAAATTTCTAGTGACGGACTAGTTTGCATAACTTATTTTAAGGTTAAGTATTAGGAAAGAAGGGTAGGCTGTCCCGTTTGTTTCGGTCTATGGTTGGAGAGATTCAGCGGAGAACAAGCGAATGGATTAGCGAAGCAGTATCGAGAGTTCTAAGCCGAGGCTCCAAGCACAATCTGGTTCTAGTTTTACGGTAAAAAATCATGAAATCAGGCGTCACTTTGGCCCTAGACTTTACAGAAATCATGATTACAATTTGTTAATTGTAAAGTACTGTACGGGGAAAACGGGTTTGAAACCAAGGGGTACACCACTTAAAGGGTGAGTTGGTGGTTCCCAAAGTTTGTTGGTAAGAAAAAAGTGAGAAGCATTGACCTGCCTGTTTATCCGGGTTGCGCCCGGGTCCTGCCCACAGATAACATTCTGTTATTGTTCAAGTGCGTTCTAAAACACAACTATGTTGCCCGTAAAGTTTTGGCGATGAGTATGTTGTTACGAGAGTGTTAACTTGTCCTAATCAAAACTTTTTACCAATTGTAGATCGTGTCCCAAAAACCATTCAGATGGTGGTATGATTTTTTACTTGCTTTGTTTGCAGTGAACAAGAATTTTTGCACCAAGTTTGTGATACCGTTGTTTCATAGCAAAAGGCTTAAACCTGATTGCGAAGCTTTTGCGACACGGATCCAAAAGCTGTTCATTCAGCCAGTGCAGTTCGTTTGGTTGTTTTCCTGGTCCTGACCCGAGGGAGTTTGAACCTCTGGGCAAGTAGAATGTTGTATCCGGAAACCACGGGGAGTCGAGAACTTTGTTTAACACAATGATAGACGAATTTGAAGACGATGGCCGTCGCCCGGCCGAAACAGATGATTTCGATGCAACAACAACGGTCATTACGGCTAATGACGATTCGGCTACACCGGACGTTGCGGCGGAAATTGACGACGAAGCTGACCTCAAAACAGAAGAATTGTTGGCGGTCAATGATGAGAGTGAATCGTGGTCTGATGATCCAGTTCGCATGTATTTGACTCAGATGGGTGAGATACCCTTGCTGACCCGCCAGGAAGAAATCGCATTGGCGAAAAAAATTGAGATTACTCGTGCTAAGTTCCGTCGCAAGTTATTGGAATGTGATTATGTCATCCAAACAGCTTACAGAATTTTGCGACGGGTGCACGAAGGAGAATTGCCATTTGATCGTACGGTTCAGGTTTCCGTGACGGATCGCCTGGAAAAAGACCAGATTCTAGGTAGACTGCCGCACAATCTCCTAACCATTGGCGTATTGCTTAATCAAAATCGTCGTGACTACAGTATTGCCCTGAACAAGACGCAGTCAAAATCTATTCGCAACCAGGCGTGGATTTCACTTGGGCTGCGTCGCCGACGAGCAGTGAAGTTGATCGAGGAACTTGGTTTGCGCACCCAGCGTATCGAGCCGATGATTCGTGATCTTGAGCAGTTCAGCCGTCGGGTCGACGAATTGCGCAAGCAGATCAAAGAACGGAGAAAAAAGAAACAGCCGCTTGATGAACAAGGGTGTTTGACGGAGTACCGCCGAATCCTGTTGGCTACACAGGAAACACCAACGAGCTTGCGCAACCGTTGTAAAGCGATGCGGAAGGTTTACACGGAGTACCAACAGGTCAAGCGCGAATTGTCGGAAGGCAACTTGAGGTTGGTTGTATCGATAGCCAAAAAATATCGAAATCGTGGCCTCAGTTTTTTGGACCTTATTCAGGAAGGAAACGCCGGCTTGATGCGGGCGGTTGATAAATTTGAATATCGACGCGGATTTAAGTTTTGTACTTATGCAACCTGGTGGATTCGTCAGGCGATTACACGTGCTGTAGCTGACCAGAGCCGTACGATCCGAATTCCCGTGCATATGGTAGAAACGATGTCTCGGGTCCGCAATGTTTCACGCCAATTGCTTCAGGAACTTGGGCGTGAACCGACGATCGAGGAAACTGCTCGTAAGGCACGTACGACAGTAGACGAAGCACGTCGAGTGCTGGCCATGAGTCGTTACCCTATTAGTCTCGACCGTCCAGTCGGAAATAGTGAAGATAGCCAGTTCGGTGACCTTTTGCCCGATGGCATGGCCGCCAGCCCTGCCATCGGTGCAGCGCAGGAAATGCTGCGGGGACGGATTGGTAAAGTCCTCAAAACGCTTAGTTATCGTGAGCGTGAAATCATCAAACTACGTTATGGGTTGGGAGATGGGTACAGTTATACGCTAGAAGAAGTTGGCCATATATTTAAAGTGACTCGTGAGAGAATCCGTCAAATTGAAGCGAAAGCGGTTCGCAAGTTACAACAGCCTAGTCGCAGTCAGGAATTGGTCGGCTTTCTAGATTAAGTTGGCGTTTGCTCTACGGCATGGTTGTGGACGGTTCTCAGTTCCAGCACATAGGGCCACGCTCCATGCCAGAGACGACTGAGAATTTTCCTGGGTGACTCCTGGCGATTCTTTGAATAGATGAATTGGTTTATATCTGTTGACCCCTGCCACCAAACGGATTACGCTGCTATCGTCGCAGTCAGATTCATGGTCGGCCCCTCTTTGCCAGGTCGATCTACCTCCCGGTGCATGTGATGCCTAGTCATAGCCATGTCAAGTGATTTTGTTATCGAGGTTGACCAGCTTTCAAAGTCATACCGTAATGGCTGGTGGAAAGCATCGAAATTCGAAGCATTAGCTGATGTATCACTGCGTGTTCGCCGTGGAGAAATCTTTGGATTGCTAGGGCCGAATGGCGCAGGTAAAACGACGTTTGTAAAAATCCTTCTCGGAATCATACGTAAATCGGCTGGAGCAGTGAAGCTTCTCGGATATTCAGCCGGTAGTCACCAAGCGCGGCGCGATATTGGTTATTTGCCAGAACAATTGAGCATTGCCCCACATCACACCGCTTGTTCGGCCCTCGAATATTATGCAGGGCTGAGTAATGTTCCGGCAGCGCGCGTGCGTCGCTGTAGGGATGAATTGTTAGCCAAGGTTGGACTGGAAGAATGGTGTCATGTTTCTGTAACCAAGTTTTCCAAAGGAATGGTGCAAAGGCTTGGATTGGCACAAGCTCTGCTCCACCAGCCTCAGTTATTAATTCTTGATGAACCGACCGACGGTCTTGATCCTATCTGGCGCTCTCAGATGCGCACTATTTTGACCGAATTACGAGAGCAGGGGCAAACGATATTTGTGAATAGCCATTTACTGCAAGAAGTTGAGATGGTGTGTGATCGAGTCGCTATTCTGGATCAAGGAAAGCTGCGTTATCTCGGAACGATTGAGGCAGCTACAAATAAGGCCCAGTCAGGTGCATCTGGAAAACTGGAGCTAGAACTGGTTGGTTTGCCATCGAACATTCGTGAGGTGATTGGAGAGGATTTAATCAACCAATGGAATCAAAAGGATGCAAATTGTTGTACGGTGTTACTCGATTTACCTGAGCAGCAGGATGTTGATCGATGTGTTGACAAGTTGCGTTCTAATGGGATCAGCATTGTTCGTTTGGCAAGGTTGCGTGCATCGCTTGAAGATGCTTTTTTGAGCATTCTGTCCGAACCTTTTCATCATGATGATGTGAATTAAGGACTCTCTGCTATAAATGAATCGTGATGTCAATTAATCGTAGAGGTTTTTGACGGATGCTTCGTCCTTACTTGGTGATCATCAAGGATTCTTTTCGAGAGGCAATTGCTTCTCGAGTTTTGTGGATTTTACTGCTGCTGGTTACTTGTTTCCTTGCAGCCTTAGTCCCCATTGGATATCGGGAATGGGTGGTGACCAGTCTTCGGTCCGGTGACGTTGAGGATTGGCCTGTTCTGGTGAACAGACTGGTGGCAGCTGAGAACGCTCCGGCGGATGTTGCTCTGCGGCGAATTTGGTCAGTTTTAGGAGAGAAAGATCAATCAAAGATTCGCGAAATGGCTGTTTCATTGCAGAAACGGCCTGGGACAACGTTGAATTCCGAAGAACGTACCCGTTTATTAGAATCACTTAATACTGTTATCCAACGATCTGATTTGGACGACAAAACTACATGGCATCATTCCCGGTTGACGAAGGAAGCCTTGATTTTATGTGACCAATTGCCTGAAAATCTTTCGCCACAGCAGTTGCGCCGCCGAAACCGGTTGCTTTTGGAAGCGGCGTTACCTCAGTTGATCTGGCGCAGTCCAGCTGACTTTGTTGAGTTCACATGGCTTTTTTGGAAGCTTCCTAAAACTCTGCCGTTATCCTTGGAAAAGCTGCGAAATAGTGTTGACGTTGGTCTAACGCTCATTATGCGATATGTCGTGGGCATCGTGGCAGTGTTCATTGCTATATTAGTGACAGCGCCTATCGTACCCCAGACGTTTACGTCTGGTTCGCTCAGTCTTCTTTTAAGTAAACCGCTTTCACGGTCCTTATTGTTTCTCACCAAATATTTAGGGGGCTGTGTTTTCGTGCTAATTGTTTCTGGATACCTAGTGTTCGGGCTTTGGTTGATCGCTGGCCTTCGATTTGATGTTTGGCATGCTCGATTGATTTATGCAATTCCGGTATTTGTTTTTCTGTTTGCCATCTATTACTCGTTTTCAGCATTAGTAGGCGTCATCTGGAAAAATGCTGTTGTTTCCATTGTATTGACCATCTTGATGTGGACATCGTTGGTTGTGGTGGCGGCCACAAAAATAAGTTTAGAAGGATTTTATATAAAACCTTTCCGGTTAATTAATCTGATCACTGCTGGAGACACGCTGATTGCAAGAAACGAGCAAGGCTTGACTTATGTATGGAATGACAGCGAAAGATCATGGCATTCTATTTTTGAATACAAGGAGACTCAGAATTTGGCAGCCATGAGCAACGTTAGCTCTCGTGTGTTAGGGCCTGTTTATGATGATGTCGGTGATCAACTGGTGGCCCTGACTCAAGGAAGAGGTGATGTGAGTTTGCTGGGAATCAGTTCCAGGCTGGCCGTTGGGCGTCGCCAGGAGGATTGGCAATGGATGACATCAGCATCGGTTCCATTTAAGGTAAAAGCTTTAAGAAATGGTGTTGAGGGTGAAGTATTACTGATATCGAATGATCATATTTTTCGAATCGAGGGGAAGTTGAGCCAAGATTCAACGTCGCAGACACTCTATGGGATTGTATTGCCAATCGATCAGCAAGGCCCATTTGTTTCCTTGGGTCCTGAAAAACCGCTAAACTTGACAGGCGAAAATATTGCAGTTGCTGTAAACCAAGACGATGGACGGATCGCTATCTACCACGATGGTCAGATGAAAATTCTAACCTTGGAAAAGAACGGTCAGTATTGTGTCAGTTATGAATATTCCCTTGGCCCATCTCAGGACCGTCTGTTAGTGGAATTTTCGGGGGAGACACTTTTCGTGGCTCATGCGACAGGTAAACTTGAGGTTAGAGACCCTCTCACCGGAAACCTGCGTCATTCAGGCCGGCCGGAATCCTTCAATCAACCTAGATTTATCTCGGCAGCGTCTGGTGGACGTTGGTTTGCTGTCGTCTTTCAACATGGTCGTATGGCAAAAGTGGATGCCCAAGAGGGAAAATTTGTGACACATGGTGTTGCCGGGCAAGGAGATATTTCTGCTGCCGAATTCAATGAACAAGACCAGCTACTGGTAGTCGACCGTACCAATCAAGTCACAACCTACGCTCCGGAACGAATGAATTCCGTTAAGGTTAGGTCGCCAGCATTGGATATGCTGGAGCGTTGTTATCGGTACGCGATCGTGCCATTTTATTGGGCTTTGCCCAAACCCGGTGAACTGAACGATACGGTTTACTATTTGCTGACCCAGCGTGCGAGTACTGGTATGTCAGTCGATCTTAGCGCACCACACGAATCGTTTGATCCGTGGGCTCCCATCTGGAGCAGTCTCGGTTTCATAGTTGTCGTTTTGACGGCGACATGTATTTATCTGGAACGATCAGAGTTTTGATGGTGTTTCCGATGTTGTGAAAGCTTGTCTCTGAAAAGTAGATAAGACTTCATGTTGTTATGTTTCGTGAGCAATACTAACCGTCCACTTGGTATCCGCTGGCAAGAAGGGTTGTTTCATGCACTGCCAGTTCATGTGATAGTGGATAATCGTTTTCTTTTTCACCACGTAGTACGGCAGCCATGTCACGAAAAGCACTCACAAAACCACCGGGACCCGCGGGTAAGGTCACTTCCTGATATCCTTTTTTAAATTTTCCCCGAGGGTGTTCCAAGGCTAATCGGAAATTCTGTCCGCGTAACGGTCGCAAATCGAAGGTACCGAATTCGCCACAGACAGTAAACTGGCGGCGTTGTGAGCCTGCGTACTCAACCAGTGCACTACGGATCGACGCAATCGCATTGGGATAATCAAACACGGCTAATTGGTTATCGAAAAGAGTGTCTTGTTTCGGATGCGTTTGACGCGCGTAGGGAGTTGTGGTTTGCGGTTTGCCTAAAATGCGTACCATGGCGTCAATGACATGACAACCGATCTCAAACATCGAACCTCCCGAAAAACGTGATAGATATTTGCGTGACGAAGGACTGATTTTTTTGCTCATGACTGCATGTAATTCAAACACGTCTCCGAACCAGCCATCGGCTGCTGCTTGGTAACAAAATTGAAATGCAGGATGATACCGATAGATGAATCCCATCTGCAGATGAAGTTGTCGGCGAGCGACTTCGTCCAATAGATTCTTGAAAGTCGTCAGGTCTTCGCCGGCCGGTTTGTCGAGGTGAATGTGCATGCCAGCCTCGACACAACGACGGGCCGTCGGCAACAGGTCCTGCACTTCGGTCTCTACAACGACAGCTTGTAATCCCGGTGTGTTCAGTAATTGTTCTTCGCTAATCAGTGGCACGCCTTGATAGGAACCACCAAGTTTAGTGTTGCGTTCAGGATCGCTTTCGACGATGCCAACCACTTCGTAATCATCCATGACCTTCAGCAATTGTGAAAATACACTAGAAGCATGGGCATGACCTGTGCCGATCTGACCTATTTTAATTTTTTCTTTGGTAGTAGCAGCTTTCACGGTTGACGTTGCCAGAGACAGGGATGCCACAGAAGCGCTACTCGCATGGATAAAGTTGCGGCGGTCGATGATTGGCATGAAATGGTTCCTGTTGGGTTAACGAGGGGTGTGGCGTTGGAACTAATTGATAGTTGGATTGATACAACATGACCCTGTGTCAGCGTTGTCTGATTGCGTTGTCTGATTGTTGCCCAGGTAAATCGGACGACGGTTGTCGCGGTGCGATCAAGGAATTGGTTCCAATGAGGAGAACCTTGCTGCCATTGTACTTTGAGAAAATTCGTAGAACAATCCGGACGCTTTGGCAGGAGGGACTTTGGGGTGAAAAACCGGTGATTGGGAGAGCCTTGTTGAAAAGAAAATAAGAACAGGAATATCTAAACCCAGTGGCGATTGGCAGGTTTCAGCAATGTCCAAAAAAGAAATAAATAATATCTTGTCATACTCGGATCTTCATCCCACCACTTAGCTTTTTTCCAAACGTGCTCTTAATGAGGCCGGTATCTCAAACCCCGCTTGTTGGATTGCAGCCAAGTAGTCGGACGGACGGTTCAGGTTGAATAGACTGGATAAGTCAGGATCGACATCCTGTAGTTGTTTTGTTGGAACTTGGAGTGATTTGGATTCTTGAATGAGAAATAGTGGCCGAAAACGTTCGCTATCGAGCAATTTTCGGACACGCGTGGTAAGATGTGTCCGATAAACGCCCGCCAGTGGATGGATATGATCCTGATCGACCGGTACGACAATCTCATGGTCGGTCATTAAAGAACACATTTGTCTAACAAAGTCGGGACGTAGCAGGGGCACATCACAACTTGTGACGTATACAGCATCGACGTGTACCTGGGAAGCCGTTAATCCCGTGTATAAGCCTTCGAGTGGTCCACGGTCTGAACAATGGTCAAATACTGTCAATACGTCATCAGGCAAAGGAGGGAGCAATTGATCTTTTGCCGCGACCACTGTAACAGGTGTGACGATCTCGCGCAGCAAACGGACCACGCGTTGCAGCATTAACTCTGGCCCAAACGGTAAGGTCGCTTTATCGAATCCCATGCGGGCGCTTCGACCGCCGCAAAGGACAACGCCTCCAAACTTCAGCTGGATGTTGTTGGTGGGTGCCACGGTTTTTTCAGGCATCTGTTGGATGACAGTTTGTAATCAACATTAGGATGGTATCAGGTCGAAAAAGAGATTATGAAATCGACGGTTGCTAACTCCAGCGAACTTGATAATTTGGTATAATATTTCCCAGCTTCACTGGGTTACTAATTAGGTTATTCTCCCAATTGGTGAATTCTCTCGAATTCTAATTGGGGAATTTGCATGGCGACACCCGAAAAATGTCTCTTCTACTAGAATATATAGCACAAACAGACATCCCCGTCGAAGTAGAAGGCGTGGTTCCCAATGTATTGCAGCACATGTCGTTGGATGAAATTAAAGCCCATAAAATTTTTCATGGAAATCGTGAAATAGAATTGGCCGAGATGTTCACTGTCCATGGTGATCCAACCGATGGTCAGCTGGAGTGGAAGGGCGATTTGACCGGTGTGCATTGGTTGGGGGCGAAAATGGTTTCCGGAACGATCATTGTGCACGGTAAGGCAGGACGCCATTTGGGAAGTGAAATGGTTGGGGGTACCATTGAAGTACTTGGCGACGCGGGTGATTGGGTCGGCGGTGAGATGTATGGAGGATTGATTCATGTGCGGGGCAGGGCAGGGCACCTTATCGGAGCGGCCTATCGTGGTAGTCGGCGTGGAATGACCGGTGGCACCATTTTGATTGACGGGCACGTCGGGAATGAGATTGGGCACACAATGCGGCGCGGCCTGCTGGCAGTAGGTGGAGACGCTGGCGATCTGGTTGGCTTTAACATGTTGGCGGGTACGATTTTGGTAATGGGGAATGCGGGCATACGTCACGGTGCTGGGATGCGACGCGGTACGATTGGATTTTTTGGGGATCAATCTCCCGAATTGTTAGTGAGTTTTCGCTATGGGTGTCAGTACAATCCGCCGATGCTCCCTTTGATTCTTAACGAGTTACAAAGACTTGAATTTGACATACCGACAGCGTTGTACAAAACAGCCTACAAACTTTATCATGGCGACCTGATCGAAGGTGGGCGTGGCGAGATCATTCTACCTGTGGGGAATTAAACTCCTTGGCAAATAGGAAATATCGGACAGGACTTGGTCCGTGACAAACAGACTGGTGATTCGCGCGGTCTCAATTGCCATATCTTGGTGGGATTGTTGTGAAGTCATGTGTGCCCAAGAAAGCGTTCAGGCGGGTGACTTGCCTGAGGTCTTCACCGAACATTTTCCATTTCCAGAAGTGTTTCAGAAATACCAGGTGACATGCTATTGTCAATGTGGCCTGATGTTTGTTTAGTCGTGACAGAAAGTAGCAATTCGTTGTTGGTACAGGGACTTTATCCTGTTCACAATCGCGTTTTTCGTGTGTTTCTGTTTGTCCTAATCGTTGGGAGAAAATCCAATCTCTATCAGTGATTGACGTACGGTAGATGTGGTCAATAGTTTTTGAAAAGCGGCCACAGCGGGTCGATTCTTGCGTGATTTGGCAATGACGAAATCGTATTGTTCATTGGCGAGGGGCAGAAATCCCAGTTTTTGTTGTTCGGCAACAAATCGGATTGCCAAGCCCCAGTCTGCTCGTCCTTGAGCTACCGCGGCAGCCACTGCATTGTGGTTTCGTGCCTGAACGGCATATCCGGGGGGGCGTTGACCTGCTAGTTGCTGGTCAATCAGAATACGAGTGCCACTTCCTTGATTTCTATTAACCATTACACAGTGGGGATCACGGGTGGCATCGGTAATGGCCTGGACTGCTTCTTTTTCCGTAAACCGTGCATCTTCTAGACGGAAAACAACTCCTTGTTGACGGCGATATCCGGAAATCAATTCCAGACCAGCTGACAAAAAGGGTGAGTTGTATGTGCCTGTTTCGGCATCCAGTAAGTGAATCCCAGCCAAATCACATTCTCCGCGGCGTGCTGCTTCTAAGCCGGCTGTTGACCCTACGGAGAGAAATTTTGTCCGAAAACCGATGTCTTGCAAATTCCCCAGCAGAAGATCGAGCCCTACGCAATGGCTACCAATGACAACCAAGTCAGCAATCCTTGTTTCTCTCCCTAAAAGTCGTACGGTAACGTCCGTGTCCGTAGGAATGATTTCCTGGTGGCGTCCGATGGTGACAAAACCGTCCGCTTGGCTGAATGTTGTCACAGAACCTGATCCTTTTCCCATCGGATAAGCAGCCAGCGAGGATTGGTTTGGTTTGTCGGGGTCGCGTTGTACAAGACCTACCAGCATGTATTCAGTACGTCCGATTTCTGAATTAATTTTGACTGCCATACGAGCGGTCACCATGCCGGGTTCCTCGTCTGAGCGGCCTGCCAGCTGACGGATCACCGGGGCCACAAATTCATGAAAGGTGAATATTGCTGACGTGGGGAATCCAGGCAGAATGACGACTGGTTTGCCGTTTTGAGCAGCTAAACAAATTGGTTTGCCAGGTTTGAGTGCCACACCGTGTACAACGATACCAGGTTGGTCCAGTTGTTGGACAACCCGATAGGAGATGTCACCGGCACCTTTGCTTGTTCCGCCTGAAAGTAGTATCACATCACAGCTGTCGATGGCTTCCCGGACCTTGATTGCCAACTGGTCTTCGTCGTCACAAACGATACCCAATTCGACCGGTTGGCCACCTTGTTCGCGGACTGCATCCGCGAGGATCCGTGCATTTGAATCGAAGATATATCCAGGTTGCATTTTGTCACCGGGCGCGATGATCTCATCACCGGTCGATAGGATTGCCACGCGGGGCCGACGCCACACGACAATTTGATCAACGCCAATTGCTGCCAGTACGCCGGTCTCACGACTGGTCATTAATTCACCTCGTCGCAACACGGTTTCTCCAGCCGAAATGTCAGTTCCGGCATAACTGACGCCAAATCCCGATGTGACTGCCTTGCGGATGATTAGCATCTTTTCGTTGATGTCAACGTGTTCGACCATCACGATGGCATCGGCGCCGCGAGGCAGCATGCCTCCGGTTGCAATCGCAGCTGCCAGTCCAGATACGATTTCAACCGATGGTACAACCGCTGTGGCGATCACTTCTTCTGCAAGCTGCAAGTGACGTGGGTCTTCTTCACGGGCTCCAAATGTGTCGGATGCACGGACCGCGAATCCATCATAGTTGGAACGATCGAACGATGGTACGTCTACACGGGCGATCACGTCAGTGGCCAGTACACGTCCCAATGCCTCTACCAGTGGAATGGTTTCCTCCTTCAAGGCTTCCAAATCTAGAGCCTTGCGAAAACGGTCTTCCGCTTCCTGGCGATCGATGACATCGAGAAATTGTTCCTGAGTAACCATGGCGAATGTGTAGTTGGATAGTGTGACTAAAAAGAAAAGATGATGATGAAGTCAAGGTTCATAGAGCCATGTTTTCACAAGTGATCCTTCCGCGTACCCTTCACTATTACTGGGGACGATTACAAAACCGTCGGCACGAGTTGTGGAACTTAATACGGAAGCCCCACTGATTGCTATCGGTTCGACTTGATCTTTGATGAGACGTACACGCGCATAGTCCACTCGGCCGATCGTCGACACGAGTTTACGACGTAGTGTCCGTTGTACGTACCGATACGGCCAATCTCGATTTTTTCCACCAAGTGCACGGATTGCCCGACCGGCAAAGAAGTCGTAGGCACATAAACAGGAAACGGGATTTCCCGGCAGCAAAAAGACTAATCTGTGTTCCAACTGGCCCATGCCAGTTGGGCTACTAGGCCGAATGGCGATACCATGGAACTGAATTTTACCCTCGCTGGCCAGTAGCAAGGGGGCATGATCTTCTTGCCCGACACTGGAACCGCCGGATACCAATACGATGTCCACGTTTTCCTTCATGGCAGCCAGAATAGCCTCTGGCTGATCTGGGACAATACCTGGATTAACAGGGAGCCCACCATCCCGCGCGCAGAGAGCATGTAGCATGGGGCCATTAGCATCTGTAATTTGGTAACCAGAAGGAGTTGTTCCGGCCGGCAATAATTCATCCCCAGTGACCACAATCCGTACTTTAGGTTGTCGGTAAACGGGAACTTCCGCAATTCCGACTGATGACAGAACGCCGATATCCTGTGGCCGCAAACGACGTGGTGCGGAGAGGATAACATCGTCTTGTGCGATGTCTTCGCCTACCTGCCCCACGTTCTTTCCAGGAGAAACTTCACCCTGGATCCAGATAGAATCGCCGTCCACTTCGGTTAACTCTGCCGGTAATACCGCATCTGCTCCCGTTGGAAGCGGTGCACCGGTCATAATGCGAGCGGTGGTGTTGTGAGCGATCGTACATTGTGCTGGTTGGCCAGGTAGAGATTGATCGATCACTGACAACTGGATGCGATGATAGGGAGCCGCGCCAAGGGTGTGTTCTGCGAGAACGGCATATCCATCCATCATCGAACGCTCGAATCCGGGTACGTTACAACGAGCTACCATGTCCTCGGCCAGTACACGCCCTGATGCTTCCGAAATGGATATTACTTCAGGAGTCAGTGGAGAGATTGTTTTATCAAGCCAAGTGAGAACTTCGTCTACCGTGGAGCGTTGAGAAAAGCCCCGCATCCGTACATCTGCGGCAGGGTTGTGTTCAGGTAATGGCTGCGGCATATGAGAAAAATCCCAACGAAGTAGTCTATCAGAAAACGAGCTGTTCCTGTCCTCACAATTTCAAACAAACCGTTGGCTGACGACGTCGAAGTGCATCAATGGTTTTGCCAATAAGCGATTAAAGCCATTGTAACCGTTTGCCAAAGAAGTCGCACGTGGTTATCCATGACATGAAAATACACATCTGGGTAGATATTATTTGATTTATAACGGCTGGACCTAGCCTGGAAGAGGGGAACAACAAGTCGAATAGTATTTCTATCGCGGTAACGGATTGTGTGAATAAAACAGCGTTTTTCTCCGCGAGTTGGGATGCCTGCCGGGCTTTAGCCGGCGATGGGATTTTGGCGGGAAGTAAGGTCTTTTGTAGGACTCTCCAGAGCGTCGACACCTCCGGGTAGCAATTTGAAGTTTTTTGGGCGTGCCTGTTGTTCGAGATAGGATTTACTGGAACGGGTCAATGTTTTAGTTACTTCAAATTCATGTCACAACTTAAACCACCAGCCGCTGGCACATAGCACGTCCGTGTGTAATCCATGACCATGCGATGTGCGCTAAATCGCCATGCCAGAGTACTGATCGAATTCATCATCATTTGAATCCAACGTTGAGGTAGGCCATCGATGTCACGATCGTAATACAAAGGTATGACGGTTTGTTCCAAAATATGGTAAAGGTGTTCAGCATCACGTTCATCACTAATGGCAGCGTCGACATGTTGCGTCCCTTTGCCGATCGCAAAACCGTTTCGGCCGTTGTATGCTTCAGCCCACCAGCCGTCTAAAACTGACATATTCAAACCGCCGTTCAAGACGACTTTCTGGCCGCTTGTTCCAGAAGCTTCCAGAGGACGGCGGGGATTGTTCAGCCAGACGTCGACGCCCTGTACCAGGTGACGACCTACATTGATATCGTAATCTTCAACAAAGACAATGCGGCTAGCAAATCGTTTGTCAAGACGAAGATTGGCAATGTCTTTGATTAGTTGCTTGCCGGGTTCGTCTTTGGGGTGTGCCTTGCCGGCAAAAATCAATTGGATTGGTCGATGAGCCTTATTGAGTAACTGGTCCAAACGGTCGAGGTCGCTGAGTAGTAGTCCGGCGCGTTTATAGGTGGCAAATCGGCGGGCGAAACCAACGGTCAGGATATTGGGATCCAGCACGTTACGTGCCGATTCGACCAACTGTTCATTTTCACCGCGGCGGCGACATTGACGACTTATTCGACGACGAACAAATCCAATCAATAAGTTTTTTAATGCCGTGTGTGTTTCCCATAGTTCTCCGCGATCGACCCGGTAAATGTTTTGCCAGACTTCTGGTTCTCCCATACGGTTTGACCAATCAGCAACAAAATTTCGGTCGTACAGGTTTTGCATCTGCCAAGCAAGCCAACTTGGCACATGTACTCCATTGGTAATGTGACCGATTGGGATTTCTTCTTCGACCCGCCAGGGCCATAGATGAGCCCACATACGGCGTGTGACGTGACCGTGTAGTGCGCTGACTGCATTAGCCCGTCGAGACAGTTTGAGTCCTAGCACGGTCATTGTGAAAAGCTCATTTTCATTTTGAGGTTCCACGCGCCCCAATCCCATCAACTGCTCGTAAGAGATGCCGAGTGTGTCACGTAGCGGTCCTAAATGCTCTTCGATCAAGGAACCGTCAAAGCGATCATGTCCGGCGGGAACCGGTGTATGTGTCGTGAAAACCGTATGCTGGGCAATTAACTGTACCGTTTCGTCAAAACTCATACCGTCTTCTAACATCCGTTCACGGATAACTTCTAAAGGCGCAAATGCGCTGTGTCCCTCGTTCAAGTGATACACGCCTGGAGTGATCCCTAGTGTTTTAAGTGCTCTCACCCCTCCCACGCCCAGGACCAATTCCTGGCGAATGCGTGTCCGTTCGTCGCCACCGTACAACTGATTGGTCAATTCTCGATCTTTGGGACGATTTTCTTCCACGTCACAATCCAGTAAATACAGATTCACGCGGCCCACGCGCATCAGCCAGACCTTGGCATGAAGCGGTCCGTCACGGGTCTCAATCTGAACGGCTACCGATTGGCCGTCCAAAGAAACTGCAGGTTCCATCGGTAAGTTTTTGAAATTAGTCGACAAATACTGTTCCTGTTGATATCCGTTTTTGTCGAGCTGCTGTTTGAAATATGCTTGGCTGTAGTACAATCCAACTGCGACCAGCGGTACACCTAAGCCACTTGCACTTTTGATGTGGTCACCTGAAAGTACTCCCAAACCTCCGGAATAAATCGGCACTGATTCGTGGATACCAAATTCTGCCGAAAAATAGGCCACGGGCATTGCACCTAGTACACCGGCGTGGGTTTTGCCCCACGTTTGTGTCTCGTCCGACAAGTATTCTTTAAGTTGACGGTATGCGAGGTGAATACGGCTGAATAACACCATTTCCGACGCCCGCGCCTCCAAGCGGTCTGGTGTCAATTCTTGTAGCAATGCGATCGGATTGTGATCGAGTTGGCGCCAGCGGATTGGATCCAGGTCACGGAATAGATTGGTCACTTCTGGATGCCAGCTCCACCATAGGTTTCGTGCCAGGGCTTGGCATTTTTCATACAGGGAATTAGCCGAATTATCAGTTAAAATAGGCACTTGGGGTGAATTTCGTGTTAATATTTCAGCTTGACTCATAAAACCATTTCTCCGCGATTCACAACCGTCAGGTCGATGGGACCGTGTTCCAAAGCAGGTAGGAGGGTTTGCCAATTGGTCGTGGCATCGCTAGTAGTTGGAAAACCCTTTCTACTTGCTTTCGCCATGCTTGCCCCTGGCCGTTTACCCGAATTCAACAATCGGCGAATTATATCTAGTCGATCAACCCCACGCGAGACCGTTGTAACAGGTGAAGTTGAACAGTGCTTCTTTCCTAAACTGCCAAAGAATGGGTGCCTCCCGATTGCGTTGATTCAGCTATAATCATAAGAAGGGGTTTGAAGGTGTGGTTGTAGCCACTACGACTTCTTGCTGAGACACCCGTCACTGCAATCAATATGAAATATCTTGGTGATGTTAAAACGTTTTCTGGCCAGTAAATAGTTCTTTTACGGGGTTCTGATGAATCAAGATGTCCATGTGTCCTGGCATTCACCTAGTGTGAGTCGTCAAGAACGCGAAGCACTTAACGGGCACCAAGGCTGTGTCGTTTGGTTTACGGGGCTTAGTGGAAGTGGCAAAAGTACCGTTGCCAACCTCGTGGATCGCTGTCTTTACGAGATGAATGTTCATTGTATGCTGCTAGACGGTGATAATGTCCGGCATGGCCTGAATGCCAGTCCCGCCATGCTTGCTGAGCGACACCATGAGGATTTTTCCAAGCGATTTGGGTTAAGTTTTGGGCCTCAAGATCGTGAAGAAAACATACGTCGTGTCGGTGCAGTTGCCGAGTTATTCTGCACAGCTGGCATTGTCACCTTGACTGCCTTTGTCAGTCCCTACCGTAGTGATCGAGATGCTGTCAGGAAACAGGTTGAGCAGGCAGGCCAGCCTGGCGATTTTCTGGAAGTTTTTGTCGATACGCCCCTTGCTGTCTGTGAGGCGCGTGATCCGAAAGGTTTGTACAAAAAAGCCCGTAAAGGTGAGATTTCTCATTTCACAGGCATCAATGATCCGTACGAGCCTCCTATTCATCCGGAACTGGTACTAAAAGCTGACCGCCAAACTCCCGAGGAACTGGTACTTCAGGTAGTTGGTATGTTGGAAAGGAAAGGGAAAATACAGAAAGGAAGGGCGGACTGCTAGCACTCATTGATGGGAGGTATTTGCTGCCAGACTCCATGGTCTTTTCAGTGGATTCAATCGGCCACCGCAGCTGGTGAAATGTGTTGGAAATATTTCTGATCATTTAAAAAAATAGCGGTTTCACCAGTCAATTGAGCTTCAATGTGATGCTGCGATCTGGCATATTGCTTGTGCAGCCGGTTGTGAATGGTAGCGAGCTTGTTTGTCTGAATTTCGACAGGCTGTTATTGGTTCATGACAACATTAAATGTATAGTACTTTTTCTAGACGGTTCTAAGAAGATTGACAGGCTATTCGCGAGTCAAAGCTGGCAGAAACCGGGTTCGGCCGTGGACGAGTGGGAACCATATCTTGAGTAAAAAAGATACTGTCTAAGAAGCCGTGTTGACATTACAATGTGGTGATTCGTACATTGAAATATATTGTGATTGGTGCTAGCGATTTCTTTTTTGCATGCTATTTTCAGGAGTAAATTCCCAGGACGGGAAAGGCAGATGCCAGCTTCGACTTTTGCTACCGGTGTTGAACAACTAGCGCGATCCGCCTTGGCGTCGAGTCCTATCTACGCTTTGCGTTACCTGCAGGTAGAGCGATACGATAATTCGTTGCTGATTTCCGGTCAGGTTGACTCTTTCTATCATAAACAGTTAGCACAAGAAGTTGTTCGTGCAGTTGCCAAAGACGTTCGCGTTGTCAATTCAATTGATGTTGATACGTAAATGAAGCAGTGGGTAACGAAGCGGTTGCACAAACCCATTAGGCTGCACTCATTAGGCTGCACTCATTAGGCTGCACTCATTAGGCTGCGTTGTTCAGGCCGGAATGGGATAGATTGAATACGTCTAGGTTTGGTTAGCATTTCCAGCAATTGGTTTTCACTGCCAATGCACGAATAGATCGTTGTTCATTGGAAGGCAACGACAAAAGTAATAGGTTCGTCGCATCTAGTGACTCGAGCCTGACAGAATTTGAGGTCGATCTTATTCAGCGATGCTGAGACGTTGAAAACTTTTATTGCCGATCAATTTTTGTACAGCTTGGTGCACCTCACCAACAGACAAATCACGCATACAACGATGATGGCCCAGTGAACAGTGGCGACGTCCGCATGGGGAACAGTTCATGGATCGGAATAAGTTAATCGATTTAGGGTGATATGTTTCCGTCCAGCGTGGATCGATCGGCCCAAATAGGCTCACGACAGGAATGTCAAGTGCAGTGGCAATGTGGCGTGGGCCACTGTCGGTGGTGACCATGGCACTCGCTTTTTGAATACAAGCTTTGGTAATACCCAGATCAAGATTTTGTTGGGCCATGCTGCGAACTCGTGGATGATTCACCATCTTTTCGATGTAAGCAGCATTTTTCTGTTCGGCGGGACCGCAGATGACAAGTACGGCTTTTTGTTCATCGCGAACAATTCGCTGGGCCAATTCAATATAGTATTCTCGCGGCCAATGCTTTGCGCTTCCAAACGCGCCACCAGTGTTTAGTATCACAACCTGGTCTGTGGGATCGAAACCAAGATGGTCCCAAATTTCATTGGCACTTTGTGTGTCAGATGAGGACACTGCCAATTCAAGCTGGCGCGATTCGGGAGGACAACCCATGTAGTATGCTAAGTCTAGATAGTAATCGACAGCTGGTACAGGAATCAGCTTGCCCTGCCGTTTGAGTGGATAGAGTTTGTCGGTTAACAGCAGACTACGACCATACCGGACATAACCAAGTCGACGAGAACTTCCACTGAGCCAGGCGATAGCACCTGTTCGAAAGGAGTTGGACAGCAGAACCATCCAATCGGGTTTTATTTTTCTCAGCTGTCGAATCACTTGTTGGGGTCGTATGTCAGGCGTTCGGGATCGCCGGTCGTAATAAATTGTCTTGTCCAGCCATGTGGTACCAGCCAACACCTTGGACACATAGGGTCTCATAATTCCAGTAATCGTAGTTTGCGGCCCGAAGTGGTTCCGCAAAGCACGCAAGGTTGGAGTGGCCATGACAACGTCGCCAATCCAGCTGGGCAGTAAAATTACGATGTTCATTGGATAAGAACCAATCGTTACCAAATTGTTTGATTTGCCTTTATCTTTTCATAAAATACAGGGCCATTTTTTGATTGGCTGACAAGAGACTTGGTGTGTTCTCCGGTTTTCCTGTTGCAGGCATTTGCCTGCATTGAGATGCTTACTATTGCCTTAAATATTTGTTTATGTGGAACTTCTGTTTAGTAGGTAACAGGTGCCTTTGGATTCCAGTTCACAGGCATTGGATAGGAACGACAGCATTTATCAGTGTCCTATTTGTTGCCTGGATTCAATCGCTAGTCGTGTTCGTGGGTATTATTTTGGCAAGAACGCAAAATTTCGCGTGTACGATTTGGACTGTGGATTTTCAAGTTGGGTTTCACAAAGCTCGCACAATGGCCTTAAAGTGCCGTGCGGCTTGGAAAAAAAATAGCCTTTGTATCCAAGACTTTCCAGTAATTGAAAAACATGATCAATCCCCTGTCCGGAGTGATGTTGACGCTCACATTCAAATAAAAGCGTTGGACGGTCTTGTTGTAGGATTTTCATGCCGCCATGAAAAACATTGTATTCATGTCCTTCGACATCACATTTGATGAAATGAACTGGTCGTCCAGGATGTTTGATGAAAAAATCATCGAGCGTTTGTGCTTCAACAGGTATAAGCTCTTCCTGCTGATTGTGTTGGCCAGTGATTTTTGCACCAGGCCATGGTTTTCCGATAGGACGAGCGATGGTTTTGATTCCTGACTGTGATGAGATGGCACAATTCATTACGGTTACCTGGTCCATAGGTAACGCTTGGCTGATGCGGAGCAGATAGTCTGCCAATTCGATTTGAGGTTCGAAAGCAATCACTTGTCCCCGATGTCCCACAGCACGTTGCATCCAATAGGTCATAGCACCTTTATGTGCACCGATGTCAACGACGGTTTGGCCACGTTGAATCGTTTTACGGAGAAATTGAATTTCAGCTCTTTCGATTTTCCAGCGATATCGCCAGGCGCGATATAGCAGCCGACAAGTCAGATTGTAACGGTCCCAGTTTCCACGAAATCCCCGAAACCTGCTTGTGGCTGTGGCATGGGAAAGCTTTTGAAAAGGGGTTTGGTCCTGCTCGTGGTTGCCGGTGGGGGCGGGAAAGTCCACAGATGTTGGACAGACGGTTTTGATTGGAAGAGAAATGTCGGAGCGCATCAAACCAGTTATTTGGGATTACAAGTCAGGGCGAATAGTTAGGGAAACTGTTGTGATGAAGTGAAAAATAGGAGTTCAGTCTGAGGGGTATTACTGGCAATCATTCAGGACCATGTCTGGTTTGCGCAATTATCGTTGTTAGACCACTTTTTTATTTCGGGGTTCGACTAGTTCTGTGCCATAAGGAAGATTGGCTGAGTGCTGCAATTCCCATAAACGGACTTGTTTCCAATAGGCATAAATTCCGGTCAACATGCTGACGTGAAATCCGGCCACACCATCGAGGAATCCCAGGCGAAATATATAGGATCGCAGAAATCGCAAAGGGCCACCAAACATCAGGCGCCACGAATTGGAACGTACTCCTGCCGTGTGCCAGCGCTCGGCCTGCAGCGAAGTATATCGTTGTAGCTTTTCTAGATATTCGTCGTAGTAACGTGCTGTATAATGTTCCAAACGATTTCGTAAAACGCCTACATTGCCTGTGCTGACGGCAATTTCGGCATGGTCAGTATTCCCTTTGTAGCGAGATATATCGCGGCGAAATAGTCGGATGACTTTATCCCGACCCCAATCACCGAAACGGATTCGATGTCCAAGAAAATAGTTGGCTCGATAGATCCAATAGGCGTCCTGGGAGGGGGTACCTAGTAATAACTGTTTGATTTCTTTAGCAAGTTCGGTTGACACACGTTCGTCGGCGTCCACCAGCAAGATCCACGGATGAGACGCTTGTGGAATGGCCCAGTTTTTAAAATCCCCACTGTGGATGTATTCTCGTTCAATGATTCGGCAGTTGCCAAGTTCCCTTACAAAGTCAAGTGTTCCGTCAGTCGATCCGGAATCGGCCACGAGGATTTCGTCCGCGATGGACCCTAGAGATGCAATGCACGAACGAATGTGGGATTGTTCATTTTTACAAGGAATAATCACGGTCAGACGGGATTCCATAGTTTTCCCAGGGAGAGGGTGTGTTTTTTACTAAAATACCACAGGCAACTTATAGCCATAAACTGCTGACAGTGAAATAGAACATCGCCATGCAGCCCTTCCGCTAGCTGTGGAGAAAGGATGTGGCTCTGCTTGAAAGCGTATTAGTGTCAATTCAGCATGCAAAGGTATTGAGCTGAGCAATGTTTTTTTGCGTTTCACTGTTTTCTCTCCTTCAACGTGGACGAAACCAGGAATCATCACCGCTCCATTCGCTTAAACAACACTCTTTTTTCATCAGGTAACCGATTGACGAAATCGTTACTTTTCAGGCATTCCAGGTTGCTTCGAATGTAGCAAGGCTGAACTTGCCGTCGGCGTGTGGATGTGGTGAGAAGAGGATTCTACGCAGAATCGCATTTTGACATGCTTGGAATTTGGGATATTGTGTCGCTCAAAATGATTTTGTGACAGAATGTTAAAAATCTCTCAAATAATCAAAGATGTAATGCACGTTGGAATGTGGAATTGAGACGAGCCATCACTTTCAACACGACTGAAATTTAATGTCTTCTACTTACAAAATAAGGGCATCGCTGATAGATTCTGGAATGAACGGTTTCCTGCGGGACTCACAGGAATGCCGTTTCTGGTACACGCATCTGTAGCTCCAATACCTGCTCAGTTGCTGTTGATTTGGCTCAGCGGGTAGTTTGAAAAGTCCCCACGCGTGGCCCAGAATACCTGAGTAGCGCTATGCTACGACCATTTTCACACAACGACCATTCTTTTGCGAACGATCTTTATGAATACACCTTCGACTCATCCTAGCACAACGTGTACGGGTCGTCCCTTAGAGCCTCTTGACCCGCAGATCAAAAGTATTCAACCGGCCGGGGGTGTCTGCATGCGCATCGAGTTGGCCTGGGGTGCGGTGCGCCGTTTTGTGTTGCAAGTTTTCTGGCGTGGATATTTACGACGGATGGCGCAAACACGTCAGGGTGAAACAAACCAATGTCCCCATCCAGTTCTCGATCCCCGAGATATCAAATTTTATCGCAACCAGGGTGGGTATTGGTGGAAGGCCAAAGACGATCCTTTTACCGGTCGGAACGAGCTGCCTTTTATTCGCGTGGGTCTGGCGGAGATCGTCATTTTCACGCTGCTATTTTTAGTGATTGGTATTGTGTTTTATTTTCTTTACTGGCCTCTAATGATCATTCCGGCATTGTTAGAGTTAGAAATTCTTTGGTTTTTTCGTAATCCGCACCGCCACATTCCGCAGCAGCCGGGTCGTGTCGTCTCACCTGCTGACGGGCGAGTTGATGTCGTCGAACACCTGGATCACGATCCGCTGATTGATGGCCCTGCAATTAAGATTGCAATATTTCTCTCGGTATTCAATGTCCACATCAATCGCTCCCCGATTCGAGCCATGATATTTTCTGTGGATTACCGACATGGCAAGTGTACCAGTGCGACTCGGCCAGAATCCGCTGACGTGAACGAGCAACTGGAAATCCGGCTGGAACAACTGGAGGCACCGTATCGGGTGATGCGACTGACCCAGATTACGGGTGCGATTGCTAGACGAATTGTTTGCTGGGTACAGCCCGGTGACACGCTCGATCGGGGACAGCAATATGGCATGATTAAGATGGGATCCCGCACTGAACTAATTATCCCTCATGAAAAGGGACTGAAGTTGCTTGTCGGTGTGGGCGACAAGGTTTTGGCCGGAAGCAGTGTGCTGGCTCATTATATGGACACGAATGAAGAAGCATGAACCCCACCTGTGCTGTCAGGTGGTTCTAGATTACACTGGAGGGCCTGAAAACCATTGGCGGCTCTAAATGGAAACACCTAGCTGGCAGGTAAACCTGATGAAAAATGACATGAGTCGTTTTCCAATTTTTCCCACATTGCTTACGCTTGGCAATGCACTTTGCGGTCTGGGCGCTATCAGATTAGCCTCCCAAGCGTTAGGGCAGGAATCATACCAATTGAATCTTTACAATGCTGGCTTACTGATCTACCTTGGTATCCTTTTCGATATGCTTGATGGTCGTGTCGCTATCTGGACAAAGCAAACGAGCGAGTTTGGCAAACAATTGGACAGTCTTTGTGACGTCATCACTTTCGGTGTGAGCCCCGTTTTTATGATGCTGGTATTCTCACGTCAGTTGCCAATGGTGGATCCCCGTTTTTTCCTGGGAATTGCGGCGATTTTTACACTTTGTGCCATTTTGCGACTTGCCCGGTTTAACGTGGAAAGCAGTGAAGACACCTCCCTGGTAATTTTCCATGGCCTCCCTACGCCCGCAGCAGCAGGGTTGATTGCTGCTTTTGCAATTGCCATGCCGAAGGTTTTGGAAATTAAGTCGACACCTGCATTGGAGCCCTTGGGAACGACTCTCTTAAATGTAATCTTTCTCGCTGTTCCCATTGGGACGCTGGTTATCTCCTATTTGATGGTTTCGAGGATTCCCTATCCGCACGTTATAAAGCAGCTCGTTCAGACTCCCAAGGTTTCTTCGGTGCGTAGCTTCTATTTGGTTGTCCAAATTACCTTTGCTATTGTAATTGCCCTTACCTTGCATGAACTTGCATTGCCGATCCTTTTCATCTATTACATTTTTGGTCCCCCCATGTTGGCAGTTACTCGCCGTGTTACCGCGCGTCTTCGTCTTCGTCGGCATACTTCCCCTGCGCTGTGAAAGTGAGCGGGAGTTCTGATTTTAGAGTGGGGTAATGAGAATGGGCAGGACGAGAATGGGCAAGACTTGGCCCAGAGTCCGGTTTCTTGAATCGTGCCAATCATACTCGGCAGGTATAGAAGATTGCTGGTGGAAAATTTTTCCAGACCGGTTTACTGATGGTTACCGAAGAAAACGAACCCTTCAGCTTCCGAAGGAAACGTCGTGCTCCAGGAAACGGTAACCCTGATAGGTACGCGAACGTAACAAAAACAGCTCCTGGGCGTAAGACAGACTGCATGGACTCAAGTAAATCCTGTTGTAATTGTTCACCAAAGACGGTCCAAGGTAGTCCAGAAATGACGGCGTCGAGGCCTTCCACCCCATGCTGTTCACAAATAGCGGCGATGTGAGTCGCGCTGTCGTGGTAGACTTGCAGTTGGGGAAAGCGATGGGCAAGCATGGTAACCAGGTCGGCATTAATCTCGACGGCGAAGAAATTATGTTCGTCACGAATTTGAGGAAGAATGTGTTGCGTGATGGCGCCCGTACCAGGACCGTATTCGACAATGGTACGTGCTTGCTGCCAGTCAATCTCGTTGACCATAGCTCGAGCCAACCATGGTCCCGAAGCAGCAATGGCACCGACGGTGTTGGGTTGCTTTAGATATTGCTGGAAGATTCCCGTTTTTTTCTTTTCTGTCATTGTCCATTGTTTCTCTGAGGACCATGCTTTTGCTCAAACGAAGAACTGTGATTGTATGGCTGCTGTCTAAAACGGACAACAGGCCGCGTGATTTTGCTCGGTTCACTTCGTGTCTAGTGCTCAACGTTTGGCAAAAACAGCATGCCCCAGTGTAATGGGTATTTTCAACGAGAAAGTGGCAGTAGGATTCTGCTGTTATTTTGTAAGGTGTTCAACAGAATTATTTGATGAATCGAGTGCTAACACCAATGGTTAAATGAACCTAGATAGTAAGCGTCTCTAGAAGATCGAAGTACAGACAGATTTCCCAAACCTATTTCCCATATATTGGATGGATTTTTGCCGACGCCACTGGAGAATCGGATGTTGTGCGAGTAGTAGGGGACTAATTCCGGTTGAATGATTAATAGATACCCTGGTGTCAGGAGATTCCGGAAGTGATTTTAGACAGAATTGTTTTTGTGTGGATTTAGATGTACCAGTCGCCTATTACCCCGGGTGGGTGGTCAGAGAAGCGGCAACTTGGGTTGGCCGCCAGTCGACAAGATGCAGTTCTACTGAGCGTCGGCCTGCGAAGGTGTTGATAACGGGACGAAAAGCAATATCTAGTGGGCCCTTTATTTGTGACAATGGGTCCGCCCAGTCTCCCCGGCCGAAAGCAACAGCTCGGAGTGTTGCATGGTGTTGCTTGAGTTTTAAGCTTAAATGACGGTCACCTCCGCCCATGCGCCGCGGAGCCCCTGCCAGTACAACACCTGACGCACAGAGTGTTGGACGTGGATTACCTTGACCGAACGGTGCTAGACGCTCAATCTGATTGACGACGTTCAGATTCAGTCCACCCAATGAAGTTTCGGCATCGATACAGACTGTGGCAATGCGATCTTCTTCGCTAATATGTTCAGTCGCGTATTCACAAAATGCAGTACGAAACAGTTCTACGTTTTTGTCATGAAGTCGCAATCCTGCAGCG
>CAYMUR010000037.1:0-38911 GCA_964393615.1 uncultured Pirellulaceae bacterium
GAGAGGGTGCCGCAATGACGCGCCGCGAAAACGTTCACAGAATGGCTGAAGCCAACAAGGCATTTGCTCATTTCGCTTGGTAATCCAAGATAAACTTTAGGCGCCGCGCGGATATAGATCTGTGTGGCGTTTCTTATGCGCCATGGCACGAAAACTGGAAGAAATCCGTAATATTGGTATCATCGCACACATTGATGCGGGAAAGACTACCGTTACGGAACGGATGCTCTTTTACAGCGGCTCGAAGCATCGAGTGGGTGCAGTGGATAAGGGAACGACCACAACGGATAACGATCCGGAGGAGCAGGATCGTGGGATCACCATCTATTCAGCGTGTGTCACGTTTCCCTGGAGAGATGTCACGGTCAATCTGATCGACACACCTGGGCATGTTGATTTTACAGCCGAGGTAGAACGTAGCTTGCGCGTGTTAGATGGTGGGGTCGTGGTGTTCAGTGCGCGTGAAGGTGTCGAAGCTCAAAGCGAAACGGTTTGGCGGCAGGCGAATAAATATGCTGTGCCTCGGATTGCATTTATTAACAAACTGGACCGCGAAGGGGCTGATTTTGAACGCACCTTCGAAGAGATACGAGTTCGACTCGTGGATAGTCAGCCGCTCGCTTTGCAAGTGCCGGTTGGCCAGGGACCAGCCCACACGCCTGACGCATTTCGTGGTGTCATCGATTTAATCGAAATGCAGTTTTTGACTTTTTCAAACGATTCAGATGGTCGTGAAGTCTTGCGCCAGGAAATCCCCGAAGAAATACGTGCTTATGCCGATTTATGGCGTGAGGCGATGCTCGATTGCTTGTTCGAATACAGTGACGAGTTGATGGAACTGGCCTTGCAGGAAGAAGCATTGCCCACAGCGTTAATTCGCAGTGTTATCCGACAGGCGACGTTGGCTCACCAGATCCAGCCTCTGTTTTGTGGATCGGCGCTGCATGCAATGGGTGTGCAGCCGTTACTTGATGCTGTCGCTGAATTTCTGCCGAGTCCTGCCGACAAGCCCCCTGTCACAGGGGTACTACCGGGGAAGCCTGAAAAGATTTTGCGGCGGGAAGCGAGCGCAGAAGAGCCACTTTGTGGCCTCGTGTTTAAGATTTTGCCAGCCAAGACTGGTGATCTCTATTGGATACGCCTCTATTCGGGAACGCTGAAATCAAATACACGAGTTTTCATTCCTGGTAAGGACAAGAAAGAAAATGTGTCACAATTGTGGCATATCCATTCCACGAAAAAGGAGGAGCAGGTAAACGCTATCGAATGCGGAGATATTGTTGGTGTGGTCGGAATGCGACATGCGGTGACGGGTGATACGATTTGTGACGCCAAGCAACCTATTTTGCTTGAAAGTATCACGTTTCCCGAAACCGTGATTTCGATGGCGATTGAACCGGAGACCACCACGGATCGTAAAAAACTCGCGGAAACCCTGGCCATGCTGAAACGCCAAGATCCCACCTTTCAAGCCCAGGAAAACGAGGAAACGGGCCAGACTTTGATCAGCGGAATGGGGGAATTGCACTTGGAAGTGATCAAGCACAAGCTTTTACGCGACTTCGATCTGAATGTAAAAGTCCATAAACCACGCGTCAACTACCGTGAGACAATTGGCAAGAAAGTCGAGGTAGTGGGTCGATGTAACCGGCAGCTAGGTGGTCAGCAATTGTTTGCCAGTTTAAAGATTGTGATGGAACCGGACGAACAGGTTTCTACGGTACGGGTTACCAGTCGTTGTTCTCTGGAAGAGATTCCCGGTGAATGGATATCGGTGGTTTTAGAAGAGTTAAAAGTACGAAGTGAAGGAGGAGGTTTAATTGGTGGTTTTCCTCTGATGAAGATGAAAATCACAATAACCGGTGGCGAAGTCCAGGAACCTGGATCAACGGATGTAGCATTTCGGATTGCCGCTGGAGAGGCGTTCGAGATCGGACTACGGGAAGCAGGGGTGGTTTTGTTAGAGCCGTTGATGAAACTCGATATCAGCACCCCTGACGAGTACCTGGGAGAATTTGTCGGAGATCTACAGCAGCGACGCTCTATTATTGCCCGCACAGATCATCGGGGCGACCGAGCCTTAATTGAGGCGCACGTACCATTGGCGGAAATGTTGCATTATTCCAGTGCCATGCGAAGCCTCAGCCAAGGTCGGGCTGATTGTTCGATGGAACCGCTAAAATATGCTGCCGCTCCTGCTGAAATAGTGCAGAGTTTTGTCTAAGCGGTCCACCGTGGTGAGCTCGCCAGATCTAAAATTCACCCCTGATCCACTTTGGTGAGGGGGCCTTCAAGCCAGAAGGGGGCGGTTGGGTTCTGAATGAAGCCAATAAAGCCTTGTTTTTCGGAGATTTTTCACCTTTGAACCCCTGTAAATATTGCCTTATCCTGACAAACGTTCCTCAAGACTCCCAGGGGGCATTTTTTTCTTTTATTCCAGAAAAACTCTTCGAAAGGCGGTTGACGCTTTCTACTCAGATTCCTACCATGGTTAGTTTCCCAATCAGGCCGTGTTGGCCTGGGGTTGGTGCGTAGAACTCATGCTGTGAACAAGGGGCTGAGACTATTTTGTCCCCAGTTCATGGTGAAGCTTTATGTCCGACCGAAGTAGGGATCAGGCATGTGGTGTCGTTTTGAATCCTTCCAAATTGATTCCGTGAGTAGGCGTTAGTTGGGTAGGAATTAGTTCAAACGTGGCACCGAGGATCTCAACCAGTTCCTTTATTCATCAACAGGGAGTGAACTTTGTCGGCGGAGGTCATTCGAATACGAATGGAAGCTTACGACCACTCGGTCCTTGACCAGAGTGCTCAGGATATTGTTGATACAGCAAAACGAACCCATTCAGAGGTACATGGGCCGATTCCGCTGCCGACCCGTATAGAACGGTATACGGTTTTGTCGGGTCCGAATATTGACAAGAAAGCACGGCAGCAATTTGAGATACGTACGCACAAGCGCTTGATTGATATTGTTCAGGCAACAGCCAAGACTATCGAAGCCCTGAATAAATTGAGTCTGCCGGCGGGTGTGGATATCAAGATTAAGGCTTCGGCGCAGTAGCAACTTTTGTAGTGTGAATGGATTTTGGCGGGTCAGTGAGTGGAAAGGATAAGCCTTTTAAGCTTCACAGGTGAGAAGCCGTTAAATCCGTTCAAGAGATAAACGATCGTCTTATCAGCGAATTCCAATTACACTCGGATTTACTGTATGTAACGGACGCTCGTCAGGTAATCTGAAAGGGTGTGATTCACTTTTTCAATATCCTGCCAGCGACAGACCATAGGATGAACGACGATGCCCAAAGGTATACTCGGCCGAAAGGTTGGGATGACACAATTGTATGACGACGACGGTAGTGCCGTTCCCGTTACGGTAATCGAAGCGGGTCCGTGTCATATCTTGCAGTTGCGGACAACCGATCGAGACGGATATGAGGCAGTCCAGTTAGGTTTCCGTGATCGTCCGCGAAACCGTGCAACGCGAAGTCACCGTGGTCATGTAGCAAAGCTTTCTAGCAAACGTTCTAGAACCCAGGTAGCTGCTGGGGTGGAACCAACTCCCAAGGCTGGCTGCGAGCCCAAGCACTTTACGCAAGAATTGCGTGGGTCGATCGAAGGTTTTGATGTCGGTCAAGAGATTAAGGTTGGTGACTTGGCTGATGTGCTGGCGGTTGACGTGGTTGGGACCAGCAAGGGGCGTGGTTTCGCTGGTGTCATGAAGCGGCATAATTTTTCCGGTCAGAGGGCTACCCATGGAGTCAAGAAAGTTCATCGGCATGCCGGTGGAACGGGTTGTAGTGCTTCGCCTTCCAGGGTTTTCAAGGGGCGCCGGATGGCTGGTCAGTACGGCAATTCTCGTGTGACGGTTCGAAATTTAAAGATTTATAAGGTTGACGAGGAAAATAACTTATTGATCCTGCGTGGTGCCATTCCTGGGCCCAACGGGGGCTATGTCGTTGTTCGCGAAACGAATAAAGTCTGATTTATGACTGAACTGAATGTTTACGATCGAAACGGGAAGGCAGTTGGCAAGTATACGATTGACTTGGCCAAGCTGGCTCCCCGAATCAACAAGCAGTTGTTGCACGATGCTGCGGTCATGTATCAGGCAAACCTACGCAGTGGGTCGTCGAAAACAAAGGATCGAGGAGAAGTTTCGGGGTCGACCGGAAAATTGTACCGCCAGAAAGGTACTGGTAACGCACGTGCCGGGTCGCGCCGTAGTGGTGTTCGCCGTGGGGGTGGGCATATTCACGCGTTGCGACCGCGAAAGTATGCCTATCGGCTGCCCCGAAAGGCATTGCAGTTGGCAACTCGCATGGCGATTGCCTCAAAGATCCGGGATGACGAAATTGTTGTGGTCGATGAGTTGGTTTTTGAGGAGCCACAGACAAGTGAAATGGTGTCCATTCTGTCAGCACTTGGATTGGATGGTGCAAGCACGTTGGTGGCGACTGAGGAACATGATTTGAATGTTTACAAAAGTGCGCGGAATATTTCCCGGGTAACGATTGCAGCGGTCAGTGACCTGAATGCACTCTCGGTTCTGAAGCCTCGCAAGATTCTGCTGACCAAGGCGGCTATGGATATAATCAAGGGTGGGATGAGTCGCGAGGGTGGTACTAATGGTGATGGTGCCGATGGAGGCGGAGATGACTAGGGTGTGTTGCCTTTGTTGGGCGCTGGCCCCGAATATGGGCTGGGTGGGTTGTGAAGCGAAGAAGATTTTCAAAAAATGATGTTGTTTTTTTGGTTTAGTTGGCAGGGTAGTTGATTGTCAGGACAAGCGGATGCGACGTAACACGCAGCAAATCATTGGGCAGGGCAAGAAGACTAAATTGGTTCTTGAACCTTATCAAGTCATTTTGCGGCCCTTGGTGACGGAAAAGGGCATGCGGCGTTCGCATCGTGACAATCAGTATGCATTTGAGGTCAATCCTTTAGCGACCAAGATTGACATCCGCCGTTCCGTAGAGAGTTTGTTTGATGTCAAGGTAACGAAGGTTTGTACGCAAACGCGTCAGGGGAAGTCGCGACGCTATAAATTTCGATATGGTAAGACAAAGGCCTGGAAAAAAGCAATTGTGACGTTAGATTCCGAGGATCGCATTAACTTCTTCTAAAAGTAGAAGGCCAAAGAAAACCGAGATGGGTATACGACGTTACAAACCGACTTCACCTGGCAGGCGTGGTGCCACCGTCAGTGATTTTGCTGACTTGACCGTTGCGACTAAACCGGAAAAAAAACTGCTCCGTCCGTTGTGTAAGAAAGGTGGGCGCAATAATCAGGGTAAGATCACAGTCCGCCATCGGGGTGGGGGTCACAAGCGTCAGTATCGCGTGATCGATTTCCGTCGTGACAAGGATGGTGTACCGGCTCGTGTGGCGTCGGTGCAGTACGATCCAAACCGAAGTGCCAGAATTGCGCTATTGCATTATGTGGATGGAGAGAAGCGATACATTATAGCTCCCGATGGGTTGGTGGTGGGGCAAATGATTGAGAGTGGTCCTGAGTCACCGCCGTCGGTCGGCAATTGCCTGCCGCTGGCAAGGGTGCCGTTAGGGTCCAATGTCCATAATATTGAATTACAGCCCGGCCGTGGTGCGGCCATGTGTCGTAGTGCCGGGTCGAGTGCCACGTTGGTGGCTCGTGAGGCTGAATGGGCGCAGTTGAATTTACCAAGTGGTGAAATCCGACGTGTCCCGTCTGCCTGTCGTGCCACGATTGGATCGGTAGGAAACTCGGACCACATGGGAATCGTCTATGGCAAGGCTGGGCGACGGCGATGGCTGGGGCGTCGGCCTCATGTGCGTGGTACTGCGATGAATCCCGTGGATCATCCGCATGGTGGTGGTGAGGGCCGGACGAAGGGTGGGCGGCATCCAGTGAGTCCGTCGGGAAAACCTGCCAAGGGTGGTTCGACGCGACAAAAGCGAAAACCTTCCAATGCGGCGATCGTTCGACGGAGAAGGTCAAAGCGATACGGCCAGTTAACAAAATAATTCAAGAGAGCGTGGGGGTATGCGGCAGGTTGTGGTGTAGTGGCGTAAAAAGCAAGAGGTTTTGATTTTACGACGTGTAGTTTCCATGGCAACGAGTGATCACTGGAGAGTGGGCGGTTTTCATGTCACGGTCATTAAAAAAAGGGCCTTTCGTCGACGTTAAGTTGTACGAAAAGGTTCAGAAACTGGATTCATTGGGGCGTAAGGATCCGATTCGTACATGGGCCCGTGCTTGCACCGTTGTGCCAGAGTTTGTGGGGCACACGTTTATGGTTCATAACGGCAAACAGCATTTGAAGGTTTTTGTAACCGAGGAAATGGTTGGTCATAAGCTTGGTGAATTTGCTCCCACGCGTGTTTTTCGGGGGCATGGCGGCAAAGGAAAGCGCTAAGGGTGGAAGGTTATGGGTTTTAAGGCTTCACATCGCTATGCTCGTATTAGTGCCAGAAAAGTTCGGCCGCTGGCGGATATGGTGCGCGGCAAGTTCGCAGATGACGCTTTGGCAATTTTGCGGTTTCAGCCGCAACGAGGGGCAAGATTGCTCGAAAAAGTAATTAAGAGTGCTTTGGGTAATGCTCAGGACCCGGATCGGACTCGAAGTCAGAGTGTGGATCTCAAGAAGCTTGTCGTTTCGGATGCGCGTGTTGATGGTGGTCCGATGTTCAAGCGAATGCGGCCTCGTGCACGCGGCATGGCACATGTCATTAAAAAACGGATGGCTCATATACACGTTGAATTGGATGATCCCGATCAGCCGTTTGTCGAAGAGGGTGCTGCGGGGGGGCAGCAGGTAGCAACATAGCTGTTTGATTGATTATTGGAACGATCAGGTCAGTTGAAAAAAGGCAGAAAGTAGATAGTCATATGGGTCAGAAAGTTAATCCGATTGGATTTCGGACGGGAGTTGTTCGGGATTGGCAAAGCCGTTGGTATGCATCCAAGCAGGACTTTTCTGGGCTGCTGTTGGAAGACTACCGTTTGCGTCACTTCGTCAAGAATCATCCCAATAAGCCCCAGTACCGTCAGGCAGGTGTGGACCGGGTTGAAATTGAGAGGACGCGTGACGAAGTTAAGGTGGTTTTACACGTTGCCCGTCCAGGGTTGATCATTGGTAAGAAGGGCCAGGAGATTGACCTGTTGCAAAATGAATTGCAGAATTTGATCGGGAGACGGGTCAATTTAAAGATTGAGGAGATTAGCCGTCCGGAATTACAAGGTCAGTTGGTGGCGGAGGAAATTGCGACACAATTAGCGAAGCGTTCTAGTTTTCGTCGTACGATGAAGCGAACACTGGAGCAGACAATGGAGGCTGGGGCTAGAGGCATTAAGATACAGCTTTCAGGTCGATTGGGGGGCGCTGAAATGGCCCGCCGTGAGAAACAGATTGCCGGTTCGATCCCGCTCAGTACGTTGCGGGCCAAAATCGATTACGGGTTTACGGAGGCCCGCACGCCACAAGGTAATATTGGCGTTCAGGTTTGGATTAACCAGGGTACCTACGAAGGAGATGGTGACGATGGCGATGATGCCGAAGCGGGTCAAGCACCGAAAATACCAAAGAGGACGTATAAAAGGTAATGCGACTCGTGGTAATCGGGTTGTGTTTGGAGACTTCGGGTTACAAGCCATCGAAGCAGGTTGGATCAGCGCGCAGACGATTGAGTCAGGTCGAATTGCGGCCCAGCAATACATACGTGGTGAAGGTCGTTTGTACATTCGTATTTTTCCTCACAAGTCGATATCGTCAACGCCTTTGGAAACTCGAATGGGGAAAGGTAAGGGGGAGCCAGAGTTTTGGACCGCCGTTGTTCGGCCTGGTACCGTGTTATATGAGGTAGGTGGTGTGACTGAGGATGCGGCACGCGTCTGTTTTTCTCGGTTGGCCCACAAAATGCCACTTGCCTGCCGATTGGTAAAACGACGTTTGATGTAATGGCAATCGTGATGTCATGGCAATGTGGATAGAAAGCTGCCGGATTTGTCAGGTAGTTGAGAGAGAGCGGTTAGCAGAAGGTTTGGTCAGATGAGTAAGGCAACTGAATTACGCGACATGAGTGATGAGCAACTGGCGCTGACGCTAAAAGAGACGGGGGACAACCTGTTTCATTTGCGCATTCAAGCCCAGACAGAACGATTGGATGCGCCCAGTGAGCTTCGCAGGCATCGGCGGACGATTGCTCGAATTAAGACTTTGCAGCGAGAGCGTCAGTCAAAGGCAGGCGAGAGTACTGATTCTTCTGCAAGTGAGTGATATTTTTCATTGAAAAAAAGCGAGATGGATGGATTAATGTTTGGTAGCAGAATGTATCAGATTTTAGTGAATTCCAGGATCTGATGTTGCGGCATCAAATGATGCATCCACATTCATTAGGTATAAAAAACTAACTTTTGTAACACTTAGCCCTTTGAGATTGCCATGCCCAAGAAAGTCGCTGTCGGCACAGTAACAAGCGACAAAATGAAGCAGATGCGTCGCGTCGAAATTCCGCGATTGGTAAAGCACAGGGCATACGGAAAGTATGTCCGGCGCAAAACGACATGTTATGTACATGATGAGGACAATGAGTCTAGCCAGGGTGACACGGTAGAGATCATCGAATGTCGGCCCTTGTCGAAAACGAAGCGGTGGAAATTATTGCGGATTGTCGAAAAAAATAATGCGGTGGATCTGATGGCGTTGCAGGATTCAAGCAGTGAGTCGGAGTGACCAAGGGTAGTCAAAGGGAAAACAGGCGATGATTCAGCAGGAAACGCGGCTTAACGTGGCGGACAATACGGGTGCCAAGGAGGTGATGTGCATCAAGGTGCTGGGGGGAACCCGTCGCCGATTTGCTGGGCTGGGTGATGTTATTGTCTGTAGTGTGAAGCATGTAATTCCTGGAAGTGAGATCAAGAAGAAATCAATCGTACGGGCGGTGATCGTGCGTTGTAAGCAGCCAACTCGGCGTTCCGATGGAAGTTACATCCGATTTGACAGCAACGCTGTGGTGATTATTGATAACGATCGCAATCCCCGTGGTACGAGAATTTTTGGCGCGGTTGCCCGCGAGTTGCGAGAGTGTAATTTTATGAGGATCGTGAGCCTCGCCAGTGAGGTCGTCTGATGCACATCAAGGTTGATGAAACGGTACAAGTAATCTCGGGTGATAATCGAGGTGATCGTGGAAAAGTTCTCCATGTGGATCACGTCGCGCGTAAGGTGGTGATCGAGGGGGTAAACCGGAGTTATAAGCATGTCCGGCGTAGTCAAAAAAATCCGCAAGGTGGAAGGCTATCGAAGGAGATGCCGGTTGCGATTTCACAGGTGATGCTTGTCTGTACTGCTTGCAGCCAGGCCGCAAGATGTGGAACTCGGTACCTCCAGGACGGCAGCAAAGAGCGTTTTTGTAAAAAATGTGGCAAGGGAAACGGGCAGCTTGCTCCAGCTCGAGCTGCTTATGCGTCCAGATAGAACTGACCATGGCAAATAAAACAAGTGATTATCAACCTCGTTTGGCACAGCGATATAAGGACGAAGTTCTTGTTTTGCTGAAAGAAAAACTGTCCCGTACAAATCGGTTGTCGTTGCCTCGCATCAACAAAGTCACGGTTAGTATGGGGGTTGGTAGTGCCATCGCTGACAAGAAGAATTTAGAAGCGGCTACGGACGCCTTGACTCAGATCACGGGTCAAAAGCCAAAAATCACGAGGGCTCGTAAATCGATCGCCGGTTTCAAGTTGCGTGAAGAGATGCCGATCGGTTGTATGGTAACTTTGCGCGGAAAACGGATGTATGATTTTTTGGATCGTTTGATTTCCATTGCGATTCCACGTGTTAGAGACTTTCGTGGTCTCAAGCGTACGGCCTTTGATGGTCAAGGAAATTACAGTTTGGGATTGTCGGAACAACTTGTGTTTCCTGAACTGAATCCGGACAAGTTTACCCGGCCTCAGGGGATGAACATCGCCATTTCCATTAGTACGAGTAGTGATGAAGAATCTCGTGAATTGTTGACTGGGTTAGGGATGCCGTTTACCCGTGAAGAGGTGGACGATGGTCCAGAATGACGAAATTTTAGTAGGAAAGCCCGAACTTTAAGGCTTTAGGAAACTGGAGTTATTTGTGGCAAGTAAATCCAAAATCATAAAAGCAAGTCGTGAGCCGAAATATTCAACCCGGCTAGTACGGCGCTGTCAGTTATGTGGCCGTCCTAGGGCCGTTTATCGAAAATTTGGGATCTGTCGCATTTGCTTTCGCAAACTGGCTGATCAAGGAGTTATTCCTGGTGTCAAAAAAGCGAGTTGGTAAGGGGATTTTAAACCGATGATGACTGACCCCATCGCCGATATGTTAACCCGCATCCGTAATGCGGTGCGCATTGAGCGAGCACATGTCGAAATGCCTTTTTCAAAATTCAAACGTGGTGTAGCCGAAGTTTTGAAGCGCGAGGGTTACATCTGGGACTGGTCGGAGGTGAATGCCGAACCGGTCAAACAGTTACATTTGGATTTGAAATACGGCCCGAATGGTGAACGTGTAATACGTCATATTCAACGCGTCAGTAAACCGGGGCGACGTATTTATAGTGGCTCTAAAAAACTGCATCCTGTTTTAAATGGCTTGGGTATCGCCGTAATTAGTACCAGTCGCGGTGTTCTCAGTGATCGTGAAGCACGCCAAAAGAATTTGGGCGGCGAAATTTTATGTGAGTTGTGGTAGCATGTCCCGACTTGGAAAAAAACCTGTAATGATTCCCGATGGCGTGAAAGTCGTTATCGAGGGCCGTACGATTGAGATCGAGGGCCCGAAGGGTAAACTGACGTATGCGCATCGTCCCGAAGTGACTGTGCAGGTAAAGGAAGAGGAGCGTCAGTTAGAGGTGTCTCGGGGAAATGACGAGCGCCGTTCCCGTGCGTTTCATGGTTTAACTCGTGCCTTGATTCAAAATATGTGCCATGGTGTGACGCAGGGGTACGAAAAAAAATTAGAAATTGTTGGAGTTGGTTACTTGGGAGCCATACAGAATAACCGGCTAGAACTGCGGGTCGGATTTGCAAATGAAATCAAAAAGCCAATTCCATCGGGACTGGAAGTTACCTGTCCGGACCAGACGCATATCCTAATCAAGGGCTGTGACAAGCAGCAGGTTGGGCAATTTGCAGCGGAAGTACGGGCCGTGCGTAAACCTGAGCCTTACAAAGGCAAGGGGATTCGTTACCAGGGTGAATTCGTCAAGATCAAGCCAGGTAAGACTGCCACTTAGCGGGCGTCAGGTTGTAATCGAGGATTTTGTTGATTTGTACGTGATTTCATAATATATGTAATGGCATATTTAATAATTAGACACTTTTTCTGCTAAGAGGTTGGGTGGTGAATAAAGAACGTTCCGTTCTCAAGCAACGAACGCGGAGAAGGTTCCGAGTGCGGAAGGCCGTACGCGGTACGGTGCAACGTCCCCGGTTGTGTATTTTTCGTAGTCACAAGCACATTTACTGTCAAATCATAGACGATAGCCAGGGTCAGACACTTGTCTCGGCCAGTTCGCGTGATAAAGAAGCTGGGCAGTCTTATGGTGGAAATTGTGAATCAGCTGCTGCGGTGGGAAAGCGGATTGCAGAACGAGCGTTAGCATCGGGAATTAAGGCGGTTTGTTTCGACAGAGGTAGTTGCAAATATCATGGGAGATTGGCCGCGTTGGCAGATGCAGCGCGGGAAGCCGGCTTGGGTATTTAGTGTGCCTGACCCGGTAGGGAGCGAGCTCGGTGTTCTCTTCCAGAAAGTCTCCTTTTTAATAAAAATTAAATGAATGGTTGACCCAAGAAGCACCATACTTTCCGCGAAGATCAAGAAATGGCAAAAGACAGGGTAAAAACACGAGGAGAATTGATCGACAAGGTTGTCAAGATTCGCCGCTGTGCGGCAGTTGTCAAAGGAGGACGGCGGTTTAGTTTTGCAGCCATGGTCGTAGTCGGTGACACGCACGGTAGGGTCGGCTGGGGGTATGGTAAGGCGAACGAAGTTCCGCCCAGTGTGGATAAGGCTGTCAAGCAGGCTAGCCGTAGCTTGGTGAATGTCCCTCTGGTCGATGGAACCATTCCTCACATCGTGCATGGTCGCAGCGGTGCTGGACGAGTGATCCTCGTGCCTGCACGTCCTGGAACCGGTGTGATCGCGGGAGCGGCAATCCGAGCCGTCTGTGAAGCGGCAGGAATCCATGACATCCTCACCAAATCATTCGGTACCAATAATTCAATTTCTATTGTTAAGGCGACTTTTGATGCGTTTGAGCAAATGCGAACGCAAAATGATGTCGAGCTGTTGCGTGGAGTCTCCCTGTCATGAATTTAAGTGACGTGCATCGAGGAATTAAGAAGCACAAGAAGCCGAAACGGGTTGGTCGTGGAATTGGTTCTGGACATGGTAAGACATGTGGAAGGGGCCATAAAGGCCAAGGGTCTCGGGCCGGCAATTCGCGCAAACCGACTTTTCAAGGTGGGGCAATGCCCTTGGTGCGACGGATTCCCAAGCGGGGTTTTTACAATAAATTTGCAGATTCTGTGGCTATCATTAATGTTGCTGATTTGGAAAAAGCTTTCGATGATGGCCAAGAGGTAACTCCTGAGACGCTGGAAAGCAAGTCCTTGGCCCAAGGGCAATACGATCAGCTAAAAATACTTGGAAATGGTGATCTGAATAAAAAATTAACGGTGTCGGCACACCGTTTTAGTCAATCGGCATTGGCCAAGATTGAAAAAGCTGGTGGAAAGGTAGTTGTTCTGCCAGGGAAAACCACGGTTGCCGCGAAAAAGAAAAAAGCTCAAGCAGCAGCAACCGATTGAACACCAGTAATTGAAACCAATCCATGAACGCCGAAATCTGATAGATTGGCACCGCTGCTTCACTCGGAAGGTGAAGTCTGCTTACTCTCTTAGGACGGAGAGCAACTCATGTGGGAAAAGATCCGTGTTGTTTTTACCATACCTGAACTGCGCAACAAAATCTTGTTGACGTTGGGGTTGCTGGCGATTTATCGTGTTGGCTGGCAGATCCCGATGCCATTCATTAACCAGGAACACTTGGCAGCTGCAACGGGACAAGGTGGTGGGCTTGACCGCTTGCTTAGTCAAGTGACAGTGTTTAGCGCCAGTAATTTGAGCCAAGTCACAATTTTTGGCTTGGGGATTATGCCTTATATCTCGGCGTCGATTATCTTTCAGCTTTTAGGCAGTGTCTGGAAGCCTTTGGAGGAACTTCAAAAGGAAGGTGAAACGGGTCGAAAAAAGATCAACGAGTACACACGGTATTTGACGGTGTTTCTCTGTTTGTTGCAAAGCTGGATGTTTTTGAATTGGTTTTTGCGCGATCCACAAATTGTCAGGACCGAATTTCTTGCGAATCCAAATGATACGGCTCAAGGAATCTTTTGGGGATGGATGGTTGTAGCAGTTCTTACGATGACTTGCGGCACAATCTTTTTGATGTGGCTGGGGGAGCAAATAGATGAGTTTGGCATTGGCAATGGCATCAGTTTGTTAATCATGGCTGGTATTCTGGCTCGTATGCCTGGTGCCGGCTGGAACTTGCTAATGAATACCAAGGTTGAACTCACACTGGGTAGTGGTGATACGGGTATCGAAACATTAATCATGTTGGCGCTGTTATTTGTGTCGGTTGTTTTTGGTGTGACGTTTATCACCTTGGGAAAACGGCAGATTCCAACACAAAGTGCTAAACATGTACGAGGTAGACGTGTTTTTGGTGGCGCAAGGTCATCGTTGCCCTTGAAAATCAATCAGGCGGGTGTGATGCCAATCATCTTTGCCAGTAGCTTACTGATGTTTCCCAGTATGATAATTGGTGGTGTGGGAAGTGTGGCATCAGGTTGGTTTCAATCGGTTTGCAATTATTTGGCCCAGATATTTCAAAGTCCGACTTCGTTTGTATACAGTGCTCTCTATGTGACCTTGATTTATTTCTTTTGCTATTTTTGGACTGCCATTACCTTTAATCCAAAGGACATGGCGGAAAACCTGAAGAATTTTGGGACATTCATTCCAGGGTATCGACCGGGTAAACGCACTGCAGATTATCTTGAAAGGGTGATGGTGCGCATTACCTATGTTGGAGCTGGTTTTTTGGCAATGGTTGCAATTATCCCAACGGTCATTACGGGGCTACTTGGCGTCGACTTTATGGTTGCCAGTTTTTACGGCGGTACTGCTTTGTTGATTTCAGTCAGTGTAGCATTTGACTTGGTTCAGAAAATTGATAGCCATTTAGTCATGCGAAATTATCGCGGATTACTGGAAGGGTAGTTGACGGACAGTATTTTTATCTTTTGGGGTTGTTGAGTTTGCATTGGGACGTTTAATTCTCTGGTTAGTGTTGTCAAACCAGACCATGGTTCACGGCCTGGCAGGTTGATTGGGTCACGAACCACTAGGTACCAGCGTCCCGCCAAACGTTGGGGATTTCCTCATGTTGCTCATCTTTCTTGGTTCGCCTGGTTCCGGTAAGGGAACTCAATCGCAGCTCTTGGCAGAAGATTTAGGAATTGTACATCTCTCCACCGGAGCCTTGTTAAGGCAAGAGGTCCGTGAGACTGGTCGTTTAGGAAAGCAGGTGGCTACCTACCTGGATGCAGGTCAATTGGTGCCGGATGAGTTGGTAGTGGGCCTGGTTGTTGAGAGAATGGGCGATACGGATTGTAGCAATGGGTGTTTGTTGGATGGTTTTCCGCGTTCGATCACACAGGCAGAAACATTCGATGCAATTCTTACCAAACAAGAATTGAAAGTTGACTTGGTGATTGAGCTAAAGGTGGATGCCAGCCAATTACGGCAACGTTTGTTAGATCGCAGTCTCAAAGAACATCGCAGTGACGACACGCCGGAAACCATCGATGCAAGGCTTGCTGTGTACGAATCGACGACAGCACCTTTAGTGGATTACTATCAACAGCGTAGTTTACTGCGTGCGGTGGATGGAGTGGGAACTCCGGATGAGGTAGCTCAGAGAGTCCGAGACGTTATTGATTGACAGGGAAGCAATGAGCCAGGCCCTGTGGAATGATTCATGTCATTAAATTAATAATTGTTGTCGGGATAGATTGTAAGACTTTGCAGAGCTCCCTCTTGCCATTCTGACTGTTTACGAACACGTTGACTGTCAAACATAAACCTCTTGGACACATGTGACGGGTTTTGTAATAACCCTGGGGACAATGGTTGTTAGTCCACTCACTCTTCGTTCTTCTCGTGAACTGCAACAGATGCGTTCGGCGGGTTTGCTTGTCTGGCAGGCCCACCAATTGATCGCCGAGACCGTACGACCTGGTGTCACAACGCAGGAAATTGACGAGGCAGTGGCTGATCTCTATCGTGAGTACAACGCTGTGCCTTTGTTTCAGGGGGTCTCGGGCAAGACGCCTTTTCCGGCGGTGACTTGCATTTCCGTCAATGAAGCGGTGGTGCACGGAATTCCTGGAAGTCGTCAGTTATGTGAAGGTGATATCGTAAGCGTAGATACTGGTTGTAAAGTGAATGGTTGGTGTGGAGACTCTGCTTGGACTTATGCAGTCGGCAAGATTGACGATATGGCACAGAGTCTGTTAGACATCACACAGGGTTCCTTGATTTTGGCGATTGAACAACTAGGTAAGTGTCGCTATTGGAGTGAAGTAGCTCGTCAAATTCAGGTTGATGTTGAACAGGCAGGTTTTTCGGTGGTCAAGGAATTTGTGGGGCACGGTGTTGGCCGGGAAATGCATGAGCAGCCACAGGTTCCCAATTTTGTCAGTGATGAGTTTTTGGACAAAGGAGATTTCGAATTGCGAGCGGGATTGGTTTTGGCCATTGAACCCATGGTCAATATGGGGTGTGGAGAGGTTCTTGTTTTGGACGATGGCTGGACTCAAGTCACTGCGGATGGAGGCCTGAGTGCTCATTTTGAACATACCGTTGCCTTGACGGAGGAGGGACCGTTGATTCTTACTGGTTCTCCGAACAAAGGTGAACGTTTTAGTTAATGTGTCTGGCCAGTTTTCATCCGAATCGAGCTGTCGAGGTGGTCTTCCAGGACTTGTTTCCAGTGAGGGGGGCGTATGAGGGACCACTGGAGTTTTTAGCGGAATAGGGAGTGACGACCGTTACAGGTGTCTTCGGTAACGTGATTTACCTAACTGAACATTTCGCGAGTTGCGGGTGATTCGCCATAAACTACTGATATTATATGCCTTACGGAATTTTATTCGGGATTTTTCCGTTACGGTTTGTTTTCCCTGCCAGGCACAGGGCGGGAGACTTTGGTGAAGTGATCATATTTGTAGCGGGTGACATCAAAACCTGGCCAGGCCCCTCAAACGGGACTTGTCATGTCGGCCCCTTAGACCTTAAAATGACGGGCTTTGCATCGACGAACTAGGTGAGAGAGACGGCCATCATGAAAGTCCGAGCGAGCGTCAAGAGAATTTGTGAAAATTGCAAGGTGGTCCGGCGGCGCGGCACGGTCTACGTGGTTTGTAGTAATCCGCGTCACAAGCAGCGACAAGGATAGGGTATGGCGATGGGTCTGTCGCTATCTCGGTAGGATGGTGGCAAGAAAGCTTGCTGATTGCCAGGAGGACAAATCAAACACTTTAAAAGTTGAGAAAGTGGATGGCCGGCATCGAGTCGTACCGACTTTCTGTTTGAGTTTGTGTTTTGAGTTAATATTAATTTTCGATCCAGACGGGAAAATACTATTATGCCACGTCTACTAGGTGTAGACATTCCTAATGAACGTCCGACAGCGATTTCGCTGACGTACCTCTATGGTGTTGGGCCCAAAACAGCACGCGAACTTTGTCACAAAGCGGGCATTGACGCAATGAAAAAAGCTCGAGATCTGGCTGATGATGAGATCGGTCGTTTGGCGGCTTTGTTGGAGAGAGACTATGTTGTAGAAGGTCCCTTGCGACGCCAAACAGCACAGAACGTGGCCCGCTTGAGAGATATTGGTTGTTATCGTGGTATTCGCCATCGTCGTGGCTTGCCTGTGAATGGACAGCGAACTCGTACCAATGCGAGGACGCGTAAAGGTCCACGTAAAACGGTTGCTGGCAAAAAAGGTGTCAAAGACATACGCTAGTTGCACGGCGACATGAGTTGCACGGCGGCATGTGCTCAGTAGTTATAATTTTTTCCTGGGTTTGCAGGGAGTTGAACCGAAGTGGCCAAGACCAAAAAACGAAGAATAAAACGAAACGTAACGATAGGGGTGGTTCACATTCGAGCCACGTTTAACAATACCGCGATTACGATCACGGATACACATGGTGATACGTTGTGCTGGTCCAGCGCGGGAACCTGTGGTTTCAAAGGGAGTCGAAAAAGTACACCTTTTGCGGGGCAATGTGCTGCACAACAAGCTGCCGAGAAAGCAGTGAAATTTGGTGTCAAAGACGTAGACGTGCGGGTCAATGGACCTGGCTCTGGGCGTGAGAGTGCCATTACGGCGTTGGAAGCAGCCGGCTTGAAGGTCAAAACGCTCGAAGATGTCACTCCGATTCCACATAACGGTTGCCGACCAAAGAAGAAACGGCGTGTGTAGTAAAAAGTTGTGGAAGGAACTGCTTGCTGGTGACATTTATAACTGGCTCGTTTGAGTTTTGCTTTCACGTACAGCTGTGTGAAAAATTTTGACTGCATACGATTGGATAACGATTAGTTTAATTACCACACCGATCGAACTACGAGAGGGGACAGCCTTCGGTTGATTGTACCTGAGGGCTGAGTATCAAACCTGCATTGCTGAGGAGTACGAAGATGCATATTCGCTGGCGCGGATTGGAATTACCGAGCGTGGTGACCTGCGATGCGAGCACATTAACATCGACCTATGGAAAATTTACGGCCGAACCATTTGAGCGTGGATTCGGGACGTCAATTGGAAATAGTTTGCGTCGTGTTTTGCTTTCCAGTTTGGAAGGAAGTGCGGTCACGCAGATTAAAATTCGCGGCGCTCAGCATGAGTTCACGACATTGTCAGGAGTGATGGAAGACATCACAGACTTGGTGTTGAACGTGAAATCTTTGGTTGTCAAAAGTCATAGTGATACGACGAAAGTGATTACGCTGGAAAAGAACATCGCAGGCCCGGTGACGGGTGCCGACGTTCAATCCGACGCAGATGTTGAAGTGATCAATCAGGATCATGTGATCGCGAACTTGACCGACAACGTGGAATTCTTTCTGGAAATGGTTGTGGAAAACGGTCGCGCATATGTTCCCGCGACTGAACACAGTACACTGGATCATGAAATCGGTATTATTCCGATTGACGCGGTTTACAGTCCTGTGACTCGCGTTCGGTATGAAATTGAGGAAACTCGTGTTGGACAAAAAACCAACTATGACAAGTTGACGCTTGAAATCTGGACCAACGGTTCTATTTCACCGGAGATGGCGATGGTTGAATCGTCGAAGATATTACGTAAACACTTGAATCCGTTTATCCAATACACGGAATTGGGTGGCCGCGTGAATGCAGCACCCAAGGCGGGTCCCTCGGGCGCCGATCCTATCTTGGAGTCGAAGTTGAACATGCCTTTGGTGGAGTTGAAGTTTTCCGTCAGGGCAAATAATTGTCTGGAGGCTGAGAACATCCATACGGTTCGCGATCTCGTTTCCCGAACAGAAGATTCACTGCTCGAAGTACGTAACTTCGGGGATACAACGTTGACCGAAGTCCGCGAAAAACTGGACGAACTAGGGCTGCATTTGGGTATGCGTGTACCCGCCGCGACAGGTCTGCGTTGATGGTGGAAGACGCCCCACGCATCATGCCCTGTTTGGCGTGGTGACTCAGACTCAGAAGCATTCAATTTCCAACCTGAATACGAAGAAAAACTGCTATGCGACATCGTAGAAAAGGCCGCACTTTAGGAAGGGCGCCTCACCATCGAAAAGCTCTTTTACGGAATATGGCGAGTGCGCTGATCTTAACAGAACGTGACGCCGATGAGTTCGAATTTGATTCTACTTTGCCCAAGGTCCGGGGTCGCATTATTACTACATTGGAAAAAGCCAAGGAAGTTCGCCCACTCGTGGAGAAATGTGTCACCATTGCACGCCGCTCGCTGGAAGCCCAAGAGCATGCCCAGCAATTTGCGAGTGACCATGAAAAAGAAAGTTCAGAGTGGAAGGAGTGGAGGCAAAGCGATGAATGGAAACACTGGGTAGAAGCGCAGGCACCAGTCGTTGCTGCTCGTCGCCACGTTGCCAAACTGTTGCAAGACAAAGTGGCAGTTGACGTTCTGTTCAAAGAAATTGCGCCACGCTATTCAGATCGGCCGGGGGGGTATACGCGTGTGGTTCGTTTGGCGAAGCCAAGGTTAGGAGACGCTGGAACGCGTGCAGTCTTGGAGTTTGTCGGTGTTCATGATCGTGTTGTCAGTAAGAGTGAAAAGCCATCTTTTGCTGATCCCGAAGAACCAGTCGTCGAAGAGGAATTGACCTCGGAAGCGGAACAGGAGGCAGCCGACAGTGTCGAAGAACAACAAAGTGTCGAAGAACAAGAAGTTGCCTCGGATGAAACTTCTGTAGAGCAGGCGAAAGATTCTGCAGGTGATGGTGACGGAGACACCAAAGACAAACCAGCATCTTAAGCCGCAGCTGTGAGCCAGTTGGTATCTCAGTGGAATTTTCTGTTGGGCAAGAAGGTCTTGCTTTGTAATGGGATTGCCCATTACAAATCGGTCTTATCGGATGCTCAATCAGTGCCCATGTTCTAACGGATTGATAGCTTTCCGATGGTTGCTGGTGCCCTGATTTCTCATTAGTTTTGAGGCTCTCATGGATGGTCAGTTCTCGATTTCAGAGGCCAACCCAACGAGTGATGCTATCAGGCGCGGCTTCAATATTACGGCTCACGTCCGTACGCTCTGTATTGATGTCACCAAACGACTGCCGGAAATGACCCATATCGATATGACGCGAGTGGCAGTTGCTTTTTGTCAGGCGCGCAAGCGGGTTTCTCACGGGATGTATGCCTCGCTTACTCCCATGCGGTTCGAGCGAGGCAGCCTGTATATGGCACGTCACGGGCGCCGGTATACGTGTCAGCGGCTATACGATACCCAGGGACGAGAATTTCTCTATATCCTCAGTCTCTACTTACCACGTTTTATGGATTGCCCATTCAAAGAGAAACTTATCACGATTTTTCATGAGTTGTGGCATATTAATCCGGACTTTGATGGCGACATTCGCCGGCACGGTGGTCGTTGCCATGTACATACTCATTCCCAAAAGGAGTACGATACCCATATGGAACGGCTGGTTGATGATTGGCTGCGGCGGTCTCCACCGGATCATCTTTACAACTTTCTACGGTTGCGATTTGATGAACTTTACCGTCGCCACGGTCCCGTCTATGGCAACAAGATTCCAAATCCCAAGTTGATTCCAGTGGATACGGAAATATCATGAGCGAAGCATTTTGCTGCCGACTCCCTGCAGTGATCTTTTGAAACGCCTCATGCACAGGTTATTGTTCGCTGACGGCAGGGCCACAATAGATCTGAAAATTGGGGATAAAAAGCAATTTCGACACGATACCCGCAAGTTTTTCACGTGACCAGAGATGGGCGGTCACCGGTAAGAATTCTGAACCAATCCGGCGTTTGGTTTCATTGTTAAGCGGACCGAAAGTGACGCGGCTGAAACCTTGTTCAATGGCAAAGTGAATCGCTGCATTCATTAGGTTGTGGTACGTTTTGGTTTTGAAAGACAAGTCATAGTCCAACCCTCCGTGGCACTGGTGCATGACGTCTCCGTTGGAGAAAAAGCTGAAGAATCCGACGGCTCGTCCTTTGATTTTAGCGACCAGTACATGTTGTTGTTGAGAAATAAATGCTTCGCGGTGGATTTGTAGGTCTTCGAATGGTACTGCCAAATCATGATGAGAATGGTTGTATGTTGCGCTTTTGACGAGTAGTTGTTGCAATTCTGTTGCCAAATCGACTGGGAGTGGCGGCGTAAAATAGTCGATGACGCCGCCATGTTCATCAAATGGCTTTCGATCCTGACGAAAATTTTTACGGCGTTTCTTGGTCAAGTTTTCCAAGTAACTTTCAAGGGACGTATGCCTGGCAACGTTAACCGCGACTGCCGGTAGTGCATTGAAGGATTCGAGACCGCGCTGTTTGGCCCAGTCCAGATTTTCGGTCGGTGTGGAAATCCATACATGGTCGACGTCTTGCTTGGCACAGAGGTGATCAAAAACGGCGTTTCGAACGGTCGATGCGTTGTTAGGTGTTACTGCAAAGAAAGGGGATGTATATTGAAATCCCATGAACGCTGTGTCTACCATGTAGGTGGTTTTTCGCGACAGCAAGCCGAGCAGCGGACCCGCCCAACGTCGGACGTTTGCCTTTAATAAATTCGTGTTTTTGTAATTCACCGTTTTAATGATCGGTGCCAAGCCGAGAAATATATCCCCACGAAACACTTTAACAAAAAATAATTGCGTGCGATCAGTTGAGAAACGTGCGTGGTGGGCGAAATGATCCAATCCGGTGTTGGCTAACGCGTCCCGCTGCTGTTCCGTTAACACTATGTCTTCGCGGACAGCCAGGGACGTGGATGGTCCGTGGGAAACGTTGTGAGACGGTACGGTTGATAAAGTCATCCCCGCGAGTCCTTATTCGTTGATCCGCAAAAAATCTTTGTCATTCCAATGATGGATAACACGATTCCCAGCCGCCGCTGTGTCGTGACTAGGGTTTCAGGTTAACCTTCTGGCTAATAGTCGTCAGGTTATAGTTGGAAATAGGTTCTTTGTGTCAGGGGGAGGCGGTAGCAGCCAAGCGGATTAATGTGTTCGTTAGAGATGCACTGCTGCCCCACCGTCGACGACCAGGGTTTCGCCTTGGACCATATCACTCAATGGGCTGGCAAGAAATAGCACGGCATGAGCCACGTCGTCTGCCAGCAACATGCGGTCACCCATCATTGTCTTTTCACGGCGCCGATCGAACATTTGTTCTGCATTGGGGATGACGCGTGTCGAGTCCGTTTCAACCAGTCCAGCCTTGACGACATTAACATTCACACCACGATCTCCGACTTCTAATGTCAGATGGCGGGCCAGACTTTCGAGGGCCGCTTTGGAACCGCCGATGAGGCCGTACCAGGGAAGTGCCATTTCGGAACCGTGGCTGGAAATGGCGACGACTTTTGCGCGTACGGCGTTTTTTTCCAGCAACGGCATGGCTCGTTGAACTAGCAGGACGAGTGCCAGAGCGTTGGTGTTCATCGCGTTGTGAAAATGACGAGAATTGGCTGAAAGCAGTGGTCTAAATCCACCCGTTGCAGCATTACTGACAATAATATCTAGTTGACCGATTTCTTTTTCGACGAAATCCATCATGCTACTGACGTCGTCTTCTTCGCTAACATCGGCTTTGACGAGGTATGCTTTCCGTCCGTAGGTGTCGATGCGTTCCGCGACTTCCATGGCGGATGACCGTGACGAAACATAATTGATAATCACGTGAGCACCGGCTTCTGCCAGTTTTAAAGCACAGGCACGGCCAATACCACGGGAACCTCCGGTCACCAGAGCAACACGGTCAGTCAAATCGATCATGATGAGTACTCTTGAAAAAAGGTGTTGGTTTGAAAACGATCGTGTGATTTTTCCAAACTAGTGAATACAGCGGAAACAGCAATCTGATTGTCAACAGTCCAGGTGTTCAGTACAAGTTCGTCCCCGAAAACGTAGTCTCCATAACGGCAGGCGATTGAACCGGCATCCCAAGAGATTTCAATCTGACGTGGAGCAAATGGTTCCCCGTGATTGACGGCTTTATAAATTGCTTCTTTGGCCGCCCAGGTTTGTCGAACGAGTTCCTGCATCCCCGTAGCAAAAGCAGCTTGTTCCCGCGGGGTAAACCAAGTCTTTTGAAAACTTGCTGGAAACGAGTGTGGTTCGCAAATGTCGATGCCCACCTTAATGTTACTACCCTGCGCTAAGGCGACAAGAACGCCTCGTTGAGAATGTGTAATGGAAAGGCACCAATCCGTTTGTGGCTGCTCTCGGATTTGTATACTGGGACGAACAGACCGTTTCTGGTCGTTGGTGGAAAGAATCGTGATCTCACCAGTGTGGGTTGACGTGCCTGGTAGGTTCTGGCGAATCAATTGCTTGGCGATCCACCGGCCAGCAAGCCACATTTGTCGCCTTTCTGGTGTTCTCCAGCGATCACACTCTTCTCGTTCTTGGTGGCTTAACCAGTCTTGATCAAGGGATAATCCAGACGACTCGGTCAGCCTGGCATACCGGGTCAGCAACGGGTGTGATTGAGTAATCATCAGTTTGATTCCCGGCGTGGTACGAAAGCACCTTGGTAGCTGTCGACCATCACGATGACCGATCTATCTTCTCCAAAGATAGTGAAATCGTAAATCGCGTGTGATTCGTTTAGCTGACGACAGGTGGCGAAAGTCAGCAAACGTTCGTTGGTATGGGGAAAACGACCGATTTGCAGACGGCCAATCGTTTTTGGAATTTGAGCGATATCAGGTTTTGTTTTGCGAACGTGGACTCCACATGTATAAAATGCTGCATCGATCACAGAGGGCGGGATAAACCATTGAAGACCTTTGCGGGCACCGCCAAGCTTTTCTGGATCCAGTGCCAAGATGTGGGCCAGGACATGATCGGCATCCACTTCAGTGGCTTGTAGAGCCCGGAAAACTTCACCATGAAACAAGACGATATCGTCTGGATAGTTAAATTCCTTCTCCAGTTGGCATTTGTCTGTTGGTGGCTGCTGTGCCGCCAGTGTCCGGGCGTTATCCCCAAAATCGACGGTGGCCTTCATGTAAGGGCGATTGGCTTGCACCAAGTTGCCAGCACGGTTAAAAAAATCGCTGCTGACGACGCACTCGACACCCTCTGGGCCAGCCACCGCCGTGACTCGGACGGTTGAGATACGGTCCGTATAGAACCGCATGGGTTCCAGTAATTGGATGTTTCGTAGCGCCGAGACTTGTTCCTGCGAGACACCAAGCAGGCTGGCGGTTTGAGCCACCGCTGACATACTGATTACGGCAGGTAAAATGGGCCGTTTCTTATACAAATGTTGGGTCAGAAATGGATCGACCGTGGGGACCATTTCGATTTCGGCTATCAGCTGCCGACCTGCTTCCCACTGAACAATCCGGTCCACGAGTGGTAGATGGTCGATCCTCGGTTCAGTGGCAGTGGATTCTGTCGCAGTTGGGCTTGATCTGGCATGCAGGGAAGGTGCATTAACAGGTTTTAACTTTTCTGTTTTGGAGGACGCTGCCTTCTTGGGACTTGTTGCTCCGGAAACTTTGCTGGCGTACTCGGGATTGAGTTTGTGGAAAGGCCAGCCCGTAATGAGAACTTCGCGTTCCGGCACCCCGGCGCGAACCTCGTCAATCAGGTGATTCGTCCCTTCGATGGTCGGCATGTACGTAACACCACCTATTTCACGCAAATGACGGGATTCTGGCCGAACTGCCATACCAACTTCGTCCCAGGCGTGCCAATGGAAACAGGTCGATTGACATTCAGGTCGCAAGAGATGGAACCAATCGACAAGCTTACACAACATGTCGTTGGCCATTCCATAATCGGTCTGTCCTAATCCGCCAAACCGTCCGCTGACCGATCCAAATGCTAGAAAATAGCTAAGCGGATCCTGGCGGGTGAGGTCCATGAGTGCTGCTGCTCCATCGACTTTAACTGCCATGGTGCGCTCAACCAGTTCAGGTTTTTTCTTTTCGAAGCGCAGGGCACTTTCAAAACCAGCGCCATGTACGACACCCTGGATAGGTCCATCCGTGCTTCGAATTTCTTCAAGGACATGGCGCAACGCGTCACGGTTGCTGATATCACAAGCATAATAGGTGAAGGGGACACCAGCTTCACGGAACGTGGTCAGGTTACGATCGATTTCAATAGCTTTTTCGACTTTGTTCCAGGCAGTGATGGGGACTTCTTTGCGGGTAACTGCTTCTTTCATTACCTGAGACCGCAGTTCTTTTTCCTGTTGTGAAGTCATGTTCCGCCAGGATGGGTCAATCTGTGGCAGTGGACTGGAACCAATTAAATGCAGCTTGATTCCAAAGCGTTTTCCCAATTCCCGGGCTACAATAGCTGTCACGCCACGCGCACCACCCGTTACCACCCAGGTGCTGCCTGGGGGTATGTCATTTTGGAGAGTTAAATCGTTGATGTCTTGGACGATCGGGCGCACCACTAATCGCTGATCGTTGCTGTAGCCGACTTCTATTTCCTGCGAGTCGTTGGTGATTTCTTGAAGGACGTAAGCGGCTACCTGTTCCACTGGTGTTGACTGCGCCACATCCACGATCTTGGCTGCGAATTTCCCGTTGGTTTTCATGCCAAGTTCGATTCCCAACGATTTCACCAGTCCTGTCAGCGCGCCGCTTTCAGCACTGTGTACCGCACCGGAAAAACCGAAATCACCACCCATGCGAGTTGCAGCAACGAGTGTTGCTTGGTCGAGCAGGTTTGCATCGAGCAACCGTTGGCACCAGCGTTGGCAGAAGGAAAAGGGGATATTGGCTCCACGCCGGCGCTGTTGTAGCCAAGTTGCGGCGTCGATATTAGTGTCGGCATCGTCGTTGTGTGGGGTCACCAGAAACAGGTGGGGAGCCGGTGTGTCATCAAAGATCCGGTCCAGTTTCGCTAACATAATGTCGATCTCTTGCAGGACAGGAACCACGTGTACGGTGGCACCTGTTTGTTCGAGCTGGCATTGTAGCGCCTGACTGACGTTGTTTTGTCCAAGGATAATTGCTGGGCCTGTCAGCTGCCGTAGACCGGAGGTTGGTTTACCCGTTTCCACAGTTCGCATCACGAACCGGAAACAGACGTTCCCGTTTTGCGCTGCTGGTCCGATACCATGATCTTGCAAAGCCTGTTCGGCTTGCCTGCCAGACAGCACGCTATCCAGTTGTCCGTTGGTGGTTGTGGCGGACAGGGGCATAGGATTGGTAGAAGTTGCCTTTGCAGGCGGGGCGCTCGTGGTCGGTTCACCTAGTAACTGTGCGATGTTGATTTCAACGTAGGTGTCGACTTGGCCGTTGGTCCTTCCGGGGGAAGTTACCCAGGCACGTCCGATTGCAGGTTGCATGACGAGGCTGATTTGATTGTCCACTCGACGAATCGTATTCATTGTTGGGAAGCGAGTTTCACGGTCGCGCGCTATGTCGAAACGGTCCCTGAGAGTGGCCTGTGTTTTTTCGATCGTTAGCGGTTGTGCAGGCTGTTTCTCTACCAGTTTCGTAAGACGAGTGAGGCGATGGCGGGAGTGGGCCGGTGCCGGCACAGGGCTAGGGTGTAATTGACTGTGGTTGGCGCCGATGTGTTGCGCTAAGTGTCGTTTGACTTCCAACCGATTGCCGTCGTACTCCAGATATGCGACTTCATCGGTTTCGTGATGTGTGACGCACAACGACCAGGCACCTGCACCAGCGTGTTCAGTAACGATGTGGATAGCGTTATCAATGCTGTGGGCATTTTCCAGGATAGCTTTGACGATGCCATTATGCGGACGACCATACTTTGTTTCTTGACGGCGCGGTAAATCGAGCAGCATGGTACTGGTAACAGCCAGACCAACCGCGTTGATTCCATTGATTCCAGCCATTTCTCCGGCAATACCAAAAATAATGTGTGCCGTCTTTCCTTCTGGCCGTCTGACTTGAATATTACGGGGCAAGGATTCGTCTAAACTTAGCGACAGCGGTAAATCTTCGTTGGCAGCATGTAGCAAACCGGCATTGGCATTATGAGTGCTGGTGATGGCGAATTGTGTGCAGCCAGAAGTGCCCTCAGGGTATAGCATTAAGTTGTGTGCGATAATACTTTCCAACAGGACACCAGCTCCATCGGCGATGCCTTGTAATTCCTGCATGTCATCGGGCAGGAAGTAACGTTCGGCTTCTGCCACCGCCTCGGCAATGTCAGGCAGTGGATGGTACTGAGCGCCGACAATATCAGCGTACCGTCGTAAGATGTTGCGAATTTCCTCGGCCTGAGCCTCTCCGCATTGTCGCCCGATGTCATAAGGGGTACCGTTCAACGGAATCACCGGATCCCCCAAAGCCCGACTAATTTTGTCAAATGCCTCTGTTGATTCTGCGATCCTTACCGTTGATCTCTTTTCGGTTTTTACTTCGGGAACACGGATCTGTGGAGGGGAACTGTGGAAAATTTCTGCGATGGGGTCCGAATTATTTTTCCATGCCCCGAGACATTCCAGGCAGGCACGTACATGGAGGATTTGTCGCAGACCGGACCGTTTTGGTTGATCGGATCCGATAAGAACCAGGTCATGGTTAGCAAGAATTCTTCGATGTAATTTGGTGAGAATTTGGTGAGGACCAACTTCCAGGAATACCTTCACCCCTTGACCGACCAGTCGTTCAGCCAAATCATCGTAATGTACTGGATCCGTCATTTGAGCGACCAGATTCTGGCGAATAGTATTTGGTTCGGCAACGTATTGATTGGTAACACTGCTCAGCATGGGAATACGGGGAGGCCGGATGTCGAGGTTTTCGAGCGCTGCAGCGAGTGGTGCCTTAGAGTCTTCCATGAGGGGCGTGTGGAATGCACGGGGAGCAGCCAAAATACGGGTCACAATGTCATGCTGTTTTAATCTTTGATCGAGTTCCAAAACGGGTGATTTCCTGCCAGCGACAACGATCTGATCGGGTGCATTGCGCACAGAAACGTGTAACTCCGTACGAAGATCAGTGGCGAGTTCTTCCAGAATTCTCGGCTCTGCAGCAACAGACAGCATGATGCCCTGGTCGTGACAGTTGTTTTCGATTGCCATACAACGGGCATGTGTGGCTCGGACGGCGTTTTCGAAATTCCAAGCACCGCTTGCGATGAGGGCGGGGAATTCACCGAAACTGTGACCTGCTACGTGGTCAGGGAGAATGTCGAGGGCCCGTAGCGAAGCTAATGCAATGGTGTCAGCACACAACAATGACAATTGTGTTTGCCAGACGTCAGTGCCCAGGGTGTCTCCATGATTCCAGGCAACTTCGGAGAATGTGGGGAAATTTAACTCCTGTAAAATTCCATCAAGATGTCGCATTGCGTCTGCAGCGGGAGCAAAGTTTTCTACGAGCGATTGAAGCATGCCTTCGTATTGCGAACCATGTCCTGGGAAGAGAAATGCAATTTGCGGTGTTTCAACCAATTGGTGAAAGAATACGCCTCGTTCTTGCAATACACTGCAGGGTTTCGACTGCTGTAGCAGCGAGGCAGCGAGTTGACACTTTTGTTGCAGTTCCTCACAATTTTCGGCGACCACGGCAAAGCGAAACCGGTCTGTGGGCTGAAAAGAGGTGCTTTTTGCTTTGTCAAACCGGTGTAGTACCTCGGTCGTTGATTGGCTCAGCCGAGAAATCTCCTCGACGATCGAGGTGTTGTCCTGGGCTCCGACACGAACAATCCGAAATTTCCCTAAATAATCATCCTTGAGAGTTCCCCATGTGTTGTCGAGGGAAAGGGGACTTGCAGCGGATACGGAAGGTAGGCTTGTGACCTTGGTCGTTGTTACCTTTTCACCACGTTCCAGGACAAAGTGATAAGCCAATTGTTCATCCGAGGATGCATTGACACCCGCGAGCACACGTCCATCTGCGGTGCTTGTCTGCAGATCGGTTGCACTTTTTGGTACTTGTAATCGGTCTGAATAATGTGTTACCTCGGACGAAGTATGATGGAGTGCGACGTTACCCTGCGCTGTCATTTGGTTTAAGGCTTGAGTCGTTTTCAAGATGCTTGCCATGGCTGTCAGGCCGCCGGTGTGTCCTATTTGGCTGGTCAGGTTGCCAATGGAAACAGGTTGTGTAGGTGTGCCTTTACAGGAATTGGCAATCGCGGCAAGTTCCTCATTGTCCTCGGCAGTTCCTCGAGCGGCACTTTCCAGGAGACTGATTGGTTCATCACTCAACCCAGCATGTTCACGTCCTCGCTGCATGGCGTTTTGGACGGCTTGTTGGTAAGAGTCACTGCGCGATGCTCCGAAGCCACGAATCACTGCGTAGACTCGATCACCGTCCTGTTGGGCATCTGACAATCTTTTGAGGACTACCGCACCCGTACCTTCCCCCGGACAAAATCCATCGACGGCAGTATCAAACGGACTGAGTGGTGCGTTGCTTGGAAGTAGATTTCGATTCGCCTGTAGTTCGTAAGTTAGCAGGCCCATGGCACGTTGGCCGGCGGCACAGATTACCATATCACAATCACCCACCTGGAGGATGTTGATGGCAGCGGACAGTGCACTTGCAGCCGAAGTACTGCCCGAGTCGATAGCAGATCCACCGCCCATCAGGTTGTATGCTTTGGTAATCCGTGAGACGAGCGTGTTTGTCGTATAACTACCTGTTTCATCGACGATCGACGGCATGTGACGAATCAACGCCTGTTGGTATTGTTCTGCAATATTTTCCAATTGGTCTGCAGCGACGCCGAATTTTTGGAGTGCAGCTATCAGCCTCGCTTTACATTCAGGCAAGCGGAGCCCCATTTGTAACGATTCGTGGTATTCACCACTGGACATGGCGCCGACACAAACACCGGTACGCATACGATCAAATTCTTTCTGGTCGTATCCGGCCATTGTCATTGCCTGTTCGACGGCGTCGAGCAGCATGAACTGTAACGGATCAGCAGTGGCAAGTTGCTTGGGAGGGATCTTGTGTTTTTTCCAGTCGTATTCGAAATCGGTAATAAACCCACCACGAATGGTCTCTTGTGTGGCCAGGTTGCGATCAGTACGACGAGCGACATGGATGTCCCAGCGTTTAGGCGGTAAGGATGTCAAGCCGTTTCGCTCTTCGGCCAATAGATTCCAAAAAGCTTCGATGGTCCGGGCTCCGGGCAACACGGCCCCCAATCCGATGATTGCAATCGGTTCACATTTTTCGGGTACCGTACGTGGCACGCTTACCGAGTTGGAAGTGTTTGTTGGAAAATCGTCCAGTACCACATGCACATTTAAGCCACCAATACCAAATGAATTGACGGCGGCACGACGTGCATGTCCATCGGGGTGTCGCGGCCAATCAAGTGGTTGTGTTGGAACAAAGAACGGTGAATTGTCCCAATCAATTTTTGGATTCAGCTGGCGAATGTTTGGTGCAGGCGGGACAGTACCATGTTTCATAGAGAGAATAGTTTTTAACAAACCGGCCATACCGGCGGTTTCGATCGTATGACCGATGTTACCTTTAACACTACCGAGGGGAATCTGTGTACCTGGTGGCAGTTTTCCCTCTAGTGTTTCCGCCAGAGACTGCAATTCGGTTTGATCTCCCACCTGGGTCGAGGTTGCATGAGCCTCGATAAATTGCAGCCTTGTGATATCGATATCGCTACCGTAGGCGCGCCGAATGGCTTCGATTTGACCTTCCTTGCGAGGTGCCCAAAGGCTTTTACCGTGGCCATCGGTCGAGATACCGATTCCACGGATCAATGCATGAACCTGGTCACCATCTGCTAACGCCCGGTCGAGTGTTTTAACAATCAAGCTCACATAACCTTCGCCGTTTACCAGGCCATCGGCGTCGGCATCGAAGGGGCGAGTACCGGTGGCGCTTACCGATTGCGCCTTGGAGAACAGGACAAGGCTGTCAAATTTACAATAAGAAGCTCCACCGATAACGGCCATATCAATTTGGCCGAGTTGCAATGCACGTGCACCCATGGCAAGTGCTTGCAAAGAAGACGCACAGGCGGCGTTGACGACCATGCAGGGGCCGTCAAGCTTGAGCATTTTACTGATGAGGGCCGCACCGCGATGGGGGCTGAGGTTCAAATTCTGGCGCGCCAGTTGTTGGGAACGAGCTGTACGTACCTGAGCGGCAATCTCATTGATGACATTGCGGGTCTGGTTACCTGTGATCTGATCGATGTGTTCGACTTCTGTGAGATACTCTGCGACCTGTTCGATCTGATTTGCAAAACAGATTTCTCCCCCCAGTTCACTTGCCTTCACATGGCCGATATAGACTCCCACGTTTTCCCGCAGCGACATGTTGAACGGATCGTAACCGGCGTGTCGGCAGGCTTCGGCCGTGACATCACAGATGGTGAGGTGGGCCACGTCGGAAGTAACGATGTCTGTCGGATCCAAGGGGCAGCGACGTGGGTCGATGGGCTGATAGTCGATCAGGCAGGCGATCGACGTATATGATTTACAAAGCACTCCCTTGTTAGGATCGTAATAGAGTTGTCTGTTGAAGCGTTCAGAAGGGATTTCAGCCTGGGTACAACGCCCGTTTTTTAGTAGATCCCAATAAGCGTCCAGGCCATTGGCACTAGGCATCTGGCATGCCATTCCGACGACGGCCAATGGTGTGTTACTGAACTGGGACATCGACTAACCTCGAATCAGCTTCATATTATGGTTTCGCTGCAGGTGAGAAACAAACTCGATACGAGCCGGTATTTTCGCAGGATCGAGACGGTGGCGGAGGTATTCTTTGAGACGTCCCTGGTCAGGTTTTGTTTTGCCACGTGGTACCACGTACGCGACAATGGATTCTCCCAATCGCTCATCGTGGCAGCCAGCAACATACGCCTCACAGATATCAGGGCATCCCATGAGTTCTTGTTCTACTTCTTCCGGGCTGACACTGATGCCACGCGTGATAATGATGTTTTTTTTGCGCCCGCGAATATATAAAAAACCGTCTTCATCTTGAGAGCCACAGTCACCCGTGTACAGCCATCCGTTTTGCAGGACGCGATCAGTTTCGTCCTGTTTCTTATAATACCCGAGCATAACGTTCGGTCCACGAACGATGATTTCACCTATCTCGCCAGGTGGAAGAATATGGCCGCTTTCATCAACAATGGCTAGTTCGACGTCTTCCAGTGTAGTCCCGGAACTTTCCAGCTTTTTGGAGTGATGGTTTGGCGTCAACGTTGTACAACGAGGTGACGCTTCGGTCAGCCCGTACCCGTAGTAAAATCCGGTGCCAGGAAAGGCCGTGATGAGTTGGCGGAAAGGTTCTACTGCGAAAGGAGCCGAAGCAAAAAATATCTTTTTCACCGATGCGATTTTGGAAGCTACTTCTTTCTGGTGATCCAGCATCGTTGACAGGATGAACGGCGTAACATTGATCACGCTGACTTGTTGCCGTTCGAGCATTTTACAAAAAGTCCCCAAAACAAAAATGCCCTTAAAAATGTTAATCGTCATACCAGCGGACAAGTATGTCAGCAACTCCGTGGTATTGGTGCCCACCGCCGTCATCGGTAACACAATTGCCCCGATGTCGTCGGAGGAAAGTTTTGCAATTTTATCAAAAGACCGAATGTTAGAGATTAGATTGGTGTGCGACAGCATGACTCGTTTGGGATCGCTGGCAGTGCCTGATGTCGAAATTAAAACTGCCAGGTCGTCGGCAGCTAGAGCCGCGTTGGTAGATACAGAAGTGTTTTGAACAGGTACTGTTTTCACCTCCAGGCCTCGGCCTGCAGCGTGCAGAATAATCACTGACCGAACGGTGCCTGATTTCTGAGCTGCCTGATAAACCGCATCTGCATGCGCCGTGTCGGTGATAGCGTAGGTTGCATCACAATAAGCCATTTCGCCAGCGAGACGATCCTGTGGCAACGAAATAGGAGTGGGAGCAACGACTCCTTCTGACTTGGTAACCGCAAAATATGCGACAATATATTCGATGGAGTTGGGAAGAAAAAGAAAGCCATGTCCTTGAGATAAATCCCGTTCCCGGAGGGATTGGGCAACCGTGTCACTCAACGCATCCAGCTCACTGTAAGTGACCTGGTTTGCGCCATGTATCAGAGCCGTGCGCTGCGCATGTTGAACAGCGCCACGGGCAATAATTTCGTGGATTTTCATGAAATATTATTTTACGTTGGACTTAGGGCTGATCCACCAAGCGGTCATGATTTTTCAGCAAGCTTACGAGCGACCATGTCTGCAAATAACCCTGATCGGTTGAGGCTTTCAATCTCGAGATCTTCCAGACTGATAGCGATGTTAAAATGCTTCTCAACCGCCGTAATGAGGTCTAACATGCCGACGGAGTCCAAGCCAACATCTTCGATCAACCGGGTGTTATTCGTCAGATTTGCTTTGGCCGCAGCGACCATGTTACGATCCTTCAGGATTTGGCTTACCTTCAACAAGATTGCTTGTACGTCCTGTACACCAGGTTTTCCATTTTCCTGGTCAGCCAAAGTGGGAGTAGACGAAGTCGCTACAGAGGTCATCACGGCTTCTGTGGTGGACTTCGATTGCAGGTGGGTTCCTTGGAGAAATCCCATGACGTCACGTAACGTGGCAAAATCATCCAAGGTCATATCATTGGTGGGTGTGATTTCAAAGTATTCGCGCAGTTCGCCAAACAATTGGGCTTTTTTGATACTGTCGATGCCAAGGTCTGCTTCCAGGTCCGCATCCATTTCAACGATTTCTGCCGGATAGCCGGTTTGCTCTACCACGAAATTAATTAGAAAAGATTCTAATTGTTCTGGAGGCGGTGTTTTATCGGTAGGGCAAGCGGAAGAGTCATTTGCAGACGTTATTTCAGACTGAAGGGGCGTGCTTTCGTTAGGGGTACCAGTTTCCCCAGTTTCGGTAGATTGCTGCTTGGGATGGGTTCCCTGCAGAAAATTCATGATGTCCCGCAATGTGGCAAAATCGTCCAGCGTCAGATCATCTGTGGGAGTGACCTCAAAATACTCGCGTAGTTCACCGAACAACTGGGCCTTCTTAATACTGTCGATTCCTAAATCGGCTTCCAGATCGGCATCCATTTCAACGATTTCTGCCGGGTAACCGGTTTGCTCCACGACAAAATTGATCAGGAAGGGCTCTAACTGGTCCACAGCAGGTGTCTTGGTCGTTGCGGAAGCAGGATCTGAGACGACGGTAGGGGCGGCCTGTGGGATGTCAACAGGAACCTCTTGCTCCACGACCAAGGCAGGTTCTTGGGTAGGCTGTGTTCCTTGTAGGAAATTCATCACGTCTCGCAGTGTGGCAAAATCATCCAGTGTCAGATCATCGGAAGGAGTGATTTCAAAATACTCACGTAGCTCACCGAACAATTGAGCTTTTTTAATGCTGTCAATTCCAAGGTCAGCTTCCAGGTCGGCGTCCATTTCGACGATTTCTGCCGGATAGCCAGTTTGTTCTACGACAAAATTGATCAGAAACGGTTCAAGTTGGTCAATAGGCGGTACTGATTTTGCGTTGGCAGGCTCGTTAAGTGTGTTGTCCGTCGAAGCTGTCGTGGTGATGCTGGGTGTGGAGCGTGGCGTCAATTCCAGAACAAGATTGGCTGGTTCATGGTTTACTGATTCATGGTTAGGAATTGCATCGTCTGGGGTCGATTGTGACAGATGCTGCTGACTGGCGGTCGGTTCTTGGTTGTGGCGGAGGAAGTGCAGGACATCACGTAGCGTGGGGAAATCGTCGAGAGTCATATCCTCCGTCGGTATGATCTCGAAATATTCACGTAATTCCCCAAATAACTGTGCTTTCTTGATGCTGTCAACTCCCAGATCGGCTTCCAGATCGGCGTCCAGTTCGACAATTTCTTCGGGATATCCTGTTTGTTCGACGACAAAATTAATGAGGAACTGTTCGAGTTGTTCTGCTGGTGGCCCCAACTTTTTCGTGGGTAGGTCACCTTTCGGATTTTGCGCATTGGAGTTTATTGCTGCCGAATCAGCCGCTGGGAGTGTCCCTCTGGAAGACGTTTCAGTGCTGGTATTTGGCGTGACATGGACGCGTTCGTTAGCCTCTGACGGCAGGGCTTGGGCATGAGGACGGAATAGAGCATGTCCGTTACCATTTCCATTTCCATGGTCCAATTCATTACCGAGATCGCTTCCGTAATGGTTCTCACTGGTTGTGGGAGGGTTTGTTTCGTTCTGGGCAAGCATTGCTGGACGGACCGTGTCCGTTGCCGGCTGGTTCCCTTGACCACTACCCTGTGCTAGGGCTTTTTCTCGCATTTTGTTTTTGCGGACCAAAGTAGCGTCGAAATGAAGGATGCGCGTACCGCCATGCCCTGTCGCAATCGTCGACTTGGCATCCGTTGCCGAATGGGCGTTGTTTGACGCGTTGTCGGTACGGGAAAAAACACTCATTTTCTTGCTCTCATGCAACGCACTGAAATCAGCGACTATATCCGTTTTGTTGCGTTCCAGTTAATTTGGTGTTCCAGTTAATTCCGTTGTGTACAAAGTTCGTCCAGTAGCCCCACTAAATGTTGTTGCTGCAGGTTGTTGCCTTCAGCAGTTACTTGTCCACGGTGTAGGCAATCATGTGCGGTAGCTTGCCGTTTACCTAGCTGGTTAAACGTCTTCACATTCAGATAGATTAATTGGTGACAGCGAGGGGACAGACCTTGACGGTAAGAGACTGGCCGGTTGTGTTCCAGGAAAATTTCCCATTGACCGCCACCAGGACCATTGACCTGCAGACCTACAGAGTGTTCTTGGGCGATCGGCGTTTTTGCCTCCTGTAAAATGTTGTCAAGGCACTGACCTACATCGCATTGGATATCAACAGGAGTCGGGCGGGGCCAACCGAAATTTGATTCGATTGCGTATTTGCAGAGCCTAACCAACATTTCTTCTGTCACTTCTGGACATGGCAGGTGTGGCGCAGCGCGATGGGTATTGGAAAGGTCGAATTCAGGATCATCTTTCCAGTAGGATTCGTAAATCTTCATTTGGTCTCGGAAATAATTGACAAATTCTTCCTGGTCAAATGACCAACTACTGTCGTTGTGATCGGCGCTGGCCAAAGGGTCGGCGTATGTTGAAAATGCCTGGACCATTGCATCACGCATTTGGTTAGCTGTAACCGGTTTGTCCGGTGCCAGGTGATAAGTTTTTCCATGGTGTTCGGGATGCATGATAACGTGTGTCATGACCTGTGAAATCCAATCGACCGGAACAAGATTCTTGCGCTCGTGTCCCTGGGTCTGAATGGCTTCCAGAAGCGGGCCAACTTCAAGTTCGTCCCGCATGATGTGTCGAAACATCGCGTGAACAAGTTTCAGCGGTACGTAGAATCCATGAAATGTTGGTGTGTAACCAGTGCGGGAGTCACCTATGATAATCGCAGCCCTGTAAATTGTAGGAGATGCGATATGATCGGCGGCACGGACCATCAGTTCACCTTCCAGTTTGCTGCGCTCGTAGTCCGTGTTAAGCTCTTGGCCCTCGTCGACCTCGCTTTCGTAGACGCGCCCTTCACGCTTGCCACAAACGTATGAGGTTGAAACATGGTGATAATGACGAATATCTGTACGGCGGCAAAATTCCAACGCGTTTGCCGTTCCCCCTACGTTGCTGCGCCAGGGTTCTTCGTCGGGTCGTTGCCCATGATACGTGACGCTGGCTGCGTTCTGTACAATCGCGTCGCAGTTTTCGGTCACCCAATGCAACTGTTCATTGTCCAAGTCGAAGCGATCGTTTTGCAAACTTCCTTGTAAGATAATCGGTCGTGGAAGCGTTCGGCTCGCTTGCTTGTCCCAGCGAGCCATAATCGTTTCAATGCGTTGTCGGGCATTTTCTAGCTTGTTAGGCCGTACCAGTACTGCCACACGCAATCCCGCTGCGAGAAAGTCACGCAACAGGAAAGATCCGAGAAGACCGGTTGCTCCTGTGAGTAGGTAATATGCCATCGTCAATCGTTAGGTAATTCAGTTATGCCACGCGGGCATCCCTGCCTCCAATGCGGTGAACGAGGCCTTTGCCAGTGGAATAAATGACGTATTATAGCAGAAATGTTAGCAGAGGGAAGATGCAGCGATTACTTAATTTATGTCCATTTTGGGTGCCTGCCTTGGTATCCGCCCCTCTACCAGCTAGTAAAGTCGTGCTAGCCACACACTGATAGTTGAATCGGTTGATTTTCTGTGCTGTCTGTGAATTATCCGGACAAGAATCAGCTGAAATTCTGGAAAGTCAGCGCAAATTTAAACGAATGTGCGGATGACGTAATTTTCCGGATCAAAGTACTATCCTAAGCTCCAACAAGTCGGGCGCTGCCACACATGTTAAGAAAATTAAACCATTTTGTCTGATGTGGTCACCGGGGGGGTGAAGCGTGAGGTTTGCACCATGGGGGGATGAGTCGTCTGGGAAGTAACTTGCCAAGGCGGAAGCACTCGGGTTGGGGCATGCTACGAAACGCCACTCTAGCGCTAACGATAAAAGGTGACCAAGCGATCTGGAGAGATCCCACATCGTTCTGCGGCAAGGATGAACCAGTTGGTGAGCGTTTGGCGTAGGACACCGTTTTGCTGCCAGCGTCGGGCGCTGGTGATGAGTGGGCCTGGCAACAATACGATTTGCCCCCGGCGGCGAACTTGCCGCATTAATAGAACATCTTCCATTAACGATGATACTGGAAAGCCGTTGATTTGTTCAAACAACTGGCGGCGCACAAAGATTGCTTGGTCGCCGTAGGGCATATCAAACCAACGGACACGTAAAGCATTGCCTCGTTCAATCAGTCGATAGAGCCACCCTGGCTGGTCAATTTGATGTTCGAACGCGCCAGCTACAATCTCTGCTGCGGACAGTGCCGATGTGATTGAGGTGACAGCATCACATGGCAGTTGGCTGTCGGCATGCAGGAACAGAAGAACGTCACCGGATGCTATTTTTGCTGCGGCATTCTGCTGGACACTCCGGCCTGATTGACAGAAAATGACCCTGGCACCGGACTCTGTTGCTATATCAGATGTGGTATCCGTGCTTCCACCGTCGGCCACAATCACTTCGTGAACATTGGCTTTCTGCGCGCTAGCGATTGCTTGAGCTATCAATGCGGCTTCATTGAGGGCAGGAATGATGACAGAAACATTCATCAGTGAAATCGCAGCGGTAACAGTTTTACGAGAAATCGTCCGCAAACCAAGCGATGGCACCGAGATTAGCTGAGAACTCCAATTACCACCAGCGGGGATGCCAAGGATTGCATGTTGCTACTTCCAGATCCGATAGCTGGTCAGGCGACTTGTTGCCCAGACTGAATATGTTCGACACCATCTCCTTTGGCAATGACCACGATACCACCGTCACTGATGGCAAACCCCCGTTTACGATCCAGTTCAGCGTCGTATCCAATTTCAATACCGGCTGGAATACAGACGCCTTTGTCGATAATGGTTCGCTTGAGTTTAGCATGACGCCCGATGTCGACATCCTGGAACAAAATTGAATCCTCGACCTGTGCATAGCTATTGACGCGTACCCGTGGCCCCAGAATGCTGTGATGGACCTGACCTCCTGAGACAATGGACCCCTGGCAGACAATACTATCAATGGCGTAGCCTACCCGGCCTTTTTCGTCCTGGCCGGAGAAAACGAATTTTGGTGGGGGAAACCCAGGTTGGTGGGTCCGCAAAGGCCAGTGATCATCGTACATGTTCAACATGGGATCCACGGCGACCAGATCCATATTGGCTTCGTAATACGCATCCAGGGTTCCCACGTCGCGCCAATAGGCATCATGTTTACGATTTTCATCTCGAAAAGGAAATGCAAATACACGGTGTGAGTCGATAATGGAGGGAATGATATTACGGCCAAAGTCATGGACGCTGCCCGGCCGAGTTGCATCCTGACAAAGTTGTTCGAACAAAAATCGAGCGGTGAACACATAGATACCCATTGATGCCAGACAGTGCGCGTTGTCGTTAGGCAGCGTTTTGGGGCTAGTCGGTTTTTCTTCGAATCCGACGATGCGATCCCGATGATCGACCTGCATAACACCGAATTGGCGTGCCATATCGGTCGTGACTCGCAGCGCTCCAATCGTCAGGTCAGCATCATTTTCTTGGTGATACTGCCCCATGT
>CAYMUR010000037.1:38921-39977 GCA_964393615.1 uncultured Pirellulaceae bacterium
ATAGATATGATCTCCCGCCAGGATGATTACGTACTCCGGTCGTTCCTTTTCAATGGTGTAAATATTTTGGTAGACAGCGTCGGCGGTCCCCTGGTACCAATGCTCGTCAATCCGCTGTTGCGGTGGTGCTACGTCGATAAACTCTCCCAGTTCACGACAGAAGAACCGTTGCCATCCCAAGTTAATATGCCGATCCAGACTCATTGCTTTATACTGAGTCAGTACCAGCATCTTTCGGATACCGCTGTTGAGGCAATTGGAAAGAGAGAAATCAATGATCCGGTACGCACCACCAAACGGTACAGCAGGTTTTGCCCGGTCTCGGGTGAGAGGTTCCAGGCGGGAACCTTTGCCCCCAGCCAAAACGACGGCCAACACATTTTTCATGGCGGATACTCCATTATCTTCGAACCAAACAAGCGTCAGTGGTCATCATCCATGGTCATGCAGAATGTTGACAATCCAAGGTGGTCGAACCATTGGACCGTTTTGCGCGACCCGCAACGCACTATGCTGTTATCTATTTTAACGGGTTCTGTTGGATAGTGAAAGTCGACCTGTGGCCTTGGGTTCAACCTGCGTGATTGCCAACTTGTAGCGTTGTGAAATCGATGCGGCGGACTGTGAGACCATCTACCGGAAAATGAGGTTTGGTCTGGGTTTTGTCCAATTGCCGGTTTCCGCAGAACGAAGACGGAATAGAATCAATATGCAGCATTGGATAGGAAAAAAGTGGGTCATCCTGTCTGTCCAGGCCACTACAGGTAGATGCGTCGATTAAAAATGTACCATTCTACTAGTACCATCGCCAAAGCCAGCATCAGCAAGTACTTCCAGGCTTCACGACGAGTCGGCTGCCAGCCTGTTTGTCCGGCGATCGTTTCGTTGTCTAAATTCAGGGTTTTTTCGGGAACGATATTACTTTCCCGGCGATCAAACAGATTCACTGCAAAATGCTGGAAAATCCTACCTGATCCGTTTGCACGGATCGAATAGACCCCGACTTTGTCAGTCTGGGAAAACGTAAAATGGCCTAGCGAGCTACGATTTACGGAG
>CAYMUR010000037.1:39987-42893 GCA_964393615.1 uncultured Pirellulaceae bacterium
TTTTTTCCAGACGGCAGCTGTACGGAGATTTCCTGTAACGGATTTTCTGGACGAATGGGGATTGATTTCCCAGGCTGGACTGTCGGTTTGGGTTGAAACCGATTGGTATGCCCCCCGAAATAACGCAACAGATTATTTACAAAGATTGGAAAGCTGACGCGAATAGGCCAATTCGTATTGGCCAGATTGGCAGCCATATCCACCAGATCAAATCCCAGTGTCGCGTCTTCGAAACGCTCGCGTGGTGCAATGGCAAAGATGCCCACTTGGTTGGTGTCTTCCTGGACCAGGTCTGAATCAATTAACACGGTACCTCCTGGTGGAGGGCGTAATGGCCTGGCCTGTGCGATGTTCACGTTTCCCATCTCGACAAATTGCATGAGTGGATGGGCCCGGTCGACATCAATGATCTGGGGCAAGTCTTGTTTCTTTCCCGCACTCCAGGAATCAAGAGGTGGTAGTTGGCCGATGAACAACGTATTGGATTGGGGCATTTCCTGTGGCGTGCACTGGTCAAAGATGACGAGATCGAACATCCCGTCTCTCGCTTGTTTGGCATACTGTGGCTGTTCCAGATAGATAGGCTCTTGGACGGCAATCTCAGCCAGTTTGTCCGACTGTGAGGTCGCCAAGGCCAGTTGGAGTGGCTCGTTGCCAGGTGTGACGAGTAGGACTTTTGCGCGACGTGTTGGCGATACGGTCGCGTATGCCGTGTTGTCGATGGCTAAGTCATCCTCTTCTTCGATTTCCAAGCGCAGAGTACCGGTTTCAATTCCGTGCAGGGTGGTGTCGAGTCCACTTGTTCCACCAGGGGGCAAGCGTACGGTTTGGGAATCGATCAGCCGTTCATCTAGGTACATGTTCACATGGACACGGACCTGTAAATCGATGTTGCCGGCGAACGCTTCAGGAGTGAAATGTTCCAGCCTGGCAAAGACATGCAATCGTTCGAGGTCCTCCGGATGGCGTTCCGTATGGAACGCCACGATACCAACGTTGTGGCACTCTTCGCTGCCCATGCGTATGTAGACTGGCGTTAAGTTACCCAGTGCAAAGTCTGAGACGGTGGGCACATTACCGTCACTGAAAATGTAAAGTGTCGCGGGTAGTGCATCGGCAACAGCCATGACGTCGCTTTCACGCTCACGGCTGTCCGCTGGGTTGGCCAGGCCCGCTGCGTAGCGCAGCGCTTCATCTAAATTACTTGTCCGATGTGTTGGTTGGATTGCCGACACGGACCTTGCCAGTTGTCGTCTGTTGCGACTGAATTCGTGTTCGATGCGAGGGGTGTCGGAAAAACTGATCACCATTGCGGTATCACCGGAATTCATGTCGTCGTTGATCAGCTGTTGGATCCGCTGTTTGGCCAAGCTCAGTCTTGATTTTCCTGTGTCGGTGGCACTCATACTGGCAGAAATGTCCACGAGAAAAATAAAGCGGTTGCCTGACAATTGCCTGCCTTGCCAGGTAGGGCGCAGACAGGCCAGTATGATCAAGGCCAGTACCAAAAGTTGCAGAAACAGAAGAATGTTCTGTCGCAAGCGTTGCCACAAGCTGTTGACGTGTAGATCTTCGATCGTACGTTGCCACAAATAGGTACTGGGAACCTCGAGCGGCTGCCGTTTAAGCTTCAAAAAATACAGTAGCACGACCAAGGGAGGGATCACTGCCAGGATCAGCCATTGCCACCAGAGAAGCATGTTGGTCATGGCACTGTTTACCGAACGAGGCCTCTTTGCCGTAAATAATTTGATACGATTTTGTCGACCGGAATATTTGTGTTAGTCATCAAATATGACATGCCTCGCCGCGTACAGAAGGTTTGCGCTACTTCGACAAATGACGCAACGGTTCGTTGGTAACGGTTCAATAGTGGGCGACTGGCTGTGATCTCGGCTTCATGACCATCTTCGCAGTCGATCAATCGTAAATCCCCTTTCACGTCGGGATCGAGTTCCTCCGGTGATAATAAGTGGACAACATAAATATCCATCTGCTGAGCGAGCAAAAACCGCAACGCCGACTCGTAGCCTTGTTTGTCCATCAAGTCACTGATAAGAACCAAAATTCCCTTACCGCTATTGCGTAAACAAAAGTTTTTCACGCCCTCTGCAAGCGGGATGTTTTCACCGGCGCGCATGGCATCCAGGTATTCTGTCATGCGCCACAGGCTATGGCGCCCGCGCAATAGGGGTGCGGGAGAATGTCGTGACTGGCTCAGTGCTTCGATTTTCACACGATCGGCCCGGCATAGTCCGATAAAACCGAGCGCCGCCGCTAACTGCTTGGCATAGTGCAGTTTGGTCGGACTTCCAAATTCCATCGACAAGCTGTCGTCAATCAAGGTGTAAAAATGCAAATCCTCTTCTTCGAGGTACATTTTCAAGAAAAGCTTGTCGAGTCTCGCATAGAGATTCCAGTCGACAAATCGCAGATCGTCACCAGCTACGTAGTTGCGAAAGTCTGAAAATTCGACGCTTTGGCCTTTTCGTTGGCTACGTCGTTCTCCCTTCATCCGACCACGAAATATTTTACGGCTGACCAGTTCCAACCGTTCTAATTGGGCTAGCAACTCCGGACTCAGTAACGCTGTCTGGCCGGAAGGCATGGTTTCGTATTGGTTTGCCGTTTTCATGTCAGTCGTGCAGTGCACCCGGTAGATAAAATCTTGGAATCCTCTTGGTAATGGTTCGAGAAGAGACCAGGCACTGTCTGCGAAACCTTTTCATCAGCTCTAACGCATTGGTCGAGACACATGACAGTTCCGTCGTGAACTAGGTGGATTGTCGCTGAAAAGGGCTAACGATGTTTTTGTTGCATCCGCTGGCTATAGTCTTGCAGGATATGGCGTTCTTGTTCGGTCAAACCTTCTTCGCCGTGGGTATGGAGCTTTTGTAGAATGCGAT
>CAYMUR010000038.1:0-11485 GCA_964393615.1 uncultured Pirellulaceae bacterium
CCCCAGCAGTAAATCGTGAAGACAGCACTCAAACCTCCCCTGCCCTCTCCTCGTAAATTAATCTCACAAGCGTGAGCGAGTCAGGTCCTGCAAACGTTTTTACGTTAGGCCTTCATGGTACGGCATGAATGGCCACAGTGCGGGTTCGTGTGTACCCTATAACGTGGGACCCACTGTAGCACTCAATCCAACAGTTTAATCTCGGCGAGATAAATATCGCAGGCCGTCCGTTTATAACCATAGGCATCATGAAATTTCGGTTTGACTTGCCCTGATTGGTAGGCGACGTCCGAATAGAACGACATGATGAGTTTTCCCGGTTCCGGAGAAATCAGGCCGGGATAGGAACAATCGCCGCCCGCGGGAAAAGAAACCAGTGGTTCGACCCCTTCCTGTGTGAGGCGGAACAGGGTCGGGGCGCCCTTCTTACCGCCAATTTCGTTTGGATTGAGAACGACCTTTGCCGGTCCGCGACCGGCGACATAGACCTGGCCCCCTGTCTCGCACATCGCGGGCGCATCACACCACCCGATACGAATACCTCCCTGCCACGAGGTGTAGGGAGGTTTTGACCAGTACATGTGAGCCGACCCTGTGCGTACCACGCACCACAGCTCACCATCGGGGCGCCACAACAGCTCCGATTCCTCCGTGAAATATTTTTGTTTAGCAGGAGGTGTGTCTGCAATGCGGGAATGACGTTCCCAATGGACACCATCATCACTTGTGATCAGATCGAGCACGTGCTCGTTTTCTGCGAGGTAGGTGACCGCATTGTAGAATTTGCCCTGGTAATATCGGACGCGCCAAGGATAGGGATTCAAATCACCCAGTGAAAGCAGTTCGGGTTTCGACCAGTTGACGCCATCCACGGTCGAAGTGACAAAGATGTGTGCAAGCGTGATGCTACCCTGGTCGGATGGTTTCCTTACACCGAGGAACATGAAAAGCCGTTGGTCAGCAACACAAAAGTGCCCCATGGCAATGGCAAAACTGCCTTCCAGCCCGTAGGGCGATTCAAACAACTGCACCTCGTGCCATCGGCGCAAGTCATTGGAACGCAGTAAAACAATTCTACTGTTTGCCGATCGGTGTCCGGTTCCCCGTCGATAGCTGAGCCAGTACAGGTCATTCCAGGATATGATATCCGTGGGCATGTTGTACCATCCGTCCCGTGCCAAAACGCGATAGGAGGTAACCTCGGCCGAGGGTGCCGTCCAGGGAACTCCTGGCACGGTATTCTCCGCTTGGGCGGTTACGCTGGTTGTCAAGACGATCCCTGTGGCGATGGCCAGAATGGTCCGCATGGCGAAATGCTCCTCTTTGATCAAGACCTCGGCAATGGTGACAAATGTGACGCAGTAACGACCGGTTATCGCGACATCAGGAATCAGGGGTGGACTGAAAATACCGCGGTCACCAAGTCTCTCCAAAATAACCTGTGGGAACCATTTTGCGAAGGGTCCAAGGAGCCGAATTCGCTAGAAACCAAGACTGAGCTGCCACGGTGCGAGCCCTTGATACGATGAAACCGCTTCTCTAAACTCAGGTTGCCTGTAAATCAAGTTGAACGGGATGACGCTCTGGATCCCATTCGCATCTCAACAACCGAAGCGATAGATGGGAGAAACATTGAAAACAATCCGAATCTCTCCGAGGCACCACAAACGTTGTCGCGCCAGAGGCTGTTCACCACAGGAAATGAAAGCCAACGATGCAACTCGATGCTTCCGAATTCCGTAGTCGAGTGCTCCAAGTCTTACGACCGACTAGTCTGAGTACAGCTATCGTGGTTGATGATTCATCCGAATGAGAGGAATGCTCCCCATGACATATCAACGCATGTTCGTTTGGTTTAGCTCCCTATTTATTTTCTCCTTGACAGTCTCCGCTGAGGACTGGCCTCAATTCCGCGGACCTGGTGGCAGCGGGGTCTCTGTAACCACTGGATTGCCACTGACTTGGAGTTCGACCAACAACCTTGTTTGGAAAAGCCCCATTCCCGGCCATGGTGCATCCAGTCCCATTGTGATCGGCGACAAAGTGTTCCTTACCTGCTACAGCGGATATGGTTTGGATCGCGACCATCCTGGTGAGCAGCAAAAGATGATGCTGCACGTTATCTGTTACGCGCGTACCAATGGCGAAGTCGTCTGGAGCAAGTCCCTTGCTCCGCAATTACCGGATCAAGGTTATTCCCAATTTTTGCCAGAACACGGTTATGCATCGTCGACACCCGCTTCGGATGGACTTGCCCTGTACGTGTTCTTTGGCCGCAGCGGTGTTTGGGCATTCGACCTCGATGGTCACAAGCTTTGGCATGCCAACGTGGGTTCCAATACGCATATTTTCGGGACGGCCGCTTCTCCCCTTTTGGTCGACAATCACCTGATTATTAATGCGAGTGTCGAAAACGAGAATTTATTGGCATTCGACAAAACAACCGGTGTCGAAGTCTGGCGCGCTAACGGCATCAAGGATGCCTGGAACACACCGGTCCTTGTTACTCTACCCGACGGCGAAAAGGAAGTGGTGGTGACGATTGCGGACCAAATCCTGGGCTTTGATCCTCAGAATGGGAATCAGCTGTGGAGTTGTGAATCTGCGGGATCCTATATTTGCCCGAGCGTGGTTGCCGACAATGGAACGGTCTATGTGATTGCTGGTCGCGGTCCGTATGTCGCCGCCATCAGGGCAGGCGGACGTGGCGATGCGACCGAGACACACCGCCTGTGGGTGGCGAAAGAAAGCTCCAACGTGCCTTCGCCCGTATATCACAATGGACACCTTTACTGGGTCAATGAAGTTGGTGTGGCGCATTGCCTCAACGCGGAAACCGGTGAAATTGTGTACAAACAACGAGTGGATGGTGCGGAGAAAACGTATGCGTCGGCACTGTTTGCCGATGGCAGGCTTTACGTTGTCACCTGGCTCAGCGGAACGTTCGTACTCGCTGCAGACACCGAGTTTAAGATTCTCGCGCGTAATATGCTCTCCGGCGATGACAGTATTTTTAACGGCAGCCCAGCGGTGAGTGGCAAGCATCTGTTTCTGCGGTCGAATAAATTTCTCTACTGCCTAGGCAAGCAAGACAACTGACGGCATTTTATATCCAATGGCACGCGACCTACACCGCTGAAAGGAGTTGATGGAACGTTAAGGCACGGTGATTTCATTGAAATGCCAGGCATGTCCAATCGGCGCGGCGGCCTCAACGGGTCGGCGCGAGCCTTAGGATGGGATGGCGCGGACCCAGGAAACCACTGGGAGCGATGAAATTGCCACGGTACCTTTTTACGCGCCAGGATCATCGCCTTGGGAATAACGATCTGTTAGCCCGGATGACCGGTGGCGTGTTCGCGACAAATATCCAACCCGCCACTTCCCCTCTGCCTTCATCGCTCACGCTGATTAATGTCGGGTCGATAACTTTGCCGACGGTCGTTGCTGGTCCACGCTGCGTCAGCAGGACAGTATTGACGCAACCAAGTCCGCAAGGGCACATCATCATCTGCGGGTGCATAACAACTATTATTATTGGGACGGTTACCGAGAATCTGCCCCTGAATCGGATCGAGATCAGGATAAAGGTGTTCCACCGTCATTTCGTCCTTGGGACGCAGCCAGCGGTAGCTGTATCCCATGAAGAGTGCCTTTCGCGTGATCTCCGAGTGATTCAGGCTCCGTGAATGCCAAAGGCGACGATCGATGATGACAGCTGTTCCCGGTGAAACACAAATCGGGATGGCACCGGAGGGGCTTGAATCCCCTTCTTGGGGAACCTCGATTTCATCGTGAAGATGGGAGCCCGGCACAATCAATGTATTTCCTCGGCCAGGTTCTGAGACGTCGCTGATGTAATACGATACCTTCAGTGACAACCGCGGCCGTGGACTGGATTCGATTTCATCGTTCACGCGCATGCTGTCCTGATGCCAGGCGACACTGGGACTGCCAGCCGACGGATTTGGATCACTCGGCGGTGTAATACCCAGGTGCGCGTGATAAAGATAAATATTCCATCCCAGAATGCCCCACACTTTCGGGAATGTTGTCTCACAATCGATCGTCTCTCTAAACACTGGATCTTCGCAAAGGATGTCGTCCTGACTGTACGGATCGTGCGGACCCAGGCCTGCGGCTCGCTGCGTGGCCAACAGCCGATCGAACACGCTATGCATACGGGCCAATTGTTCTGGCGATAATGCGTTTTCAATAACCAGGTAACCGGACTCTTCGAACTGCGTGCGTTCGGAATCACGCAGGCAATGTACAAGGCAACTCGGATCCACTGACCTACCTCTCGCTGGTGCGAACCATTGAATGGGACTGCAAAGCGTACAGTGTTTAGTACCTGCCGGAGGTGTGCTGTCCACTTGACAGACATTGTACGGTCCCCCTGCGTGTTGCACAACATATCCCGCCTTCCTGAAACGGCTGCCGGGGACATCACTTGGCATGCAACCAAGGCGAGCTGCCGTTGTCCATCGTCAATCCGTCGTTCGAGCATGTCGAGGGGAGGCTTCCTTCGTCGGCTGGACAATGACTAATCCTGGTAACTTTCGGCCGCCGCGGATCGCGCTATCACCGGATCCCGAAGTTTGTTAATTCCAGTACAAAGCGGCCGAGCCACACCCGTCTCGAATTGTGCAGTACGCCACGGTTCAGCCGAACACGAACTACAAAATTAGCTTTAACGTCTATCTTGGCGATGATGTTGTGGGCGCGCTGAGACCAGATATTTACGCAGGCATCCCTGGTCACCCGCATATTACTGGTGCCGCTTGGAATACCGGCGACCTTGTCATTGAACGCTGGAAGTTCGGCACGCGAGTGGGAATCGACCTTGCCGGCGGAACCTCGCAACTGTCTCAATCAGTCCGAGTGCAGTCCAACCGCAATCTTGAATTCTCGGCCGCAATGCGAAGCAGTGGTCCATTGAGGGGATCGGTAAATTTCCTCTCTGTTGCATTGAAAGCCACGTGGGAGATAAAACGCATCATTGGCGTCGAAATAAACCAAAGACGTTAAACGCAAAAAATGTTTAAAAAACCGATTTGTGCGCAAAAGACTTTCCAAAGCACGGCGAAACGATGTATAGTGGAACGATACCGCTTTGGAATCAACCTGGGTGGGCGGTAGACTATGTTCCATCAGCTTGCCGGCGGTGATGGACGGGCGCTGTTTTGGAGGTAAGTTCATGATTTGGAAAAAGCTACTAGCATACAGAGCCCGTGCCCTTCTGCTGTGTGACGTAGCGTTGCGGGCCAAAATCTCAAAACGGGCGTCCCTCGCTTTCTGGCGACCCCCTTCTTTTCCTTTCTGGCAACAACCGTGTCGGATTGTTGAGAAGTTCGCCGCGTTGGTCTTCTGGCTTGTGCCACCGAGTTCAACGTGTGCCATTTTTAAAAACTCGAAGAACAGTTGCAGGAATCATTTCACCCGGGCAGGTGCGTATGAGGTAGCGGTCGGTTGTCTCATTTGTCTTGGATTCATCCCAGGTGAAGCTCCAGCAGGCTCAGCAATTCTGCTCGATTTAAACCACCATGCGGTCAGCGGAAACGACACACCTGGCAGCGGAGAATCGGCCACCGCCACGGTGGCTCATTTCCAAGCAGCGGGAGTGGAAGGACTGAGTGGGAGCGACACAGTCATTAACATTAAGGCGCCCAACGCTTCATTTCCAAGCCAGATCGACGACAGTGCGAACAGTGGGCTCATTTTCGATTTTACGTCCCAAACTTATAGCACCTCGTTTGCGTTGCAAGGGACTCATTTTGGTCCCATCGGGAATGATTTGCTCGATGATTTCATTGATATCTCCAATAGCACTGCTGGTCCCGGTCCCACCAACGTTGTGATATCCGGTTTGGACGCATATCTGGCGCCGAACAAGGAATACAACTTCTATATCGTAGTTGCCGACGCGGATTTAACATTTGACGATGGTGGCGGCCCTGTTGAAAAAACCACTGCCGGCACGTCCGTTGGTGACCAGGATGCCGGGACTGCTTTCTACACATTCACAACACCAGAAGTCCTCGATGCCAATTACGACGTTCAATTCAATTGGGCGCGCGCTGTTGGGCCACCGAAAGCGAACAACTCAAGTTTAAGAGGTATGGCCTTTGTGGACACCGACCCACCCTTTCCCGATCTGGACGTAGTTTGGAAAAATGATGGTAGTGGAGAGTGGACTTGTTGTGTTGTTCCAAATCAGTCGGAAACAAACTGGTCCGCGACACACAACTTGTTCGCGGAGGTGCCTAACTCCAATCTTCACACTGCCACTTTCGGCGACGTAATCACGGCGGGCCGGACCGTCGTCGTGGACACGGATGTGACGATCAATCAAATCGTTTTCGATAACACTCAAACTTACAATATCGCCGGGGTTGCTAGCGTCAGCCTGGAGTCCAACACGTTACCGAGTCTGGCATTGGTTACCGTCATGCAAGGTAATCATCAGTTCCAGGTCACCACGAATCTGCTTTCCGATTCGACCGTAGACGTCGCAGCGGAAAGCACACTGAGTTTCCATAACATGCTGAATCTGATGGGCCATACCCTCGTCAAGACTGGTGCAGGGACGATGTACATCAATAATGTACTGCACACAGGCGACGGGACGATTGACGTCCAGCAGGGAACCGTTTCCGGGGTCGGCACGTTGGGTGGTGACGTCATCAATGACAGTGGCATAATCTCACCCGGCCACGGTGAACGCATCACCGTGGTTCCAGAACCAATGGGTGTCGTGTTGATTGTCATGGGACTGTTGGTACTCAGCTTTCAAAGCTGGTGTAGGGAATAGGAGTTTAAACACTAATCTGAGCGAGCGTGTTTATTAAAGAATGTCTTGACCCCGGAACAAAGTTAAAAACAGATTCGTTTTTACGCCGTAAACTTATAACGCCTCGTTTGCATACCAGGATACCAGGTGGTCTACAACCAAGACTGACTTGCTAGAGGATTACATTGGCTTAAGCGGCGCCACTGCTCGGCCGGGGCACACAAATGTCGTGATCTCCGGCTTGATCCTGATCGCCTTGTTGAGATCCTGTTTGGCCTCCGGAAAGTCGCCCAGCATCGCAAAGGCCCCGCAGAGTTGTCGCGGGACACACTGTGTAGACAGGGTTCTCCAAGAAAATATTCAACGACGCGTTCCAGGAATTTTCAGCTCATACAGTAACACTTCCTCTTTTCCCTCCGTGTTACTTTGGGCCAGTAGTTCACCTCCAGCTGAGATGACTCCGCATCCACCTTCGCAATGGTACCGCCAGGAATGACCGATACGGTTGGATACGAGTACCGGTGCGCCGATTTGTTTTGTCCGCTCGCGTTTGGTTTTCCAATTCGATTTGGGGGACCGATTGACATGGTTATTCGGATGGAATACCACCTGCGGTTGGAGGTCGCGTAAACGTTCAATACAGCGAGGTGCGGTGGCGTCTGCGCAGATAAAACAGGCCGCGGAAACTCCGTCTATCTCAAACAGACTGGGACCGGTTCCTGGATCATAGCGTGCAAGTTCATTCCGATATCCGATGTCCTCATCGGTTCGATGCAACCACGTTTTTCGGTAACAATGGACCAGCCCCTGCGGGCCGACGAAAACCTGGGATATATGAAATCGTTCCCCATTGCGTTCACTGAGTCCAAAGGAAATGTAGCAATCCAGTTCTGCGGACAGGTTGAGCATGCGCTGGGTAGACTTACCGTGCGGTACGGGTTCCGCCAGGGCTTTTACGCGTGGTGTGTAGTCCACGACGCAGCCTTCGTGAAACATGATCCACCGCGCCCCGCGCTCAACGGCAGTGCGTGTTAACCGTTCCATTTCACCCAAATTGCGATCAACGGCCTCGGGAACCGTGTCAAATTGTATGATTGCCACCGTTACCTTCTGCGGGGATTTGACATCCTGTTCAGGAGTGATGCCAAAAACTACCGCTTGAAGCGTGGCCACCATTAACAGGCTGCCGAGGAATGGTTTCCGTTCAACGATACGGTGGTTGCCGTATTGATTTACCATGGTTCGTACCTCCGATCATTGTGATAGTCGATCGGTTTTGACAAGTCAACGGACCGGGTGGAGAATGGAAAACAGCGAGACTCCTAGGGCGAGTAACGCCGTCCGGTGTATTCTTTAATCGCCGGCCAGAGGAAAATAACTTCATCTGATGTGAAATCCCACCCACAGGTGGTAGGGGCACGTTCGCCAAAGACGCCTGCTGACCCGTTGGAGGCGGTCGGTCGAGTCAGCATGGGGCGTCCCATGGGTTATGCACTACGTCCCTGGGAATCCTGGCGTTCCTGGGAATCCTGGCTCCGTGTCCTGGAAATCCGCGATTGCCGGTCGAGGACCTGGCCAATTCCGCCCTCCACCAGAATCTCGGCGCCAATTCGTGTCGTTGTCGGCGGCAAACGAGCTGTTTTATCGAAAGGGCCACTGCCGTCTTCTTATCGGTGGGGCGTGATTCGATAAAATGGTGGGCGGCGTTCAAAGGCAGCTTCCAATGTTCTGCTCGTCATCTGTTGTGAACGCCGTTTTGATCATAAAATACACCAAGGGAAAAACAAAGCGATTCCACCGCTACTGCGGTCGAGTCGGCGCTTGGAGGTAGCGGTGTCCTGTAGTACGATCACAGGATGTCGTTTCATGAAACACCAGCAGACGGTTTCAATTAATTCCAACTGTCAAACACTTGTCGGAAAGTGAAGAACAATCAGGAGATTTTCAATGCCCACCATGGCCAAGATGGTTGTCGTGTTCCTTAGCATGCTGGGAACTCGTCTTGCGGTTGCTGGTGACACGACCACCCTATCAGCGTCGAAACCGTTGCTGCTCCATTGCCATGGCGCGGTGACAGCGGTGGAAGTGTCCGAACCGACGATCGTGCACGAGGATGGTGCCAAGCCGCCGTATTATTATCCACAGACCCCTCTGCTCAAGTTGCAGGATGGGTCGATCGCTCTTTGTGGAACTGCGAACAAGATATTACGTTCGACCGATCGTGGGCGAACATGGCAAAAGCAGGAAATGCCACTGTCAGGATTTCAGGCTTTTCAGCGACGTGATCGTTCTTTTTATCTCCTCAAGAGAGGAGTCAAAATGGCAGAACAGCGTGGAATCTTCCTCTCCAGTCACATGCAAGTAGATAGCCTCGCTGAAATGGTGAATCAAAAGGATACTGCATGGCGAGAGACCAGTATTTCGGTGCCACAATATAAGGCCGCGGTCGGCGACGATTACAAAACCATCAGCACCGGCCCCGGAATCGAAGTGGCTGCCGAACTGGCGGATGGGACGCTGTTGGCGCTCGCCTATGGCAACTTTATTGGCGACGATGCTCCGATCAACGGCTTCACGCCCACCAAGGGCGAGGCACCGATGTATCGCAGTTATCTGTTGACATCCAGCGACGGGGGTGAGACTTGGAAGTATTTTGCGACCATCGCCTACGATGGCGAAACCGGGCAAGAAAGTTTTTGCGAACCGAGTATGATTCATTTTGGAAACGGTGAACTGCTTGTGGTCATGAGGACCGGCCGTTACGCGCCCCTTCATCAGGCACGATCTTTCGACGGCGGCAAAACATGGAGCGAGCCGGTTTCGCTGGAGACGCTCGGACTGCAGCCAAAAATGGCGTTGCTCGATAACGGCATACTCGTTTGCAGTTTTGGCTGGCGCCCCATGCGATACATTTACTGGGAAGACCCCAATGGTGGATATTATCCAGCGGGACTTGCGGATTACCACAAACGCTACCAAGGAGAAGTTGGCATTCAGGATCCCTCGGCGGCAGCCGGCGATTATGTCATGTTCAGTCCCGACAAAGGTCACACCTGGAGCCAGCCGCATAAGATCGCCGAACCGTTGACACAGGGATATACCCAAATCGCCGCCACCGACACCGAATCGTGTGTTGTGCTTTCGTATCGTTTTGTGTTGCCGGGAAAATCCCGGCAACAAACACTGCGTATTTGGGAACACGATAGCGAGGATTTCTTAAAGGACATGAAAACACTTTACGAAGCACGCCGTATTACCGTTCGGCCATAAGAGAGGCGTAATGAATCTCCACACGCCACCTGGAAATCTGCTAGGTAGCACCGGTGTGCTCGCGCATGCGAAAAGGCCAGGAAGCAATGCTCCGTGGGAGCAATGATATGAGCGTCCTGTGAGGCGCACTGTTACGCTTGACGCCAACCGAGAGGCGGTCTACATCCCGACCGTCGATGATTGCTCGAGGCCATTTAGAAAGGTGGCCGTGACGAGCTCACGGTGCGACAGGCGACGGAAACGTTTCACAGGAAAGACTCCGTTACTTCTTCCAGTCGATATTCCATACGCGTCGCTTGTTGCCGGTGCCACGTGATTCACCCGTGAAATCAGTGTCTCGAGTTGCAGCAACAAGTGTTGTTGGCAGGAAAGGTTGTTAGCGATCGTTGACCCACCGTTGGAGGTCTCGTAACATAGTAGGTGACGTGTGTCAGGCATAAGCGATCGGGTGGGTGACGAACGATGAACAGCCGACTGACCGAAAAACTCGTTATCATTTTCCTAACGGCTGCTGTGTCGACTGGGGCGGAACAAGAAAATCCAGGTAGCGGGAGTTTTGAGGAACCTATTCGTCTGGGGTCAGCCGATTCGAAACAGACTGCTAGCGAACAGGGCCACGAGTTCTGGTCGTTTCAACCTCTGCGGCCAGCGTTGCCGTTGGTCCTGGCGACACGGCAGGGGAATTGGTCGCATACGATGATGGACTGGTTCGTGCTGGAAAAGCTTGAGGAGGAAGAGCTACAACTGAGCCCCGAAGCAAATCGTTCGACGCTAATCCGACGCCTCTATTTTGACGTATTGGGACTGCCACCGTCACCCGAACAAGTTTTAAGGTTTGTCCAAGACGAATCCCCCCTCGCGTACAGTCAGCTTATCGACCGCCTGTTAGGGAATCCGCATTACGGTGAGCGGTGGGCCCGACATTGGCTCGACATTGCCCGTTTCGCCGAAAGCAACGGTTTTGAAAGAGACGAGGATCGGCCAAGTGCCTACCGGTATCGTGATTTCCTCATCGAAACACTGAACCAAGATCTACCTTACCACCAGTTCGTCAGCTGGCAAGTCGCGGGCGATTTGCTGGCTCCTGGCAATTCCTTGGCCAATGCGGCAACCGGCTTTTTAGTGGGTGGTGTCGCCAACATTACACAAACCGAAAAGGAGTTCGAGCGAGATCGCTACGACGAACTTGATGACATGGCGACCACCGTTGGAACCGCGTTCTTGGGGCTTACCATCGGTTGTGCCCGCTGCCACGATCACAAGTATGATCCGATTTCCCAACGCGAATATTACCGTTTCCTTGCATCGTTTGCCAAGACAGTCGGACGTCCTGTTCCTTTAAAGAAAACGACAGCGCACGAGGGTGGCGAAATGGAAATGGTGTACGCCGCCAAGGAAATCGGAGCTCGCTTCAGTAATACG
>CAYMUR010000038.1:11495-42565 GCA_964393615.1 uncultured Pirellulaceae bacterium
TCGACCGACGACCGATGGACTAAACAGGGACAGGGACCGGTGCCCTTGCGGATCGCACTCGCGAATTGGCTGACCGATGTTGAATTTGGTGCTGGCAGATTGCTGGCGCGGGTGATCGTCAACCGGCTCTGGCAGCATCATATGGGAGTTGGTCTGGTATCGACGCCGAGTGACTTTGGCAGCCGTTCTGGCCGTCCATCGCATCCCGAGCTATTGGACTGGCTGGCCCTGCAATTAATCCGACATGACTGGCAGTTAAAACCAATTCACCGGTTGATCATGACGAGTGCTGTCTATAGGCAGAGCTACCGCCAGGACCGAGTCGCGGCCCGTATCGATCCGCAAAATCGACTGCTTTGGCGCCGCTCTTTACGGAGGTTGGACGCCGAGGTGATCCGGGACGCCATGTTGGCCGTGAGTGGAGTCCTGGATATGGCCATGTTTGGACCGGGCACACTGGACGAGGCGTCACGGCGGCGCAGTATTTATTTCACCGTGAAGCGCAGTGAATTAATGAAATCGCTCCAGCGATTCGATGCTCCCGATGCCTTGCAAGGGATGGGACGGCGTCAGACGACGACAGTGGCTCCCCAGGCGTTGTTTATCTTAAATAATAAGCAGGTGACTTCGTATGCAGAGTCTTTCGCACGACGGATCAAGTCAGTCACGACAGCCGAATTGACGCGTGCCGTCGATAACGCGTTTCTAGTCGCTGTCTCGCGTGTCCCACGACCGGACGAGCGCACGCAGATGGTTGGTTTCGTCAAGAATCGGATGGCAATGCTCTCCGCATCCCAAGATCCGGAACCCCAACACGCCCTAAGTGATTTGTGCCACCTGTTGTTGTGTTGCAATGAATTCATTTACGTCGAGTAACAAAATCCGTTTTGAGTGTCCATCATGACCAATAAATGCAGTCAGGTCGGTGTGGTCTGGTCTCGGCGACAGTTGCTGGAACAGAGTGGCATGGGATTTGGTTGGCTCGCCGCGGCCAATCTGTTGAACCGGAGTGGTCTGCCCACGGCCACCGCGGGCGAAACGGACCGATCTGGGGCATTCTCTGCTCGACGGTCACACGCGCGTCCCAAGGCGATATCAGTAATCTGGATCGTGCTCAACGGAGGCCCCAGTCAGATGGATACTTGGGACTACAAACCGGAACTACAGAGGCGAGACGGGCAGACGTTCGCAGGTGCCGACACGGCGACAGGTTTTTTTAAAACCAGCGGTCGGCTGATGAAGTCACCTTTCAAATTTCGCCGGCACGGTGAATCGGAAACTTGGGCGTCGGAGATTTTTCCGGGCATTGCGCGGCATGTGGACGACATGGCGTTTATTCATTCTTGTCATACCGAATCGAACAATCACTCGCCAGCCCTGTTTCAGCTTAACACGGGGCTGAATCGCATGGGATTTCCCTGTGTCGGATCCTGGGTGACCTATGGGCTGGGGACGGAAAACGATGATCTTCCTGCATTTTTAGTGATGACCGACGCAAAAGGACGAGGGTTACCGAAAGGGCGCGCGATGAACTGGGGAGCAGGTTTCCTGCCGAGCGCCTACCAGGGCGTAAGGCTTAACAACGAAGGACCCGCGATCGACGATCTCTTGCCTGGTCAGGAGCGACCAGCCAATCAACAACGTTCACTTTTGGACGCCCTCGAATCGCTGAATCGGAAACACTACGAGCGGTATCAAAATGAAAGTGATCTACTGGCGAGGATTGAATCCTTTGAGTTGGCATTTCGCATGCAGGCCAGGGCACCGCATGTGCTGGACGTCGAGGGCGAAACAGAGATGACGCGACGAGCCTACGGACTCGACAACCAGAAGTGCACGCATTTTTCCAGGCAATGCTTGATGGCTCGCCGTTTGGTCGAGCAGGGTGTGCGTTTCGTACAAATTTACAGTGGGGGAACCGGTAACGTGGACAGTTGGGACGCCCATAAAAGTATTCTCAAGAATCACGTTACCTTTGCAGCAGAGGTCGATCAGCCGATCAGTGCGTTGTTAACGGATTTAAAGCAGCGCGGCCTGCTCGATTCGACGTTGATTGTCTGTGGTGGTGAATTCGGCCGCACGTCGGACTCTCAAGGTACGGATACGGGACGCGATCACAACCCGAATGCTTTTACTACCTGGCTCGCCGGTGGCGGGACCAAGGGTGGAACCCACTTTGGCGCCTCTGACGAGTTAGGTTACCAGGCGGTAGAAAATCGCACCACGGTACACGATCTCCATGCCACGATTCTGCATTTGCTGGGCGTCGACCACGAACAGTTGACTTACCGATTCAATGGCCGTGACTATCGTCTGACCGACGTCTACGGAAACGTGATCTTGGACATCATCGCCTGATAAAATACGTTGTTTTCACTCGCTTGTGCGTCCTGGCAGTATTCCTGGCAATCGCCAGCTCCACCCTGCGTATTTTAAACATTGCGGTAGCTGCTCCCCATACATCCTGGTTAACATTTCCAATAGCAACCAGCCACATTCTCCTTTTTTTAAGTGTGTGGGTATTGTTCCATTCATCGAAGAGATACACGTATTCCGCAGCATGAGTCGCACCACTACCCCCTATTGCGGACCATCGCGGCCACCTTGCGCCTGCAATTCGTTCCAGCCGGGTTTCCCTGGCAGCCTGGTTGTTTTAGGGTGTGAGAAACAGTCGTCGATTGGTTTGTCATTTATTGAATGGAATGCCTGCTGTTCACCAGGCATCGTCCCTGAGAAACAACCCAATTGTGGAGTAGAAATTGGTGCTCGTTCGGCCGCTTTGTGTCACCTGGGAAACATTGCGACCCTTCACCGTGCAGAACTCGGTGGAAGATCGCTTCGCTGGGATCCACAAAACTGGCACTTTATCAACAACGACGCCGCCAACCTGTGGCAAGATTATCCGTCTCCACGACGTGAGGGTTATGCATTAAACGTCTAGCTTTTACAGAACTATGTTTCCGGAATGGCAAGTCATGCAAGCGGCGTGGATCAACAACAGGAAAACATGGCACACGTACTGAAACAGTTTTCGATCCGGTGAGTAAACGATGCAACACAGCGAATTATCTGCCGTGAATTCGGCACCAGGTGAATCAGACCGCATTGAATCGATCGATGCACTGCGTGGCTTTGATATGTTTTGGATCGTGGGGGGTGCCAGCCTGGTAACCCGCCTCCACAAAATTACCCACAACGAAATTTTCGACGTTGTGGCAAATCAATTCACGCACGTTTCCTGGGAAGGCTGTCACTTCTATGATATTATCTTTCCCCTTTTTGTTTTCCTGATGGGGACTTCGACCGTCTTTTCATTGCGCAAGGTCGTAGCACGCGATGGTCTGGGCGCCGGCTATCGTCGCCTTCTTGTCCGCGCGATTGTCATCTACCTGTTGGGGTTGTTTTACTACGGCGGGATGAGTCGCGACGCGGGACCAGAAATGTTTCGCTATGTGGGGGTACTGCAACGGATCGCTATCTGTTACTTGGCGGGTGGCGTCCTGTTTTTGAATTGTCGGTTTCGAGGCTTGATCATCAGCTGTGCGGGGTTGTTGATTGGTTACTGGATCCTCATGGCGTTTGTTGCGGTTCCTGGGATGGGAGTCGGTAATTTTTCCGAAGGCAAAAACCTGGCGAATTATTTGGATCAAAGGTTCTTGCCGGGGTACAAATGGGATGGCCACTGGGATCCCGAAGGGTTGCTCAGTACGCTCCCAGCGATCGGAACCGGCTTGTGTGGTATTTTTGCCGGACTGCTGCTACACCGCGTTGACCTGACCCCCAAGCAAAAGTTTTTTGGATTAGTCCTTGCTGGCACCATCTGTTTACTAACGGGCTGGTTGTGGAGCCTGCAGTTCCCGATCGTGAAAAAGCTTTGGACATCTTCCTTTGTATTGGTGACCGCGGGCTGGAGCTATTGGTTTTTGGCAGTGTTCTATCTGACGATCGACATATGGCGAGTACGTGTCTGGGCCCAGCCCTTTGTGTGGCTCGGCATGAATGCCATTGCCATCTATATGCTCACCAATCTGGTAAGTTTTCGGCAGGTGGTGCGCCGCATGGTGCATGAACCCGTCCTGGAGATTGTCGCACCTTATGACGACTTGTTTGTTTCCTCACTTGCACTGTCCTTGACGATCGCAGTCTGCTATATCCTTTACCGCCAACGCATTTTCATTCGCGTGTAGTAACGTCGACCCTGCATCGCGTTTGCTGTCGGACTTCTTGGTAGCCGCTGCGTAGATCAACAAAAGACCGATGTTGGCGGTTTCCAGATTTCATTCAGAACGGATTGCTGGGCATCATTTCCCAGGCATCGATCGAGCTAAAAGTCGCGGGTCCACCTGTACTGAATACCTTGATTTCCTGACTGTCCCAACGGAATGGGTAGACGCGGCGCGCAATCGATTGTCGGTCGTTTGCGTAAATCTCAACGACCGGTTTATCTAGAAAAACGCGCAGACGGAGCGGTTCGTCCTCGCCGAGCTCAAAGGGCGCGCGCTCCACTTTGCTGAAATCCGCATGTGAGCTCCGTGACATGTCCATCACGATTTCTTTGGCCTGCCGGTCGTAATACAATCGAGTGCCATCCTGGCCGTCCGGACTGGCGCGTACTTCCAAGCCGAATTGCGTTGCTCCCTGGCCCGGATGAATAACGATCTCCAATTCGCACATGTCGCCGGAGACAACATCCAGTTTCTTCGACTCTCCGCCGACAAGTTGGACGGGTGCAAATTGCTGATGGTTGTAACGCAGTTCTTTCAGCTCTTCAATCGGACGAATTCCAAGATGGCCTGTTGGATCAAGCCAAAGTGAACGAGGTAATCCATACACGCCTGTCCAGCCTCGTACGGAGTCGTCGGTAGGAGGGTTGTCTAGCAGCCAGGCCCACATGATTTGCCGCCCATCAGGTCCAAGAACGGATTCCGGCGCAAAGAAGGCATTGTCGACCCATGACATGCGACCATGCTTTTCGGGCAGGAAACGGTCTTTTACGCGGTCGTAGTGGCCGATGAAATACTGGCAACCTCGGTTGTGGCTAATGAAGAGCATTAGGTGTTTGTCGCTCGCCGGTCCGCCGTCTGGACTGCTGGGAAGTGGCAAAAACACAGGGCACATATTGTCTTCGCTTTGATCGGTCCAATCGGGATTCCGTTCGTAGAAAACTCCCCGGTATTTCCAGTCATAGAGATCTAGTGACTCGAACAGGTAAACACGGTCGCCCTGGAACTGGAGCGGAGAATCCGGCTCGCGACCGTATTTATCGAGTACCAGGATATTACCCGTCAACATATAATACTTGCCATCTTTCTTCCAAATGTTCGAGGGGTCGGCAGTGCCGTAAACAACTTTGTTCCCCTGTGGGTCGGTCGTCTCGGTAATGCCCCACTCCGTCGATTCAATGGCAGGATATGACATGAGTGACCAGCGGTCAAAATGTCGGTCCCCGGTGCTCTTGTAGATGCCGATCCCATTGGTATTGCCAAAAATCCAATAAGAGAGGTAGGCCGTTCCATCGTCGTCGATGAATGCCCCACCGCTAAAACCTCCTTTGTCTTGCGGACCTTTTCCGATCGCGTCTTCATGGAGTCGCCAATGTAATAGGTCTCGTGTCGAAGCGTGTCCCCAGCAAAACGTCTTATCGGCATCCGTGTCACGCCGGTAGAGATACATGAGGTGATATCGCCCGTTGGCATAAAAACTTCCGTTCGGATCACCTGGGATACCACGTCCTTCGGGGATTACAAAATGGTAGCCGGGCCGTGTAGGATCAGCGAGGAATTTTTCTCGCAAAGCACGGGCCGTTTCGGGAACAGACGGTGCGACTTGGTTGGCATCTTTTTTGAACTCTTGAGCGGGATTGCCCTGTGATGCCATGACCCAGTCGTTCGGACCGAGTTGCAATGCCCCGTCGGAGATATTTGCCTTACCGACCGCGCGTATTTTCGCAAATCGGCCGGTCCATTCTTGCATGCCAGATTCTCCAAAAGCCCACCAAGCCCAAGGTCGCAAGGCCGCATCGTGTTTGCCAGGTTTCAAGGCGGCGATCGCTTTCTGCGGTAGGGCAACCGGATAAATCCTGGCATCCAAAATTTTTCCGGAGAAATAGGCATGCTCTTCGGCGGCCCCGACGTAACGGCGTCCAAAGAGAACATTCGCGTCGCTGCCAAAGGAAGGCGGATCCTTGTCCGTTGTATACTGTGCGTAGAGTTGGCTATTTCGGTAAAGCGTTACTTGGCGACCCTGGTAAACGACAGCCAGCTGCACATATTTCTCTGGTCCGGCGGTTTCGATCGGATAATCGTCTTGCTGTTTTTCGGTTCGAAGGTGAAATTCGCTACCCGCCATCCATTTTGCTGGCATGATTTCGCCGAATACAATGGCATCGAACTCGCCAGAATGATTGGTTTCCAAGGTAAGCACCGAGCCACCCTGTTGTTGGTAATTTGCGGGAGAACACCAAACGACAAATGTTTTATCCTTAAGCAATTGTGATTGGAGAAGCGGTGACTCGCTGCGCGCGACGGTGGCCAGGTGAAATCCGCTGACTACCGTCAAAAGCACGAAACAAATGAATGAAAGCCGAAGAATCTGGGTAAATCCAGAACGAACACCAAGTAATGAACGATACACGTGATGACTCCTCGTGGTTTCTCGATAGGATAGACTCTTTATGGGTGCTATGGAATTACCATGCTGCACCATTTCCACTGTTTTCCTGTCCGTTTAGCTTAGGATAAACGGACAGGATTGGACAGCATACACGTTCCGCTTGCAATCGACCCCTTTGGCAGTTCAGAGGTTAGCACCCTTAAACGCCCCGGACCGAGACGTCTGCCGCTAGGACACTCCCAGCATTGGCAGCGACGGGCGACGGTTGCGGTTCAGCCGTACAAAGGCTTCGGCGTGTTTGCACCCACATTCCATACCGCGGAATTCGTTCATGGGTCCGTGTAAGGAATAGAGAAACTCAGGGTTTTGGCTCTTGTGTTCGTAGACGGCGGCCCGCTTGCGGTGTTCTGTCGAAGTGATGTCGACGTAGTGAGTGGGCCAAAAATGCATCGTCTGTTGTCCGGATGCCACCTCATAAAAGTAAAGTTCAAAGGGTTTTGACTTCGGGTATTTCCAGGCCTGGTACGTTAGCATGTACGTTTCGCGATGATCTTGTTCACAAATCGGCCAGTGCGTAAAAACCAGGTCGGGTGATTCTTCGGCCAAAAGTTCACTGAATTCTTCGTAACGCTGTAAATTAACTTCCGTGTTACTATCGATTTGACCTGCAAATTTGGGGTGAGCGCCGAGAATCAAACAGGCACGCTGGCATTCTTCCGTCCGAATCGCGGCTGCTTCTTCATGCGTTTTTCCTTTGACTCCGGCTTCGCCACGTGTCAAATAGAGAACCACTACCTCGTGGTCTTGCTGCGTATAGCGGGCAATCGTACCTCCGCAACCGGTCTCCGGATCGTCGGGATGGCCGCCCGTGACAACCACTTTGAGTTTCTGCTTTGCCTGCGAGTCACTTTCTTCGCCCTCCGCTGTCGGTAGTCCCAAGGCGACTTGTCCGGCGGCAATTCCCGTTGCGGTGAGAACTGTTCGACGTGGAACTTGTGGCATGGCGATTCTCCTGGTTGGTACGAGTTACCGCGCGCCTCACACCTGACATGTCTGACACGCGACCTGATTCGATATTTCCTGTTGTGTCTGCCGGGACCCGCTGCGCGAGGGTTTGGTGGAACCGCCTGCGCAGTGGACAAGTGGATGCGACGCAAGGAGCGACTTACAGCCGTAACGAACCACGGCCAGCTTTTCGGTCGCCTGGTAGTTGTCGATCGCAATACTGTTTTGAAAGAACAAGGATAGGGGTCTCGCCGGTTCTGAGGTCGTCCTGTGGGTCAGTTTTCATAAAAGGAATAGTCTGACATAGACGCCTGCATTGTTTTCATTGCCTGGAAGACCAAGCGGGAGTCCGAATGGCAACCAGTGCCATCACCTGCCATGATATCAAAATCCAGGGGCGGCGTTACCCACTTTGATCCATGTCGACTCGCGGTACGCTGCCAAATTGTGTGCCAGCTTTAATGAAAATCCTACTTGTGATCGTACCGAGAACAAATTACGATCGAAGGTTGCTCCGCCGTGGCGGTCCGACATTTATTTTCATGGAACGGGAATTCCGATTTATTTTGGTGGTGTGTTCGTATTCTCAACGCGAACCGCGTGGTTGATGACCGGGCTCACGACCCATGGAATCAACGAGCGGGTGGCCTAACTGTAAGAATCGATGAAATTGTCCTCTCATGAACACAACACAAATCTTGCAACCCGTCGTCCTCTTTACACTACTGGTCCTCGCTGCGCCCTGCTTACCGGCGGCGGAACCGGCCGTGGCCTACTATCCGTACCATCACAAGCTCAGGGCAAGGCTAGACATATCAATGCACTCCGGGTTTCGCGAAGTGACCGGCGTCAGCGTCGTCCTCACCCGCAAGGGCAATCATCGTGCCATTGCGAAGGGAAACATTGTCCGATGGAATGACGGTATCGGCGAGACCGTTCTGCATACCCCCGACCTAAAGAACGGTATCTACTCGGTACGATTTATTTTGCAAGGCGGCCCGCGCGAACTGCAGCAGCCGCTCCATGTCGAGTTCGAGCGCAAAGTCTGGCCGTGGGAGCACAATGATATTGGCAAGTCGCGGCTCATCATTCCACCGTTCACTCCTCTTGAGGTTACGGCCGCGGAAAACAGCAGCATGCAAGTCTCTTCGGTCCTCAGGACGCACACGATGAACGGATTCGGGCTGTGGGACCAGGTAAACAGCAGGGACCTCGATATTCTGGCCGGGCCCGTGAGGCTGGTGGCCAGTGTGAACGACGTCCCCATCCAATGGCAGCATCAGCCGCTGAGATTGGCTGAGAAGAGTGACGATCGCGTGATCGTACACTCGTCGTTCAGCGGCGGTCCCATCAAGGCACAGGCGCAGGCCGAATTCGATTATGACGGAATGATGAAGGTGACACTGAGGATCAGCCCGGGAGCCGCCAGCACGACCGTGGACTACCTCGAGCTGGTCATTCCTCTCAAGCAGCATGTCGCTGGACTGATGCACATCATTGGTCCCGCCATTCGGGCAAATCCGGCGGGTTTTGTCCCTCCTGGTGACGGTGTCGTGTGGAATAGCAAGGACCAACAACAGGCCTGGCACCAGCCATCGGCTCCGAGCAGGCGATACAAGATGATACACGGCACATTTGTGCCCTATGTTTGGCTTGGCGGGCCCGAGCGGGGCGTTTGCTGGTTCGCCGACACGGACAGGGACTGGTCGCTTGACGATGACCAGGCGGCGCTGGAAATCGAACGAAGTGAGGATGCGGTGACCCTGAAGGTGCGGCTCTTTAACAAGCGGACAGTGCTTGACCGTAACCGCACGATCGTTTTTGGTCTGCTGGCAACCCCCGTCAAGCCGCTGCCTGAGCCGGAGAACGGCAAGACGTGGCGCTCCTGGAGCTTCCACATCCGGTATCCTCACAGCAGGCGGATTGCGTTTGTATGCCCTTGCCTCACATGGGGCGCGGAGGAGGGGGATGTTGACGTCTATCCCCGCAACCGGGATCTTGCCATCTTCGACCAATTTGGGGAGGTCCGTGGGACGGGGACCAGCACGGTTCCGCAGGCCTGGATGAACGCCTGGCTCGACGGCTATGCCAACCAGTCCCGCCGCGATGAGTACCAGGCCTACGTGGCGAGCGGATTCGTCACCATGTCCGACGCAAAGCCCGAGGTCGACAAGGTCATCCTCTACACGAACGCCCGTGGTGCGGAGGACAGCCAATGCGAGGAGTCTCTGAACTACAACCCCAGGCCCCTGAACAAGAACGAGTGGGATGAGCCGAAGACCAGCTTCCAGGATTTTGCCCTGTACTACTTCAAAGAAATGATGGACCGAGGCCGTATTGACGGCCTGTATCTGGATAATGTGTACGCGGCCCCCAACTTCGACACCATTTCAGCCGACGCGTACGTGCGCGAGGACGGCAAGGTACAGCCGAGTATGGGCATCTTTAGTACCCGGAACTACATTAAACGTATCGCTACCATGTATCGTGAAGTTGGCAAGATGCCGTACACCTGGGTACACATGACCAACGGCAACCTGATCCCTGCCTTTTCGTTCGCGCAAATTGCGCTCGACCTGGAATGGAAGTTTGATGACACCACGGACTTTCAAGACAGGTTCGGCAGGGACATGCTGCTCGCGCAGTCGCTCGGCCTGCAGGCTGGTCTGATACCGTCGGTCATCGACGGCGTCCTGGAATCCGCTGCCAAGCGGGAGTGGCTCAATCGGACGGAATTTGGGGCGATTACGGTGCACGAAATTAAGCTGGGTGAGACACGGGTTAACGCGGATGAGCTGGCGAAGGCGTATACCACGCTCTTCGGCTTCGGATATGGCCTGGAGGACTGCAGGGTCTATCGGTACTGGGAACCGGGCCAGCCGGTCACTATCCGCGCCGCAGATGCCAAGGCCCTGGTGCTAACTCGCCCGAGTAAGGACTTCCCTGGCCACAGCAAGTCCCTCATCATCGTATGCGACTTCGGAAACGGCGGTGAAGTCGGCATGAAGTTGGACGCCAAGAGCATTGGTCTCCGCGCTGGCTACACAGCCAGGGATGCCGAGACTGGCACGTCCCTCACGCTGGCCGGGAACCGCGTCACTTTTTCGATCGCAGCGCACGATTTTCGCATGATCGCCCTGGAATAGCGTCTGGTGTTCCACGTTCTATTTCTACCAGCTGCGGACGTACGTCAGCCTTTCGAACCGGGACGTGCTCAGGTAATCTCGATCTGGTGATCGTTTTACAGGGCTCAGGGGCTGCTGCGAGGTTCTCGCGTGGCAGAGAGAGTCGCCAACCGTTTGACACGGTCTAGGCGAGGTACAGAAACAATTGGCTGTTTCTCCTGTCCCCATTGTAAGCGCAGGGCCGCACCGCATCGGTCAATGCATCCGTGCTGTAAAAACCATGCGGCGATATCTATCACCGAAGGAACTTATCGTGAACGACAAACGGATCATCCGTTGACGGTGAAGCAAAAGGATTTGATTGCCTGTTAAATTCGTCCTGCTACTTGCTACATGACGTTTTGCCGCTTAAGATGTGCTGTCGATTTGAATAGTATCGCTGAAACAATTGAACGCCAGGAAAGCACCTATGTCCGCAAGTCGTATCTGCACATGTGCCATCATGATCACCACCGTCGTCGGTTCGGCCAAGGCTATCGATTTGGCAGCGATCGGCGGCTGGAACATTGTGGTGTCCGAGGATGCCATTCCCAGCGAGCAATACGCGGCGGAGGAGTTTCAGCAATTCTTTGGGCAGGCAACGGGTCTGAATCTGCCGATCGTCAGTCAGGTCAGTCGGAATGACCGCCACGTGTTCATCGGGCCAGGTTCAGGCATGCGCAATAGTTCGGCTGGTTTTAGCACCGAGGAAATGGGTGACGAAGACCTGCGGATCGTGATTCGTGCGAACAACATCGCCATTGCGGGGGGTCGGCCACGTGGCACACTGTACGGGGTGTATACCTTTCTCGAAGATTATCTGGGCATCCGTTTTCTGACGGCCGAAGTCACGCATGTCCCTGCGGTCACTTCGCCACACGTGTTGGGCGTAGTAGACCGTTCGTATCACCCACCGTTCGCTTATCGGTTCTATCAAAAAAACGAGGTGATCACTTACCCGGTCTTTGCAGTCCGCCGGCGGCAAAACACGGCGGGCAAATACACTCCGGCCGAACACCACATGGGCGAACGCCTGGGCGGAGAGGCGATCGGTGGTGTGTATCTGCATAACAATTTTCAATTCAGTGGTGGCTCGTTCAAAGAGCACCCAGAGTACTGGTGCCTGTACCAGGGCAAACGGCAAGCGATCCAGCCTTGTCTCTCTCACCCGGCCGTGCGAAAAAACGTCGTCGAGGGAGTCATCGCTAGCCTGCCGCATTACCCTCACGGCGACACCATCCCGCTGGCCCAGAACGATGCTCCCGGTGCTTGTCAGTGCGATAATTGCGTAGAAATCCAGCGCGAAGGGGATGCGCCTGGCGATATTCCCGTCCCCACGGAAAGGCCACTTGGGATGGGCTTTATTCCGGTGAACGGTCCGCCCTCGGCCGTGATCGTCGATTTTGTCAATCACGTTGCCGAACAGGTAGCCCAGCAACGCCCCGATCTTTACGTCGGCACAGAGGCCTATTCCTATTCCATGATGCCACCACGTAAGACAAAAACAAGGGCCAACGTGCGGGTTCAAATTGCCATGTACCATACCTGTGTCATGCACGCGTTTGAGGATCCTCATTGTCCAGTCAACGCTCGGGCGGTTCCCTATCTCGACGGCTGGGGAAGGTCCTGTGATAACCTCCTGTTCTGGCATTACGACCTGAACCCCCGTGACTACCTCTACCTGGCGCCCAATCTGCGTGCCCTCGGTCCACAGATCCGTAGTTTCGCAAGGCTGCATGGACAAGCTATTTTCCTCCAAGGGCCTGCCAGGAATGCCGAGTTCAGTGACTTGAGGGCGTATCTTAATACGGCCCTGATCTGGAATCCCTCGCGCGACGTCGATGCGTTGATCGACGAATTTTTGCAACTGTATTACCGCAAGGCAGCTAAGCCGATCCGTCGCTGGATCGACCTCGTACACGACCAGGCGCTGGCATCCGACAAGCACACCAATATCAACTTCACGCCTGTTAGTTGCGGAATGGACCGCGAGCTGGGGGACAAGGGTGTCAAGCTTTTCGCCACCGCCATGGCTTTGGCCGACGACGACAAGATTCGACAGCGTGTGGAGAAGATCTCCGTGACTGCCTTACGCCTGGCCCTCGAGCCGGTCTTTTGGAATGCAATCGAAGCTCCGCGTCGTGTGAAAATCCTCCAGGACACAACGCTTGCCAACGAGCTGATGCCGTTGGAGGTCGACGAGAAAGAGCGTTTACGGCCCCAGGTACGTCGCTTGTTTGAGTTGTGCACCAAGCACCAAATCAATGAATACATGGAAGGCGCCTACACGAAGGTCGCATTGGCTGCTGTACGAAAGTATTATGGCTTGACTGCTGACGAGCCACTCTAGGTTGTGCACTGGTACTCGCCGATCACCCGTCTGTTTGGGGACCTGCCCAAACGATCGACAGCAGGTGGGAATTCTGATTTCCAACTAATGGACGGGCATTCTGGTTCCCGGAAAAATCGTCCCCTTCACGTAAGGGGCGACTCGCTTGCCCCATAGCCGGCACACTTTGAGCCAATACGCCAAGTCCGATTGTGTTTTATCTACCAGTCGAACCCTCGCCAGGCAGGCGCGCCAGGGCGGCGCTGGCACGCCGCAACCCTTCAGAAATGGGACGAACCGACGGTGATCAGCGTTTCGGCCACTTGTCCAACAGGGCGACCGTCAGGCGCTTGTGACCCAAGCCCATCCAATACCGAAGGTTGGCCCCCTGGTTGATTCACTGCCCCAGGATTGCGATTTATTTTCCATTCAGTCGCTTTCGATTTTCCGCAAGGGCAGTTGCAATTGCCCGTCGGGCGACAAAACTCTCGACAATAGTTTACTTGGTCCAGCTCGCCACAATTCTTGCCCCGCGTTTGTCGATGGGAAAGATTGATTGTCGAGCTGGAGTCAATCGAACCGTTTCGTTGGCGAATAGCTCATCGTATTGGCGGCTTGCTGCTGGCTGAAAAGAAATCCGCCGCACGTTCGCGACAATTTAGTGACCCAACGCCGACGATATCCTTGTTTTTGAGCATCACATTCGGCTCACGGTTTGGCAGTCGGGTTATGCCTGTTTGGCTCACCATGGGTAGCGCCAATATGGCGTGTCTTTTCACTGCGGATCAGGTAGAATTATCTAATCAACGTATTATTAAACATCCGGCTATTGTCGAGAGTGGAAATAGTGCTCGTGCGAGTGTCGATCCTTTTCGTCGTTATGGTGTGTGGCTTGCCCAGTACGGCACCTGCCGGGACGGTGGACGGCCGGGATGACCACTTTGAAAAAACAATCCGGCCGTTATTGGCGGAGCATTGCTGGAGTTGTCATGGCGCCGACGAACGACAGGGTGGGTTGCGTTTGGATAGCCAAGAAGCAATGAGTCGTGGTTCTGAGGCGGGGCCGGTTGTATTACCGGGTAGAGTGGATGAAAGCCGGCTCATCCAGGTTGTGCGCCGCGGGGGCGATGTGAAGATGCCTCCCGACGAGGCTTTGAGTGATGCAGAGATTGCGAATCTCGTGGCTTGGGTTAAAGAGGGAGCAGTTTGGCCAACCGCCGTTCCAACGCGACCTGAAAACACATCTCGTAAGAGATCGCTGTTTAGCGAACACGAGAAATCATACTGGGCATTTCAACAAGTACGTGATCCGCGCCCACCAGCAGTAGAAACAATCGCTTGGTTAAAATCGGACCTTGATCGTTTTATTCTGGCCAAACTGGAGGCGCAGGGCCTTTCGCCATCGGCTCCAGCCGACAAACGGACATTGCTGCGACGCATTACTTTTGATCTGATTGGATTGCCTCCGAAAACCGAAGAGATGGAGGCGTTCTTAGCGGACGATTCGCCACATGCCTTTGCCACGGTCGTCGAACGCCTGCTTGGTTCAGCGCATTACGGCGAACGTTGGGGACGGCGTTGGCTGAGTCTGGTGCGATATGGAGACACCGGCGATATTCCGGGCATCCAGCTGTCGTTGTATTCCTACCGTTATCGTGACTATGTCGTGAAGGCATTGAATGAAGACAAGCCCTACAACGAGTTTCTCATGGAACAACTTGCTGGCGACTTGATGCAGCCCGCCGACGACCCTGGTACCACGGCCGAACGGACAATTGCTACCGGCTTCCTTTTGTTAGGTCCAAAATCGATAACCGAAGGCGATAAAGAGAAGATGGTAATGCAGCTGATCGAAGAACAGATCGATGTTACCAGCCGTGCATTTCTCGGGCTGACGATTGCTTGTGCACGCTGCCATGACCATAAATTTGACCCGATTCCGACGCGAGACTATTATTCGTTGGCCGGTATTTTTTTTAGCACTCGGTCGTGGACGGATAACAAACACACGGACTCCAAATGGATGGAAAGATTACTGGAAAACGTGCCCGGTGAGACAGAGCCGGTGATGACATTGGCAGTCCAGGATGGAGAACCGAAAAATCTGAGGGTCAATATTCGGGGCAGCCACCGCCATTTAGGAGTCGAGGCCCCCCGCAGATTCTTGCAGATCATCGCCGGCGAAGGGCATGATCCGATAGAGACCCAGGGAAGTGGGCGACTGGAATTAGCCCAATGGATTGCCAATACGGAGAATCCATTAACAGCTCGTGTGATGGTGAACCGCATCTGGCAGGGACATTTTGGCAAGGGAATTGTGGCTTCGAGTGACAATTTCGGCATTTCAGGGCAACGACCAACTCACCCTGACTTGTTGGATTGGCTGGCTTCTCGGTTCGTGGAGAACGATTGGTCGATCAAGGCCATGCATCGCCTGATCGTGAACTCGGCCACCTACCAACAACGTAGTCAGACTTCCGTTGGAAATGCCGAAATGCCCCGTGAAGTTCGGCAAAACCAATCTCCAGCATTATCCCTTTCGCAATCGGTCGATCCAGACAACCAGTGGTTGTGGCGCATGAATCCCCGTCGGCTGGAGGCCGAAGAGATTCGAGATGCAATCCTGGACGGAAACGGACAACTTGACTTGACCGTGGGAGGCTCACTGCTGGAAGATTTTGCACGTTATGTCGACGCCTTCGTAGATACCCAGCGCGGTTTGTATGCAATTCTATTAACGGGGCGAACCTTCCACCCCTATTACAGCACACGGCGTAGCATTTATCTTCCACTGCTCCGTCAAAAGGTACCGGAAATTTTTCACTTGTTTGACATGGGTGATGCGAGCACGGTGACTGCCAGTCGCAGTGAAACGACGGTTGCGCCCCAGGCGTTGTTCATGATGAACAGTGAGTTTATCCGCGAGCAGGCGTTCCATATGGCAAGATACTTACTGGACTTGGAGCTGGCCAATTCTGAGCAACGCGTCCGATTTGCCTATCAGAAACTTCTCGGTCGCCCGGCCAGTCATGACGAAGTCGCGTCTGCCGTGAATTACATCGGCGAGATCCAACGCACCTTGGAGGCCGAAACACCTTCAGCCAAGGATTATTTTCCTGAGGGCGCAGCGTTGCAGATCGTGGCGCACCGCGTTCCGCACCGCCGTACCATGTATGACGCAATCAAGCCGTTACTCGAGAAACCAAGCGGCGTTCGATTACGATTGTCGGTCACGTCATCCCCTGGAGAGGTTGTTAAAATCGCCAGTGATTCGGTGGTCTGGGAAGTCCTGTCTGCAACGAGTGCTACCAGGGAAAGTGGCGATTTGCTATCCCATGGTCCTGCAGAAACACTAATCGTCGAACCTGACGACCCCACCCGTGACATTTACAGAGTGGCGGCTTGTACGAAACAACAGCAGATCACGGGCATTCGGCTTGAGGTGTTGCCTGATCCGAATGAACCGACAGAACGCGCCATTCCGGACCTGTTTGTCTTGTCGGAGTTCGAAGTGTTTGCTGCCCCACTGGCGGCTCATGACGAAGCGGTTGAGAATCCTAGGCAGCTTCGGTTGCAACACGCTATGCTTCCACACGTTGGTCGTGTTGAATCCGTGATGCCATTGATTGACCATGACGCAGCGTCATACTGGCACGTGGGCCCAAAGCCGGGTGAACCAGGAGTGGTCATCTTTGAAACCACGCAAAACCGCATTGCCGCATGGCAAAGCTGGTGCCGCGCGATGTTTTGTTTAAATGAATTTTTTTATGTGGATTGACGCTGGCAGTGTGGGATTAGGTTACCATAAAAAGACCAGTTAAAATTATTGCCAAACGATTGCCTGTCGTGAATTGAGCGACTGGCATTCTGCTGGCAATAACTGGTAGACTTGTAAAGAGGACGTAACGGGATGGTCAAACGTCAGAGGAATCTTCTTGGGCATGGCGCACCGTTACTGCCCAGGGAGTTGTCTTGCCCGCCTGGTTTCAATCGCCGACAAATGTTGCAAAACGTGGCCTGTGGATTTGGTCAGGTTGCATTGCTAGGTTTGCTTGGTGATTCGGACCAAGCCGCTGCAGGCCCAGCCGGTTTCAGAGATCCGCTGATGCCGAAACTGCCGCCGTTACTGCCCAAGGCGAAACGCGTCATTTTTCTTTTTATGCATGGCGGTGTTTCCCAGGTGGATACGTTTGATCCCAAGCCGGTGCTGACGGAAAGAGACGGACAGCCATTGCCACCAGAGTGGCAACCAACTGGGCTTCCGCTCGGTCAGAACTTGGACCGGCAAAAGGACCTTAAATTGATGCGGTCACCGTGGCAGTTCCACCGACACGGCGAGAGTGGGGTGGAGGTGAGCACTCTCTTTCCCCACATTGCCAGCTGCGTCGACGATCTTTGTGTGGTGCGCTCCATGACGCATGATCTGGTAACGCATGCACCGGCGGGCCAAATAATTCATACTGGTTCCGGCGTTTTCAAATGGCCCAGCTTTGGGGCGTGGGTACAGTATGGGTTGGGCACCGAAAGCCAGAATTTACCCGGTTTCATTACGATTTGTCCGCCCGCGTCCGATGCGGGGACCTATTTTTATGGTTCGGCGTTTTTACCGGCAGCGTATCAAGGGACCGCTTTGGGGCAAACCACGGGGGGCGGTCGTTCAGATGACGGCAAGCTGGCCCAGTTTTCTAACCTGCGTCCCCCGGATCCAGACTCAATGATTCAAAGAATGGAGCTTGATTGGTTGCAGAGGCAAAATCGAAACCACCTCAACCGCGCCAGTCTCAATCCGCAACTGGAGGCACGAATCGAATCCTTTGAGCTCGCGTTTCGGATGCAGGCGAGCGCTCCCGACGTGGTCGATATGTCCCGTGAGACTTCCGAGACATTGGCGTTGTATGGGGTCGGAAAAGGACCGACCGACAACTTTGGTCGAATGTGTTTATTGGCGCGTCGGTTTTCCGAACGAGGAGTGCGTTTTGTGCAAGCTTCCCACAGTTACAAGTGGGACCAGCACGGTGGGCTCAAATCGGGGCATGAGAAAAATGCGGCGGAGGTTGACATTCCTATCGCCGGCTTGTTGAAGGATTTGAAGCGGCGCGGTTTGTTGGATGACACCTTGGTGCTGTGGGCATCTGAATTTGGGCGAACTCCGGTGTCGGAAGGGAGCGACGGTCGAGACCACAACCCGTATGGCTATACGATCTGGATGGCTGGTGGTGGGGTCAAGGGAGGTATGACCTATGGCGCCACCGATGAAATTGGTTTTTTCACAGTCGAAAACAAGTTTACTATCCATGATTTGCATGCTACGATACTGCATCAACTAGGCCTGGACCACGAAAAGCTCACATATCACTACGGTGGCCGAGATTACCGGCCCACCGATGTGCATGGCAAGGTGGTTCACGATATCCTGGCTTGAGCAGAGGGTGACAAATGCTGTTCCTCACGGTCCGCTGCCATGCCATCCTAATGTGACTGATAAAGAGGGAGCCAAGTGTACAACAACAGGTTTCTCCTTTTTGTTCTTCTTTATCTCTTGCCAGGATCCATCTGGACAGCCGAGCCACTGCATCAAAAAATTGATCAGTTGATTGAGTCTCGTGCAAATGGCCTCATGGCCGGCCTGGCTACTGACGCCGAGTTCCTGCGTCGAATCTCGCTTGACCTTCATGGGATTGTGCCCACTGCCGAGACGGTGCGCCGTTTTATTCATGACCAGGATCCAGAAAAACGGGCGACATTAATTGATCGCATGTTGACAGCACCAGAATATGCGCGTCGCATGCGAGAAGTCTTTTCGACCATGCTACTTGAACGGCGAAAAGGGACACTGGTATCTGCCGGAGATTGGAACAATTTCCTGGAACGGTCTTTCGCAGAAAACCAGTCCTGGGATGGGTTTGTGCGTGCACTGCTACAAGCTGATGCCACCAACGAACAGACGCATGGTTCGGTGAAATTCTTTGTCGACGGTGGACGGGCCGACCACGACCAGATGACACAGGATGTGGCCCGGCTGTTTCTTGGCATGAACATCCATTGTGCCCAATGCCACGACCACCCTACGGTTGCGCAGTTCAAGCAGGTTGACTACGTGGGATTATTGGCCTACTTGAATCAGAGTGTGGCGGCACAACATTCCGTCTTGCAACGTACGTTTTTGGTTGAAAATGTAGCGCAGGCCAAGGTCGATTTTGAATCTGTCTTTGATGTTGGGAACAAACAACAAACGGGACCCCGTTTACCAGATCGGGATGAAATTGAAATCCCAACCTATGAACAGGGACAGGAGTTCTCCGCACCAGAAAAAGACGGATTACCCGGTGTACCAAAGTTTCGGCCACGACACTTATTGGCAACACAACTGACCGAACCATCCAATCAACGATTCGTAGACAACGCTGTCAACCGGTTCTGGTTTTTAATGATGGGACGCGGATTGGTTCATCCGCTTGACATGATGCACGACCACAATCCGGCGTCACACCCCGAATTACTCCGCTTGCTTTCCGACCAGTTTGTCATTCACCACTTTGACGTTAAATGGCTATTGCGTGAATTGGCGCTAAGCCACGCGTATCAGCGGTCGAGTCTTTTACCAGAGGGTGTTCGGCCGGAGGACGTGCCGTTGGAATCCTATCGCGTTGCAATTGCAAAGGGAATGTCAGCGGAACAAACGGGATGGAGCATGATGCGCGCCACAGGGGTCCTTGAGAAAATCATGGAAACCCCAAAATCTCCCGATGCAGCCTTTACCTTTAAGGATTATATCAACGGGCGCCTGCCCTTGCCGGATAACTTGAGTGATACGATGCTACTATTCATTTCTGTGTTTGGAAATACTCCCGGCCAGGCAGAGGAAGAATTCCAGCCTTCGATGGGACAGGCTCTTTTTCTGATGCACGAACGACTTGTGCTGCAGTGGTTGAGTTCTCCTGAGGGCACGCTTGTCAAACGACTAGAATCGGAGAGCGAGGCGACGAAGGTTGCTGAAGGCTTGTATGTCCACATCCTTAGCCGATTTCCCAGCGATGAAGAAACGGTTGAGCTGGTGAAGTTTCTGGACAACAATCAAGACCATCGTACCGATGCGATCAGTCAATTCGCTTGGGCGATGCTCACCTCAGCGGAATTCAGATTGAATCACTGAACCCTCATCTCATGAATCACTTTCCGTGTCACAGCCCACAACACGAATTTTCACGCCGCCAGGTGCTGGGGACGTTGGTGGGTGGAGCAGCCGGACTCGGAGCCAATGGCTTGTTGAATCCCAGCATTGCTGATGAGTTGAAGTCCCAGCAGAAAAGTGTGCTCCTGATTTGGCTTGACGGCGGAATGAGCCAGTTTGAGAGCTGGGATCCTAAGCCGGGAACGGAATTTGGTGGTCCTTTCCGCGCGATTCCAACGACCCTGCCAGGAATCCACGTCAGTGAACTAATGCCTCACACCGCTCAGCAGATGCATCATTTGGCGGTCGTGCGGAGCATGTCTACCCAGGACGAAAATCATTCGACGGGAGTTCCACGCATTCTGCGAGGTGATCCCAAGAATCGCGGCGTGCAGTACCCTTATTTGGGCGCTGCCATGGCCAAATTAAAAGGTGATTCTGGCAGTGAAATACCGAATTACATTTGGGTCAAGCCGGGATCGGGTGGGTTTATTTGGCAGCACAGTGGATTCCTTGGGGCGGAGTATGGCGCACTCGCGTTGGGTGATGGCAAGCCTCCGGTTCACATCCACCGTCCCACGGAAATGAGCGCGGAGATTGACCAATCACGAAACAAGCTGCGCAAACAGTTCAACGCGCGTTTTCGTAATCGCCGTCGAGGAGCGGAGGTCAACGCTTACGAAGCTTCGTTTGACATGGCGGAACAACTGGTTCGCCGGAAAGAATTATTCGCCGACTTGTCGCCACAACAGCTGGATCGATATGGATCGCATCCTTTGGGGAGGCATATCCTGCAGTCCAAGCGGCTGATCGAAGCGGGGGCGTTATTCGTTCAATGCCATTCGTACCACTGGGACACTCATGCTGATAATTTCAATATGCACCTGGACTTGGTACCGCAAATTGACAAGCCATTTGCCGCCTTGGTCGAAGACTGGCATGCAAGTGGAATGTTGGACAACGTGTTGATCCTGTTGATGTCCGAATTTGGCAGGACGCCAAAAATTAATCAACGGATCGGTCGGGACCATTGGCCGGAAGCTTGGTCTCTCTGCCTGGCAGGTTGTGGAATTCGCCGTGGCATGGTACTTGGCAAAACGACGGATGACGGTGTCAGCGTTGATACCACCGAGTACGATATCGGCCACATTTTTCACACGGTGTTTGGAGCCATGGGGATTGATTCGGTAGGCGGCGAGTATCACTACAACGGCCAACCGTTGCCGATTGCTCATGAGGATTGTGAACCGATTAGAGAATTGTTGGCATAGGAGATCCATTCCAAATGTTGTTTGATGTCACCAAGGCCTGGTCCGAAAAAGAGCTTCGGTATGAACGACAACTCACGGCTTGTCGTTTCAGTCCTTGTGGAACGTTCATTGTGTCCGCCAGCCTCGACTTTGAACTACAACGTTGGAACTTAGAGACGGAAAGGCGAACTTCTCTGAGCGGACATCCAACCTGGATCGGAGACCTCGCTTTTCACCCTGATCAGCGACGGCTGTATTCCGTGGATTATCACGGTGGTCTTTTTTGTTGGGATTATACGCAAGAGGCATCACCACTCTTGTGGAAAAAAACAGAGGCCCACCTGAGTTGGGCACGCAAGATCGCTATCAGTCCGGATGGAAATTATCTGGCGACCGGCGGCAATGACTGTACCGTCAAGGTATGGACAGCCGATGGTCAACCGGTGGCAGTGTTGTCCGGGCACGAAGGCTATATTTTCAGCCTGGTGTTTCATCCCGACGGAAAAAGTTTAGTCAGTGGTGATCAGGTAGGCTCCGTCAGGCAATGGGAGATTCCCTCCGGAAAACAAATTCGTACGTTTGATTTGACTGTGTTGCACACGCGAAAAGAGAACTTTTTAGCGCACGTGGGAGGAGTGCGTTCGCTTGCCATCAATGCCTCGGAGAATCTGCTGGCATGTGGTGGCATGGCCAACGCCAAAAGTAATGCATTTTGTCCCGGTGATCCCCTGGTTGCCATTCTGGATTTTCGTGACAGCACGGAACGGACACGACTGCAGCCATCTCAAAAAGCAGACGGGCCAATTAATTCCTTATGTTTTCTACCGGACGGTACGTTGGCAGGAGTCGGTGAAGGTGCTAAAGGCGCCTCATTGGCTTTCTGGAAGACCGACCAGCCGTTACCGGTACACAGTATTAAAATGAACAGTGGGTTCCAAGTGGATCTTCATCCTGACAAACTGCGACTGGCTGTCTCCAGGTTTCAACCGAATGGCCGTGGCGGTAATGGGCTCCATGTGACACCTGAAACCTATGTCGGCAACCATGGTGTGATTGACATCTATCATCTGTATGAACAGCCGGCTGTTGAGGGATGATGCCACGAGCTAAAGGCGTGCTTGTATTCGATACCCCTGTCGCTGCAGGATGTCCCAGCAATGGTGATCTCCGGGAGGAACTCCTTGACTGGCAATGACCTTGATTTAAAATATCGGTATCATGACGAGGAATTCGCCAACAACAGGAGGAGTGAAAATGTGGAAGCTACGAATCGTTGCCAGTATGATGGTATTTTGCCCCGTATTGTGTGCGCCATTAACGGCCGAAGAAGCGAGAGATCAACCAGCGGCGTTGGCCTTTACGATGAAGTCACTCGCTGGGAAGGACATTGATTTAAGTGCTTATCAAGGCAAGGTTGTTTTGATCGTCAATGTGGCCAGCGAGTGTGGCTTGACGCCCCAGTATGAACAGCTGCAAGCGTTGCACGACGAATACGCCGCTGACGGTTTGGCAATTCTCGGCTTTCCCTGTAACCAATTCGGCCAACAGGAGCCCGGGTCCTCATCAGAGATTCAACAATTTTGTCGGGTGAATTATGGTGTCACCTTTCAAATATTTGAAAAAGTTGAGGTAAACGGTGACGCTGCCTGTGCTTTCTATCAACACTTGACCGGTCTTGATACCAAGCCAAAGGGGCCGGGCCAGGTTAGTTGGAATTTCGAAAAATTCTTATTAGACCGAAATGGTGAAGTGATTGGCCGATTCCAGCCGCGTGCCAAACCAGATGCGCCAGAGATAATTTCCGGGATCGAAGGTGCACTTGGCAAGTCGTCAAGTGATTAAGCGATGCGGTGTTATTGGTGAGGAGAAAGATTCTTTCGGGGAGGGGTGTCTGTGCTTGATTGCCAGCGCGGCTGACTTCAGCGGTCGGTGCGGAACGATCTACCGAAAGTTTCACAAACGCTGGCGGTTGGGAAGGCGGAATGCAATGAAAATATCGAGCCGATCTATGGCATCTCGAACACTTGGCCTTCTGCCCGGTCCCCCATGACGGCAAAGATTTGGTGATCCACGGTATAGGCAATAAAACGAACGGATCCATCTCCCATGCAACCGTTCATGCCCCCCGTATGAGCCGATCCAAAACAGTATCCCAAGGGGGTTTCTTGCAGTCCGTGGGAGCCTGGGGGGAGAACCTGGCCCTGTGTGATTCCCAACGTCACATGAACGGGAGTCGTGTCGGAATCGGCCTGCAACGGAAAAGCTGTCGAACGGATGATATCTGCGTCCCAACCATCTGTCCATCCACGGTCGTCATGCCATTCGCCGCCCCTGTATCCGTCGCCACTACCGAACACGGGGCCACTTTCAATGGTAATTCCTAATCGTTTTTCACCAAGCATTAATGTATTGCTTAACCCGTCGAAAATATCTCGCGCTCGGGCAGCACGAGTGACTCCAGGAACAAACGCGGCACCGTCCCAAGAACCACGGACAATGATACCACGCCAGACTGTGTTGGGCATGGCACGGCCCCGGCCATCTCCAGAAGCGGAACCGCTGGTCCATTGTTGCCAGAACGAGTCGGCCAGCTGCGGATAGGCGAATGTTTCCGTGCCGTAGAGGGGATCGCTGGACAAGTACCCCGGCGTGGCGCTTGCATAGTCGTTTAAGTACCTTGACGGTGCGCTCGGGGCTTTCGTCGCTGGTCTTCGTGATGGGCAAAAGTACATTGGGACCGCCTTACTTTGCAAGTCAAGTAAATTGCTCGTGTCATCGTGCAGCGCTAATTGCTCAAGGTAAGGCAGGATCTGGTACATCCAACCCACCAGCTGCTTGTCTGGGCCGGCGCCCGGGTCATAAGCGGTCCACCCGCCGTAGCCGCCGGTTGGAAACGTTCCGCGGGCACTGAGTAAATTGTGTACCGCCAGCCCCATCTGTTTGACATTATTGGCACAATGTGTGCGCCGTGCTGCTTCACGAGCCGACTGCACCGCCGGCAAAAGCAATGCAATTAGAATTGCAATGATGGCAATGACGACCAAAAGTTCCACCAGCGTAAAACCACTTTGGTTACGACTCACTGCGCGGTTGTCTCCGGTTTGATCACTCATCCAAAATCATTTGATCGAATGTTGCCTCGTCAACCTCCGCCACCAGGGCCATGGAAGAAACGATCCACCGGCCGGTTTCGGTGCCAATTTGCTCGTAAGCCAAAACGTCGGGTAGTTCGCGTCCACCGTAGACGACCATGTACGGCTGCCCGTCACGAGGTGAAATAAAAAGATCGTCTATCGTTGTGATCCCGAAATCCGCAAAATGTCCGAGTCCTTGGGCTAAAATATATCGCTTAAACTCCCCTTCGTTGGCAGGTGGAATTCCTCTGTTTTGCGAAGCATACATCTTGTACATTCCACCCAATGACTGAAGATTGGAGCCCCTGCGATTCACTTCCTGGGCAACTTCGGGCGCTTCGCATCCAACGAATGCCTCCCCCGTGAGACACAACCCTACGAGCCACGCCAACAGGACGCGGTTGTTGCACGTGTTCGGATTCACGATATCTCAGGTTTCCTTTCCACGAATTGTCATTCGACGGTGGTTGGTGCGACCCGTAAAGAAAGCATACTGGACAAGCCTTGTGAGTCTAGACGTGAACAACCGGCCAGGCAAGGGTATAATTTGTCCGGCGGAATCGCTAGCGACATTTACCTCGATACGTACCTGGTAACGTTGGATGGGCGCGACGACAGGCCAGGCAATGCTCGCTGCCATTTCAGGACAGAGTATTTCCTGCACCGCTTGGCGTGTATCGTTGCTGACAATTACCTGAGGTAGGACCTCGTGAGGGTCTCTGGCCTTGTTAAATCCAAAAACGAATATGCGTAATGATTGCAAATGGCTGACCGGATGCGGGTGGGGTACGTGGAACACTCTTTCGCGCGGGAAATCAGAAAGCAGGGTGCCGTGCCAGCGAGCGCGGCGCAATCGGTTACGGAGCATTCGAAAGCCATGTTGCATTCTCGCTGGCTTGACTGTCCGCAGACAAGATGGCCAGCCCCTGACGTAAAAGCGTGGCGATTGCAGTATGTGGCAATATCGATTCTGTAGTAGGATGCTCTGCAAAGGGAGGGGATGCTCGTTCTGCCAACGACGATCAATACTAGCAGCGCAATTGCTCTGCTGAAACAGCAACTCGAATTCCCGCCAATCCGTTGTCAAGGATTGCGGCTGAGTGTAAAGTATTAATATGATTGGTGAACCCAGCAAACTTCGTGTCCCGCCCCGATGGCAGTGGGTGTTCCTTTGCGGCGTCTCCGTGTGTGGTTGCCTGGGTGCCGGGGCGGACCTGATGCGTGCTGAGGAATGGACACAGTTCCGTGGTCCGAATTGCACCGGTATTTCGCCATCAACAAAATCCTTGCCGACCCAGTTCTCGTACCAAACAAATGTTGCCTGGTCAGCTGACTTGGGTGATGGAATCAGTTCACCCGTTGTCGCCAACGGTCGAGTCATCAGTACGGCCATGGCCAGTTCAGATCGATTGGCGGTGATCTGTCACGACACGAAAAACGGAACCGAATTGTGGAGACGCGAATTTCAAATCGACGATCCGGACCCTCTAACACCGCCCAATAGCTATGCGTCGTCAACCCCAGCGACGGACGGCAAACGGTTGTACGTGTATGTCACCACTCGCGGGTTGATTGCTCTGGATATTTTGGATGGAAAGCAGGTTTGGCAATTGCCGGTGGAGGAACCCCATTTTATCTTTAACTGGGGAGCAGCAGGCTCGCCTATCGTATTTGAGGGCATGGTCTATTTCAATCAGGATGACGATCTCCATTCGTTCCTGTTAGCGGTGGACGCGGAAAGCGGCACACTTCGTTGGCGGACCGAGCGTCCCGAGATGCTTGCGGGCTATGCGGTCCCCGTTGTCTGCGAATTCGGAGAGCGCAAGGATCTCGTGGTCGCTGGAAGTGGCAAGCTAAAAGGATATGACCCCTATACTGGCTCGGAATTATGGACGTGTAACTCGTTGTTGAGGAATTCGCTCACCACGCCCGTTGTGCAACAGGGCACGATCTACCTGTCACAGACCATTCAGGGGGGTGAATCGGACAACGTTTATAGCAAGCCATTGCTGCAATGGAAGGATACCAATCAAGACGGTCGTCTGACCAAGCAGGAGATTCCCGAGTCATTTTGGACAAGATTTAACCGTGGTGATGAGAATCAGGACGGTTTTCTGGTCGGCAATGAAATTGATAAGGCATTTCAGTCGTCAACTAACATGGTCGGGGGCGGGACGATTGTGCAAGCGATTCAAGGTGGCGGAAAGGGAGACGTGACCGAGACGCACATGTTGTGGAAATTGGAAAAAACGCGAGCTGCTGCCGACTATTGCTCTCCTTTGGCTATCCATGACCGTTTGTTTTTGATCAAACGCGGTGGAATTACCAGTGTATTAGACAAAGCGACCGGTGATATCATGCGAAAGCCTAGACGGATTGGCAATGTTGGTTATTATTATGCCTCTCCGGTGGTCGGTGACAGCAAGATTTACATCGTTGGCGAAAACGGCTTTGTGATTGTTCTGGCGGATGGCCCCAAGCTAAAATTCCTGGCAAAGAACGACATGGGCGACACTTGCATCGCGACACCGGCAATTGCCGACGGGCGGCTTTACATCCGCACCAGGCACAAGTTGTACTGCCTCGCCGAATTACCGGAATGAGCAGGGATAAGATCTGTGATGAATAGGAAATGGTCCGCATTGAGTGCCTGTTTGACCTTATTTCTTTGGATGCCTGTGGTCCAGGGAAACGAAACGGTTCAGGTCGTTCTTGACAGCACCGCCCCGCGACTGGAACAATTTGCCGCCCAGGAGGTCGCAGACCAGTTGGCACGACTGTTCGATGCGATGGTTGTCGTCCGTGAGTCACCTGACAAACGAACGGCCGAACACACCGTGCTGCTCGGCAGCCCCGATACCAATTCACACATTCGAACGCATTTCGCCAAGGAATGGCCAGAGTTGAGCGACCAGGGAATTTTCATCCGCGGCACGCGTCATCTTGGCAAGCCAACAATCCTTGTTGGCGGGGGAAGCCCGGTGGCAACATTGTGGGCAGTTTACGAACTGGGATATCGTTTCGGTGTGCGGTACATGTTACATGGTGACGTGTTTCCCACAGAGGCGGTTCCCCTTCGATTCGAGGGATTGGACATCAAGTTGGAACCCGAATTTCGAACTCGGGCCTGGGAAACGATCGGAGACTTGGCGTGTGGCTCTGCCGCCTGGGGGATAGAAGAGCAGCGACGAGTTCTTGGCCAGTTGGCAAAATTAAAGTTCAACCAGGTGGTGCTTTCTTTTTCACCCTGGCAGCCGTTTGTAGATTATGAGTTTCATGGCGTCAACAAATCGTCTGCCCAGCTGTGGCATGGTGGTAAACTTCGCGTCGACGGTGACACGGCAGGTCGTCAAGTCTTCCAGGGTGCCACGGAGTTTCATAACCCTGATTTCGTGGGCAAAAAGTCCTATGATGAGCTGGCCGCCGCCGGGACAAACCTGGCGCATGGCATCATCGATGCTGCCCATGAACTAGGGATGACCGCTACCCTTTGCTTTTCGGTGCTTGAGTTTCCACCTGAATTCGAAACGACCCTCCCGGAGTCCGATCGGCAGGGAGTCACAGGCATGGCCCTTCGACCCGGTCCCCGGCAGTTGCCGAACGATCCGGTCTGGTTGCAATTGGCCAAAACGAAGATTCATGCTTATCGGACCACCTATCCGAACGTCGATGCAATATGCCTTACCTTGCCCGAGTTGCCGCATTGGCGCGAACACAGTGCTTTGGCGTGGAGCCTGCTTGGAACCCAGCTCGAGATCGTTAAGCAAAATACTCTCGAAGAATTCCTTGGCACGGCCATCTCGGGGGCGGACACGGAATCGGTCCAACGCCGCAGAAGTCTGGCCGAAGGCAACATCAACTCGCTCGCCTTTTTGCAGGCGTTGTTGGCCGACGACGACCTCCTGAAACGAAAGCACCAGGCGCCGTTGCCAATCATGATCAGGGGGATCGATTCGAGCTTGTCATCGATCCTTGAACCGCTGATTCCAAAAAACGCGGGACGACTACATGGCAACGATCGTTCGGTTCGTGATTTGGCAGCTGACACGGAACTGTTCGGCCAAATGTCCGCTGCAGACGCGAAACAGAGTAGTCTCGTGTTATCGTTGCACGACGAAGGTCTCGGTCCGTTACCGCAATGCGCCTTGAGCCAACTTCATGAACTGTTCACCGCACTACATAACAAATCATGGGATGGTTTCCTGGCAGCGTATCCGCTGGTCGGTGACGCGTCACCAATGTTGAATTATCTCTCCCGGGCGAGTTTTGATGCCAGGATGACACCGCAGGAATCCCTGGAGGAATTCTTCGCGGCCGTGTGTGGTGCGGCGACGGTCGCGTCGATGACCGAATTTTACACTATCATCGAACGAGCGACGGACATTATTCACGAGAACGACTCCAAGTTTGGACTCCCAGTACCGGGAGTCATGATGAAACATTACTACCAAGATGGCCTCGCCCCTGCATGGTGGGCAGAGACGCTTTCTCGGTATGGCGAGGCATATAACGAGGTCGGTCGGGCACTTCATGGATCGACGTTAGGGGGAAGACCTCAAATGACCTATACGCTGAAACGCGTGGTCTTCGGATTGCTGTATTTCCGTACCCTGCAGGCACTTCGGCTGGCTGGTGATGCCAGGCAAAAAGGAGAGGCTGAGCAAGAATTGGAGCAAGTCGAAACGGCGCTTGATTTCATGTACGATGGCCTGCGGGCCATGGCGGAACAGACTCGTTCGCACAGTGATTTGGGAGCCATTGCCGTCTTGAATGCATACGGTTACCATCCTATTCTCCGTAAAGTCAACGAGCTTCAGGCGACGGAGGACGACAGGGAGTGAATTCGGTGAATATATCCTATTGTGATGTTTAACGATGGCGCGAATAAAATGGGAGGCTGGCCTGCTGTCGTCCGGGGTAATGAGTGGTCAGGAAGAGGCCTTAACGCAACACGGTGTTTTCGGCGGTGGCCTTTGCGTGTTCAGAAAAATAGCCGGCAGTCCCAGGCAGGCGTGGGGAACCGGCCCTTGAGATGGTTGGCCATCGCCCCGATTGAATTTCAGGCAGGATATGGATTAGTCGTGATAGAGTGCCCAATACCTAACGGCCAGGACGGTATCAAGGGCTGTGGTGTCTACGTTATATTTTCCACGCAAGCGCTGAAAGGTGAACCATGAAACGCATTCTAACGATCCTCTTCGTGACGTCTCTTTTGCTCTCTGGGTTGATTGGCGCGGGGCCACCGGTATCTCACTGGAAAGAACTTGCACCCTACACCGGGCGCAATGCTTACCAGAAAATTGACGGTACACTGCGTCAAAAAATGTTCCTAGCGATCTACGATGGCCTTCAAAAATCGTACGGGGGCACCGTCGAAGGTCAGCTTCACGAGAACGTCGTCCTGCTCTGTGCCGAGACCTCGGATTTTTTGTATTCTCATTTCACACCGACGACGGTGGACTATCGTCAAGGTTCTCGGCCGGTATTAGAAGCAAAGGTCGAAGAAGTCACCGCTGACTTGGTGACAGAACGGGAAAAGGTACTAGCTCTCTTGCGGTACGTCCGAGATATTTACCAGAACCCATCTGACCCAGGCTTGCCTGTCATGCGGGGAGGAACGGAAGAGCAACTCTTGGAGTCTGGGCCGAGGTGGTGTGAATTTCAATCCCGCCTGTTGGTGGCACTATGGCAGGTGGCGGGGTTCCCTGCTCGGCGCATCGCCCATTTTGTAGGTGGACATGCTGTGTCGGAGGTGTTTTTTGAGGGGAAATGGGCGTACATCGACATTCGAGGTATCTACGTTTTAAAACCGGACGGTAATTTCGCCTCGACCTGGGAGATCTGGACACATCCGGATTGGATCGATCAACAGAGCGAGGAGGTTAAAGCGGACCGAGTCCGAGAAGACGACCCGTTGTTGGGTGACATTTATCAATGGGACAACAGCGTCAAACAATATTTTCACCCCCACGAAGTTACGACCATTATGAATTATGACATCAACCAGGCTGACCAATATAACTACCGCCAGGTGAAACGCGATCCGAACCGGGTAAAGTCGCCCGAGGAAATAGCGCAACGCCAACAAGTGTCCCGTTGGCGGCAGCGCATCTTTGCGGGAAAATAGGTACTCTCTACCTGGAACGGGAATATTGCCACTGCGATTGGGTGTTTCTACGGAGGGCGCAAAAATCAAGCGTGCGCGAGGGTGAAGTAGTTGGCAGGCGAGTGGCAAGCCAAGCCCCAGTGACTTCGACCCAGTGACTTCGACCCAGTGACTTCGACCCAGTGACTTCAGCGGAATGTTGGGCCGTTTCACTACCTGTTGTGAAACGGCGTTGGCTTAGCTGGCCAAAGGTGCATGGCCTTCTTGAAGCAGACGGATCCGTGTGCGTGATGGGTGGC
>CAYMUR010000039.1:0-1164 GCA_964393615.1 uncultured Pirellulaceae bacterium
CAACTCATCGACAATGTTCTTGATTCGATTACCTCGCACACCGACACAAGCACCAACACAGTCGACACGGGCATCTGAAGTGCTTACTGCCACCTTGCTGCGGTATCCAGCTTCACGGGCGATAGCGTCAACCTGAATGACACCTTCGGAAATTTCGGGAATTTCCTGCTCGAAAAGTCGCTGTACAAGATGTGGCCGGATGCGACTTAATAATACTTTGATGCGACTTCCTTGTTTACGTACATCAAATATGGTTGCGCGGACACGTTCATTTGTGTGATGTGATTCACCAGGTATTTGTTCACTGCGAGGTAAAATTGCTTCCACGTTGCTTAAGGCAACAGTTGCCGCCCCACGTTCGCTGCGTTGGATGACACCACCTACGAGTTGGGTGATCAATTCGAAATATTCATCATACAACGCATCACGTTCAGCTTCCCGAATTTTCTGGATAATAACCTGTTTGGCTGTTTGCGCACCAATACGACCGATCACATCTTCATGATCCAGCATTTCACCATCGCACACGCCTCGAATGGTACCATCCTCTCGGTCAATGTTGAACTCTACTTCGACTTCTTCGCCGTAGTGCTTACGTGCTGCCGAGACGAGGGCAGATTCAATCGCCTGGAAAACAATTTCTTTGTCAATATTTTTGTCACGATGAATCGCATCAACGATCCTCAAGACTTCCGTAGGATTCATAAGATTCTACCGTGTCCCTTCACCACTACTTCGCGGTGAAGTAGCGTAAATACCAAGTTGTCCGAGTTGTCTAAATTTTTGAAATATTGATTCTGCCTTGTTTTCAATGGCCTTGTTTTCAATGTTTGAGGACTAGCTGATAAAATTCGACACCGATCCTCTTGGCGTGGCAGGCAAATGGTCAGGTAGCGCGCTGGTTTAAATTGAGTGGCGTAAAATTCGGACAGTCCGAGCGCACTTTGTACGACATGCGAATGCTCCGTCCAAAGCCCTGCCTCTTCGGATTCACACTCGCGAAGTACAAAAATGGTTTTGCCAGTTCAACTTACGGGCAAAATCTAAACCCGATAGTCTAGCCATTGAAGATGGGACTGTCAACCTGGGGAAGCGATTTATGATGCTCCACGCTGGGCCGGTTTGGGGGCTTTGGGAGGTGTGTAATGCGAATAGGAACCACCG
>CAYMUR010000039.1:1174-37834 GCA_964393615.1 uncultured Pirellulaceae bacterium
ATCCGTTGCAACAGCCCACCACGATCTGCTTTTTTGCCGAAAGTGATCGTGTGGATGATCGAGGGGCGATGCTCACCTACCAGTGGATCAAAGGCAGGTTTGTTGGCTTCCTGTAGAAATAATTCGAGTTTGGTCGATGTCAGTTTACCATCGCTAAGAATAAACGTCGCATCCGGTTTCATGGCAAGAACGTATTCCAGAGTTTCTTCCAGTTTTGTCCGTGCTGACTTTTCATGGGGCTGAATTGCCTGGAGCCATTTTTCGAGTTTCTCTCGATTCTCTTGGGTTGCCAACATGGGACGCCGCTCGGGATTTGTCGTGTCAAACATCGGATAAGGATCGCCGGAATAAAAGATCACGAAAAATGATTGTCCCGTCTTCAAACGGGCTACAGAGGCCGATACCTCATCCAAGGCGGCGCGCCATTTGTAACCACCCTCGGCACGCATGCTCGCGGAACGGTCAATCACAAAAGCGAATCGGCTTCCACCGGCGGAGGCTTCAAAGAACTGGGCGCCTTCTTGCGCCGTACCAGCATTACCCGCACCTCTACCATTGTTTCCGATGAATGTACCAATGTCGGTGGTAGCTGTCCTCAGTGGAGATAAACGGATTTGCCCGGACTCGTTAAGATCAGAGACTGTCGTTATTTCTCCCAGGCCGGCCAATCCAAGATCATTCAATTCAATGGTGTCGGTGTCCACTTCCGGTGTCTCTTCGAACGGTTCGGATTCAAATTCAACGGTATCCAGTGGTTCACTTTCGGGAACGAAAGATTCACTGGTAAGAATGATATGTTTTGGATTCATCGGAAGTGGCATCACCAGCAGAGCCATCAGGAGGATCACGATCAAATGTAATAGTACGCTGACTGACCAACCCGGCAAAGAACGAAACCAGCTATGTATTGAATTCCTCGATGGTGAATTTGCTGGCCCTTGTTCAATGTGGGAGGAAATGGTTTTTAGAATAGTGACTGGTGGGTTTGGGGAGGCTGTCCCACGTGTATCCGTTAGCGACGGCAGATCTGGGCTCTTGACTTTGGCGAACGGCCAAGTGACGTTGCTATCGAGTTGCTGTTGGGGTTGTTTCCGTGTTTGCGCCTGGTCCGCTGCATGTTGCACCTCGTTTGGGACACCTCCTGCTGATGCCGCATCCAGGGATCTGCCAGCCAATTTCACCCTGGAAGCGTGTTTGGTCGAATGTTTGAAATTGAGAGAGGTCCCTAGGGGCTCAATGGGGGGGGGGTTTTCGATTTTCTCTTGCTGCAAAACCGTTGTATGACTTGGTAGCAGATTACTGTTGCAGTGGTTGTTGCTCACAGGGAGCTGTTGGGGGGGCACGGTGGCAGAAGGCCGTGTTTGTTCAGCGGTTGGTTGCTGATCATTCGATAATTGATGGTGACTTTTTTGAATACGACGACGCAGGGTCAACATGTGGTCTAATTCCAATGCTCGCAGATTAAACTCAAGCGCTTTGGCCTCAGTCCGCACTTTTTCCAGTTCCAGTTCCAATTCCTGTTTGGCCCACAAAAATGCTTTGTCGTCATCGCTTATGTCGGAGTGGTTGATATCCATTACTGCTACCTGAAGTGAAAGTCAGCGGAACCCGACCGATTGGGATTAGTTGGGACCACGATGAAGGTCAGACAAGCGGATATGTTGCTACAGGGAGCCAGGAAAGTCACGGCCGAGCGGCCGTATCAACGATGACTTGCAAACCCAGTCTCCATGGAATAGGACCGTTAGCTTGCTGGTGAACCTGGAGTAGAATTTCATTGTGATGGATTTTTACATAGCGGTCAACTATGTCAAATTCAGGCGTTCTGCCATGGTTCCGATGGAGGACTGTTGAAGAGACGCTCTGTTGGATCATGGCTTTTATCGTGAAGCGAGGCTTTAATGAAAAACGACTTGGTGAATGATCGTCGTAGTTTCAATGATGCGCTGGTTGGAAGTTGACGTAGCGGGGAATACTGTGATACAAAAAGCCTAATTCCTATCTCTTTTATTGAGAATCGATTCATGACTGTTTTACGATCACATTCTCCGCTTCGTACGGAAATTGCTGGAGTTTCTGTCACTCAATTGGCAGAACAATATGGGACACCCGTTTATATCTACGACTCAGCGAGTATCGTTGCACGCATCGAGGAGTTAAGGGCGTTTGACGAAGTGCGTTATGCACAAAAAGCATGCTCAAATTTGGCTATCGTTGATTTGATACGACGCCATGGCTGTCTGGTGGACTCTGTCAGTGCCGGTGAAATTCAACGCGCCATGCGGGTTGGATATTCACCTAATGGCAATCCACCACCCATTGTCTACACAGCGGACATTTTTGACCGGGAATCATTGGATCTTGTGGTTGAGCATGGCATTCATGTCAACATAGGGTCACCTGACATGATACATCAGTTGGGGGAGCGTTCACCCGGGGCTGAAATTACGTTACGGATCAATCCTGGGTTTGGCCATGGGCATAGCCAAAAAACCAATACAGGGGGTAAACAATCCAAACACGGTGTATGGCACAGTCAATTAGATGACTGTTTGCAACTTGCCGCCGTGCACAGCTTGAGCGTTGTTGGCGTTCATATGCATATTGGATCGGGAACCGATTTGGAACATTTGGCACAAGTCTGTGGGTCTTTAGAAAAAGCTGCTTTGCGGATTGGTCCAAGTGTGCGTTCCATTAGTGCCGGAGGTGGTCTGCCTATTCCATACCAGGCAGGTGAACCGTCCATTGATCTTGACGCCTATTACCAGCTTTGGGATCAGACGCGGCAGCAACTGCAAAGCACATGGGGGCATGCTGTTTCTTTAGAGATCGAGCCCGGTCGCTACCTGGTAGCAGAAAGTGGTTTTTTGGTGACCGAAATCAGGGCGATCAAAAGGATGGAAGACCATCTTTTTTACCTGGTCGATGCTGGATTTAATAATTTGGCTCGACCCATTTTGTATGGTGCTTACCATCCCATGTCGCTGGTTTCTCAAAACCGACAGCAAGATCCGGAGATGCAAGAGGTGATTGTAGGGGGACCACTTTGCGAGTCAGGAGATATTTTTACCCAACTGGAAGGAGGATTTGTTGCCAAGAGAAACTTGCCAATGGCCTCGGTGGGTGACTTGTTGGTGATTGAGTGCGCCGGTGCTTACGGTGTTGTCATGGGTTCCAATTACAATTCGAAACCGCTGGCAGCAGAAGTCCTGTTACAGAAAGGCGAATCCCACCTGATTCGCGCACGTCAATCCTTCGAGGATCTGATTCGTGGAGAAGTGATTGTCTGAGGATTGCGTTGAAATGCAGCGGGAACAGAGTGGTCTGGTAAGGTGTTGAACGACAGGGCGTGGAACAAACTAGCTGCTGCCTGACTCTTCACTATCGACAAGTTCCTGTTCGGTTTTCAGTGGTGGTTCTGGGGAACCATTGATGATTTGGTCTTCTTGGATGTTAGTCTCAACCAGGCGCAAGATTTCTTCTGTTGCTTCGCGATTGAATTTGCAGTCATCCAGAATAAACCGTCGAGGACGCTTGGCGTCTTGGTATTTGATCTTGGCAATTCCTTTTTCGCGCCATTTCTTTTTGTCCAAATTGAGGATTTGTCCAAAAGTCAGTTGCTTTCCCCAACTAGAACGAATGCCGGTCTGGTCGGCTTCCATCCATCGTCCTCGGGAACGAAAGAAGATGATTAACGCCCACAATCCCAGTGGTGTGGTGACGGATGCCATTAAGTAATTACTAACGATCAAGTATTCATATCGGTGATGTATTTCATCTTCACCTAGGGAAATTTCAGGAGGCGTTTTTTCCCAGCCATTTTTCTCCGCGATATCAGGCCATTTGCTGAGTTCGTCAGTTTCGTTCAATTGTTGATATTGTACTAATCGTGGAAGTAGAATTTTTTCCCAGCCGTTTCTCTCGGCGACACGAGGCCAGTCGCCGAGTTTTCCCGATTCGTGCAACTGGTGGAATTCTGTCAGGCAGGCTTCTTGGTCGCGGGGATAACTATGCAATGCGTCTTTGAAACACCATCCGGTAAAGCCGATCAATACGACACCAATTAGGGCAAAACGCCAGAAAAATCGAGGATTTGTATCAGCTTTAATGGGCATGCCCTTCTCCGTTTGCGGTGATTGGTCTGAGCGTCTGTGCCTGGTTGGTGTTTCCCATTGTGAAACGGTGCAAGCCTCACCTTACAGTCGGCCAGGCTTATCGGGATCGGTTGGTCTGCAGATATATTTTGTCGACAGTTCAGTTGGCTTGATGTGACACTGTAGGTCCTTTTTTCTAATATTAACACTTAGGTGAATTTTTGTGGAAAAAGTTGGTGCGATTTCGTACCGAAACCAATCGTTGTGCAAGGGTTGCACCAGTTATTCAATTGACGTCAATCTTGCGGGATAGTTGTTTCAGTAGGGACTTGATCCTAAGACGTTGGTTGTTGGTGTTGATTGATAGCGGAGGGTAGGTTTTTTGGTTCTTTGTTGGATGCTTGCTGGTGGGTGATAAGGCGACGACCAACCAGGTGCCCAGAGGGAATGGTCATCTGTCAAACGCACCGAGCAGATTTTGAAGATAGCGATGAAGACTGCTTTCACATGGATTCCTGCGCTGCGGTGGCTTGCCAGAAGCTCAAACAGGTACTGAGGTTCGGGTTTGGCATGGACCATGTCATTTCTGTTGCCTGTTGCGACTGATATTGTGTTGGCTGGCCAGGATGTGCTGCTGACTTGTGTCAGGTTTCACGGGTGTTAGCAATTAGCAATGCTGGAAAACTGGTGTGACTCCTCTTACTGCTCTGTGGAGTGTAGTATACTGGTTGTCATGCAGCCTGCCATACCGGACCTTGTTCCGCCCACCTCACCTAGCTCACCCACGACTGAAAAACGTGAGTCATTAACTCCTGAGGTCACGCAAATTCCAGTAGCTCGCCGGAATTTTGTGGTGATGGCCGCGTATCAGATTGTCATGCGCACCGGATGGATCTTTAAGACCGAGACCGTGATCATGCCTGCAGTCTTGGACCAAATCTCTGGAATTGGTTGGGTGCGTGGATTGCTGCCGTTATTGAGTCGCCTGGGTCATGGCCTCGTGCCGTTCATGATGGCATCTCACGTGGAACAGGCACCCTATAAGAAAAAAATTTTGGGGACATCCACTTGGCTGATGTTCTTGTGTTTTATTTTATGGTTTGCGATGTTTACTCCATTGTTCGTAATGGACGTCACGTGGAAAACCATAGTTTTTTTGAGCATCTATGCCGTTTTTTTTATGTGTGTTGGTGTGAACGTGTTGACGCTGAATACGCTACAGGGAAAGTTGATAGCGACTACGAGTCGTGGGCGTTTAATGTGTGTCTCGGGGATTGTGGGAGCAATCAGTGCGATCAGCTGTGTTTTGTGTTTAATGCCAGGTTGGCTCCAAGCGGATAATCCACGGTTTGACCTGATTTTTTTGTTCCCTGGAATTCTAATCGCTTTGGCGGCAGCATTGGCTTGGTGTTTCGATGAAAAACCTGATGTTCAGCCTAAGGTACGTCGCAAAAAAAAGAATGGTTTTGTGGAGGTTTATGAGGCGTTAAGGGATGACCAAAATTTCCGTCGTTTGGCATATGTCGCTCTGGCAGTGGGTTGTTCCATATTGCTTTTTCCCCATTACCAGAATCTGGGATTGCAGGGAATGCGGTTGGAATTGAGTCAACTTATGTGGTGGGTCGTCGTGCAGAATGTGGGGACAGGCATTTTTAGTATTCCGATGGGGACGATTGCTGACCGTGGAGGAAATCGTCTGGTGTTGCAGATTTTTCTGTTGGGACTGGTGGCGGCCCCCCTGTTGGCTGTGCTGCTCTTTTATTTTGAAATAAGCCAGTGGTATGTTTTCGTATTCCTGCTCGTCGGGTTGACTCCGGTCGTGATTCGAACCTTGCAGAATTTTACTTTGGAGATTTGTTGTAAAGAGGATCATCCTCGATATTTGAGTACTTTGAATCTCTGTTTGGCTGCACCGATGTGTTTTTCACCGCTGGTTGGTGCGTGCGTTGATTTATTTGCCCCGGCCGTTGTTTTTGGATGTGTAGCGGCATGTGTTCTCGCGGGTTGGTGTGTGACGTTTACGTTGATCGAACCGCGTAACAGTCCCCATCGAATCGACAGAAACCGGGAGCTATTACCATAGTGGCATGAAGGGTATGACAGATTACCATAGACTTAAAAGTTGTCATTGACGAATTGCCAGATACCGAAATAAAGTTTTGGAGTGAAACAATCCATGGCCTGGATTCAGCGAGAAATTCGTTTGCCAGCAGTGCCGCGCGGATTTCATTTGATCACGCACCATGTTGAGGAGAACCTTCCTGAACTGGGTTCACTGCACGTTGGTGTGTTGCACGTGTTTATCAAGCACACCTCGGCGTCGTTGTCGATCAACGAGAATGCCGATTCTGACGTGCCGCTGGACTTGGAAAGTTCCTTTGATGCGATTGCACCCGAAGATTTTCCGCATCGACATACCATGGAGGGTGCGGACGACATGCCAGCGCATGTCAAAGCTTCATTGTTGGGGTCTGCCGTGACGCTGCCAGTGTGTGACGGTCGTCTTTGTCTGGGAACCTGGCAAGGTATTTATCTATGCGAACACCGTAATCAAGGCGGCTCGCGACGGTTGGTACTTACTTTACAGGGTGAGTCAATATAGATTTTAACGAATTCAGCTTATTAGGTATAACAGGGTTGTGATCAGGTTTGCCAGGGCGCCTGCGATTATTTGCCACCTGTGATTTCACTTTAAACTCATTTGAACGACAGGTTTCATACCTGTTTTCCACTTGCCCATGGATCCACTTGCTCGCGATCAGTTGGCGACGCATTACTTCGAGCAACTCGAATTTGAGCCGTATCCGGTTCAGGAAGAGGCGTTACTGGCCTGGTTTACTTCTGAACAAGGTGTTCTTGTTTGTTCACCGACAGGTACGGGAAAAACATTGATCGCCGAAGCCGCACTGTTCGAAGCATTAAAGACAGGTCAACAGGCTTACTATACGACGCCTTTGATCGCACTTACTGAGCAAAAGCTGCAGGAAATGCAAGCGGCGGCAGTGCGTTGGGGGTTTCGGTCCGAGGATGTTGGTCTCGTGACAGGTAACCGACGTGTCAACCCGGATGCGCCAATTCTTGTAGTGGTTGCGGAAATCCTGTTTAATCGGTTACTTCATCCATCGGTGTTTGATTTCAGTAATGTGTCGGCAGTGGTCATGGATGAGTTCCACAGTTTCAATGACCCGGAACGTGGGATCGTGTGGGAATTGTCACTTGGGCTGCTGCCTTCCCATGTGCGTTTATTGTTATTGTCTGCTACGGTCGGCAACTCATTGGAATTTGCGAATTGGTTGAAGCGTTGTCACCAGCGACAGATTGAGCTCGTGCAGAGTGACGATCGCAAAATCCCTCTTTCGTTTGAATGGGTGGGCGACATGTTGCTGAGCGAAAAATTAGAAGAGATGGCGTCCGGTTCCGATGAAACGCGACGTATGCCTGCCCTCGTGTTCTGTTTTAATCGTGAAGAGTGCTGGAGTGTTGCGGAACAACTGAAAGGCAAGAATCTTTTGGTGGATGGACAGCAGGCACAACTTGCTTCCGAACTGAAAAAACACGATTGGTCTCAAGGCGCCGGTCCGAAGCTGCGGCAAATCCTACTGCGTGGTGTTGGTGTACATCACGCAGGATTATTGCCTCAATACAAACGGATCGTGGAATATCTTTTTCAGCGTAAACTGCTCGCGTTGACCATGTGTACGGAAACGCTGGCGGCGGGAATCAATCTGCCAGCACGCAGTGTGGTTTTGCCAAATTTGCTCAAGGGTCCGCCTGACCGAAAACGCTTGATTGCTCCTAGCGCTGCGCATCAAATGTTTGGCAGAGCTGGCAGGCCGCAGTTCGACAACCAAGGTTTTGTGTATGCGTTAGCCCATGAAGATGACGTGAAAATCGGTCGCTGGCGTGAGAAGTATGATCAGATTCCTGACGACACGAAGGATCCAGGACTGCGCAAAGCCAAAAAAGCATTAAAAAAGAAAATGCCGAAACGACGCACCAACGTTCAGTACTGGACCCAAGCTCAGTTTCAGCAGCTTTGTACGGCATCGCCTGGCAATCTGGAGAGTCGTGGCGCGCTTCCTTGGCGCCTGTTAGCTTATATGCTTCAAGCGTCACCCGAAGTCGATTCTATCCGCCAGCTTGTGGGAAAACGCCTCATGCCTGAGAAAAAGGTCGAAATAGGTCAGCAGTATTTGAATCGTATGCTGTTGACATTGTGGAAAGCGGGATATGTCACCTTAGAACCGGAACCTCCCCCCGTTTCTGACAGTGACGAAACACGCGGTTTTGCCGCTTCGCCGCTCATTCCCCAGCCCGATGGCGAGCAACAAGTGGACGATGACCAGCAGCCACACGGCTACCAGCCGGTTCTCGCGCATCCAACACCCGATATGGAGCAGTTGTTATTATTGCGAGGTGTAAATCCGTTGTATGGTATCTACCTAGTTAAATCATTAGGAATTGCCGACCGCGTCGAACGCATCCAGGCTTTTGAAAGCATTCTTGAGTTGCCATTGTCGCTAGGCCCTGCTGTTCGTGTACCACCGCATGAGAAACTTCCTCCAGGTCCTTTGGCTACATTGCGTCTTGACGTTCAATTGCTTCAACTTGGCTTGGCAACCCCTGCGGAACTGAGCGCCGCTGAACAGTCCGAAGAAGACCGTGATCGTTTGTTTGCCGAAGAACGAGTGTGGGTGTTGACGCTAGCAGACAAGTTGCGGCGCTTGTTTGATCACCAGTTCCCAGACGTACACGATGTTCGTACTAATTCAGTTTGGGTAGCGGGTGAGCTATTGGAATTTGGAGGGGATTTTAACAACTACATCACGAGCCACCGGCTACAAAAGCATGAAGGCGTGATCTTTCGACATTTATTACGACTCATTTTATTGATTAGTGAGTTTGTTCAGTTTTGTCCGCCAGATACGACCGACGAGCAGTGGCGTGGTGATTTATTGGAGATTCGTAATATGCTGGTCGAAAGCTGCCGAGTGGTGGACCCGATGAGCACTGACAAAACATTAGGTGATGAACCAATGACACAAAATACAACCTGATGGTGAAACCTATGTTCTCGTACAGAGTGAATGGTCAGCCATTAGGGTATTGGTTTGCTGGAGTATTTTTGAAGTACTGGTTCATAGGGAGTGGTGATGTGAAGTCTCCCAGGTTGGTCGGTTGTGTTAACCGACAAGCCACGGAAAAGTGGGAATTCCTCATGCAATCGAATCTTGTAGAGTGGGTCGCTGGATAGCCTGGAAGTATGATGTCACCCGAAGACGCCCTACAGAAATATTTTGGCTATGTCTCATTTCGTGGATCCCAGCTACAGGTCATTCGACATGTCATGGACGGCAGTCACGCCCTGGTGATTATGCCGACCGGGATGGGGAAATCGTTGTGTTATCAGATTCCGGCCGTGATTTGTGGGGATCATGCAACACAGGGTGTTTGCCGACCACTGACAGTCGTATTATCGCCGTTAATTGCTTTGATGAAGGACCAAGTAGATGGTTTACAAGCAAGAGGGATTCGGGCAATCTACGTCAATTCTTCATTACGCTCCCACGAGCGTGGGCAACGCTATACGGAAATTGCAGCCGGTGAACATGACCTGTTGTACGTTACGCCTGAACGGTTTCGCAAACAGGATTTTCTAGATGCTCTGTTGCAGCGACAGATCAGATTGTTGGCGGTGGATGAAGCACATTGCATCAGCCAATGGGGACACGATTTTCGACCAGATTATTCTCGCGTGGCAGAATTTCGCCAGCGTTTGGATGCGCCGACGACAATTGCCTTGACAGCAACGGCAACCCCCGATGTCCAACGTGACATTGTCGATCAATTGGGGTTGGACAATGGACAAGTGAGACTGTTTCACGAAGGTATCGATCGGCCTAACCTTCGCTTAACCGTGGAACATGTCTGGGACGATGAAGAGAAACTCAGGCATATCAAGGCTGCAGTAAATACGCCAGAATTTCAACAAGGTTCGGGGATTGTTTATTTCACACTCATCAAATCGCTCGAACGGTTCAGCGGATATTTGTTGAAACATGGCATTCAACATACGGTCTATCATGGTGAACTCGAACGCGATCGGCGACGCAGGGTTCAGGAACAATTTATGAATGGTGCCCAATCGCTCGTTCTGGCAACGAATGCGTTCGGAATGGGGGTGGACAAAGAAGATATTCGATTCGTGATCCATGCAGAAGTACCCGGATCCATGGAATCGTATTACCAAGAAATCGGCCGGGCTGGTCGAGACGGGTTGCCCAGTTGTTGTACTTTGCTCTATGACCAAAGGGACCTGGAAACCCAGATGGAGTTCATTCGTTGGAGTAACCCGGATGCCGATTATTACCGTCAAGTCTATTTCTATTTAACACAACAGAGTGAAAAACTACGGGCATTTGGCATCGATTGGCTAAACGCACAACTGCACGTACGTGGTCAAAATGACCATCGTCTCGACACCGTATTGGCCATGCTGGAAAGATTTGGTGTAGTACAAGACTTGCGACCACCAGGTTGCTTTGTGGTGACCGGTGAGCTTCCCGAGACATTCATGCATGAGGTGGCGCTGCGCCAGAAGCGGGAACGGGACCAACGTAAACTCTATACGTTGGTCGAATACGCGCATTGCGAAAGGGACCGAAAAGCGTTCATTCATAGTTATTTTGGATTACCCGACAGGTGAGAGTGGTCATGACAGCATGCTCATGAGCCGAGTTGCCGCAGAAGACGAGATGCTGTTATGTCCCTGTTATGTCATTGTTAGCAACGGAGACCGGTTGTGTCCTCCAGCCGGTTGAAAGATACTTGTTTTGGAGGTGCAATGATGGTGAATGGGATCCTTCGTTTTCTTGCGAGACTCAAGTTTCCGCAATTGTTTGTGATAGTTTTGGTGTTGTTTCTGATGGATCTTGTTGTTCCGGACCTGGTGCCATTGGTTGACGAATTGATACTGGGAGTGAGCACGCTGCTGCTTGCCAGTTGGCGCAAAACCAGGAACGAGCGTAGAGAACACGCTGACCTCGACGCCAGGACGGTGGAGGGGAAAGTGCTTTGACCGGTAGGGTGAATTGTTTCGATGGTGCTGCGAACGGGTTAGCATTGGTTCGAACCTGGTTTTCTGCCAAGTGGGCGTTGAAAGATAGTTTGTCCCCAAGAATTTGTTTCGCATCACAGAATCAATTTCCGCTATGAATGCGCCCGAAAAAAAAATAGTCATTGCTCATCGAGGTGCTTCGGCCTATTTGCCGGAACATACCTTGGCAGCCATAACGATGGCGCATGCGCTAGGGGCGGATTATCTTGAACAAGATGTTGTGTTGTCCCGGGATCACATCCCCATCGTTCTGCACGATATTTATCTTGACAGGGTGACGGACGTATGCAGTCGATTTCCAGATCGAGCCAGATCGGATGGTCGCTACTATGCCATGGATTTTTTGTTGGATGAGATCAAACAACTGCAGGTTCATGAACGAGCAGATCCGGTCACACAGCAGCCTGTTTATCCCCAACGATTTCCCTTGGCAATGTCCACATTCTGTGTGCCGACACTGGCGGAAGAAATCGAACTAGTGCAGGGATTGAACCGGTCGACAGGACGAGAAGCAGGGCTTTATCCAGAAATCAAGGCTCCCTTCTGGCATCGTCAGCAAGGAGCTGATATTAGTCGCATTGTATTGGACGTCTTGAGCCAATATGGCTACCGTACCGCGGAGGACAGAATTTATGTTCAATGCTTCGACGCCGAAGAGACACGCCGTATACGTGTCGAACTAAAAACCCGATTAAAGCTCATTCAGCTGATTGGGGGCAATGACTGTCAGGAGGCACCAACAGATTTTGCTTATTTACAGAGGGCGGACGGGGTGGCCGATGTGGCTGGTTTTGCCGACGGACTGGGCCCACAGTTATTACAGATAGTGCAGGGGGTGGACCAACATGGCAGGCCTCAACGTACTTCCCTTGTCGAAATGGCTCATGCACATGGGTTGGTGGTCCATGCTTACACACTGCGCGCGGATAATTTGCCACAGTATGCTGCCACTTTTGATCAACTCATGTGTTTTCTGGTAAACGATGCCGAGGTTGACGGTGTCTTTACAGACTTTCCAGATCTGGCCGTAGCATATTTACAGCGGGCGAACCAGAAGCCCACACGCACTGCATAACGCCTGGAAATTACAACAGGCAACTAATTCCACAGCATGGAGCGTATGGGCCCAGGTTTTACAGAGGCTTCGGGAATCACGGTGGTTAGAGGGAGGCCAAGCCGAGTTCGGCAAGCTTTTCTGGCTTCGGTACACCGTTTTCGTCCCAGCCACGCTCTTCGTAATAGATGGGTAGCATTGTATCTAGGTCAACAGTGACACCCTCGGACGGCCCTTTCTTGTGGCCTTCGTTCAGTAACCGTTTTGGCAGTGTGTCGTCAGCTTTAGTAAGCCCTGCTTTGAGATTCCAGAGTCGTTCGAGATTCCAAGTTCGTTCACCAATTTTGACGAAGTCATCCAAGGTATAATCGACACCGGTGGCGGCTGCCGTAATCGGTACAAACGCTTCCAGGCCACCATTAGCGAAACCGACGAATAAACAGAGCCCAGTCGCATCATGCGCCGTAGAGCGATGTTGTTCATTAACAACCCATTCGCTTTTACCTTCTGTTGCGTGAGGATGCATGCCGCCTTCTTTTGGGTCAGCCGATTCGATACCAGGTGTCCAGGCACGTAAGTGACAGGCGCCACGGTTACAGGTTGCGTAAGCCACACCCATACCTTGGAAGCCCCGTGGGTCGTAGGCGGGGAACTCCTGGCCTTTGGTTCCCATGAAAACTTCAGGGTGTTTGAATTTGTCTCCCATGCGTTTGGCGCCTTCTGCCAATTCGTCACCGAAACCTTCCCGGTAAGCAGTCGCTTCGGTCATTCTTACCAATGCTTCCCCCGAACCGAAATTCAGTGGCAACTCCACCATTGCGTCTGAGACGACCCCCGTTTCGTACAGTTCCATGGCAGAAGCCAGTGTTGATCCCATGGAGATTGGGTCCATACCTAGGTCATTGCAAAGCCAGTTGGCTTTGAGTACCGCATCGAGATCGCCTACGCCACAATCCGCCCCCAAAGCCCAGGCAGCTTCGTATTCAGGGCCTTCTCCTGCAATCTTCCAGTTGCGAGGATGCATGTTGACCATGAATTTGTCAGAATGTTCTTCTAACCTGCATACGCGGCCACAAGCAATGGTGCAGGCAAAACATGCTTTGTTTGCCACCAATCGGTTGTCGATCAATGCATTGCCATTCAGGTTTTCTGCTTCTTCAAACTGACCTTCTTGAAAGTTTCGTGTTGGCAGGCCACCGAACGAATTCGTCAAATCGATAGTTGCCGCTGTTCCCTGGGTGGACAGTCCCTCGCGCCCAGGATCATCCTTCATTCTACTACGCATTTCCCAGACGGCTTTCATAAAAGCTTCTGGGTTAGCAACCTTCACTCCCTTGGTACCCCGTACAGCAACGGCTTTTAAATTCTTGGAACCCATGACCGTTCCCACGCCACTGCGGCCCGCAGCACGGTGTTTGTCGTTCATAATACAGGCGAACCGCACCAAGTTTTCACCGGCTGGCCCAATGCAATTAACGCGCAGGTTGGGAATGCCTAATTCACTACGCAACCCGTCTTCAGTTTCTGGAACTGTTTTGCCCCAGTAGTGTGCAGCGTCTCGCAATTCAACAAGATCGTCATAGATAAACAAATAACATGGCCGTTCCGCACGACCTTCAAAGATAATCAAATCATAACCAGCGAATTTTAGTTCCGGTCCCCAGTGACCACCAGAATTCGATGTTGTGATGGCACCAGTCAGAGCCCCTTTTGTCACAACCATGTACCGAGCACCACAGGGGGCAGGAGTACCTGTTAATGGACCGGTTGCAAAAATGAGTTTGTTCTCAGGAGACAATGGATCGATGGTTGGATCCATTTCCTCGTACAGATAGCGATCCGCTAAGCCACGTCCACCGACATATTCTTGCATCCACTCCATGGGGATGTCCTCGACCGTGGTTGTTCCTGCGGTTAAATCCACTCGCAGAAGTTTTCCCGTCCAACCGCCCATAGAACTATCCATAATGTATCCCTTTGGTTGCAAATTATCGCAGGATCACAAAATCAACACAGCACAAAAGTATACCATGAGTTGCCGAGAAGATCGACCACGGGTTGCTGGCTGCAGCGCACGTTTTTGCTTTCACCTGGTGTCGCTTTCCCATTCCGTCAGAAGGCGATTTGTGGGGAAAAGTGTTCAATTAACAGACAATACGAGTTGGTCCAGCAAGCAATACTACCTTGCAGGCTTAAAAACGCAGGTGGTAATGACTTCTATGAAGAAAAAAATCCCGGTTTGTGTTTTGCTCTGAGCCAAAAAGTTGCCAGTGGACAATTCCCAACTATCGGCACCTATCGGTTGTTATCACCAAGGAACTTTTACCCGTTGGATTCGTTCGTAAAAAGGCTGCTGGAGCGTGTTTTCTGCGAGATCGGTGTTTGGGAAGCTGAGGTGAGGGATTGGTGCAACAAAACAACAAGGTTCTGGAGTGCGTCCACCAGGGAGCTGCTGTGCTGTCCGGTACTGCTGACGGTTGTTGCTTCTGTGCAGGGAGGATTTTGCTGGGGATCTTGGCCGGTGTGTGTTATAATGAGTGGTTTCAGGGTATTGAAGTATGGCTTTGACAGCCAAGTCAAAAAGGGAAGTGCGATTCGATAGAGATGCGACCCTGGTGGTACGATTGGGTTTGTTCGCCTTCCATGGCAGTTCGCCAGCATTGTCTTGAATGAAAATGTTTTTTTGATGGAGGCTGGTTCACTCGGTCCAGATATGCGCCTTTTTTCAGGGGAGATTTTGTCGTGAGAATACTTAGCACTATCTTGCTTGCCGTTTGCCTGCTCCATGTTGTGGCAACTCCCAGCCCTGCATGTGGTTTTTTGAAACGAATTTTAAGCCTCCCGTTGGTGACGAAGTGCCAGATTTGTTGTGCGACGGCTGGCGACTCGAATGAGGTGGACGAAGTGCTGACGAACCAGGTCGAATCGAAGGAAAGTGAACAGGTCGAATCGAAGGAAAGTGAAAATGTGGAGCCGCATGATGTAGCGACGGCAAACGACGAGCCAGTGCTGGATGATCCACCCAATGAAGGTGCGGCGTCACCGTCGGATTTGGTCCCCGACGCGGCCACGGAGTCGTCGGCTGCGGAAGAAAGCAGTCCAGCACCTGAGGAGAATACCACAGCGGAATCGGACTCAAATGGCGCCTAGAGGTTGGGTCAGACTGGCTGCAATACGCGGCATGTTGCCAGCAGGCATTTTGAAGGGAAACAAGAAGCTGACGATTTCGGTAGCAGCTGGGCACTCCTGACTTGGTTCCTGTCACCGTGCCGTTAGGGACAACGCGGCTATCATTCTATACGGGTATAGTAGCAGGAGACCCCAAGCCTGCGGTCTCCGCCGGTCGCAAGCCCTTCTCCAAAGGCGCAAGAAAGAGGATCCAAGCAATGCGGTTCTTAACGATTGTCATTTTCACGGCGATTCTATTCAACGGCACACGGCTGGTTGCGCAACCGGCAGGCCGGCTAACGCTTGCGGTCGATGGCAACACCAGTTACCGGATTGTCGTTAGCGGGCAGGCCGATGTGAGCACCAAGGCGGTGGCACACGACATGGCCGCTATTCTCAAGCAAATCACCGGCGCTGTTTTTCCGGTCGTGGCGGATACAGAAGCAGCTTTGCCGAACGAGATAGTTGTCGGACACGACAATGGCCGCTTGAACGACCTCGGTCTGGCCAATTTGACCGAAGAGTTCTCCTTGGATGAGTACGAAATACGTACGGTCGGCACGCGGCTTGTCATCGCCGGAACCCCTCCCAGAGGCAGCATTAATGGGATGTACGGATTCCTGCAGGACCATTTGGGCTGCCGGTGGTTTACACCCGCTGCCAGCCGCGTTCCCAGGAATCCCGAGCTGATCCTCGACGCGATTGCCGACTGCCAGAAACCGGCTTTCCTGTGGCGTACGGCGGCCTCGGTCAGTTACTGGGATCCCAATTGGACTGCCAGGAACAGGCTGAACCGCTCCCTGGTAGCTGGGGGAACGCCCGCCGTAGGCGATACGGACGCAAGGCTAACCAGTATGCTCGCGCATTACGGCGGACACGGACTCAATTACGTTCCCGCGAGCTTGTACGACGAGCATCCGGAGTACTACGCCCAGATCGACGGAAAAAGATCGCTGCATGAATCCTTGAGTCAGCGAGCTTACTGCATCACTAACCCTGGATTTGTTGAATTCATCGCAGAGTGGAGTATGGCCCAATTTCGCGGGCAGGAAGGCCACTACGGATATCGCCCCATCATCAACCTCGGACACACCGACAACCATCTCTCGTGCGAATGTACTGAGTGCCGAGCATCGTACGAGTGGATCGGACAGGGCGACAACAGGGTAGGCATCGCCGGAACCTACCATGAATTCTACAACAAGGTTGCTGCGGAGGTCGTGAAGGAGCATCCTGATGCCATCATAGACATCATCGCGTACAGCCACGTCGGGTATCCCTCATCGGTTAAAATGCACCCGAACATCCAGGTTACCTGGGCACCCATAGGCGCCTGCCAGGCACACGCGTTCGACGAGTGCGACGCCAATCGGGACAACGATTTAATGGGATGGCTGGACCAGTGGCTGGAGCGGACCGATATGCTGCAGGTATGGCTTTATCACTACCAGAACTATCCCTGGATGCCTCACATGAAACTCTTTGCGGCCTCCCGAAATCTCCGGGAATTCCACCGCAGGGGTGTGCAGAGCGTGTTTATACAATCCCCGGAAGTTGCGGAAAGGACGAACCCGGCCCCGGACGGCGATAAACTGATGGGTGGATTCAACCCGCCGCGCAACGATTACTGGACTGTTGCGGACAATCTAAGGCACCTGACCTCTTACCTGTGCACGCGACTGCTGTGGGACACGGACTTTGATATCCGGAATGGAATCGGCGAGTTTTGCGAGACCTACTACGGAGCTGCCTCTACCGAGACCGGGCAAATCGTCGTTTTGCTGCAATCGATCACCTCTTACGAACGGACCACCGGAACGACTTTTTCTGCTTATTCCGGCGTGCACCAACCCCTCAGCAGCACGCCACTGTTGAAATGGACGGTTGTCGAACAGATGGATCGATTGTTTGACCGCGCAGCAGAAAAAGTCGCTGCCGATCCCGTTCTGCTTCGCCGCGTCGAGATGCTCCGCCTGACCCACCAGTTGAACATTCTTTGCTATGCGCCCGCCGACCACCCCCTCCGCCAAAAAGCGTTTGCGGCCTTTTTTCCACTGGTGGAAGAACTCGGTATAAAAAGTTTTCAAAACACACCCCTGGCAGGCGGCGCTACCCCTGCGGAGTTCAAAGCACTCGTCAGCAACCCGGAAACCATCGTGATTCCTGGCCAGGAAAAAGTCGGCGACAATCTCTTGAAAAATTCCAGCTTTGAAAGATCGATCTTCGGATATGGAGTCCCGGATGAATGGTCGGCTGAAGGTGTCTACCAGACTGAAGAATACCAACTCGACCCGAATGGCCTGATTGTCGATACCAGTCGAGCGCATACAGGCAAGTCGAGTGTGCGGATGGTCAAACACCCCTCGCCAGGGGAAACGGTATGCTTGCGGCAACGATTTCCTGCCAAGCCGGGCAGACGTTATCGCATGAGCCTGCACTACCGGGCCGATGTTAAAACGGGTGGGTTTTACATTGTCTTTTCCGCACTCGACCAAGAAGGGGATTTTTTACGCCATTACACCGACAACCGCGCCGCAAAAAACACCGGTGGCAAGTGGCAGCCCCTCCAGGCTGACACCCACATTGGTGAGGATACCGCATTCCTTATGGTCGAGGCGCTCTTCTACGATGACCACTCCGAGGGAATTGTTTGGATTGATGACTTCACCTGCACGATGCTCCAAGAGTAAACCTTCGTCTCCGGACGAAATGATTGGCCTAAAATTGCTGGTGACGATGCGACACGATTTGCGGGTGGCTACCCGGCAAAAACGTTGGCCCGGTCCGATTGATCGTGATTCGAATCACGTCACTCGTCTGAATCAAGCAATCTCCAGCCGCTCGCCGCGCATCTTCGGGAACCGGTCGGCCACCTTTTCAGTCAGGGGAATGCGCCTTTTCTCTTTAAAATGAATTCTGTTCTTGGCAATGCTGGTAGCCCAATAATAGGCGTTATAGAGGGGGCGAGCCGTCGTTTTGTTGGCGCAACGGCCGGCCAACAGCGACCCCATAGGCTCCCCCGCGCAACTCCGTCCGCTCAAGTCAGCGGGTCCATCTTTCAGTCCTCTGGTAAAATGACGTTATTGCAAACCCGCCTAGGGCTGCGGCGCCAAGGTTTCCCACCCGCGGCGCTGGCTCGACAGCGACGGTATCCCGTTGGCACTTCGCAAGACGATCGCTCCATCATGGCAATTGGCATCACCCATCGGCCGAGTGGGATTATGCTCCACATGGCGTTCTCTCTGGTCGCGGTGCTTTGGGCCTCGCTTTCCGGGACGGTTGCGTTGAGTGAAGAGCCACCGGAGGACCCACCGAAGTCCGCTGGGATCGTGCTGTTTGACGAGCAGGTCCAGCCGGTCCTGGTCCAACATTGTTACCAATGCCACTCCAGCGAGCGTGAAGAACCCGGCGGTGGGTTGGAACTCGATTCAGCGATGGGCATCCGCAGCGGCGGCAATTCGGGCCCCATACTCGTTTCGCACGATGTGAACCAAAGTCTTTTGCTGGAGGTCCTCCGCAACGCCAACGCCAACACCGACTCGAGTGCACTCTCCCATCACCAGCTTCCCAATGAAGTCGTCTCGGCTTTTGAAGAATGGATTCGCCTTGGCGCGCGACTCTCGCCAACCGGCCGGATCGACCTCTGGCGAACTGCCCCTTAAACCAGCACAAGAGCACTGGGCCTTTGAGCCTCCCAGGGCAGTCGACCCACCGGCGGTCGAGCAGGCGGACTGGCCGCGCGGCACAATCGATTACTTTCTGCTTTCAAGGATGGAGGCTGCGGGCCTCGCGCCTGCTCCTGATGCCAATCGCCGGACGCTGGTTCGCCGAGTCTTTTTCGATCTCGTTGGGCTCCCGCCGTCGCCCGGGCAGGGCAACAGCTTCGTCGCTGATAATTCTCCCGAGGCTCTGGCCAACCTGGTTGATCGGCTCCTCGGGTCAACACACTTTGGCGAACGTTGGGGCCGTCACTGGCTCGATATCTTGTGGATGAGCACCGTGATTTGCCAAACATTTAAGGCGTTCTTTCGTTGCTGGTAATTCTTGCTGGACGCTTGCCACCAATGGGCCTGAGAATTTCTGATCGTGCCCTATGGCACCTCAGCAGCGTGGTAGATTTCCAGGCGGCCACAAGGTATCGTAAACTCTAGCTGACTAATAGGGATCAGGGACAGCTAGATGTGGCGTTTCAGCAGAATGGAAAACGAATGCGATGCGGTTAGGTATTTTTGGAGGAACATTTGATCCGGTCCATTATGGCCACTTGATTCTGGCCGAATATTGTCGTGTAGAATGTAAATTGGATCAGGTTTGGTTTTTGCCAGCTGCTGTTCCACCCCATAAGCAGGATCGGGAGTTGACGGCCAATGATCAGCGTCTGCAAATGCTTCGGCTTGCGCTAGCTGGCCATGAAGCAATGAAAGTTTCCCTGTTGGAATTGGAGCGAGGTGGTATCAGCTACACACTGGAAACCTTGGAAGCCATCCACCAGCAGCAGTCGGACGTAGAGTTGTTTTTCTTGTTGGGGGCAGATTCCCTGCATGAACTTCCGACATGGCGCGATCCTGATCGAATCTGCCAGTTGGCGAATCTAGTTGTTGTCCACCGTCCCGATGTACCCGCTCCCGATTTTTCCGTGCTAGATGGAATCGCTGGACAGGATCAACAGGATCGGTTCCAAGGATTAGCTGTAGCCATGCCATTGATTCAGCTTAGTAGCACCGAGATTCGGCGGCGTGTAGCAGCGGGACAGAGTATCCGCTATCAGACACCACGCGCGGTTGAGAAATACATCGAAACGCAACGGCTATATACCACGTAGTCGGAGAATGATCGACCTGGGATCAAACGGGGACTACGCCGCACGGCGACTTTCGAACAAGGATTGGACTTCGTCTGGTATACCAAATTCGGCCAATTTTGGGTTGGTATGGATGGCCTCAATCACTTGATCTAGTTGTTCAACAGGGGTCTGTGCCAAGTCGACAAAGATCCACTTTTTGCCTGCGATTTCACACCCACCGCCACCACTACCATCCAGCCATTCGTAGCGGATACCGTAGTCCAAATGGCGCGCCAAGTCTAAACATTGTTCGAGTTGCTCGACGATTCTCATGGTTAGGAACTCCATTTCTGTCAGTGTGCGACAAGCTCAACGGCTCGCATCGAGTTTCCTTTCTGAGTGCCACGGGAAAAATCGGTGCGCTTAATCTATCAGTCGCTTGTATCCCAGTTTTACTAAACCACCTGAAACGAACATGGCTACCGTCGTCAAAACTTGTGAAACTTCCGCACTTCACCGGAACTCGCTCGTTGGTCCCGGTAGACCGCGAATTATAATCCCTTCTCTTACAGTCACCGATACCGGTTCGTCGATACCATCAAGGTTGCTAACCCATTACTTTCACCCTAGTTAAGCCATTAGTGTCAGGCAAAACAGATAGTTCAAATCATCATGGCAAAGCGGTGAATTTAGGCGCAACATAGTTATCTTTACCGAATATCGGACTAGAAAAGAGTTGGCGAACTCGGAGACGGCGATGGCACTGATAGCCCCCAATCATGAAACGACCCCAGATCACAATGAATTACAGCGTGAAAATGAACAGCTTCGCATCCAACTTCGTGAAGCCCAAAAGTTGACTGCTTTGGGAGAGCTCCTCAGTACGACGACCCATGAATTTAATAACATCCTGTTGGCCGTTATCAATTATGCCAAGATGGGAATTCGCCACCGTGATGATGCCACGCGCGACCGGGCCTTGGAAAAAATATTGTTGTCTGGTGAGCGGGCGGCAAAAATCACCAACAGTATTCTGGGGATGGCTCGCAATCGTTCGAGCAAAATTGAACCAACGGACCTGGGAAAGCTTGTCGACGACACGTTGGTATTATTGGAGCGTGAACTGCGTAAATATCGCATCTCACTGGAAACAAGGTACGATGAAAATTTGCCAGAAGCCATGGCCAATGGCAATCAGATTCAACAGGTTCTACTCAACTTGGTAACCAATGCCCGCCAGGCGATGAAACCAGGCGGTATGTTGACGATTGCAATGACCCATGACCTCCAGCAGGGCACGGTGGACCTCATGATTCGAGACACGGGTAGCGGGATTCCATCGCATCAGCTTCCTCATATATTTGATCGCTTTTACACGACAAAATCCGGACCTGATGAAAGCGGTAAAGGAGGTAACGGTCTGGGATTAGCCGCTTGCCGGGACATCATTGAATCCCATCGAGGTCGCATTCGGGTGGCGAGTACTCCGGGTAAAGGTACAGCATTCACGATTAAACTACCTGCTGCGTCTACAGGCTTGGACGTGGTTCCACCCATGTCGACGATTGCCACACCCACGTCACCTGCTTCGGGGGCCACTGTGTCTTAATGGTGTGTTGCGTCTTAATGGTGTGTTGCGTTTCACGTTGCAACCCGATTGGATGTGAAATGAACGACCCATCCATAGAGGAAGTCGTCCAATTAATGGACGGCTCGTAAAGCCTGGTCCAGGTCGTTTTTTAAATCATCAAACGCTTCCAGTCCGACCGACAGTCGAATCAGTGTGTCGGAGATGCCGTGCGCTGCGCGGTCGGCAGCATCGTAACTGGCGTGGGACATCGCTGCAGGTTGTTCGATCAATGATTCCACCGCGCCCAGGCTGACTGCCAGTTGAAACAATTCTGTATTTTCGACGACTTGTTTGGCGGTTTCAAAATTTCCTTGCAATTCCAGACTGATCATTCCCCCAAACAGCCCGCTCATTTGTTGTTTTGCCAACGAGTGGCCTGGATGATCCGCTAAACCAGGATAGAGAACGCGGTGTACCCTGGAGTCATTTTTTAAAACATCTGCCAACCGGTGTGCAGTTTGGCAATGTTCACGGACGCGCAGGTCCAGGGTTTTGATTCCACGGCTCACCAGAAACGAGTCGAGTGGTGCAAGCACGGCGCCGGTCGCGTTCTGCACAAAGTACAACCGTTCATACAGTTCTGGATCACCAACGACGATTGCTCCACCTAACACGTCACTATGTCCACCCAGGTACTTGGTGGCTGAGTGCATGACAATATCTGCTCCCAGTTCCAGGGGCCGTGTGATTGCTGGAGTCGCAAAAGTATTGTCGACTCCCAGGAGGATGTTGTGCGCGTGAGCCAGCTCGGCACAGGCAGTAATATTGGTGATCGACATGAGTGGGTTACCCGGACTTTCGATCCACAACAAACGTGTCTCAGGAGTAATCGCACTTTCCAAACGGTCCAGATCGTGGCTGGGAGCAAGAGAGACTTTGATTCCCGATCGATTGACAATTTTACGTAACAGCCGGTAGGTGCCACCGTACACGTCGGTTCCTGCCAGGATGTGATCGCCCGTTTCCAAGAGCATGGTAACCGCATGAGTTGCGGCCATGCCCGAAGAGAATGCTAGTGCGCCGCAGCCAGATTCTAAAGACGTTAGTGTTGCTTCGAGGTTCTTGCGAGTGGGATTGCCGCTACGCGAATAGTCAAATTCACCCCACTCGCCTGCACCAGGCTGGACAAAAGTTGAAGCAAAATGAACGGGCGGCACGACCGCACCTGTTTGCGGGTCGCGTTTGTTACCAACGTGTATGGCACGTGTGCGAAATTGCATGGTCAGACTCGAGCTAGCGAAGAATGCGGTAGGTTATTTGCGGTGTAACGCCTGGTCGAGGTCGGCGATCAAATCTTCCGAGTTCTCCAGTCCACAGGCAATGCGTATCATATTATCAGGAATTCCGTAACAACGTCGTTCTTCCGGAGTACATTCGTAATAACTCATCACCAGTGGTTGCTCAATCAGTGACTCTGCTCCACCCAGGCTGGGCCCGATGCGGGGCAACTTCACTGAGTCAACGACGTCAGCAGTCGCTCTCCAATCGGCATCTTTGACGAGAAAGGTAACTAATCCGCCGAATCCACGCATGGTCCGGCGCGCCACATCATGATGAGGGTGGGTTTCCAAACCTGGATAGTACACTTTTTCGATTTGGGGGTGGTCCGACAGAAATTCGGCAATGGCTTGGCCGTTTTCATTGTGTCGTTGCATCCGCAATTCAAATGTTTTGAGTCCTCGGAGTAACAAGTGAAGATTGTGCGGTGAATTGACGGCCCCCATGATGCCTCGCAGGTTCCGCACGGCCTGCAGTTTCTCTTCACTTCCTATGATGACACCAGCCAGCAGGTCATTGTGGCCGGCCAGGTATTTGGTCGCCGAATGAAGCACGTAATCGACGCCCGCCTCGACCGGTCTCAGATTGTACGGTGTGGCAAGTGTGGCATCGATAATGGTTTCTACACCGTGCCGCCGCCCGATGTCAACGAAACGTTCCAGATCGACAATGCTCAAGTGTGGATTGGTAGGTGATTCACTAACGATCAATCGTGTTTTGTCAGTAATGGCTGCTTCGGTGGCTTCGTAGTCACAAGTTTTTACCTGCCGTGTTACCACACCAAACCGGGATAGGTGCTTGATACAGAACTCTCGACTGCGATGGTAACATTGGTCGAAGAATACAATTTCGTCTCCCGACTCAAGCTTGGCCATGAGTAGCCCGGCTAGCGCGGCCATCCCACTCGAGAAAAGAATGGCCTGTTCTCCACCTTCCATGGCAGCCAGTTTGCTTTCAACGACTTTTTCGCTTGGATTGCCATAGCGTCCATATTCTTCCCGCGGCTGTTTTTCTTCGATGAAACGAATGACACTTTCAGTATCAGCAAAGGTATAGGTGGATGTACAATAAAGCGGGTCAGTGATACTGTTGCCCGCTTTTTGTCGAGCTTCACCGGCATGAATCGCCAGGGTAGATGGCTTGAGATTGGCCTCCGTATGATCTAATTTTGTCGATTCAGGGTGGGGCATGAATTCCTCATTACAAAAAAAAACCGCGGTCACCATCCTTTTCACAGGACGGCCGCGGTTGCCGACTGACTAGCTATACCACTTTTAAAAGCATTCAGTTTGTTAAAAGTGGTGGCACTTTAGCAGAGTGAGGCTGCAAGCGGCCGCAAATCCCGATCAATATAATATTCTAACTGGGGGGACAGCGAATTGCAAGCGGCACTAGGACGGCAGTGATTTTGACCATTTACAGCTTGTTTGTCGTTCTGACAGCTTAAGCAGCGGCAGTTGCCGTTCACACTGTGTCCCTTACGACTCCGGATTCTGTTCACAAGGGATGGACCGATCTAGACAGAATACGGCAATATGCCTGAGGTTAGTGATACACAGGGCGAGCCGGCATGGCAGATGCACGGCGTGGGTGGACAGAATGATAGGTATGACAAGTTTGTCAGCCTGGCAGAAGGCAATACGGGGTCCTGGGCGTTCAGGTTTCGCGCCCACCTTCTCAGTCGCTCGTCGCAGGAACTGATTGCGATTTTTGTGAAACAGGTAGAGGGACAACCACCGAAACGATGAGTTGGTTACCACCACTTGCTCAAGTGAAGCATGAGGCCACATGATAAAGGGATGTCTACCGAATCAGGCCCGCTTATTGCGGATGCGGCAGAAAGTGCTGAAGAGATTGAAAATTCCAGAATAAAAAACATTATCGCGAGAACGTCATCCTGGTGACTTCAATCACCACAATGCGTGAAATCACGGCAAAAGATTACAATTGAAACAGGTCATGGTAAAACTGTTTAACTTGATTCAACGCCTCTCCCTCAATACAGGTTCGTGAAGGATTACCAACTCGGTTATTCGGATAAAATCCCAGCATCATAATCGCGGTTTTCATCAGCGATAGCCAGTTATGTTGGCCCGCAATTTCCATAACGGGTTCTTCGTAATCATGAATCATTTGTTGGGCCTGTTCCCATTGGCCGGCGACGAGGTGTGCATAGAATTGATTGGCAATCTTAGGATTAAAGGGTGCGATTGGACATAAATAAGCTGGCGATCCAAGGCTATAGCCGTACAGCATATTCTGCATGAGTCCCCCACTAATGACGGCAAAGTCTTCGTCCACTGTACCGCGGATCAAGGCTTTGTAATCGTAAAACGCGTCTCCGTCATTTTTCATGCCAATGATATTCGGACGTTTGGCGAGATTGCAAAATGCTTCGAGAACATCTGCAGGGAGCATGGCAGTCCACCGTAGCGGATGCCACCACAATAGCATTGGAATGTCCGTGTCCAGATCAGTCAGGTGATTGAAATAACCTTCGATCAGTGTGGCGGATGGACTGTCCCACCCATCGATCTGTATTTTGACCGCATCGGCTCCACAAGCATTGGCGTGTTTGAGGAATTCACGAGTCTGTCCAGGCAACCAAAATCCTGTCGATGTGATGTACATGCTGCGGCCGTCGACTGCGCGTCCCACGTGTTCCGTGAGTTGCCACAGATCGTCATCAGTCAGCCAGGCAAATTCAGTGCTGCCATAAGTCAGTAGAATGACAGGTGTTTGGTTGTTGCACAGCCAATCGACGTAGTTGCCAACAGCATTGAAGTCAACGCCCTTATCGCCAAAGCAAATATTCAATGGAACGACGGGTCCACGAAGACGAGCTAAACTTTTTTCGGCACGAGTCATCCACAAATCCTTGTCGAAAACATGGGTTTGGTTTGAAAAGAGAAATTATTTAACGAATTGTAACAGAGGTGGAACCAGGATGCTTGGGCTGTTTGAGAATGGGTTACCGAGCGTGGTCGGTGGTACTTCGTTCAACATGAAAATAAGTCGAGGCAGGGTCGATTATTGTTCCGTTTCAAATGCTGTGGTTTTCGCTTGGTTGAGGTCGCGTTGTCCAATTTGTCCGAAAAGTGAAACGGGACCAATCCCTTGTACGACGGAGAGGCGTGTGTGATCTGGTGGTATTTCCTGGGGATCAAATGGCCTAGATTTTACCCCGGTGCCTGAGGTGGTCAATTGCTACGGCATGGACAATAATGATGCCAGTGATGATTTCCTGGGTATAGTTGGGCAATCCCAACTGAGTGCATCCGGACCGGATAACGGTCATGATCAAGGCCCCAACCAGTGTCCCGAAGATCGATCCCTCCCCACCTGAGAGGCTTCCACCTCCAATGACGACTGCCGCAATCACGTCCAATTCCATTCCCACGGCGGCGATGGGGTCCCCAATATTGAGTCGGGAAAACTGCATCAACCCGGCTAAACCAGCAGCGGTACCACACAGGCTGTAAACGTAGACTTTGACACGTTCGACGGCGACTCCGCACAAACGAGCAGTTCGTTCGTTAGATCCTATGGCCAAAATATGCCGGCCTAGTTTTGTGAAATAGAGCAAGAACGCGGCGCTGACGGCGAGAACGATCAGTATCCAGACTCCGGCTGGCAAAAGCATCCAATGACGTTCGGAAGGGAGGCTTGCCAGCAACTCCTTTAACCAGGTGCGCGGTGCGTTGACTTTCTGTTCATCACCGAGAAACTTGGCACAACCACGAATGACCAGCATCATGCCCAATGTAACGATGAATGGAGTGACTGGAATCCGGCCCACGAACCGTTCGTTGATCCACAGAACGAGCATTCCGACTGCCCATCCGCAAAGACCCCCTAACACCCAGGCAACCATCGTGGGAAGCTCGCTACACATGCCATAGAGAATCAACCCGGTCGCCACGCCGACCATGAGACTGACAACGCGTCCCAAGTGGCCGATAATGATGGTTCCGTTGATCAAGCCGCAGAGAGTTGCCAGGCCGATACCGGCCAACGCTGACCAGAGTGGGCTGATATTTTCGTTCAACAGAACGGCAATCATCATGGATGTTAGTGCCACAACGGAACCGACCGACAAGTCAATTCCGGCGGCGATCATCACCAATGTCATGCCAACAGCGGCCGTTCCTACGACGGCCGTCTGCCGCGCCATTAATTCCAAGTTTCCCGTTCCGCGAAAACTTGCCGGTGCGACGACTGCAAATAATCCGTAGACCAGTAGTAATGCCAGAAACGGTCCTAATTTGTTCAACCAATAGTGCCATGTTTGAATTCGTGACATGCCCGACCTTGAGGTGAAGTGCGTAGGGTAAGAAGTTGTACCAATCGTCAATCACATCTCTTGTCCTGTTGCTTCCAACATCAGGGACTGTTCTGTTACGTCTGAGATGGGTCGGGCTGGTCCCAGTCGACCGCGGTGCATCACGGCAATTCGATCACAAACACCAAGCAGTTCCGGGAGGTAACTGCTGACGATTAATACGCCCCGCGGGGCATGGCCCTTTGCGGGGTCACCAGTTGCTAGTTGGTCGATAAGTTCATAGACCTGCACTTTGGAACCGACGTCGATACCCCGGGTTGGTTCATCCAATAGAAGTACATCCACGTCATGGTGTAGTAGTCGTGCAATGGCGACTTTTTGCTGATTTCCACCAGAAAGTTCCGTGACAGGCTGACGCGGATCGCGGCAGCGTATCGCCATCCGGTCGATCCATTGTTGCACGACTCGGTTCTGGTTCCCTGGCCAGATCAAGCCAGCAGGTCCCAGGTCTTGCAGGCGGGAAAGTGTCATGTTGTCAGCAACGCTGAGCGACATGGCCAGGCTTTCTTGCTGACGTTCTTCGCAAACCATTCCGGCACCCTGGGCCCAGCGATGGGATGGTCCATACGTGCCCTCATACGTTGCCAGCTTGATAGTTCCCTTGCGAACTAGGTCGAGTCCGAACAAGAGGCGGAGTAGTTCTGTTCGTCCCGTACCGACGAGTCCAGCAATTCCGAGTACTTCCCCCCGGTGCAGCTTTAACGATGCAGAAAGTGGCTTGATTAGGCCGCCTACTTGGTTCACTTCCAGGATCAACTCACCTGGTGCGCGTTGTCGATGTGGATACAGATCTTCTACATCGCGACCTACCATTAAATGAATAATTTGTCGTGCGGAAGTATCGTGGACCTTGCCAGCACCCGCATTGTGGCCGTCTCTTAAAACCGTAAATCGTTCTGCTATTTCTTGCACCTCTTCGATCACGTGCGAGATATAAACAATTGCCAGTTGTTGTTGGCGGAGCCGGCTAATCAAAGTGAACAGGCGACGAATATCTAATTGGCCCAAGCTACTCGTTGGTTCGTCAAGAATCAGGACCCGACAGCCAACTGCTACGGCACGGGCTATCTCGACTAATTGTTGAGCAGCGATTCCAAGTCGTCCGACCGGCACGTGGGTCGGAATCTCATCCTGTTCAAGTTGTCGCAAGGCTTCGCGTGTGCGGTGCCGTATCTCACCGCGTCGCAGCAATCCGCAGCGGGTAGGTTCTACCCCTAGCAATAGATTTTGCTCGGCAGAAAGGTGTGGTGCGAGGGACAGCTCCTGATAGATCATGCACACCCCCGCCTGGCGGGCTGCTAGCGGGTGTCGCGGTGCGTAGGGTTGGCCATCCAGCAGCATTTTGCCGTCGTCAGGTGGATGAGCGCCGCTAAGTACTTTCATCAAGGTACTTTTGCCGGCGCCGTTCTCACCGATCAAGGCGTGCACTTCTCCCGCCTCGACCTTCAGATTGACGTCATGCAATGCGGTAGTCGCGTCGAAACGTTTACACACACCGTGCATTTCAAGACGAGGTAACGTAGTTGGATTCATGAGCCCTTCAGCCAACGGTCCAAATCCGGCTCAATGAGGTGTTTGTTTTCCGGAACATCAACATTGTCATCTGTGACAACGTATACACCCGTGTCGTGGCGCGGATCCACTTTTTTACCCTGGAGATGTTGCACAAGTGTCTTGACTCCGAGATAGCCCATCTTAATCGGGTCCTGAACCACAATCGCATCAAGATGTCCTTTACGCAGGCCTTCAACGAGGGCGGGTGAAGCGTCGAAGCCAACGTGTACGACTTTGCCTGCCAAGTTGCTATCTTCCATGGCTCGCATCATTCCAAAACTGACGGGTTCGCAGGATGTGAAGATGCCATCAGCTTTCAGGCTACCATCCTCCGTTTTGAATTTTGCCAGTAATTGCTCGGCCTTCTGGTAGGCTGATTCGGGAGTCGCACCACATCGCTGGTTCGAACTAATGACTCGGATGTGGGGATAATTTTTCAATGTTTCCAAGAAACCGAGTTCTCTTTTTGCGGTACTGGATGTTCCTTCGTAGTTGCGAAGAACAATGACATCGCCCTTTTCGTCCAGCAATTTGGCCAATTGCTGAGCACCTGCGGCACCTCCCTCATAATTGTCGGTTGCTACAAAACTGGTGTGTTCGGCCGAATCAAGCGCCGAGTCAATAATTACGACTGGAATACCCTGACGGACACACTCTTCCACTGGTGATGCAAGAGCCACCTGGTCGACGGGTGCCAAAACGATGCCGTCTACGCCACGGATTGCCAGCGACTCTACGATATCGACTTGTTCTTGCAGGTTCTCATTTTGAATCGGGGCTTTCCAGATAATTTTGACTTCCAGTTCCTGGCTGGCTTGGATTGCCCCGGCGTGGATCGATTTCCAGAAATCGTGTTGTGAACTCATGGGAATCACACCAATGGTAAGTTTCCCGTCGGATTTGTGCGTTGCGGCTTCTTTGTCTTGGCATCCACAGAGCGTTATCACTATGACCAGGCGGCTCACGAATTGGCAGAAAATTTTCATCCTCGAGGTCCTTAATCTTCATGATCCTGGATGGATACTGGCCGAGGCGATTGTCCGAAGGGTAGTGTCCCACGCTTGTAAGTTGATCGTAATATCCACACGTGTCATTCAAAAATAAGTTTCCAGCACTGAAGAAATATTTTCATCGGATCACACACCGCCGAGTATCGTGGGTGGCGGGATAGCTGGTGGTTGTTTGAACGTTCAAAGCCGATCAGCGAGTGGTTCCATGTTTTGTGTTTTCAGATGGTATTGCTATATGATACAATGTAAGGCTGAATTAGCCACCATGTTATTGTTCGTCGCTATCTTGATATGTTGAAGCGAATCACAAATTGCTTGCCGACCCTCGGGATATGCGTCTACCTGATGTCGGTGGTGGTCATAACGGCGAGTGGCGAGGTGCCAGATGAATGGAGTGGAGAGGTTCGTTCCATTCTTGCCGATGCTTGCTTTCGTTGTCATGGTGCAGACGTTTCTCAGCGTCAGGCAGAATTGCGATTAGACCGGGGTCAGGATTGGCTGGCTGACCGGGGCGGTTATCGAGTTGTCGTTCCTGGTGATTTTAGCAACAGTGAACTGTACCGACGTATTACCAGCGAGAATCCCGAAGACCGCATGCCACCGGCGGATGCGGTGCGTCAACTGAGTGAACACGAGATTGGAAGTATTCGTCGATGGATTGAACGGGGTGCCGATTGGCGACCGCATTGGTCGTTCGTACCGGCCCGTCATTCGGCGTTGCCCATGGTACAGGATGGCAAATGGTCGAACCATGCATTAGATCAGTTTGTGTTGGCGCGATTGGAAAAAGCGGGCCTAGAGCCATCCCCCCTGTCTCGCCAGGTGCGATTGTTGCGTCGCGTGACATTGGACCTGAGAGGACTGCCACCGACGGTGGAGGAAATTGACAAATTCTTGGCTGATAGTGCTCCCCATGCCTACGAAAGGGTCGTTGATCGCCTGCTCGCTTCTATCCGCTATGGTGAACACATGGCAGCTACCTGGCTGGATCTGGCTCGTTTTGCCGACACGGATGGTTACCACGACGATGAGCCACGCACCATGTGGCGGTGGCGCGAATGGTTGGTGAACGTATTGAATGACAATTTGCCCTTCGATCAGTTTACGCTACAACAACTGGCTGGTGACTTGCTGCCGAATGCAACTTCTGAACAACACTTGGCCACGGGATTTCTGCGTAACAATCGTGTGAACGGCGAAGGTGGTGTGATTGCGGATGAATTCCGCGTTGAGTACATCGTGGACCGGGTAGAAACAGTTTCTTCGGTGTGGATGGGGCTATCTACTGGTTGCGCTCGATGCCACGACCATAAGTATGACCCTATTTCGCAGCGAGAATTTTATTCGTTATTCGCGTTCTTTAACCAAACCCCTGAACCGGGTCAATATCGCCGTACGGCCCCCCCGACTATCCAGGTTCCGACGCGGACTACCCAGCGACGATTGGATGCACTGGATTTTGAACTCGCTGCGTTAGATCAAGATTCGGCACGCTATAAGAAATTGACAGAAAGCAAACAAAAACTACTCGACGCCATTCCGGAAACCATGGTCATGGATGATACTGAACCGCGAGAGACTTTCGTCCTGGTACGTGGCCAGTACAATCAGCCCAGTGAGAAGGTGACAGCAGACGTTCCGGCCAGTCTGCCACCGATGCCGGTAGACGCAGATAGAAATCGACTGGGGTTGGCCCGTTGGTTAATTGATCCATCCCATCCTCTGACAGGCCGTGTGACGGCTAACCGGCTTTGGCAATTTCATTTTGGCAGGGGCATTGTCAGGACTGCTGAGGAGTTTGGTGCTCAGGGAGAAGCCCCTTCTCACCCGCAGTTGTTGGATTGGTTGGCGACAGAGCTTGTTCGACGGGAATGGAATGTCAAAGCGATCCAGAGGATCATGGTTACCAGTGCGACATACCGTCAATCCTCCAAAAACTCACCGGCAATGCGCGAAACGGATCCGGACAACCGGTTACTTTCCCATGGACCTCGTGGGCGGTTGTCGGCCGAAGTGATTCGTGATCAGGCATTATTTGCAGGTGGCCTGTTGGTCGAGCGCATCGGGGGACCCTCGGTAAAACCGTATCAGCCTGCCAAGATGTGGTTGGAGGTCGCTGGCGTGACGACAAGTGCATACAGGCAGGGTTATGTCCAAGCCACTGGTGAGGATCTTTACCGCCGCAGTATCTATACATTTTGGAGACGGGCGATCCCGCCTCCCAGCATGGCTATTTTTGATGCGCCTAGCCGTGAAGTTTGTGTCGCTCGCCGAGATCGAACGAATACTCCTCTCCAGGCATTGGCATTGATGAACGATGTTACTTACATCGAAGCGGCTCGGGCTTTGGGCGAACGAATGATCCAGCAAGGTGGAGCAACGGCAGCCGATCGTTTGACGTTTGGATTCCGACTGGTGACTTCTCGACGGCCACGTTTGATGGAACTCGATGTGCTGCTGCGCGGGTTAGAACGCCATAGGAAAACGTTTCGACAGGAAGCGGAGATGGCCGAGCAATTAGTTAATGTTGGCAATTCGAAGCCAGATTCCAAACTGGATGTGTCCGAATTGGCGGCTTATACCGCGTTGGCCAATACTATGTTGAACTTGGATGAAACGGTGAACAAACCGTAAACGGTTTGGAGTCGATTTTACGATCGAATGGTTTATGTGCTATGGATAGAAGTCGGAATTGAGTCGTTGTACAAAGCGAAGGGTCGTAAAATGTCTGTATGGTGTCATGGCTTCTGGAAGAGGTTTTGATGTTTGTGCATCCGTTAACTCGTCGCCTTTTTTTTCAGCAGTCCAGCGTCGGTCTTGGTACGGCGGCCCTTGCGACGCTACTAGGTGACGATTGCCAGGCGGGAGGCGCGCCAACTCGTAAAGGTGCGAAATCCAGTCTGCCGCATTTTGCTCCCCGGGCCAAGCGAGTGATCTACCTTTGCCAATCGGGTGGTCCGTCGCAGATGGATTTGTTCGATTACAAACCGGCGATGCAGGAAATGTTTGACGTTGATTTGCCCGATACGGTTCGCCAAGGTCAACGTTTTACAACCCAGACGTCGGGTCAGAAGCGTTTTCCCGTGGCACCCTCGATTTTCAAATTCCAACGTCATGGAAATTGTGGTGCCTGGGCAAGTGAATTGGTGCCACACTCTGCACAGATCGTTGACAAGTTGTGTATCGTCAAGTCCATGTTTACCGAAGCGATCAACCATGATCCCGCAATCACCTTCTTGCAGACCGGGTCCGAACGTTCAGGTCGGCCGAGTATGGGTGCCTGGCTATCGTATGGCCTGGGGGCACTGAATGATAACTTGCCCTCGTTTGTCGTGATGGCCTCGGCCAGTGCGCCGGGGGGACAACCGCTTTATAAGCGGTTGTGGGGAAGTGGTTTTTTACCGACGGAGTACCAAGGTGTACGGTTGCGTGGCGTGGGAGCACCGGTGTTGTATCTGAATGATCCGCCGGGTGTGAGTCGAGCAACACGACGGCAAATCCTGGACGATATTGTGCAACTCAATCAATTACAGCTGAAAGCGTTTGGTGATCCGGAGATTAATGCGCGCATCTTGCAATACGAGTTAGCGTTTCGGATGCAGAGTTCTGTTCCCGCCATCACGGATACGTCCAATGAGCCGGAACACACCTGGCGGTTATACGGTGACGAAGCTAAAAAAAGGGGAACGTACGCTTCACACTGTTTGTTAGCACGGCGACTCATCGAAAACGGTGTGCGTTTTGTTCAACTTTTCCACCGCGGCTGGGACCAGCACTTTCACTTGCCGAAAGATTTAAACAGGCAGTGTCGTGATACGGATCGGGGAACTGCTGCGCTGGTGCTGGACCTGGCTCAGCGGGGTTTGCTAGACGACACGCTGGTCGTCTGGGGCGGTGAGTTTGGACGGACGATTTATTGCCAGGGAGATCTGAGTAAAAAGAATTATGGACGGGATCATCACCCACGTTGTTTTACGACCTGGATGGCAGGTGGTGGTGTCACGCCAGGAATGACCTACGGCGAAACGGATGATTTCAGTTACAACATTACCGAAAATCCGGTTCATGTTCATGACTTGAATGCCACGATCCTGCATCTGCTGGGTATCGATCATCGACGGCTGACCTACAAGTATCAGGGCCGGAATCATCGACTGACGGATGTACACGGTCATGTCGTACAGGACATACTCTCCTGAAATAGCCAAACCTGGCTGTGGCAGTTATCAAGTACTGAAGCCTTTTCTTTAACTGTAGGATTAATCCATGAGGTATCCGGCTGGCTCTATCCTCTTGTTGCTTGTTGGGTCATTTGTTTTATTATCCGCGCAAGCGGTTCCAGCCAAAGAGCCAGTCCCCCAACCCATCACGGTTGCCATCTTGATTTTTAACGGCGTGGAATTGCTCGATTTCACGGGTCCGGCGGAGGTGTTCATTGTCGCGGACTACGGCAAGGCGTTCCAGGTGTTCACCGTGGCGAATACAACTGACCTGGTGAAAACAATGGGTGGCATCCAGGTGAAACCCGATTACGCATATGGTAACGCTCCTGCTGCAGATATAGTGATTGTACCTGGTGGTGCCATGTCGAATGTCAACTCGTCAGGGGTGCAGTGGCTGAAAAGGGCAAGCAGCCAATCACGAATCACGATGTCTGTTTGCATGGGGGCCTTTTTGCTCGCCAAGGCTGACCTGTTGAATGGAATCCGAGCCACCACGCATCGGTGGGGGCTGCCTGGTCTGGAGTCGGCTGCACCTAGCTGTAAGGTGGTTCGTACCCAACGGTTTGTAGATGCTGGTAAAATTATTACTACCGCTGGTGTCACTGCCGGTATTGACGGTGCCTTGCATATTGTCGAGCGACTTTTAGGGAAAGAAGCTGCCGAGTGGACGTCCCGGGAGTGGATGGAATACAGGCGTCAGGAGAAGAACATGATTCCGGACAAGCAATCCCCAGGGTAGCACGGGCAGGGGTGATGATGTTGACAAGAAATGGAGATCAGTGAAATTGTTCCATCCAGCCTGGAATACGGTTCGTTGTCCGGTGGTAGGTATGGTTCATCTGGCGCCTTTGGCTGGCGCTCCGCACTATGAAGGTGACTGGCGACTGATCCAGCAGCGCGCATTGGCGGATGCAGAGGCACTGGTCAACGGTGGAGTGCACGGACTCATGGTCGAGAATTTTGGGGATATGCCATTTTATCGTGATGCGGTGCCAGTGGAAACGATCTCCCAGGTGACAACGATCGCGGCTGAAATGAAGAGGAGATTCCACAATATCCCCTTGGGAATTAATCTTTTACGGAATGATGGGCCTGGTGCGATGGCTGTCGCTCATGCTGTTGGAGCGCAATTTATTCGTGTGAATATTTTGTGTGGTGCTAGATTGACGGACCAAGGGTTGATTCAAGGCAATGCCGCCGAGGTGATGCGTTGTCGGGCAAGTTTACGGGCAAAACAGGTAAAGGTTTTTGCTGACGTGGACGTGAAGCATTCCGTGGCTGTGGCTGAAATGACGCTCGAGGATGACGTGGACGATACGCTTCTGCGCGGACATGCTGACGCGTTGATCGTGTCAGGTCAGGCAACCGGTCAGCCGGCTTCTCTCAGTCAGCTTCGAGCGGTCAAGGCGGCGGCACGGGGTGTCCCCGTTTGGGTTGGGAGCGGCGTATGTCAGGATACGGTTAGGGATTGGGGTAGTGAAGCCGATGGGTTGATCGTCGGTACGTCGCTGAAAGTAGATGGTGTATTGTCCAATCCGGTAGAGATTCAACGAGTTCGCGCATTGATGCAAAAGGTGAATTCACTGCTGTCGTGCTAGGTCTGGTAGCCTAGTCTGGCAAACGAGAGCGGGAGTACCTGTGATCAGCATCCACTGTTCTTCCCAAGCGGGCCAGAACTGGTCATATTGAGAAAAGGCTGGTAATGGATCGGTCGGTCCAGCCGATACAACTTGATGTTGCGGCAACATTATGATGCAGAGTTGTCAATTTGGTGGAGCGGTTTTGGAGATCGTTGAGCCATCGAATTGGGATTGAAGTGAGAGTAGGGGTTGAACTGGAATGTTTTAAGTGTAGCACTTGGTTCCTTTTGTTGTCCTGATACCCATGGACCAACATATTTCACACACCGAACACGATTTGAGTCAGCAGTCCCGTCGACCTTGCGGACTTTTGCTGGGTCGTACTGAGCAGTTAGTCATTGCCAGCTGCGTATTCTTGGGATTTTTGGCGATGGTCGGCTATTTTGTTCAACGCGGGGGACTGAGTGGTCGTTTGATCGAGATCGAACGAGCGAAGCCAGTAGAGATTTCATTTCTTGTCAACATCAATACAGCGGAATGGCCTGAATTAACGCTGTTACCCAATATTGGTGAAACGCTGGCCCGAAGAATCATTGCGCACCGTACACGACATGGGCCTTTTCAACATGTCGAGCAGTTGTTGGACGTCGACGGAATTGGGCCCAAGACTTTAAAGCAAATAACTCCTCAATTGCTCGTGGTGGATCCAGGGGATTCGCTGGCGGAGGGATGGGAAGCAGAGAACGATATAGTGCCAGCTTTGCAGCCAGCAAATATACGGTAATACCAACTGCCTTTGCCCACCATCATTTCCGGGATACTCGGTT
>CAYMUR010000039.1:37844-42332 GCA_964393615.1 uncultured Pirellulaceae bacterium
GAGACCATGACAGAAATCTTGGGGTGTTCGATTTCAAATGTTTTGTTAGAAACAGAGAGAAATACCATGTTGCCTGACATTCAAAGTCGAAACCAGGTCGCGGCGTCGAGAATATTTTTTATTTAACATGGTTTTCTTTTCGTTGCATTGCCCAACGTTGCATTGTCCAACGATTGAAGCATGGTAGGTCAGTGATGTTGTCGAAATCCCATCCAGACTATTTTTGCGAGCAAATTGGCTCTATAGTTGTGCTCGATGCAGCCCGACGATTTGTGATTTTAGGAACCCTTGTTAGCGTCGATTCGCAGTATTTGACCCTTGAAAATGCCGACGTCCACGATTTGTGCGATACTCAAACTACGCGAGATCTTTATATTTTGGAGTCTCACAACCATGGAGTTCGGGCCAATCGACGGCGTGTGGTCGTTCGGCGGGAGGAAATCGTTGGTATGTCGTTGTTGTCAGATGTGATAGAGTAGCGGCGTGGATTTTCAATTGGTCAGTCCGTTTTCTCCTGCTGGCGATCAGCCGCAAGCGATCGAAGCGTTGTCGCGCGGTGTCGTAGAAGGTGCTTCTCGCCAAGTCTTAATGGGGGTTACCGGTTCGGGAAAGACCTTCACAATGGCCAACGTTATAGAACGGTTTCAGCGGCCGACATTGGTGATTTCCCACAACAAAACGTTGGCCGCGCAGCTGTACTCTGAGTTTCGTGAATTCTTTCCACAAAATGCTGTTCATTATTTTGTCAGTTACTATGATTACTACCAGCCGGAAGCTTACATTCCCCAGCGCGACATCTATATCGAAAAAGACGCTTCGATCAATGAGGAAATTGACCGGTTAAGATTGGCTGCAACCAGCGCGTTGGTCAGTCGCCGTGATGTGATTGTTGTGGCCAGCGTATCGAGCATTTACGGGCTTGGATCGCCTGATGATTACAAGGAAATGATGGTGTCTTTGCGTCGCGGTGAGACGATTGATCGTGACGTATTACTCATGAAGCTGATTGATATCCAGTATGACCGCAATGACGTGAGTTTCGAGAGGGCCAAATTTCGCGTCCGCGGAGATTGTGTCGAGGTCTGGCCTTCCTACGAGGAATTTGCCATTCGGATTGAGTTGTGGGGTGATGAAGTTGACCAACTCTCCATCATTCATACCACGAGTGGCGAGGTCATCACCCAACAGGACGAAATTTTCATTTATCCGGCCAAGCATTTTGTGTTACCCGATGAGCGAATTAAAGGTGCCTTGGAAGAAATTCGTAGCGAGTTGAACGATCGGTTGGAAGTTCTGCGCCGGGCAGGAAAGCTTCTGGAAGCTCAACGGCTCAGTGCTCGCACGCGATTTGACCTGGAGATGATGCAAGAAGCTGGCTACTGCCCAGGCATTGAGAATTATAGCCGCGCTCTTTCAGGGCGACCGCCAGGTACTCCACCGTATACACTTTATAGTTATTTTCCCTCTGATTTTTTGCTGTTTGTAGACGAATCCCATGTAACGGTTCCCCAGATTCGAGCCATGTATGCTGGCGATCGTAGCCGAAAAGAAACCCTGGTCGAACATGGATTCCGGTTACCCAGCGCATTAGATAACCGTCCCCTCAAATTCGAGGAATGGGAGCAGCGAGTACCTCAGGCGGTTTTTGTGTCTGCTACCCCCAGTTCGTATGAATTGGACGCCACGGGTGGAGAACTGGTAGAGCAGGTAATTCGGCCAACGGGCCTGTTAGATCCTGTGATTGAACTTGCGCCGGCGCGGGGACAGGTGCCGCATTTGTTGGAACAGATCAAACAACGAAGTGCTGTCAGTGAACGTGTTTTGGTGACTGCCTTAACGAAGAAATTGGCAGAAGATCTGGCCGCTTATCTGAATCAACAGGGGGTCAACTGTAAATGGCTGCATAGTGAATTGGACGCTTTTGAGCGGGTGGAACTGATTCGCGACTTGCGACAAGGTAAATTCGAAGCGCTGATTGGGGTGAATCTGTTGCGCGAAGGCTTGGATATGCCGGAAGTTTCATTGGTTGCCATTTTGGACGCGGATAAAGAAGGATTTTTGCGCAGCGAAACATCGTTGATACAGACCATCGGTCGAGCGGCGCGGAATGTCAACGCCAAGGTAATTTTGTATGGGGATCGGGTCACCGATTCGATGCAACGTGCGATTGAAGAAACCGAACGGCGCCGTAAAAAACAAGAATCTTACAATGTTGAGCATGGAATCACACCCCAAACAATCCGTAAAAATATTTCGGCAGGAATCGAAGCTGTAGCGACTGCTCATCGTGAAGCAAACGAGGCCGTGGGAAGTACAGATGAGTCAGAATATATTACTCGAGAGTACATCAGCGAATTGGAGTCCGAAATGATGGAAGCTGCCGAAGCTTTGGAATTTGAACGAGCAGCTTCACTCCGTGATAGGATTACCCAGCTTAACGATTCAATTGGCAAAAAAATAAGTGAAGTTCGGTCTGAAACCCGGTCGGCTCAACGCCGTGGTCGTCGCAGTGGTGCCAAACTTGGTGGTCGCATTCCCCGGCCCAAACGAAGTACCTGATCGGTATTTTTTAACTAATCGGTCTAACTCACAAAACTGGGTAATAGATCCGACATTGTTCTAAATCTTCCTCATTCGGACACTTCTTTGTAACCGAATCGACGTGTTAGTCCTGTTGCAGGGGCTGTAGTGATCATAGCGTTGACAGGTCCGTAACGTAGGGGAAGGTTTTATGAAGATGTCTGCCGCGATAGCCACCTTGTTCCTATTTGGATTGGCTGGTTTGCTTGTTGCGGATACAGAAAAAGCCGCCGTACCGCCAGACGCTGCTTTTGAGTTTTCCGACAACTCGGATAGCCGAACGGTAACGCCGGACATGAAGTTCTATCTACAGGAGTGGCGCCGAAACGACGGTCCCGCCCGGGTAGTACGTTTGCGTGCTGAAAGGCGCGCGGAACAACGACGGCAACGCCTGGCCGTTCGCAAATGGTTTGGATATTCGAAAATACGACCACAAACGAGTGTGGCACCCTGGACAAAATCCTCCTTACCACTTTGGCATTGCAAGTACTACCCCGTGAAGCTTCGAGTGCGGGATACCAGCGATGGGAATCCTGGTTCGATTTGGAAATAAAGCTGTCGAGCAGGTTTTGGCAGGCGGTTTGAAGCAATACGGATAACTGCCAGAAAACAGGTTCACACGTTCGTTGTGGCCCAGTTTAACAGAGTGGCCAAAATTCTAATCGTCTTTGGCGTGAGCGACACAGAACGTAGCATTTTGTATTAGAGGCAGTTGGGTACTTCTATCAAAGTTGCCACAACGAAGGTGCCGATTTCAGCAGTCCTCTGGATTTTACACTTGTGAACCACCCGCACATCTATTTAGGGTGGCCCGACTAGCTGCAAGAACTGTCGAGCAGCTGGATCTTCTGGGAAAGCTTGTACCATTTCCAAATAGAGGCGCCGCAGAGTGCCTTTCGTTTTGGCACTTAATTGATGGAACCGATACACGTCGGCGTAACGTACTTCGTCCGCTACCAACCGCATGACACGAGTATTTAAAGTGTCAAAGTGGATCTGAAACCGCCGTGAGCGTGCTTGCCCGTCTCCCAGAACCGGCCGCATCACCGAATTAGCACGATTGCTGTGGGCTGCCCCCAGGAAGTGGCCAAGTTCGTGGACGAGTACTTCCAGTCTTTCGTTCTCGATCGTCCGAGGGTTATTTTCGCGGATCAAAATATGGGTATGTAAAGGACCACGTGTGCCTCCCAGGCGATGTCGGCCTTTCTGAAACTTGTATTGGCTGGTGAATCCGATGGCAATTTCATTGCGACCGACGCTGATTTCATTTTCCAATTCGCGCAAGCTTTTACCGAATTCAGTTGTCTTGTTGTCGGACAACCAGCGTCCAAAGTCAGAGATGGTAAATCGCAGCCCTGAATGTTTTTCTAGAATTTTTGACGCTGCATGCAGTCTTTTGCGAGAACGGTCTTTCCAACGCTCCTCATTTTGCCTTTCTTCTTCGTCGACGCACAATTTAACATAAATTTGGTTCGTTGCAGCAACCGACAGATCTGGTAGACAGAAAAGAGTCGTGGTGCAAAGAAGGATAGCAGTCAACACATCGTCTAAGTCTAATCTCAGCATGTAGTGCCTCAAATTACACCGTTTCGCACCGCCCAAATGGCAGCTTGGGTACGATCAGCAACGCCTAGTTTGTGCAAGATGTGTTGCACGTGTTCCTTGACAGTTTCATGACTGATGTGAAGCGGCGTTGCGATTTCTTTGTTGGTGAGACCAAGGGTAAGTTGCCGGAGGACTTCGCTTTCTCGCAGCGTCAATGATACGGCCACATGACTCTTAATGCGTGGTGCGGCAAGTGCTCCTGTGGTCTTGCGCAGTATCTCACGTGTCCAGAGTGTTTTGCCATTGGCTACTGTACGGATGGAGTTTAAGATTTTTTTTCGACTTTCTGATTTGAGCAGAAAG
>CAYMUR010000040.1:0-294 GCA_964393615.1 uncultured Pirellulaceae bacterium
ACACAAACCCACGTAGCATACGAAGATTGACCAGCAAACCGCGTTGTAAAACGGCGTTCTCAAACAAATACATCTACGGAACCTCGAACCGGCAGCATACCTCGGAGAACCTCACTCCCCACAAACGGACGTTCACAATTCTTAGAATCCATGACCATTCAATTGGTCGACAACCATTGGTGACAAATGCCTTGCTTGGTAGTTGGATCCATATTATAGGCAGTGGTTCGGTCTTTCGTATACGCCGGGCCAGTCACACCCAGAACGGTGGGCCACCATTTTGAATACCGTTTT
>CAYMUR010000040.1:304-7270 GCA_964393615.1 uncultured Pirellulaceae bacterium
TATGAGTTTTAAAAAATTAATATGACGTTACCATATTTCGTACTCAAACTTCACAAACTGCGCAGGCTACCCTGCAACCAGATTTTCAGCAGGGAGCGACAAATCAGCCATCTTGAGCGATTTACCTTTTCCCTGGCACTCGGTTTATGGCACCGACCAAAACGATGCGTACCGACAGCCGCCAGGCAGTTTTCTCAGACAAAATCCCAAGCACTGCAATGCTTCGCCCGTCGCCTAGCGTCACCGTTTGAACACAAACAGACTGGTCAGCCCTTATCAGTTGAAAATGCTCACCGTTTCCTAGTAACCATCTCTTCCAATTCCACTGGTGCTCCCTCCAAGGCTTGTGCAACTTCTTCATCGGACAAACGATAAATCAGAATCGAGTATCCAACATGATCGTCTGCTTCGCGCTGACGTAGAAAAGCACAGAGACGAGAAAAACGCAGTTCAAGAAATTTTTTAAGCGTATTGCGATACTCTGCAGCCTCATCAGATTGATCCAGGGGATTTTTCATATCCTGCCAAAGTTCGAATTCTGGCACACGTTTTAATAGTCGCTGGTATGCTTCCTCGTAGGGTTCACACCAGGGACCAAACGGATCCAGATAAATCGCTTGCAACATCGTTGCACTGATACAGTAAATTCCACCTGTCAGCGGTCGGTATTGCCTTTGCTCGTCGGGCCAAATAGCGTATGACGGCAATTGCTGAGCAGAGATGCCATAATAATTGAGATCTCCCGTACCAAAATAAGAAACATATACTGGTGCTGGAGAGTCCTTCCCATCTTGTTGAAAACGTTCCTGCTCCAGCCAATTCCGCAAACCAGGTAAATCCTGTCCCCAGTCCAACGAACTGTCAACCAAATGGCGGTAACCTGCCGAAGACCCACCAGCGAACTGGTTAAAATAGGCCAGGTAATTTGGCCAAGCAAAAACGGATGTTGCGATAAGCCAAACAGAAAGCATTAACACCGGCACACTTACGTACCAACGCGATGGGCGCAACCAATGTCCAATCGCCCCGGCGAAAACATAAAGGACAGGATAAGTCGGCATCAAGTGCCGATGGCCAATATTCATATTTGACATGATCGCCATACCCCAGTAGACGACGAAGAACACCCATAGCGGTGCCCCATGGTACAAGATCCGCCACACTGCCTCACGCCCCACGGTCGAAGCCTTACGATGCGTAATTTCCCGGTCATGCGGACCCCTGCGACAAAACTGCCAAACAAGGATTCCTGCGGCCGCTAGAACTGACAACAATGTAGCGCAGGGAGTCTTCACCAACAAACAGTATGGAAAAAAGAGTCTCCAACCCGAATTACTGTGTTGGCCATTGAGAAACGCACGCCGAAATTTCGTGCGACGAACAATTTTACTGAATCCCTGTAGATAAGGTTCCGGTACGGCCCCTGTACTGGCCGCCAACACGACTGCCGCCCCCATAAACCCTTCTTCGTCCATGCCACGAATCGCGTACGCCGGGTTCATGGTATCACGACCCGAATGATTATGCTTAAAGGTTTTCGAATGAAAACCGTAAAACGACCAGACCACCAGTAACCCAATCAATAAGTGGTAGGCAGTCACAACGCCCCACACCCGCAAACGATCATCAAAAGTCTTTACCGCCGGATCCGTCCGACTGTCAACGTACAGCGGACTACCACACCACTCACGCAACACAAGTAATGCCACCGCTAAGGGCAGCATGATCACCGCCGACATTTTGCTGAGAAGCAGTAGCCCTAAGGCAACCCCACTGGCAACCTGGGTCCAAGTATTAACACGATGCATGACAATCCAGAAACACCCCAGTGAGACCATCATTGCAGCAGCCATTGTTACATCCGAAGTTATCAACGGCCCATGTGCCAGCATTGTAGGGCTGAACACGTACAGCACCAAAGAAATCAGCCCTCCCCAGAGGCCAAAAAGGTAGCGGGACCAGCTATAGACAGCCACACCCAATAAGGCACTGAGAACCACCATCATCGATCGTCCTCGCCATAACATCGATTCGACGTTGTTGCCCATCTTATAAAAGAATTGCAATGCCATTTGGGCACCGGAACTACCCCACCAGGCAGGCTGTTCCAGCGAAGGGTATTCGACATCACTGAACAGCAAAGGAATTGCGGCCCAACGCTGTGGAAAATTGCCGCTTTCTGGCTGCAGGCGATAGTCACCTGTAAGCCAATAGCTGTATCCCGATGACAAATAAACAAGCTCGTCAAATGTGACCGACTTGGACGCCACACCTGACATGGCCATCACGACATGTAGTACCAACAACAGTGCCACTGCGACCAGTGACCAACCGGGTCGACCCAGTGATTTCCAATCCCGCATAGGCTGGGCGTCATCATGTTCCTGTTGATGTTTACTGGATTCCAACTGCAAATCCTCCATGGCCAACACGATAAAACAACTCATTGATCGTTAGAGCCAAAACCAAATCACCGACATCAAAAAACACTCCTCTTGATATATCGGCTTTCCAGGGCTCACCAGGCCAAAGCGTTCATTGCGTGAAGGCTTATGGTCCATGAAAAATACAAGTTCAACAACCTTGCCCCGCCCTCATTTCCGTCATCACTAACAGAGTAAGCCAAAAATGTGTCGGATCAAACCGCTTAATCCTTCCCGCTTATCGCCAAAACAAAGAGCTCGGTGTCAAGTTTTCTGATCCGCCGACAAAAATCAACTCCACTCTGTCAATATTTTGTTTTCATGACGTTTAGCCTTTGCACAACACGAAGCGAATGGTAGTTTAAATATACAATCTCGGTTTGAGCCCAGTGATTTCCAGACTGAGATTTCCAGACTGATTTCGCAATATCCTCCGTCGTCAACTACCCTGCCTGCCGTTCTACAGCCTTCCATACGATTCAACAAGTAATTCTGATGAATACAGAGAACCGCCGTCGGATCGTGATACTAGCTGCTGGCAAGCTGGATGCCTTCACCGCCAAAACCGCAGCAGGAATCATCCGTTACCGTCGTCAGGAAGTGGTCGGTGTTCTCGACCCCGAACATGCCGGAGAACCTTTAGAAAACCTGATTGGAGTTGGCCACGGAATCCCCATCGTTTCGAGTCTTTCCGAACTCGATGATGTCCGGCCGGACATGCTGGTCATTGGCGTCGCGACGCCAGGCGGCCAACTTCCCAAAACCTGGCGAAAGGTATTAAGGCAGGCTATCGACCGAGGGATGGAAATCGTCAATGGTTTACATACGATCCTTGGTGACGACCCGGAATTTTCGGCCCTCGCTGCCAAACGAGGCACAAAGATCTGGGATGTTCGTCAGGCACCGGAAATTTCTGACGTGGGAATGGCAAGGGCCAAAGATTCTCCGGCCCGAATTGTCCTCACCGTGGGTTCCGATTGCAATCTTGGCAAAAAGATCACTGCCATTGAAATCACCCAGGAACTCGAGCGACGCGGTGAAAATGCACTTTTTCTAGCAACAGGACAAACGGGTGTAATGATTTCCGGCCGTGGCGTGGCCATCGACTGTGTCGTTTCAGATTTCGTTTCGGGTGCTGTCGAAAAATTGATCCTTGAAGAAAGCCAATACAAATGGATTATCGTGGAAGGCCAGGGAGCAATCTTCCATCCATCCTATTCAGCTGTGACCTTAGGCTTAATGCACGGTGCGTGCCCACGGGCCATGGTACTGTGCCACCAACCCTCCCGACATTTTCTACGCCACACAGAAATCACCATTCCACCACTGAACACATTGATCGGCGTCCACGAATCCTTGATGCGTCCTATTTTACCATCCACCGTCGTGGGGATTTCGCTCAACTGCATTGACCTGTCGGACACTGAATACGCCGCTGTCGTGCAGGAAACAAAACAAGAAGTAGGGCTGCCTGTGGCCGACGTTGTCCGGACCGGTCCCGCCGCTTTGGTAGATGCCCTAGAAACACATTTTGCGGACCATCCAATCGACTAAACTGACGCAGCCAAGCTTGACACAGAAAACCCTGCCTTCTCTCCCTTTCGCAGCTACGAATTAAGCGAGACGTTAACCGAGTATTAAACGTTGGAAATCCAATCCTGAACCACTAAAACTCTACCTGTGGTGGCTTTTGTGGAGCGCGGACCGATGGACTTGTCATACTGGCCCATTTCACTTGAACTCCGTGATACCTTTCGCATTAATCGCGAAGCAAGTGACCGCCGCGATAATGTTTTCGTCAAGATCGTTGACGAGTCCGGGAACGAAGGATTGGGAGAAGCGGCACCCAGTCGGTACTACCAACAAAGTGTCGGAAGCGTGTCCCAGGCACTTTCCACGATTTCACTAACAGGTGTTAGCGACCCTTTTCGACTAGAGGACATCACCTACGATCTGTCCAAAAAATTACAAAACCAACGATCTGCCCTGACAGCCATCGATATGGCAATGCATGATTTAATTGGAAAACGTCTAAAAATACCCTTATATCGTTTATTTGGCCTGCATTGTACACGGATCCCCGTTACTTCATTCACGATCGGCATCGCGTCGCCAAATGAAATGCGCCATAAGACAGAAGAGGCGGCTAATTTCCATACGCTCAAAGTCAAACTGGGAATGGACAATGACCGTGAGATGATCTCGGCGATCCGCAGTGTAACATCCGTCCCCTTACGTGTTGATGCCAACGCGGCTTGGACTGTCACCGAAGCGGTCGAAAACCTGAAATGGCTTTACGACGAAGGAATCGAATTAGTCGAACAGCCATTGGCAAAGAACGATCTGGACGGCTTCCGTCGTCTCACCGATCTAAGCCCGATACCGATCATTGCCGATGAAAGTGTTGAGACTCCAGAAGATGTCATAAAATTACGAGGTTGTGTCCATGGAGTGAACATCAAATTGAATAAGTGCGGCGGACTCCGCGAAGCGTTCAAAATGATCTCCATAGCCCGCGCTCAAAAAATGCAGGTCATGCTGGGTTGTTTTATCGAATCCAGCCTTGGCATCAGCGCTGCCGTCCACTTATCGCCACTCGTTGATTACGTCGATTTGGATGGTCATCTGCTGATCCAGAACGACCCGTTTCGTGGACTGCAATTGCAAGATGGTAAAGTACTTCCAACCGATCAAGCCGGGTTAGGAATCCAACCAATTGAATCATCAGCATGATCTACTAAAACTCACGCTGTTTCCAATAAACTCCAGGTGAATTTCGGCATCCACTTCATGCAGCATGGATCGAACAAAATTGTTCACACCTTCTAGATTTTCCTGGAGCAGGGTATCTGGCCATCAAAAATAAACCGTCCACTAATATTTGCTCGTAAGAAATAGGTGCGATGCCTGCTGGGGTTTGCATACCACCGCCAGCCACCCCGCAAACTATTTGGCTCAGATCACCAACAAGTTACTGAAACTTTATCCTGCAGGTTTCAACACAATGCCAACTACACTGCCTGGCCGTAGCGGGTAACCTTTTGGTAATTCAATTCTTATTGGAACGCCCCATTGAGATGCGTCTTGGTACCGCAGAAGGTGTGACGGAATCCGTTCCAAGCTGACACCAACACGTTCTACACGAGACGGCGCATAACCGCTCGAACCTTGGATTTGGATATCGACTGAAGAACCTTCTTGTATGCTACCAGCATCAAACAGATGTTCAGGAACATATGCCAGGATAAACTTGGCTTCCTCACCTGAAATGGTCACAATAGGTTCATAGGCCTGTACAGGCTGCCCTTTTCGTCGATGGATTTTCAGAACACTACCAGCAATCGGTGAGGTGATCTGAACTGGCAAGACATCTTGCCCTTCTATGACTCCGGGCGTGACACCTGGAACAGGAGAGGGATGCACTAACACCAGGGTGTCACCGGAACTCACCGCATCAAGACTGGACAACTGCCCTCCACTCGAACGGGGTAACTCAGCAACTACACCACTACATGGCGCACCAACATCGACTCGAATGGCAACAACTTCCCCCACGATAGAACCTGTCATGACCTCTCGCTGCCAGATCCAGCTGACTAACAATACCGAAACAACGAAAGTAATAACAGGTAAACTACGGTGCCGCCAATGCCGCCACCGCACGTACCATGGTACAGGAATAGGAGATTTGTTGCTCATTACATTATTTAGGTTTCAGACTCATCCACGTAACGACGAATCGAGACTTCTTCAATGGCAGCGGTAGATTTTAATTCCTCACGTAATTCATCCGAGCGATTTGGGTCTCGCATCAAAAGTCGGTAGTTAAGCAAATAATTTTCATCAGACGTCTGCTGCTGATTGACAAGCACCGAATTTAAAGCATGTCGCCCTAATATCTCCGTTAGTTTTTCGCTCTTACCCAATAACGCGCTAGGTAATTGCATCGACAAAATAACGTCAAATCGCTGGCGGCCGCCAAAATCCGACCACTTGAGATAGAGCAACACCACGGCAATACCAATGGCAGCCACTAACGAAGTTGAATAACGTGACGTCCCTACTGCCATACCTTCAACAATTGCCCATAAAACAAATACCGTATCGCGAGTATCTTTCAGTACATTGCGAAATCTCACGACCGCAAACACTGCAAGTAATCCGAATGCGATGGCTAAGTTACCAGCCATCAATACCATCAAGACAGAAACAATGACTGGCAGTACAACCAGAGAGCCAACGAACGACTTCGAGTACGAAAATGACGCATGTGTCCACATATATGTCCAGCCGATGCCCTGCCCCAATAAAAAACTGAAGAGCAAGGTAAGCACCACTGACATGGGAGACAATGACAACCCTGGATCGCCAACCAGCAAATTCTGTAAAAAATGGCTCATGTGGTTTTAGTTACGAATCATTTCAGTTGAACTTGAAATTCCTAAAGCTTCCACACAAGCAACGTACTTGGGAAACGATACCCGCTGGAGATGGAAGATTCGAATCAGGTCACTTATCCAGCCTGGCATTTGTTGTGTAAATT
>CAYMUR010000040.1:7280-11450 GCA_964393615.1 uncultured Pirellulaceae bacterium
TTACAACTTTTCCATCGGATATTTCAGATAATTCACTTTGCCGATTCTCTAGCAAACCAAAATTGTCACCGCCACAACACTGGCCCCTGATTTCCCGGTCGAAAGTTACCCTGGCATGGTTTCCCAAGGGCGACTCATACGCCTCACGAGCATACGTTACCAGCACAATTTCGGATGCAAGCAACCGGTCCCTGCGGTCACAAAACTCAGCAACAACGTCAATCTCGTTGGTGTGATCCTGGGAAGAAAATGGCAGGCAACCACCCTGCACGAGAAGCTGCATCTCCTGCTTTGTCACCTGGGCACGCAACTTGTGAATCATATCGTCAGTTCGCTGCTTGATTTCGACAAAGGCGGGTGATTCTTGCGAAGAATCATACCAACGCATCCGAAGTTTAAATCGGTTTCTTATCCCGTCTTGCGTTTGCCGACAAAGCAATAGCGACGGTGCATCCAAATACAATGTATTCACCTGATAACTGACTGGTCCACCACGAGTGACATACTTATCCGGTGCAAGGTAGGTGCGCACAAAGCTCCGCAGGTCCGAAACCGCCGACTCCGGAACCAAGTATTTCAGCTCGTAACGTTCTTTTTGTAACAAGTCCCGACCCAAAAAAATTGTCACTGCACGCTAAGTACAGACCAAAAACAGAGAAAAATCAATGAAAAGGCATGGAATCAAATACTTCACCCCCGTTACGAGAGCACAAAAAAAGAACCACTGCTATGTCCATGTCATTCGTCATAAAATGAACGGACCCATCACACATTAAACCGTGGGCTCCCGTGCCATGCTCGGTATAGATACGTTCATTGTACCAAACACCTGGTGGACTTTTTTGATTCACTCCACCCACGATATGGGTAACATTACTACCCGATGCCCAGGTACCATTCAGTTCATTCACGACACCGTTGTCCACGTCTACTCCACGTCCGGTACACTCGGTCACACACATCGTATTAGACAATCCATCGGTGATCAGTTGCAAACGCATCGGAGGAGGCTCAGTAATGGTGTCCTCATTCGGCAGACCTTTCGTTCCTAACAATACTCCCCCCTGTCGCCCATAGTCACTACCCGTGGCAGGATTCTTGGCATCCTTGTCCGGCCCAGAAATCCCCAAATAATCAATGCAGCCGAGTCCTTCGCCCGGCGTCAACCCGAGATTCAACAAACGACCTTCCAAGCTTCGATGTTCCTCGACACGCGCAGTGCTGGGGCAGATAAAACCAGGAATCACTTGGCTCGTGGCAGGCAAATTGACGGGATCACTTAATGGAAGGCTGAGATCGATCAAATCACTGGTCGCAGTCTCCTCGAGATAGTCGAGGATTAACAACGACCAAGCAACGTTATAAGTATTGGGATCTGTGCGTGGCCTTGTCCACTTTTTTCCTGGGGGAAATTTGCCGTTTGCACTCTCAAAGGACATCATCGCAATACCAATTTGCCTTAATTGATTCTGGCACTTGGTACGACGGGCAGCTGCCCTGGCGGCCTGTACCGCAGGGAGAAGCAACCCGATCAGAACACTGATGATTGCAATCACCACCAGCAATTCTACCAGCGTGAAACCTGAGATTAAACGTAACCGACGTTTCACCAATGTGGTCCTCACACAGTTTGTCAAAAAACGCATTGTTAAGATCAAGTTAATTCTAACAGACTTCTTGCAACAAGCCAAGTGACTATGTCCTTACTGCAAAACGGCTTCCGAACAAAATCCCAGATAGTATCGTCCTCTACCAAAGTCGACATTCTCTCGTTTTCTCTAAACCGCACGATCCGTCCAGAATAGCCCAATCTTGACCAGTTGCTGTCTGCCTATCTTCCGGAAAGAACGCAGGCAAAATAATTGATTTTATCATGAAAAATAGCAAGGTATTGGACGACCTGATTTCCAGACCTTTCCAAAACGATTTATGGAAAATGCTTCACTTCGCGTGGTAAAATCGCCAAAATGCAAAAATAGTAAATCTTTACCGCTTGCGACTAGTATACTGTCGAGGACAATACGGTTAGCCAATCCACCAGTCACGGTTCAACGAATTTGAGGTTTGTCGATGAAACAACATTGCAATCGACACGGACAATCATCACGGTCAATAGACAAACTAACACGCAGGTCCATGTTAGAAACCATGGCGGCCAGCACCGTTGCACCCAGCCTATTAGGCTGTGGCACCCAAGCTAGTTGGGACCGTCACAAAAAATCGCCCCGCGCTAAAAACGGAAGGCAGCAGTCGACGATCCACCAGGCAAAACAAACCTTGGGACTACCCGGACCGTGGCCTGGGCGTGTTGTGGAAGTCGGCCATTCTGAATCAGTTCATGACGGACGCCGCAATCGAAATGCGGTCAAAATGATGGTTGCACATGGCATGCAACAACTCGTTCCGGGTGCCGAAGATTCGATCGATGCTTGGCGGTACTTCTTTCAAAAAGGCGACCGTGTAGGAATTAAAGTTGTCCCGGTAGGCAAAGTCGCAAAGCCCGGCTCGGACTCCCGAAAAGAACAATGCATCGTGGATCTACAACGTCCAGGGTCTATTTCGAGCTATGAAGTCATCTTGGAAGTGATCGACAGTTTACTTACTGCAGGAATTCACCGGTCTGACATTCTGGTGTTCGAACGTTATCGTAATGAATTCATTCATGCCGGTTATACCGAAATCCTACCCGACGGTATCCACTGGGAATGCAGTTCTGCCAAGTACGACGAGTCTCAACTTGAAATAGACGGGCAAATGCGAGGCCAACCACGCAGCAGCCATGTCGCGGGATATGATCGCGATGTCTTTCGAGAACTGGCTTTCTGCCAACCGCCGGATGTCCATGATCCATCCGACGCCCGCCGATTTCGTTCTCACCTTTCCAAAATTGTTACCCAGAAACTGGACAAAATTATTTCGATTCCCGTCCTCAAAGATCACCGTACAGGAGGTGTGACGCTAGCCTTGAAAAATATGTCACACGGCCTTGTTAACAACGTAGCTCGCAGCCACGTGCTGCTACCTTTCCAGGATGGCGGGTTAAATCACTGCCAAACCTTCATCCCCGCTGCTGTTTCCTTACCACAAACTCGGGAAAAGTGTGTCTTGCAAATTCTAGACGGACTGGTCGGCACCTACGAAGGCGGACCTGGCAATTGGAATCGCTCTTTTGCTACTTGGGAATATCGGTCACTGCTCTTCGCGACCGACCCCGTGGCATTGGACCACATCGGCTGGAAAATTATTGATGCGAAACGCCTCAAAGAAGGTTGGCCACCCATCGCCCAAATGGGACTGGACAGTCAAGCCCATCGCCTTTTAAAAACACATGAGAAGAGTATCCGAGACACCGAATCCTTCCATATTCGACAGCCACAACATGTCTCGCTGGCTGCTCTTTTGGACCTGGGAGTATTTGAACCTCAGCAAATCGATCATCAGAAATACAAGCTTGCCTAAGCCATTCAGTGCGTCGTCTTCACAGGCATACAAGATTCGCTTGCCTGATCCTGGGCCACAACACGAACAAAAAAATGCCAGGGAGAATCTTCTTCCAACTTACGATTTCTCATCTTTCGCAAATCCTAGTAATTGTCCCGCTCGACGCATCATAGCAATTCCCGATTCACTGGGAAGACAAACCCCATTTTCAGAATCCAAAGCTTCGAATTCTCCACGGCAATGCTGACAAGCAACTCGCCGACCAAGATAAGCGACACGAATCTGGAGTCGACGTCCACAAATAGGACACTCCTGATCGAAATACGTTGAGGTGTGCATCGTGGTATCTCCTTCTACCGCTGCGTCTCAAGTCTCCTCAAGCTGCCTGATAATTTACGAAATCCTCAGCGTATTTTCAATCAAAGATAACCTTAAAATTCATAGAAGTTTCTTCTGACAAATGGCAGAGTGTGATCAGTGGCAAGTTCTCACTCAACGCCTGCCACCTCTTGGACCGCCCACGCCTACGACATCTCGACTGTCATACCAAGGACTTAGGAACGCACATCGAAAAAATAAATAGCATGTGCCGAGAAATGGCAGCAACCAAAATCTACGGAACAAAAACTTTTTTGTTGACATTGAATGCCAATGCAATCGCCTTTCTATACAACAATCCCTTGCGTCCAAGGCAATCCATCGCTTGGTGACACAATCATTGCCACAGGG
>CAYMUR010000040.1:11550-38917 GCA_964393615.1 uncultured Pirellulaceae bacterium
AATCCCTTGCGTCCAAGGCAATCCATCGCTTGGTGACACAATCATTGCCACAGGGTATGGAATTTTTGCCAATTACCAGACAACTGGCAGAAAAAAAAACGTGCATTCAAAAAGATGGGAAGGCTGCGGGGACTGGGGATTACCTGGAGTGGCTAACGAAAATCTCGAGACTGTATTTTTAATTCACCCAACGACTCGGCCAAATGCTTGACACACCGTACGATGACATGAATCACTGTATCTTTGCATTCCACACGACCATATACCAACCAGGCAGGAGCATGACGGGTCACACGGTAATAACGTTGCCAGGTCGGTTGATGGACAACAAGATTGACAATTCCGGTCTCGTCCTCCAGCGTCACAAACGTCATGCCTTTGGCTGTACTGGGACGTTGTCGTAACAGTACCAGACCCGCCACGGCGACATATTCATGATTGACCATTTCAGACAATTGCTCAGCCCGTTTCACATGCATACGATCCAGACGGGCACGCCAAAATGAAACAGGATGGGATCGTAACGATAAACCGGTTGACTGGTAATCACCAAACACATCTGCTTGTAAAGTAGTTGGCTGCAACTGCTGAGGCAATTCTTCATCCAGCGACAAACTATCAAACAGTGGTTGTGAGCCAACTTTCGTTGGTCGTGCAAGCGCTTTCCACAAAGCAACCCGTCGGTCACCGGTGAGCGATCTCAGTGCATCAGCACTTGCCAACTTCATAACCACTGTACGTGTCAAACCAGTCCGTTGGTAAAAGTCATCCATGGAACAAAAACGCCCTTGCTGGCGGGCTTGAACAATCAAATCAGCATGTGACTTCGAAAAACCAATGATCAAACGCAAACCAAGGCGAATTGCCATGGAATGCTGATGATCACCATCTTCCGCTGCTACCGTTGTTTCCAATACACAATCCCAGTGACTTACGTTGACATCAATCGGCTGCACCTGCACACCATGTCCACGAGCATCACGTAAAAGTTGCGCAGGAGCATAGAACCCCATTGGCTGGCTGTTGATTAGCGCCGTAGTAAAAGCAGCTGGATAGTGGAACTTCAGCCAGGCCGAGACATATACCAACAATGCAAAACTCGCTGCATGGGATTCCGGAAAACCATATCCACCAAATCCACAAATCTGGCGAAAAACGGCCTCAGCGAATGCTTCAGAAAGTCCCCGACAGCGCATTCCTTCGAGTAGCTTTTGGCGAAAACAATCAAGTACATCAGGATTCCTCCAATCGCCCATCGCACGGCGTAACTGATCCGCTTCTCCCGGCGTAAACCCAGCAGCAACCACGGCCAGTCGCATGGCCTGTTCTTGAAACAGTGGCACACCCAAAGTTTTCTCGAGCACTTGCCGGATCGCATCATTGGGATACGTCACCCGTTCTTCACCCCAACGACGTCTCAAGTACGGGTGCACCATCTTTCCCTGGATCGGTCCGGGCCGCACAATGGCAACTTCGATCACCAAGTCGTAATAACAACGTGGCTTTAAACGAGGTAACATCGTCATCTGTGCCCGGCTTTCAATCTGAAAAACACCAATCGTATCGGCTTGACAAATCATGTCATACACTTGCTGGTCACCAGCCGGGACACTAGCCAACGTCAACTCACATCCTGTCTGCTGGCGCACAAGGTCAAAACAGCGGTGGATCGCAGTTAGCATGCCAAGAGCAAGACAGTCAACTTTTAAAATCCCCAGTTCCTCCAAATCGTTCTTATCCCACTGAATCACTGTCCGACCTTCCATGGCGGCGTTTTCGATCGGAACCAACTCACACAACGGACCTTGAGTCACCACCATGCCTCCCACATGTTGCGACAAGTGCCGAGGGAATCCAATCAATTCTTTCACCAAATAAACTAATCTTTGTCCCAGTTCGGTATCGGGATCGATATTGACCTGCCGACAACGGTCCGACAAATCACTATCGTACTGACAACCTTCCAGGTTGTTGGCAAGAGCTTGTACACGATCTCGTGACAATCCCAATGCTTGCCCCACATCACGAATTGCCGAGCGAGGACGATAGCGGATCACTTCGGCTGTCATCCCGGACCGCTCGCGACCATACTTTTCATAAACATACTGAATCACTTCCTCGCGTCGTTCGTGCTCAAAATCGACATCGATATCGGGAGCTTCATCGCGTTCCCGACTAACAAATCTCTCAAACAACACATCGGTTTGATTCGGATCGACCGACGTCACGCCCAGGCAATAACAAACAGCAGAATTAGCCGCCGAACCACGCCCTTGACACAAAATCCCATGACCGCGTGCAAACTGAACCAAGTCCCACACGGTCAGAAAATAAGCTTCGTAATGAAGTTCCCTGATCAAATGAAGCTCATGCTCCAACAGACGCTGCACTTTGTCAGGAACGCCTCGTGGATAGCGCCGCTGAGCTCCTTTCCAGGCAAGCAACGACAAATATTCGAAGGAGGACAAATCGGACGGCACAAGCTCTTCGGGATATTCATAGCGTAGTTCGTCCAGTGAAAATGTGCAGCGATCGGCAATTTGGACAGATCGTTGCACAGCATCAGGTATGGCCGCAAAAACGTTGGCAATCACGTCCAATGCTTTCAGGTGCCTCTGGGCATTTGGTAGTAATAGTCCTTCTGCCGCAGCAACAGTGGTTCCATGTCGAATCGCTGTCAAAACATCGTGCAATGGCATGCGTCCCGGTACGTGGTAATAAACATCTCCTGCAGCCACTAACGGCAGCTTGACCTGTTGAGCCAATAATTTCTGCTGGTCAAGATATCCCTGATCATCAGGCCCGGCAAAAGGCTCGGTGAGCAAGTAACCGCGATCACCAAAAATATCGTGGTACACGTGCAGCGCATGCAACAATGACAATGGGCGGTTCGCCTGGCAATCGTTACGCTTCACTCCTGCATCTAATGAATCTTTGCCGCAGGACGTTATCCGTCGGCCCTGTTTTCTAGTAGATTTTTTCGGCCACCCTTTGTCAGGTCTGTCATGCCTTCTGACGCCCAACAAACTAGGACTCGTTTCGATGCCCGCCAACAAGCCAGCTGTGTGATCCGCTAATTCGGTCAGTGTCAAATAACACTCTCCCTTGGCCGCGTTGCGCCGGCCACGAGTAATTAATCGGCAAAGCTGTCCATAGGCTTGCCGGTCGGGTGCCCACAGCACCACCGCCGGCGCATCGAGCGGTGTAATTTCAGCCCCTATAATCAGTTTCAAGTCAGCTGCCTTGGCAGCCACGTGGGCTCGGACCACACCTGCTAATGTGTTCCTGTCGGTCACCGCCAATGCAGCATAGTTTAATGAAACAGCACGCCCAACCAGTTCTTCCGGATGCGCAGCACCTTCGAGAAAAGAAAAGTTTGTTCGACAATGGAGTTCGGCATAGCGCATTAGTCAAATGCCCCTTGTAAAAACCACTGGCCATTGTCCAGTTGACGATAAAACCAAAATCGTTGGCCAGTCTGAGTTTCTACACGATAATAATCCCGACGCACCGAACGACCACGCCACCAGCCAGTTTCAATCCGTTCCGGTCCCCAATACCGCCCAACCTGGTATTGCCGGTTCTCGTAACAAAACCGCACCGGCAGTGTATCTGGAGATACTGCATTAACATGCAACCTCAATGGTGATGCAAACAGCTTCAGGGGCCGGAAAATCATTGTGTCAAGATCGATCGCATTGCTAGATCGCTTACCTCTACTGGTAACCGGCGAGTAAAAGCTGGCTCGTTCCGGTTGAACCTCGGCCCGCAATCGCACACGCATCACACGTTTTTCACCCAAGCGACTCCCCAAGCGATTCGCCAAAACACCCAACTGATTTCGGTCTTGGCTGTCATAATCGGCAAATAATTTGCGTTGTCGAATTTGAAGGGGCGCCGTTGTAATGGCCTCCACGGAAATTTCCGTTATCAACCCCGGCAGCGACATCCGTTCCAACTGCAACGGTATCAGCTCTGCTAAATGAGACACGCTGCAAGTCGGTTGAAACAAAGCAATCCTTAACAGAGATGTTGGGACATCCAGAGTAGGGCAGGCATGCAATTGACATTCCAATTCCACCGCTCCCAATCCTTGAGCGTTCAATTGTGACACAACTTGTTCGACCAATTGCAACAGAACATGTTCGATCACACCCCGGGAGTGCGTGGGATACTCCAGCGACCATTGGGCATAAAACCGAGGTGGGGCACGGTGAGCTACAACAATCTCTGGTAACAATCCACATGCCTGATCTAAACGTTTTATCAAATTGTCACCAAATCGTGCCGTAAGACTGGCACGAGGCAGTTGCAACACCTGTCCAATACGTGTGATTCCCAAATCTTGCAACAACTCAACTGTTTCATCTGCCAACCGCAAGGCCGTCAACGGAAGGAATGCCAGAACCTGACGGGCATGATCCATACCAGAAGGGACAATGGTTATGTTGTCAGAAATGACCGTTTTTTGTGGAGCATTAAAATGTGCAACTGCCCAGGCCGCACCAATACAATCTGCGATGGATACACGAACCCAATAACCACGCTGCTGGCAGGACACTACCACTTGCCGTGCTAACGCCTCTTCATCCCCAAACAGAGCAGCCAGCCCTGTTACTTCGAATAACAAACTGGACGGCTGCTCGCCCGCTTCCAAACCAACTACCGGACTGAACTTTTCACACCACTGAGCTATTTCCATCAATGCCATTCGGTCAGCTTGTGGATTGTGCCACTCAAAACGAACCGAACCATCATGACGGACCGAAAAGCTGGAATGGCAGTGTGACACCTTTCGATTAGAAACCGGTGACCGTGCAAGCGATTTTGCTTCTGCGAAAGGCATGCCAATGCGTATACCTTTCTGACAAGCGTCTGCCGAACAAGCCACCACTCGCCGCCCCCAACGTGGTGCCGAGGCCGTCAGCACTAACGGCCTACTGTCCTTGACAATAGCCACCGTAGCCACCGTAGCCACCGTAGCCACCGTAGACGCCGTAGACGCTGTAGACGCCGTACGGCGCTGGATTGGCCAATTGGGAAAATAAACACAAAGTATCCGTGACATCGTTTTGCATACCGGTCTATGACACACCAGTCAGCCTGAACTCATCTCAACACTCCGCCAGGCTGGAGTCTGTCTGCAATCCGCTTTACTTCATACCAGCCGCTACGAAACATGTACATATGAATACAGTGTACATATATATCGTATCCTGACAAGGGGTAAATCGATCCCAATCTCTCAGATTTTTTCATCGTTGCCAGTCAGTTTGATAGACTGCCTCCGCAAAACGTGACTCGCTCACACCTATGCGTGGTGTTCGTCCGACAAATTTGTCGTGCTATCCGCTTTGCACCAACTCCACCGAGACAGAGCTGACAAATCAAACACACCCTGAAAGCAACTCGTGTTGAATTCTGTCGAATCAAAGAATACACCAGCTCAAAGCTGGCGCGACGAACTCCCCCTGCATTCCAAACTTAAAAGTCTTTGTTTCAATTCGATTCCACGTGGTGCAGAGTATCCACGTAACGCACCATCCGCTCCGACAACACGGTGACAAGGGACAACGATTGGAAACCGGTTCTGGGCCATCGTCGTCCCCACCGCCCGGGCCGCTCGTGGTGATCCAGCTCGCACGGCAAGTTGTGAATACGTTACCGTCTCGCCAAACGGTATACGCCGACAGGCATCTACCACACGACGACGGAAATTTGTCAGATGTCTCAGCTCCAAGGGCACATCCTCAAATTCAACCGGACGACCAGCAGCATACGCCGCCAGCCTACCTGCCAAATCCGTCTGCCAACCTGGCTTGGGACGCCCGACTTCCAAGGCAGGCATCTCGAGAAAATGACACTTTTTCCATAACAAACGAAGGGCTTGCGGTTCCGTTCGATGCCCGAAACTCAGACCCAACAACGTCTCGATATTCGCCCAAACTGCCAGCCACCCCAGCCCTGTTTTCAGCGTGAAAAACTGACCGGTCATCACACCCGAGCCCCCGTTAAATCTCTTCAAATCGTGAAAAATCGAACAATCGTCTTAAATTATTCGTTTTTTTTTATTTTACTAGTGTAAATGAAACAGTTTTTGGAACCAGATCGTTGCGTTTTTTGAAACGCTAACCAAAATAGGGGAATACAAGCAAGATTTGACAGTCCGTAAGCCCCCTATTTATACTCATCCTAAGTGGTGTGCATTCGTCAACCACAAACCACAAAATTACTTGCTTGACTCATAATCTTCACGCACCCTACTCCCCTCATATCACTCAGTTGACCAAGAAGGAACAAAGGGCATGAGCCAGTTTGGCGATTTAAGTGACGATTTCTACGTCAACACGAATCTCAACACGGAAATGGACCTTCCTAGTTCACGAGACTCTATTTTACATTTTTTCGATCGTCTGCAAAAGCAATACCCGCAGATGCGAAACTTTTACAATCGAGATCGTAATGAATTTGTCTTAGAAGAAGACAAGGAACAGGGACATTACCGTTGGTCGTCGGTAGAACCACGACGTATCTCCTCCGGCTATGTGAATCCAAAACGCATTGAAGATGCACTTGGACAGCATCAACTGGTTCTCGAAATGGCTCCTTATATGCTATCTGCTAGTCCACTGGACTGCGAATCTCTTAATGTGATGTATGGTTTCGATTTCACTTATCGAGGTAACCATAATCAATTGGTGGCCGAAGCATTAGGAGTCGTTCCTGCATTCGATCGTCTACTGGACCACCCGGGTGCGACACTCGTGAGCCATCAACCTTCCGTTCAATTCGCCTTGGATGCCGAGTGCCGCATCCAATGTCGTTTAAGTATTGAAACACGTACAAACGCTTTTCATTTGCGAACCGGGGACTACCCCGAAGATCAGTTAAGTGTCTACGTGACAGTGCGCCGGTATGGAAGTCTCGATTCAGGTGAGTCGTTCATTGAGGTCATGCAGCGCCTGAACGAGATCTGCGAAGAAATGGTCAATTGCTATGTCATTGACAACGTGCTGCGGCCATTACACCAAACAATTGCTATCAAATGACAGGTGCCATCAAATAACGGGGCCAATGTCAGCTGGTACTTTTTCTATAATTTGGCATAACGCGTGCCAACAAAATCCTGCAGAATCCCAGATACCTTGCCAGACTTTTCCTTTCTTTCAGCAAGGGCTGCCATCTTTAAAATATCGCATTGCCTGGCCGTTAATTGCCTGGCCGTTAATTGCCTGGCCGTTAACTGACTGCCCCAACCTTGGAACCGGAAATCTCCAAAACGGGGGACAATTTCAGCCAGCTTAACATGTTTTCCAAGGTAATGATCCCTACTAATTGTCCGGCTTCGAACACGGCCGCACTCGTCCAGCCTTCCGACTGAAATCGCCCCAAGCAGTCAGTCAAATGGTCTTGAGATTCGATACGAGGAATCTTGCACCACACTACATCGACCACTCGTTTGTCCCGCTGACCATCCGCCATGGCCTGTAAAACGTCATGGGAGGAAACCATTCCCACAACACGATCATCCACCACGACAGGAAAATCTTCTTGCGCGGTCATGATCATTTCACGGGCCACAGTGGCCAGTAAGGCGTTACCAGGCACCACGTGGAACCGACCCACCATGGCGTCGCGAGCTATCGCACCCCGCATGGATTCCTGCAATTGGACAAAACGATTTTCCTGACGGGCCGCAAAAAAAATGAAACCAGCGACCAACATCAGCATCCAGTTAGAGAAAAGTCCAATCACCGCCAACCCCAGAGCAAGGACCTGACCGACAGAAGATGCGATTTCCGTCGCTGTCGCACGTTTCATGAACACGGACAACGTGGCTCGAAAAACCCGTCCGCCATCCATGGGAAACGCCGGCAACAGGTTAAATACTACAATGGTTAAATTGGCCCACATCAGCTGTGCCAGAAACGAACCTCCGACCGGATTGAATGCCAGCCAGCCAGCCTTTCCTCCCGTCACGAAAAATCCTAGAAAAATCATCGCCGCAATCACGAGGTTAACGGCGGGACCTGCAACGGCCACGGCGATCTCCTGGGATGGACGCTCAGGCATCCGTTCCAAGCGAGCTAATCCACCCACGGGAAGCATCGTAATATCCCGGGTGGCGATCCCAAATTCACGTGCCATCAGGGCATGGCCCAGTTCGTGTAAAAACACACAGCCAAACACGGCAAGCAAAAAACAAATTCCAAAAGCCGCCGACAGCAAGCCGCCGCCGCCGGATAGGTACGACAATGCTACCCACCCAATCAATGCGGCAAATGACCAGTGGACAAAAATTTCGATACCGGCAAGGCTTCCAAGTTTCCATGAATTTTTCATCATCTTGCTCCTCAATTTCTCTGTCTCGACCCCAACAAATGTTGGCTTGCAGGAACTGGTTCCATCATTTCGTTGTCGGTAGAATCTAGCAAACAGTGTGCCGCCAACACTATTTTCATTTGAGGATCCTGATGGCATGCCTTAAGTCGCCATAAAATAATAACTTACCCAACGAGCAGCCTGTCATCCCCGACGTGGCAATATGCCACACCGGGGCAAGATGCACCGTCCTTCACCCTGTTTGGCTGATGAGTTTACCTCCTACATTTTCGCCAATTTGAATAAACAGGTGAGATGATCCCAATCACGACTAGACTTGAAACGGCAGGGATGCTGTGATGCAGTACCTGGGAACGACCTGGCGACAATCCTCGTCTATCTGGTCCTCGCGGACCGAGTTACCGTAACCTATTCAATTCGCCGATGACATATACCGGTCAGACTGAATGAAAATATCGGCCCTCAGCCAGGATCGGCTCTTACTAATCACTTAACGGTTCAATTCTCCATGCGTCTTACTGCAAAACTCGTCATTGCATTCGTGTTGGTCAGTGTCATCCTCATGGCAGTCAACGGGTATATGACGATGCAACGCGAAGTCCAGTTGCGCGAAAGACAGATTCAGCTCTGGACTGGCAATCTCGCCAAAGTACTCGAACAAAGTGTCAATACAGCCTGGGCCAAAGGAAGTTTGCCTCAAGTTTTCCAATTGGTAGAACGGGCTGATCTGTATTATCGTGACTTGGATATTCGTTGGGTATGGTTCAAAGATCCCGCCAAAAGCAACTTTGCTCCGCGAGCGACCGCAGCAGACTTTAACTTGATCAACGCATCCCAAAAACCGGTTTCCATAAAACAGCGCAATATCCAGGGCAACGGATTCCTTTTTACTTACCATCCGATCCCCATTATCCCGAATCGGCCAGGTGGCCTGGAGCTTACCACAAGGCTAGACGATTTGGACAAATATGTTTGGTACACGTTGAAAAATACTGTCATCTTAATGGGGATCATGATCCTGCTGAGCGGTATCATGGTTGCTTTTCTGGGGGTCAATGTGGTAGGCCGTCCCTTACAGCTTCTAATCGACAAAACCCGCCGCGCAGGCAAGGGCGACTTGTGTGGTGACCTGGAATTGGGAGGTAACGATGAGTTGACGGAGTTGGGACATAGCTTGAACGACATGTGCCGCCAACTCATGGAATCCCAGGATCAGGTACAAGCCGAAACCTCAGCCCGTATTGCTGCGTTGGAGCAATTGCGTCACGTGGACCGCTTGCAAACGGTCGGTCGGATGGCCTCCGGTATCGCCCATGAACTGGGAACACCCTTAAATGTGGTCTCGGGACGGGCTGACTTAATTGCTTCTGGCAAACTATCCGCAGACCAAGTCAGCGAGAGTGCTCAAACGATCAAAGGGGAATCGGACCGAATGGCTGTAATCATTCGTCAATTACTCGACTTCGCCCGGCACCGGACCCCCAATCGAATACGAGTCAATTTGTACGAAGTGGCCCACCAGACAAAAGATCTGATGTCCCCGTTAGCCCACAAGGGAAATGTCACTTTACAATTGGAAGATTGCTCGAAAGAGGTGATGGCCTATGTCGACGTGGGTCAGATACAACAAGTTTTGACCAATCTCATTGTGAATGCCGTCCAGGCTATGCCACTTGGTGGAACCATTACCATGCGTGTCGGACGCCGACCTGCTAAACCACCCGAAGCCCAGGACAGCTCCGCGGTCCAATATGATTTCATTGACGTACAGGACGAAGGGGAAGGTATTTCCGACGAGGCCATTGACCATATCTTTGAACCGTTTTTCACCACAAAGCAGATCGGCGAAGGAACGGGACTGGGATTGTCATTGTCATACGGTATTATCAAGGAACATGGCGGCTGGATCTCGGCCACCAGCCATCTGGGCAAAGGGAGTTGCCTTTCGATCTACTTACCGCCGGAGGAAAATGCATGCTCGGACGAGTCTTGATCGTCGATGACGAAGTTGCCATGTGCAAGCTGCTTGAGGCCGATCTCAATCTGCGAGACTTCGAGACAAGCTGGTTTACTTCGGCTGAAGAAGCCTTGCAGTCACTGAAAAACGAAGCATTTGACCTCGTGTTGACGGATTTGAACATGCCGGGCATGAGCGGAACCATGCTCTGCGAACAAATCGTCGCGAATCGCCCTGACCTGCCAGTCATTGTGATGACCGCTTTTGGGAGTATGGAAACGGCCGTCGCGTCGATTCGCGCCGGTGCCTACGACTTCGTTACCAAGCCGATCGAAATGGATATGCTGGCCCTGACTCTGGAAAGAGCCATCCGACATCGCCAACTACAAGAAAAGGTCAAGCTACTCAGCGAAGCGGTTGCTCTCTCCCAACGGTTTGAGGACATCCTCGGTGAAAGCCCTGTGATGCAAGAACTGTTCGATCAACTTTCACGGATTGCCGATTCCGAATCAGCTGTCCTTGTTACAGGGGAAAGCGGCACCGGCAAGGAACTCGTTGCCCGTGCAATCCATCAACGTAGCCGCCGTAGCGACAAACCATTTGTGGCCGTGAATTGTGCTGCAATCTCTGACACCCTCCTGGAAAGCGAATTATTTGGACATGCAAAAGGGGCCTTTACCGATGCGCGTTCTGAACGGAAAGGGTTATTTTTGCAGGCTGAAGGGGGTACGTTGCTGTTGGATGAAGTAGGGGAAATGCCACTTGCCATGCAGCCCAAGTTATTGCGCGCCCTGGAAGAAAACAAAGTACGACCGGTCGGAGGTGACGCTGAAATTTCGTTTAACGCGCGTATCATTACGGCCACCAACCGTGACCTGGACACCGCAGTTGTCGAAAAGCGATTCCGCGAAGACCTCTTTTTTCGCATTAATGTGATCCAGCTACAACTGCCGCCACTACGCTCACGTGGTACAGACATTTTATTGCTGGCACAGCATTTTGTAGAATTGTTTGCCAACCGTTCAGGTAATGCAGTGACCGGAATCTCAGAACCTGCCGCCCACAAATTACTGTCTTACGACTGGCCAGGCAATGTACGAGAACTGCGTAACGCCATGGAACGAGCCGTCGCTCTCACTCGTTACGACAAATTGGCGGTCGAAGATCTCTCTGAAAAGATCCGTCATTATCGACAATCCCACGTTGTGATTGGTTCCACGGACCCCAATGAGCTGATTCCTATGGAAGAAGTCGAGCGGCGGTATATCTTGCACGTTCTGGAATCGGCAGGAAACAACAAAACCCTTACCGCGCGCATTCTCGGACTGGACCGCAAAACGTTGTACCGTAAGTTACAACAGTATGGAGTGAGCGATTAGCGGGTGGCACGTTGCAAGTGCTAGCCTCGAAGCTTGTCTCTCCGCGCTATTCCACGAACCTCTGTGAAGTGTTCTACCAACCATGTCGCCAGAATTCCCTGGGGCGAAATGTCACGGTGGGGCAATTTGCCACGGCGGTTATTCCCTGTTTCACAGCGGTCAGAATCTATTCAAACAGTTGCTGCCCACTTCGCAAAATCCTTTGACCATTGTTGTTAACTGTTGTTCTCTGCACTGACAACGGTAGCAACTGGGTCCTCGTTTATGTTGGCATGCTAATTGCTTCTCTCAGAAGTCATTCCCACACGGCTTGCCAAGAAGAGGATGTAACGAATGACAACGAACACGGCCAGAACAGGTCGGCACAACCTCACAGGACTGCCACCCGCCAAATGGAGTGATGAACAATTGCTAGTCCATTACCGCCAGACCGGCAATCAGAAAATGTTCGCCGTGTTAGTCCAGCGTTATGAACAAGAGTTGTTTCATTATTTGCGCCATTATCTTGGAGACTCACAATTGGCGGAAGATACATTTCAAACCACATTTTTACACGTCCATTTGAAACGCGACCAATTTGACCAGCAACGACGATTTCGCCCCTGGTTATACAAGATTGCGACCAATCGAGCCATCGATAATATTCGGCAACGCAAACGAAGAGCAACTGTCAGCCTGGACATGCCTTGTGATCCGCAAGATCCGAATTGCGGTGCCTGGGCTGATCGATTGATCGATTCAAGCCGTACACCAACGGCTCAACTGATTCACCAGGAACACTGTGACACGTCACTGCAAGCGTTGCAGAAGTTACCGAAGCATTTACGCCAAGTCCTCACCCTGGTTTTTTTTCAGGGATTAAAGTACCGCGAAACAGCCGAGGTTTTGTCCATTCCCGTAGGCACCGTTAAAAGCCGTATGCACACCGCTTTACAAAAACTAGAAGCAATCCTTGTTCCACCCTCCAACTTACACCTCTGAATGATGGCAATGTCCAGAAAATCACGTCAATCCAATCAACACATTATGAAAACATTTTATGGCCTGACTGGCAGAAAGCCCTACCCCCATGCAAACAACACTCTATCGCAACCGAACGAGTCACAGCTTACCAATACCAACATCCCCTCAGCTCGCCCAAACCAAGGCCATTGGTGAACGCCTGGCAGTGCGTAACCCATACCGTCCCAATCCACGAGGTACGGCCGATGCAGCCAGTAACACTATCAGCTATTACCTCATCAAAATCGCCGAATTCCCATTATTGTCAAACAGCGAAGAAAGAAAAGTGACACGTGAGATTGCAACCAATCGCGCGAAGTTCAGGCAACGGTTATTGGCGACGGATATCGCCATACGAGAAGCGAGGGAACTACTGAAACGGGTTCGTGACGGTAAGCTGCGAATGGATCGTGTGCTTGATATCCCGGCATCCGATTTAAAAATGAAACGCAATCTTAAAAAAGTATTACTCATCAACCTGCACACACTGGGTGAATTACTGCGATCCAATCGCGAAGACTTTGCGATCGTGGCAAATTCACGGCGACCCCATCGGCGACGTCACCAAGCCTGGCGCCGAATCATACGACGACGAGGAAAAGCAGCACGGCTTATTGAAGAACTCCCTTTGCGCATTGGATTCATCTACGAACTGTTTCAAAAAGTCGAACGGATATACCGGCAAACCGTCCAGCAAAACAACAATATATCAAACCAGCGTCTGCTAGCAGCACACTCGTATCAACGCCGCCGAGCCAATCTCTACGCACTCGCTCGACAGTCACTGGAGACACCACGCACATTTGAACGGTCTTTTAGAAAAATCAATCACTATCGAAAACAGTACGAATCCGCGCAACGCCAACTCGCCAATGGAAATTTACGGTTAGTCGTTTCCATCGCAAAGGGTTTCGCCAATCGTGGTTTGAGTCTGCTAGATTTGATTCAGGATGGCAACGCGGGACTGTTAAAGGCAACGGACAAGTTCGACCCTCAACGGGCAATCAAGTTTTCGACATACGCCACTTGGTGGATAAAGCAATCGATTCTCCAGGCGATCATCGATCATAGTCGAACCATCCGTTTGCCCGTCTATGCCAGTCGCCATGTGCTGCGCACGCGGGAATTGGCACAAAAGTTAATACAAGACCTGGGCCGTGAACCCAACCTGGATGATATTGTCGAAGCCGGCCAGCTCTCTCGTGACGAAACCCGACATTTCATTCGCTTTTCAAAACAGCCATTATCGTTGGACCGCAAATCCGAAAATCATACCGATGGCGATCTAGGCAGCCTCGTGCCTGACGAAGAACATGTTCCAACCACCATCATGCTACACCAACTCAAGGCGCAGTTGCGCGGAATCCTGGAAACGCTGGAACGACGTGAACGGGAAGTCATTGCCCTACGCTATGGCTTGGAAAATAGTGAGCCGCTAACATTACGAGAAATTGGCGACCGCATTTCTGTGTCGCGCGAACGTGTTCGACAAATCGAACGCACTGCGTTCCGAAAACTCAAACAACCCAAACATATCCACTCACTCAAAGGATTTCTCGACGAACCTGTCGACCTGGCTATTGCTTCCCGGTAACCTATTAACCGCTACTCCACGTCTTCAAGCGAAAGAGACCTGCAAAATGACACCGCTCTCAATCTTGGTCAAATCGTTCTTGAGCAATGAACATGAACACCTGCTAAATAATGAATCCTCTTCTGGACACTGCGTCGTACCTGGTTATTTCTTAGCGCAGCAAGTTAGCCATTTTGAGATCCGGTAACACTCCGTGGATATTCGATGAGCACACCATATCCACGAGCTTCCACGTCAGCGGACCGAAAATTTCGATGTACAGAGACAATCCTCGCACCTGCCAACAAATGAAATGCGACGACTGTATCCAATTCACGTTCATCAGGTGAACGGTTAAGATATTGTTCGATCGTCAAATCGGGAAACCGATGAAATCCAGCTGGACGTGTGTACCCGACAATCCGACGTACCGAGGCAAGACAACGCGCAAATGCAATCTGGGCATCAACAAGTTGACGGCCCAAATGTTGACCTCGTGCTTCCGGTAACACGCCAACATTGATCAGTTGGTAGACAGTACCTTCAGGCTGGTGGGTACGACGAATCTGCCCACAGTCAGTGATATGGTCGTAATCAGCACCATCCTTTTTGAGCTGTGCTGCTGTAATCCTCTGCGCACTTGACACGCCAACAATACGGTTGTCTGCCACCGCCACCAGTTGCCCCGGTACATAGATTTCAATCCTGGCTCGATACTGTTCAGCAGAGACAGCAAGCGCCACAGGCCAACTAGCGCTGTCGACATCGGCCATCGCCACCGCGTCGTCAGCACTTGCCACGCGGATAGTTACCCTTCCTCTACTTGCAGCCATTGCGCCAAAATCGTTTCTCGATGTTCGTCTAATTCTGGTGCCAAGTCGCTCAATTCCGGTGACCGTCCATCCATTCGCAAAGGTGAACCGGCCGTCAACAAAGACCCACCTTGACCGTCCTGCATTTGGTGCCACATGCCACGCGATGCGAGGTGCTCGTCGGCAACGACTTGTTCCATGTTTCGAATAGGAGCCGACGGCACACCCTGCTGACGAAGCTTATCAAGCCATTCAGCTTGGGAAGCCTGCTGAAAATAGCCGTTTAACTGTTCTTCCAGATAGTCCCGGTTTTGTGTCCGTGCATCGTTGGTGCACAGGCGAGTGTCATCAGCCAAATGGTCACAATCCAACGTGTGACAAAGTTTGCGCCATAAAACATCATTTCCAGCAGCCACAACCAAGGGTGCATCTGCCGCCTGAAAAGCTTGAAATGGCGTAATCGACGGATGTCGTGTCCCAAGCGGTTCCGGAGATTGCCCGGATACTGCGTAGCGACTGACAGCATTTTCCAATGCTGACACCGTACAGTCCAGCATCGCCAAATCAAGAATCGTTCCGCGACCGGTCGTTTCTCGTTGGTGTAATGCCGCACAAATACCAATCACGCCGTATAAACCTGTTAACAGATCACTGATCGACGTACCAACCCGTACAAACTGTCCCGGCCCAGCGCCGGTAATACTCATCAAGCCACTCATTGCCTGGATGACAACGTCGTAGGCCGCTCGGTCCACATCCAATCCCTCTAGTCCGAATCCGGTAAGCGACGCATAGATTAACCGCGGGTTCTGCTCCTGCAGCAACTCAGCTGATAACTGGAGAGCAGTCATCGCACCTGCACGAAAATTTTCTACCACGACATCCGTCTGTCGTGACAATTCCAAAAACAACTCACGATCTGAAGGCCGTTTCAAGTCCAAAGTAATACTTTTTTTGCCGCGATTGATACTGGCAAAATAAGCACTTTGCCCACTCGGAAGAAATGGACCAAAATGCCGTGCATCGTCCCCTGTCTGGGGGCGTTCAACCTTGACTACTTCCGCACCCAAATCGGCTAGAATCATCGTGCAGTACGGACCCGCCAAGACACGCGTCAGGTCCAACACGCGTACGCCTTGCAATGGACTCCGTGTGGAACCATTCGAGCCAAGGTTGGTTGTAGGTTGTTCCATCTTCGGATCAGCACCAGCATGACGCCACAGAACAGAGATTCATTGACGAAAAAAGGTCCCCCTCGTAGCTTGAATGCGGCCAAACGCTAAGCGCCGACCAAGGAGTTGGGTACGCAAGGGGACCCTCAACATTATACCGTACCAAAAGATGAGGCAGCAACCAGCGTGTCTCAAGAACTGTCACAAAGCAAGGGAGCGTTCAACGTCGTAACCGTCACTGGACATGGAAACGTCCACCGATTTTCTGGGCCAATCGCTCGCCTATTTACTAATCTTCCAATCAGTGTCTTTGCTAATTACTAACAACAGCTCTCAGGCTACGTGTGAACAGACTGCCGTTGTTCGCAACGTTGAACAATGGCCGGGTGGTACAACAGTTGTTAGCCCGTGCATTTCCACCAGGATACCAGACCAAACTGATGCCAGCATTCCAGGATTCACGCAGATTGCCCTGAGCGTTCTTGCCCTCGTCCGGAATGAGATAACTGAATTCCGAACGAACCGCCCAATGTCGATGAACCGGTAGTTCGTAGTCGGCGCCGATGAGCCCGTTACTGTCTTGCGTCCACCCGGCGAAAATTCGGCTATCTCCACCACACGGTGCCGCATAACGGTAGAAAAAGGTGTAGTAATCTGTTGTCTCAAAGGTCACAGAATTAACACGGTCATTCGTCGTGTCGGTCGAAAACAGAAAACCTGCTTCGTGGCACCAAGGTGTAATCCAGCTGAGATGACCACGGAGTTGGCCCAAGTCTAAATCCCGGTCCCAACTTTCATGCAAATAGTCCCAAGCCACGCCAAATTGAATGCCACATTGTGCTCGGCGATAAAGACCGGTCGTCAAGAACAACTGATCCCTTCCGCCAACCGTAGTATTGCCAAAACTGGCACCAGGAAGATCGGCTCCGTTAAAATTACTGTGCACACCCTCTAAGCCAATTTGCCATCCGAATTGACGACAGGGACCACACGGCAATACAAAGTTGATTCCTTCGTGGAAACCAAAACTGGCATCGCCACCTCGATTCATTGGCCCTTTGAATCCATGAACGCCGGTCAGAACTGACAAATTCTGTTTGTATCCGGGCATCCGGCCAAACAATAATCCGCAACCCAGGCCGCTGGATTTCCAGCAAGTCGAACATCCCTCGCCACAGTTGCGTCCTCCAATCGCGTCACAACCCAAGTCATCACAGCTACTGTCTGCACATTGCTGAAACTCTTGGAAAGGCGCTTGTTCCTTCTCAACCTCTTGATAGCCAGGTGGAGGAGGAAAATCTTGAGGGGCGTCGGTTTCCTCAGCGGGGACGGCACTATTTTCAGTGACCGACTCCTCAACAGCTGATTCGACTGGACTATCCACAGAATCTGGAACCTGGTTGGGTGTCTGTCTTGCCGCTAACCGCTCGGGCCGTACCGGGTAACCTCGGGCATTAGCCGCTGCCGTCGGCATGGGGCGGTGACGCCCCTGGAGGAAGGTTTGCGCAAAACGCGAACTACGTCCTCCATTGAAAATACTGATCGGACCATGCTGCGGGGCCTTGTGGATGCCACGGTGAGTATGGTTGGAATGAGTTCCTGAAAGCTGTTGTGCACTACATTCCGTCGTGGCAATGAAAAACATACAGCTCGTAACAATACACGAAATAGTACGTCGTAAGGAAACGCGTCTCATGGTTATTCCCCAAACTGTCAGTAGCGAGAAACGGCCTGATAGCAACGCTACGGTTAAGTAGCGGATCTTGCTAATTGCCATACAAAATCCCAAGTCCCAAATTCTAGGACCAAGCGACGTATCGGAATTTTTTTAATCAGATCTTTCGTCAAAACTGAAATAATCCACAAAACCACGAACTACGACCCAGTTTATGTACTTTAACGTGTTGCCCTTTGCGCCTACTAACGGTCACACCAAGCGTCTCGAATGCGGTGAGTCTCCCTACAAAGCGATCAGGGCAATCCTCTTGCAATACTAGCAATAAGTGACTGACTAGCTCAGCACCTCGCTGTTCACCACAATCCACTGGTATCGACCAGACAGCTTGCAAGCAGCTCGCGCTGTGTCGAGCGCAGCGGTGGGTCAGCCGCTCAAACAGGTAGAAGTATGGCAGCGAACAAGACAATGTGTCCTGCAGCTCTTGCTCGACAAACCAGCTTGACTATCCAATGGCGTTCATGTCCATCGGCTTGAATTGGCAGCCTTCGACAAAGATCTCAAAGAAATCAGCCGTGGTCTCCAATTCTACATGTTCGATCGATGCAATGAACCGCGCAACTCGGTCTCGCAAATCGGCGGAAACAAGTAATTGACGCGTTCCACGCGCAGCAGCATTTCCGACTTTGACAATGCGATTTTCCTGGACCGGAACGATAAATCCGATCTCGATAGCATCTTCTGTCCGTACATAATTGGCAAATCCCCCCGCAAGGTAGAGTTGCTGAATTTCCTGCGGCTGGATTCCGAGACGACGCATCAAGATCACCTGGCCACAGTAACTCGCAGCCTTGGCCTGTGCCAAATGACTGGCATCTTGTCGAGAAATAGAAATCCCCTGCTCTGGGACTAGCAGGTACTCGCGCGCCTTATTAGCGAAAACCCCTTTCGGCGTCATCATTCCATGACGACGCAATTCGGCCATCAACTGGATCAATCCAGAACCACAAATACCTGTGGGTGGCACTTCACCAATCGTACGGTAGTCAAATTCCTCACCAGCTCGCCAAATCGACTCGATGGCACCGTCACATCCAGGCATACCATACGTCACGAGCCCTCCCTCAAAAGCGGGGCCAGCTGGACAACTTGCAGTCACTAGCCGATCCTTCGTACCGAGAACCACTTCCGTATTTGTCCCGACGTCGACCAGCATCATCAACTCATCCCGAGACATCGCGTCGATGGCCACCAGGTCGGCAACAATATCCCCACCCACATGGCTGGCAATCAATGGAACGCCCCAAACACGAGCATTTTTATTTGCCCGAATCCTCAGCTTTCGCGCAAGTTCCAGCAATGCGGTAGAATTGCGCTGACCTGCCAGAAACTCGTGTTCCACCATGGACTTGTACGGTTTCTGACCGATCGACTGTACGTCAAGATTAAAAAACAGGTCACGCATCGTGGAATTGCCTGCGACAACGATCTCATAAATGACGTGTCTTTCGATCTGCAAAACCGTACACATCTGCTGGATTTCAGCATTGACCGCATTGATAATCGCCCGGTGCAGTTCACCGGCAAAGGCGCCTGCATCATAACTGATGCGGTACATGACATCGCTGCCCCCAAAACGCTGAGGATTCTCAAACGACGTAAGATAGACCGACCCCCCCGTTTCCAAGTCCACAAGTTCCAAGACAACAGTCGTCGTCCCCAAATCCATGGCCAACCCGTATATCTTTCCACGGTATTGATCGATGGGTTCCTCCGCATAAAACACCTGGTCATCACGTCGCGTCACAAGTGGATCGATTCCATTACCCGCTAAATTATCCGGTAAATTATCTGGCAAAAGAATACGCGGATTACGGCGTAGCAGCGAGAATTCGATGTCCTGGGTAGCATCCGCCACCACCGCTTGACAGGCCAGCCGATAGTCATCTCCCAGGAAAGCTTCTGCCTCCGTTCGCTCATTTAACGCCCCCTGCCCCGTCTTGATTTCGACGACACACTCGTGACAAAATCCAGTCCTGCCACATGACGTCGGCACGCGAACTTGTAGCTCATCCGCCATGTCAAAAATTGTTTTGCCAACAACTGACAAAGCCCTTTCGCCTGCATGACGAATTTGTCCCGGACCAACCTCCTCGGACGATTGACCCTGATGTTGGTGACGTAGTTTCTCCCTCATCTGCTCATACCCTTCGGTGCCTGTTTCCCAAGCACCGCGGTAATCCAGCTTGTCATCACTGGTACAGATCAACAATTCACTACCGGTCGGCGGCTTTTTCTGATAGCGGCATCCAAATTGGGCCGTACACTGGTCATGTCGGTTTTTATAAGGGCAACGTACGAGCGATTGTTTTTGGGCATGCTGGGCGATATCAGAAAAAATTTCGCCCAGCCTGTTCAACCGGTTTTCGTAGTCAGCAGGATCGATTTTTTCCATCAGTTGCCACCACCAGATCAATCACAATGAGAACCGTGTCAAACTTAATTATAGGCTGCTGAAAAACCGTCACCAATATTACCCAGGTAAAACTGCCACATTATTCTCGGACTCAAACCGCCAGGGGCACATTGGCATTTTGAGGCCCACCGCGTCAGGAAAAGTGGTCTGCTTGCACTCTCTAATGACTTACGGCAGATAGTGACTAAACCTGGCCCATTCGGCATGCAAAACTGGGGAGGGGCCCGCAGCGCAAGTGTATCGCCGTCTCGGAAACCACTATACCCTTCCACGACGAAAGAACCTTTACACGCCATCCATTACTATTTTGTGGCACCACAAAGGCGTTTCGAGATTTCTACGCATTCTACCGCATTTGCCCCATAGGCGTCCGCACCCATATCGTCGGAGAATTCGGGGGTCACCGGTGCCCCACCTACCATGAATTTGACGTCGTCCCGCAAATCGGCATCGATAAAAGCTTCGATCGTCTTTCCCATGTTAGGCATCGTGGTGGTCAATAGGGCCGACATTCCCACCAAATTCGCCTGGTGCTCTTCGACAGCATCGATGAAATCATCAGCCGATGTGTCGACTCCCAGGTCGATCACCTCAAAGCCAGCACCACGCAGCATCATGATACATAAATTCTTGCCAATATCGTGTAGATCCCCTTTCACTGTCCCCATGATTACTTTGCCGATCGGCTCAATCCCCGACGCAGAAAGAATCGGTTCAATATGTTTCATACCAGCCTTCATGGCACGTGCGCAGGCCAAAACTTCGGGCACAAAAATAAAGTTTTCACGGAACTTGATTCCGACGATCGCCATGCCCGCAATCAGCCCATCGTCCATGACCTGCAGTGCCGTAACACCGCTTTCCAAGGCCGCAAACGTTAATGCGTCGACCGTTTCGTGCTGTCCATCGATAATTGCCGCGGCAATACATTGCATCTCAGACGAAACATTAAGGTACAAATTGATGATTTTTTCGCGTTCATTCTCGCGCTCGATATATTCTTCGATCTCTTGCCGAATCTGTTCGTTTTGAATACCAGCAATGTCTGCCATGAACCAATCCACTATTTAAATTATTCAATGTTTATACAAGGTTACCAGCTCGACCAAGCCAAAACCTGGTCTCAGCCTACGCCTGGTCCAACACTCGACGAAAAGCCCGAACGTGGTCGGGTCCCGTGCCACAACAGCCTCCGATGATGTTAGCACCCGCTGCAACCACTTGTGGCATCATTGCAGCCATATGTTCAGGTGTGTCGGGATAGACAATCTCATTATTTTCAATCTTGGGAATCCCTGCGTTAACATGCGTCAAAATCGGTTTGTCAGTAGCAGATCTCATTTTCCGGATGATCTCGATCATATCTTCGATGGCAATCCCACAATTAGAACCAACCACGTCGGCACCAGCTTCGGCAAGCTGCTCGGCAGCACCTTCGGGAGTGATTCCCATCATGGTGAAATATCCACGAGGTCCTTTGTCGTAGGTCAAGGTCGCAATGACAGGTAAGCCGGTCGCTTCCTTCGTCGCTCGAATAGCCAGGGAAGTCTCTGCCATATCGCTCATGGTTTCGACACAAATCGCGTCAACACCTCCCGCCGCCAATCCCCTTGCTTGTTCAGTAAAGACAGCGAACATCTCTGCTTCCGTCGCGGTACCGTTTGGTTCGAGAAACTCACCGGTAGGGCCGATCGATCCCAATACGAATCGGCCTTCGGGAGCCGCAGCCTTCGCCAATTGAGCACCTTTACGATTCAACTCTTCCACCCGCTCGCCATGACCATATTTACTCAGCATGTAGCGACTACAACCAAACGAATTGGTCTCGACCATGTCTGAACCAGCGTTGAAATAATTGGCCGCCATTTGCTGTACGATTTCCGGGTGAGAATCATTAAATTCCTCAGGACAACCACCCGGCTCAAGACCGTTTTGTTGTAGATACGTACCAGTTGCCCCATCAGATATGAGTATCTCTCCGGCCTCAAGTCGTTGTAATAGTTTATTCATTGTTAATCTTTTTTCACGCAGCTTGCTCGGAATGCCACTGTTTGACAGCTTCTGGAATTGCTTTCAAATTCTCTAAGGGCGTCTGCAACGGAATCGCGCACTCTGGCCCAACCAAGCGAACATTAGCATCCAGATTCTTAAGGACTTCGGCAGCCACGTCCTCGGGTCCTTTCGAGTAAAGTGTTTCTGGGTTATTGATATTTCCCACCAATGCAATCCGGTCCGATACCGCATCCATCGATTCAACCGGTTCGTTTTTCGAGTCATAATGGAAAGCGGCCATTCCCGTTTCCGCGATATATCCCATGCGGTCTACAGTTCGCCCACAAATATGCAAAATCAATGGAATGGGAATCTGATCAACGAACTCCGTATGCATTTCACGCAGGAATCGTTCATAATACTCACCACTGACCAGGTCGCCTGTCGCATGATCGGGTAAGGTCAGCGCATCGGCTCCTGCCTCGATCTGGGCACGCCCGAACTCGATGGTCGCTTTTTTCATCTTCTCCAGACACAACTGTGTTTTACCCGGATCGTCGAGCGACATGAGCAGAAATTTTTCAACACCAAAGCAGTGGTAACCCAAGGACCAGGGCCCCATCGTCTTGCCGACAATGGCTACCTCATCACCAAACTCACGGCGTAAAATCCGGATCGCTTCCAGCACGCAACTGGTGTCAGGGTGCGTCAATAAATCGGAGGGTATCTTGATGTCCTCTGGTCCAGACCAGATCGGTTCATTCATCCGTACGGTGGGCCAGTTGTCCTTCGCTTCCCACTGCATACTGCAACCAAGGGCAGAAGATTCTTGAATGATCGAAAAAACGGGCATGATGGTGTCAAAACCAAGCTCCGTGTATCCCGTTGCCGCCAATCTTGCCATTTTTTCGGCATCACGATTGGCATCTGGAAAATGCGCCCCCACCAGGTCCATCAGCTCGACGGTTGCCACCGAAGTCGGATTACAGACCGGAGTGCGATCCACCGGTTGACGTGCCAAGGCAGCCAACACGCGTTGTCGGCTGGTCATGGGTTTCACAGAAGCAGTACCTTGATTCATATTGGTAGTCCTCAACTTCTTGGTAGTCCTCAACTTCGCTGGCTGGGAGCGGCAAGTACCCCGCGTGAAGCGGACATTTCATCTTCCCGTACCGCGGCACGCACGTTTTGTGCACGAAACAACAGCATGCCTAGCAAAGGATTGTGATCATGGCCACACGAAAACACAAACTCATTGTTCTCCTCACTGGCCAATTCCATTTCACAAAGCTTGACATACCCTTTGGCAACGGCAGTCGCCCGCTTGGCCGCCTGCGGCTGATCCGATGCAGCGCGCATCTGATAACGCCCATTTCCGAGCGCGTGAACCGTTAACTCGCAATCTGCTTTTTTGTCATGCGCAACGAGTGGTTTTGGCTCTAATTCAGCACCGGTCTCTAGCTTACAAGCATCGGAAAACACTCGTCTTAAAGCCTTGAGGTGGGTACCTTCACAGTGAAACCGCAACCAACCCGGTGCCCCCTCAACATCTTCCAGACCAGCTAGTCTACGAAGCGCGTCGGTAAGAAATGCCACGCGATCCACCGCACCTTCGAACGAACTATAGGTATGCACTACAAACTGAGAGCCCGAATCGGTCTGCTGTTGGTACAGACCCAGCGAAATATCTCCACAGTGCTTGTCCATGGAATGCAGTTCAATACGGCGTCCTAAATCAAGTGTCTGACCCATAGCTGGTCTTTTCCACAAAAATGATCCCTACACAGTTAAAATCCACCACACCTCGGGTGCAGATAGTTTACTTTATGGGACTCGATCCATCAATACGCAGCGGTGGTAAATCTAGCGGTCCTTGGTACGACCGAGTGGCATAGCCACAGGACAATGGGGCATAGTATCTTAGACGTTTCAGTGAAAGTCTTCCTATGCGCCAAACTTTGACGACGCGAGATAGTTCACCATGGCAAATTAGAGTCTATGAATTCAATCGATTTTGACAACGAAGCGAAACACTGGTTCGTCTGCCAGCATCCCCGCCCACAGGCGAAATTATGTCTCTATTGCCTGCCGCACGCCGGTGGTGGGGCGGCGACCTATCGCAATTGGGCGGACGAAATTTCCACGGAAATCGAAATTCGTGCGATACAGCTTCCTGGTCGGGAAAGTCGCCTGGCAGAACCGGTTCCCGACAATTTGGCCAATCTCACCCGGTCATTGGCCTTGCAGATTGCTGACAATGCAGACCGACCTTTCGCCTATTTTGGTCACAGCTTAGGCGCACTCATTGGGTTTGAACTCGCACGTTGCCAACGCAGTCTCGGTCTGCAACAGCCATGCCACTTGATCGTTTCCGGCCGCAACGCACCCCACACGCTTCACCCGAACAGTTCTACTGCTCGCCACCAACTCTCCGATGCGGACCTGCTCGAAGAACTTTCCCGTCTCCAAGGCACCCCCCAAGAAATATTATCAAATCAAGATATAATGACTGCTCTTCTACCGGTGATTCGAGCTGATCTCAAATTAGCCGAAACATATTCTTATTCTAATGATAGTCCTCTTTCCTGTCCTATTTCAGCAGTCGGTGCCACGGAAGATCAATTCATCACAAGGGCTGGTATCGAAGCCTGGCAGCAGCAAACCACAGAGTCCTTTCAGTCAACTTTTTTTGCTGGCGGCCACTTTTTCTTCATTGCACAACGTCGCGCCTTACTTCGCGCGATCGCTCGATTCCTGACACGCCCTGCGGCACCAAACTAGGGGCTCGTTGCCAAACTCCAAATCGCATGCTGCTGAATTTTTGAATTCACAAGTTTGAAAAAACCGGATGCCTTGACGATTCGGGGCCACACCAACACAAACCAATGCTGCAAACCATGCTGCACAGAAGGGTATCGCGAATCGGCTACGGAGTGCTGACAACAGACAGATCGACGGAAACCGACTGCCTGGTCGGAACATGACAGATGTCATCATTACAGGCTTGGTAGCCAAACTCGCAAGCGATACGCAAATTACCGGCCGCGTCATCGGCAACGCGCAGTGGCACCAAAAAATCAGCTGTGTCATGGTAGATATACGTCGCCCCCAAGACCGTTTCGTACAATTCCGGTTCGGGGCATTGCCAATCACCTTTCTTCTCGACACCAGCCGGCAACTGTAATTCCAAAGTCGTTGCCACCGTTGGTCCAGACTCTCTATCTGCCGCGTAGATATGCCAACCGCTTGCCAATTTGGCGCGCACCAGCAAGGTCACCAACTCACCAGGACCGACCGTGGCTGGCACGACCACTGCACCAATGGAAACCGGGTTTGCACCACTCGGTTCGTCGACCTCGATCTCCACGTCCGAACTCTGAATCGGTGGCACCAAATCCCCGCCGTCCACAGGGTCGGTTGCTGGTGCTGAACAACCCAATACGACTAGCAAACAAGCAATGATCCATGGTCCGTGCACCATGCAGCTCCGTTGCCTCACAAAAGACCAGCCATGCGAACGACCACAAAGATTACCCGAATTCAGGTAGAACCAACGACTAACCACTGTCTGCATGGCACTCACCCCTCCAAAGCCTGTAGGTCCAGTCACAAAATCAGCCGGAAGTCTACCCTCCTACCAAATCATCGTCAACGCGAGCCTCAAAGCCTCCAACCAGGGCCGTCAACGTCACCAGGACAAGTATTACACGGTAAACGGCTCGCTATTTCCCACCCGATTCAGCCGTGCCAAAACAGCAATCACCATTCCCCCATAATGCTATTTGCCGGGACACCAATGCATGAATCCGCCATGGATCTTACCTTCAACACCTTGCCAAAAGGTGCTATCGCGGATAACGTACTTGAAAAACAGAGCATGGGCAACAAAACCCCTCTCTGCCACGTCGGATCCTGGTCCCAGTTCGAATTGTATCATCTCACCGTCTGGTAACGCTGTGCCATGATTAACGTTCAAAAACATCTTACGCCCCAAAGCTTGCTACCGGCACTGGAACGCTTCTGGGAGATTTCTGAACGTTGTATCACGACCATCGAAAACCGTTCCGCTACCAACGACAGCGCGCCAGTGTTCACGGCAGGCGGCCGCTATACTTCGCAAGGCTGGACAGAGTGGACACAAGGTTTCCAGTACGGTTCGGCACTATTACAATTTGATGCAACGGGTAATGAAGAATTCCTGGAATTAGGTCGCAGGAAGACTGTCGATCGGATGGCACCGCATCTCACACACACTGGTGTCCATGATCACGGTTTTAATAATGTCAGCACCTACGGCAACCTATGGCGGATGGCTCATGAAGGCCGTTTGTCCATCGAACCATGGGAAACCCATTTTTACGAACTAGCACTCAAAGTAAGTGGGGCCGTTCAGGCCTCGCGTTGGGCGACCACCGATGATGGGAGTGGTTACATCTATTCGTTTAATGGACCGCAATCCTTGTTTGTCGATACAATGCGCAGCTGCCGCGCCCTGGCATTGTCACACCAACTCGGACACGTGCTGATGGTCGAGCAGGATCAACCGGTATCGCTACTAAGAAGACTCATCGAACACGCCACCAACACGGCACGCTACAACATCTGGTATGGCGACCAGCGAGATTTCTATGACGTTCGTGGACGTACAAGTCATGAATCACTTTTCAACATCAATAATGGTGCCTACCGCTGCAGTTCAACACAGCAAGGGTATTCGCCATTTAGCACCTGGACACGGGGACAGGCCTGGGCAATGCTTGGTTACGCGGAACTCTTGGAATGGCTGCAATTCCAACCAGAGGCTGAATTCGAGGCATGGGGAGGTCGCCTGAAGGTGGAAAACCTTTTTCTTCGCGCTGCCCAAGCAACCTGCGACCACTACATGACACACACGCCTTGTTGTGGTATTCCCTATTGGGACACTGGAGCACCTGGGTTGCAGTTGCTAGGAGATTACCAGCAACGTCCGGCCGAACCGTTCAACAA
>CAYMUR010000040.1:38927-42279 GCA_964393615.1 uncultured Pirellulaceae bacterium
AACAAACATGAACCTGTCGACAGTTCGGCGGCTGCGATCGCGGCGCAAGGCCTGATCCGACTGGGCAGTTTTCTCGCCGGCAAGGATGAAGCCGCTACCCCATATCGCCAGGCTGGATTGACAGTACTCGCCACGTTACTTGAGGAACCGTACCTGTCTACCGAGCCAAATCACGAAGGACTGTTACTACATTCTGTTTATCACCGACCTAATGGGTGGGATTACATTCCCAATGGGCAATCCATTCCTTGCGGCGAGTCCTCGATGTGGGGCGATTATCACATTCGTGAAGCAGCCTTGCTGGTACAGCGACTGGCTCAGGATGAAAAGTATCCCACATTTTTCGGACTCACCAAAACACTCTCTTGATGGGCCACTTCGCACAAGTTACATTTTGAAACACCATTCCTGAAACAGCATTCAGAGACTACCCCTCAGCGTAAAGCTTCCTAGAAGATCACCCGAAAACACTCACTAAATCTTGTAGCTCGTTTTAATATTTACCATCCAACAATCCAGTCTTTCAGCCGAACCAGACAGTCACGTTTCCGTCCCCCTTTGATGAAAGCCTGATCAAACCTTGAAAATTATCCAAGACATGGGAATCCGCCATGCCTGAAAGTCATCGACGGGTTGCCCTCATTACGGGTGGCAGCCGCGGAATCGGTTTAGGAATCGCACAAGCCTTGGCACGTAACGAGTGGGACTTGGCGATTAACGGAGTGCGCACCGAATCAGAAGTTCAAACGGTACTCCAAGACTTGCGGAGCCTCGGTGCCGAAGTCGTTTATTGCCAAGGAGACGTGGGACAGGCTGTGGATCGGTCGGCAATCATCGCCACCGTGAAATCCCACTTCAACCGGTTGCATCTTCTGGTAAATAATGCAGGCATCACCTCTCCTGGCCGGCAAGACATTCTGAATGCCAGCGAAGAAGCGTTTGATCGGGTAATGGCTGTCAATTTGAAAGGCGCATTTTTTTTGACACAAATCGCTGCCCGTTGGATGATTGAACAACGTGAACAAACGTCAAAGTATGAAGGGTGTGTGATCAATATTTCTTCGATCTCGGGAGAATTCGCTTCTAGTAACCGAGGAGATTACTGCATTTCCTGGTCTGGAATGACCATGCTGACCAAACTGTGGGCAGCTCGATTGGGAGAATACGGGATGCCAGTTTACGAGATTCGTCCTGGCATTATCCGCACCGACATGACGGCCGGTGTCACGGAAAAATACGACCGCTTGATCGCGGACGGCTTAACGATCGAACCACGCTGGGGGACTCCCGAAGACGTCGGACGTGCCGTTGTGACGCTCGCACGGGGCGACTTACCCTACGCGACAGGCAACTACATCATGATAGACGGTGGCATGTCCGTGGGCCGACTGTGATCCTGACGCTACACGATCCTGACGCTACACGATCCTGACGCTACACGATCTCTTTGCCCTGCTGGCCATCTTGGAGACTCAGATACCCCGACCAGAGAATCTGAAATCCGAGGCAGCCAACAGGTGGGCCGACCCATTTTGATCCGCTGAAAGTTGCGTCCACTCAGCAACGCGGATACAACATTCGACACACCGTTTCAGAATCCACGACCGCTCCTTTTGAGGAACAGCGCCAACTGCAAATTTCGGGTACTAATGGTACGGTCACCATGCCGCTGTGCCTGCCAAATGGCTTCGTGTGCCTGGTCGTTCTCACCAGCCAGGTTGTATAGTACCGCCAACATAAAAAGTGTGTCCTTGTCACTGGAATCCAATGGCATGTGCAATTGGCAAACGTCAATCCACTGCTGTAGCTTGGCTGGAAACATCGGATCGATCCGTCGACCATCCAACGCAACAACTCCTGCCGAACTGGAGCGACACACTTTCCGCATCACCCAAACAGCACGTGACCAATCGTGCATAGCCACGGAGGCCAACGCAAAACCAACTTGATGGTATAGGTTGGCATTGTCTCTGGTAGCGTCCACAAAAAATTCCTCTCGTGCCTCAGCTGACTGGCCTCTCACTAGAAAATCCCAGCCAGCACTGAGACCAGGAATTGATTTCCCACCAGCCTCGCCCACAACCTGTGAGTGACCTTGGGGATCGGGCCCCCTACCTGCCCCTGACTTGTCCGACAAAGGGCTGCGATTAGTTGGAAGCCGTACTTCCGGAGCCAATGTACCGCTGTCCACAGAATCGCGCGGTACAGAAATCATAGCCTCCGAAGATTCGTCATCCCCTCTTCGATCACCATTCAGACCAAACCAGATTGGAATACCAGGATACATGTAATAACCACAGCCCAGGCAAGGGAAACCGTATCCGTTACCAAAGCTGGGATATCCGTAAAGAGTGTTACGGCGAATCGCACGGGCAGGTAACAAGGCATTCGAGCGACCGTATCTACCGTATCTACCGTAAAAATGTTCGGCACCGTTGTACAACTGGCGATGTCTCCGGGGGGCACGCAACACGGAACCATGTCTCCGATTCAAACTGGCATGCCTCGGCCTTCCTGCAGCATCACTGCCTACATGGTGTCGAACCCCGGCAAAGGACAGGCTAGAACTGCCTCCAATCACGCCTGATACGATGGTCCAGCCAGCCAGAAAACAATACAGCTGCCAACGCAATGGTGGGAAAAAGATTGTAACCAGCGACCAGGATATCATGTTTCTCTTTTCCCCATAGTGTTTGGACCCAACAGTGTTTGGACCCACCTGCTACGACCATCAACGATCGTTGGCGTGCCTGCCAAACAAACCACATTGATACCGCTGCGACCCTGCCGAAGATACGGAAAACAAATAGACCGCAAACCCCGTACCTCAAACACCTCACCTCCCACTTCTCCGTTATTATATTATCATTCAACCCGCAGACAAAACAAAGTCTTTCATCCTCCTGACATTGCCAGTGATTGGGATGCGGTGAACCGCCACCTCAGGATCATCGAAGTGATCTCGGACGATCGTTTCGTGGCCGGCTTGGCAATCCGCGAAACGATCCGCAAAATCCTTCCAATCGAAAGTCGTTGTGCAGTCGTCCACCCACTCGAGACCTGACCCACAAAACACACAAATTGGCATATTCGCGGTCTTTTAGAGGGTATCCGAAGCCCAGCGAAAACCTTGACACGCCGCCCACAAGCCCTGTTTACCTTTTTATTGGAGACGTGTTTTCTCTTCAGCTTGATCCTGGTAAACTCAGGTGGCTGCTGCCGGAAAGCAAAGAAGCAGGTATTCATGGTTCTTTCAGGTCGTTCCTGAATCTGACTTGGCAGATGGACCTGTGAAGCGCGAAAGAAACGATGCACCCCTAGCTCAATTGGATAGAGCATCGGTCTACGGAAC
>CAYMUR010000041.1:0-31352 GCA_964393615.1 uncultured Pirellulaceae bacterium
AGCAGATCACGCAGAAGTTCACGCGTGTGCTCTGCCAGTGTTGGGGCACAGGAAGAAGGCGTCGACCTTTCGCCTGTCCTGATGGGTGACGCGGCTAGCCGTAGCGGTCCGTAGATGGGGTGATCGGTTTCTATGATCATCTTGTTGGTCACCAGTTGTTCATCGGTCAGGGCTTCGGCCAATGAATTGATGGGACCGATCGGTACTTGTCCACGAAACTTTTCGACCCAGTGGGCGGTGGTTTTCTCGGCAAATATCTTTTCGAGCAGTGGCAGTAGTTCATCACGATGTGTCAACCGGTCGGCAAAGGTCGTAAAACGCAAATCGTTAGCCAACTCACCATGCCCCAGTCCTGCGGCTAGACGTTGCCAGAATACTTCCTTGGCACACATCACGACGATCCATCCATCTGACGTCTGAAAGTTTTGGCAGGGTATTAATGTCTGATGGCTCGACGCCGTGGTTCGAATGGGTGTCCAATCCCGGTTGAGATTCCAGGCGGCGAAGTAGGAGAGCATGGAGACGGCTGTGTCCATCAGGCTTACATCCACGTGGCGTCCGCGCCCCGTGCGTTTTGCATCAAAAAGTGCGGCGGTCAAACCGAGTCCCGCCGCAAAGCCTGTGGCAAAATCGATAATCGAGACACCGCACTTTCCAGGGGCCCCGTCCGGTTCACCCGTTACCGACATGTAACCAGTCAATCCTTGCACAATGGCATCGTATCCTGGCTCGGCAGCCCGCGGTCCATCTGGCCCGAACCCTGACAACGAGCATGTGACGGCGGCCGGGGTTTGTGAGCGTAGTGTCGCGTAGGTCAAACCAAGTTGTGATGGTTGATCACCGCGTAGATTGTTGAAGACAGCATCACTGACCCCGACTAAACCTTCGAACGCTTCACGCCCTTTTTTGCTGCGCAAATCCAGGGCTACTGATTTTTTATTCCGGTTGAAAGCCTGGAAGTACAACGAATCTGCTTCGATGGCATAGGGGGGCACGTACCGTGCCACATCACCACCTGTGGTGGGATCTTCGATCTTGATCACTTCGGCGCCCATGTCCACCAGGTTCAGCGTGGCGAACGGACCGGCCCCGAACTGTTCTAATGCCAGTATCCTCACGCCGGCCAATGGTCCACTGATATCCGTCATCGGTTCCAATCGTGCAAAATTCTGTTTTTAAATGCAGGATGCTGGTTTCAGCCATCGCAGGGCAGCTTGCCCTCGCCGAGCGTTGCATGATTCTTTTTGGGGACAAGCACCTTTCGTCGAAATGTCATCACTTTTTCACCATGTTGATTGGTGACTTCTGTTTCGATACTGACAATACCACGATCGCCCCGACTTGTTTCGCGCACCTCCAACACACGACTGTTGCAGTAGATCGTATCACCATGGTAAACCGGTGCGTCATGGGTGATCGATTCGTATTCCAAGTTTGCAATGGCACGCCCGGACAGATCCGCGACCGTCTGTCCTACGGCGACTCCAAAGACGAGTGTACCTACGACGACCTGACGTCCCTGTTGCGTGTGGTGAGCCGCATAGTGTGCATCGACATGCAACGGATGTTGGTTCTGCGTCAATAGTGAAAACCAGGTGTTATCCGCTTCATGGATTGTGCGGCCTGGCCAGTGACGAATGATTTGTTCGGCTGAAAAGTCTTCCCAGAAACGGCCATACATGTTGATCCTCGTTGGGATGGAAATAATCGGTTGCCAGTCGTGTTGATCCCTGTGCCAAAAACAGATCCACTCATCAGGTCGATCCAGCTCCGCGGCAGCCTAGCAGTTTAACGGGAACAGCCTGTTTTTGCTGTACCATGTTTGCTGAAACGTTTGTCGAAACGTTTGTCGAATCCGATGGATTGGACCGTCACTTGTTTTATTTCCGTGTCATCTATTCTGTGCCAATTGTTCCATCAGTCCCAGGCACGTATCCGCAACCTGGTGTGACGATCCTTTGGCGGGAGCCAGGCGGAGTCCGTCACGGTGTGCCATTTTCCAGTAGGTGTCGGTTTCGAAACCGCCGCGGTCGATTTCCTCGTCGGTACCAATGTAACCGAACAAGCCATTCGTGTCGCCACAAACCATCGTGTGTGGATGGGGCGAATTCTCACGAATATAACGACAGGTTTCGGTGAAATTTTCACCGGGTGAGAGGACTGTGTAGACATCACCTATCCGCAGGCCGCCTACCGTGATTGACAATTTGTCACGCAGTGACTCACCTGCAGCCAGCCTGCGCAAAATTTCTTCACAGTAGCGAATATTGACATCCACAAAACGTTTCTTTTGATCTGCATTGAGAAACTCGGGCACATTCACACCACCGACCCAACAGGCGTGTGGATAATCTTCAACTTCCTGCTGAAATCTGCGGCGAATAGCAATCGCCTGTTCGAGTTCCTGTTTGGTGTACATGGACCGACAACAGAGTTCGATGGTTTGCCACTCAAACCGCAGTGGTACACCACGCAGAGGTACCAAGTGATTGAGTCCGATGCTGACCGCATCGGCGAGACGGTTGCCCAGCAGGCGAGCCTGTTGTGGCCCGCAAAACATGTAGTAATTGTGGACATTGCCGCAAAATCCCTGAATAAACATTGCCGGTGCACCCCCCGTCATTTTTTCGATGCGCGCCCGTGCGGTACCGACATAGTCTGATGACACCAGTGTATTATCCAGCAATGTGGCGGGATGGCAGGCAAAATTAAAGAGGGTTCCCAGCGGTTGGCCATTCTCTTTTTCAAAGTGCAACAGCGATACCGTCTTGTCAAAGTAACAGCCGCCCTGTAATGCCTCGGCGTAATTGCGGCTGAATTTTACACCGCCACTAGCCAGAGGGAGTCGCGAGTTGTAGCTGATGTTGTCACAATGTGCGACACCGGCAAAAACTTGTACGGATTGTAAACTCTCGAGAGCACGTTGCGCTGCATCCACACAGCCGTCCAAAAAACGTCTGTGTTCTGCGTCACAGAATGCATTGTCCCAGGCGCCCTTTTCCATGATCGAGTTACCACCACCTTCTTCTGCAAATCCAGCATAAGATCCGCTCGCGTGCGTCTGACTCGTTGACCAAATCACTTGTTCAACGGTCAGGCCGACGGCGTCAGCGACCTGCTGCCGTAATGCTAACGTTGCGGGGCAACTGAGTCCTACCAGGTCATGACTGAACCACAGCAGGGTTGTTCCATTGTTTTCGAGTGCCAGGCAACGTGACAACAACGGTAAGTCGATCTGTTTCATTGTGGGGGTTGTACCCCAGGCTCCAAATTGCGGATGAATGCGTGGCGTGCTGTCAAAGCCGATAATCGCTCCGCGTAGATGATTCATAGTTTGTTTAGAAAGGGGTAGTTTTTCGAGGGGGTATTAGCGTGTTAGGTGTTGCCGCCTCGGGCTGCCACCTTATGAGAAGCATCATTTCCGCTCGACGGTTGATGGTGGAATTGGTATACTATACTCCTACCGCGTACTTGGTGAAATGCGGTTCATCCTGAAAAACGTGTTCCGCTAGAACATGGTGAGTGCCGCTACCTGACATTGAACCTCCTGACCTGACATTGAACCCCCTGACCTGACATTGAACCCCCTGACCTGACATTGAACCCCGGGACATTGAACCCCGGGACATTGAACCCCGGGACATTGAACCCCCGAGTAGTGCTACTCCTAACCCATTGCATGTCATGTTTTGTGATCCACGCGAACACGGACTCATTGATCGACGGACCCTGTTAACGGCCAGTGGTCTCAGTTTCATGGGTAGTGGGTTACCGGGGTTGCTAGGTGCGGCTCCTACGACTTTACGGAAACCTGCTAAATCGACCATTTTGATCTGGCTGGCTGGTGGCCCTTCGCACATTGACCTGTGGGACATGAAGCCCGATGCACCCAGCGAGAATCGAGGTGAATTCTCTCCTGTCAACACGACAGCTGCTGATATCCAATTGTGCGAGCACCTTCCACATCTGGCCCAGCGGGCCCATCACTTGGCCATTGTGCGATCGTTGGGGCATTATGGTCGCGGTCCCAATGACCATCACCCCGGGTATTTTTACAATTTGACGGGACATCCACCGGGAGCTGGTTTCTCCAATACGCGTCAACCGCGCCCGGATGATTGGCCCTACATTGGCTGTGTTGTGGGTGCCAAACGGCAGTCGCATCCGTATCTACCCCAGGTGATTACGTTGCCTGACTTGGCGGGCGAGCCAGGGGCACGACGCCCGGGTCAGTTTGGGGCGTTACTTGGCGTGCAGCACAATCCGGTTTACCTGGTGGGGGAACACAAGACACCGACACAGTTTCAGGTACCCGCGCTGTCACTCACCGATGTGACCACGCAAACCATGCAGGATAGACGGAAACTGTTAAATGCTCTGACCCAGTCTCGGCGAGCGTTGGATGTGTCACAGCGGGTGTCCGATTATAGCCAATTCCAGGAAAAAGCGTTCGGCTTGCTGGCGTCGGGGAAAACACAATCTGCTTTGGACGTGATGCAAGAACCAGAGTCGGTGCGGGAACGTTATGGACCGGGTCTGAATGCGATGAGCATGTTGATGGCTCGTCGCATGGTTGAAGCCGAGGTACCGTTCATCACATTGTTTTGGAAAAACGATTATAAAGAGGACAAAAAGCGCGGCTGCCTGGGTGGCGGATGGGACACGCATTGGAAGAATTTTTCATGCCTGAAGGACTATTTGGTGCCGATGTTTGACCGGCCGTTTTCCGCCCTGCTCGATGATCTCGACGAGCGTGGTCTTTTGGAAGACACCTTGGTACTGGTGACGAGTGAAATGGGACGCAGTCCCAAGATTGGAGATAAACGGTCTGCGGGTGCCAAAGAAGGTGGGCGTGACCATTGGACACACTGTATGTCCGTGTTATTGGCTGGTGGTGGTGTCCGTGGTGGCCAGGTGTATGGAGCCAGTGACAAAATTGGGGCTTATCCTCACGACAATCCGGTGGGACCCGAAGATATTGCCAAAACGATCTATTATGCGATGGGGATTGATGATTTGACGTATACCGTCGACGATGGGCGTCGGATTAATCTGATGGACCGGGGCGCACCTCTCACGGCGCTTTTTTGAAAATATCAACCATTTTCATGTCTTTTCGGTCAGTGCTGATTCGTGAAGTAAGACTCACCAATCATCCTGCATCTTGTACACGTAGCCTCGATTCCGAAGTCCACCTGACTTGTGCCCAGCTACGGTGAACCAATCTTTTGGCCACCCACTTGTTTAATCCAATTGGCTGTCCATTCCAGCGCCTCGAGATCGTTGGTAATCGTAGTAATTTCAATCCCTTCAATACGTCCAGCGTGTAGCAGGCGTAAGCCAATTTCAAATTGTTTTTCCAGCAGTTGCAAGGATATCCGCTTGCCGCCTCCGTAGTCATAAAGATAGGTACAGTAGAGAATTGGTTTGCCGGGATACTGTTTTTCGCAATGTGCCACATGTTTCTCCATGTCACCCACCCGGTCGCTGTGCCACTCGGGCAACAAGATGCCATCAAGGTACTCGATGTATTCGTCGATATGAGGACGGTTCAGACTCATCGTGTAGAGGACGCCCCATAGTTTTAGCGGTGCTTTTTGTGCTGCCAATTGCTCTCGAAGGCGGATGAGATGTTTGGGTTTCAAGCCCTTGTTGTAAAACGTTGTGCTCATGTCATCCAGAATCACTCCTTCGATCTGGTGATACTCAGCGACTAATTTTCCAAGATGTTCCAACCGTTGGTCGAAAACAAATTTGGATTCTTGGTTCTCGTCGGGTGTGATTTCCCACAAGATGTGCGGCAGATGAGCGACTTGTTCGGTCAAGCGTCTCGCTTCGTCAAAGTCACTCGGCAGTCCGGGTCCGGCCATCATCACGCTTGAGACGCCCAACAGGGACACGCGTTGGGCTGGACTGGCTTGGGCGAAGGTTGCCAATGTGTGTTCGCCAGGTGTTGCCATTTCTGGATTTCCCCATACCCAAATAGCGTCCCGAACAAACTCGGGCTTTGCTGTGTGTGGTCTGGCAGACTCGCCGCTCTGCGCAATAAGGGGAAGCCAGATCACATTGGCGCAAGTCAAAACAATGAGTATCAGGCTAGATTTCCAAACGGTCATGCTGACCTTCCTTTCGATGAATAGATTGGCGACGGGTACTTGACTGGTAACCACACAATGATGTGGCTTGCTTGTGGGAGAGCATCACCAGGATATTCTAAGGGGAAACAATCACAAATCATACTGTGGGTTGGGCGGGATCTACAAAGACCTCGTCAGCCATGCCCTTAATCATGCGAAGTGCTGTATACTCTGGTGTACCTATGAGATGCTGAGATGTGAACCTTTGTCTTTTTCCTGAAAATTAAAATGGAACCTTGTTTTTGGATGGCTCAACAAATGAACCATGTCTTAGCGAATCGTGTAGCGATTGTCACTGGTGGAAGTTCTGGTATCGGGCGTGGTATTGCTTTGGAATTTGCACGAGAGGGAGCGACTGTTGTTGTGGCAGACTTGCAGGAGGAGCCGAAAGTAGGCAAGTACTACGAGACGGACGTGAACACCACGACGGTGGCTGAAATTGAAAAGCTCGGTGGGAAATCGTTTTTTGTTCAGACCGACGTGGCCCAAGACTCACAGCTGGAAAACCTGGTTGGGCAGACGGTCGAACAATTGGGTGGTCTGGATATTCTCGTCAACAATGCCGGCATTTTCATTCCAGGCGACCTGCAGACGCTTTCCATGTCGGATTGGGATCGTATGACACGCATCAACTATCGAGCTGTTTTTGTGGGCTGCAGGTACGCGGCAAATTTTCTGAACCAGTCTTCGGCGGGGCGCATCATCAATATTGCTTCGGTCCAGGCATTTGGGGGTGGGGGGGGGCCGGCTTATCCAAGTGCCAAGGCGGCTGTGGTTAACCTGACTCGTGATTTAGCGCTACAATTAGCGGAGTATGAGACGACCGTGAATGCAATCTGCCCCGGTTACATTGAAACGGCCGTGCAGGATTACCAGACAACCGAAGCGATTGCCATATCGCGAGCAAGAACCCCCTTGCCTCGCTTTGGGACTCCACGTGACATCGGGCGTGCAGCCGTTTTTTTATCATCGGAGGATGCAGCATGGATCACGGGTACCTGTCTTAACGTCGACGGGGGCTGGTCGGCAAGCGTCTAGCTTCTCCAGCGAAACGGTGATGCTCTGAAACCTGTGGAAAGGTCTGTCAGTGGTTGCGGGAGATGCTTGTCGCCGAAATGTTCCTGGGAATTGCAGGGATTTCCAGGAAAAGAAAAACGGTTGCCAGTTAGGAAAACCGGGGCTCTCGCTGGCCGTCTGTTGTTGTCTGTTTCGTCGCGACAATCTGCTTGTTTTTTGAGTCCTCTGAATTCAATGCGCTTCCAGCCAGTTCTCGCCAACACCCATCTCGACGACGAGCGGCACTTTCATAGGGAGCGCTGACCGCATGGCTTCGGCGATCAGAGGTACGACTTCGTCATGTTCTTGGCGGTACAAGTCGAATACTATTTCGTCGTGTACGGTGAGCAGCATTTTGGTTTTGTATTTCCCTGCATTTAGTAACTGATCGACACGGATCATGGCCAGTTTGAGCAAATCAGCCGAGGTTCCTTGAATCGGGCTGTTCATGGCCAGGCGTTCCGCTGCGCTGCGCAATGAGCGATTCCGGGAATTGATGTCGCGCAGCGGTCGACGTCGACCGGTTAGTGTGCAGACATAACCATTTTCACGAGCAAATTCGATGGTGTCGTCGATGTAGGAACGAACCCCTGGATATTTTTCGAAGTAATTATCGATGACATCGCGTGCTTCTTCTCGGGGGATATTAAGACGTTGCTGCAGCCCGAATGCAGAGATGCCGTAAATAATGCCAAAATTAACGGTTTTGGCTTTGTCTCGCATTTCACGTGTCACGTCCGAGAGTGGCACTTTGTAAACTTTCGCTGCGGTGACCGTGTGAATGTCGGTTTCTTCTTGGAAGGATTGTAGCATTCCTTCGTCTCCACTGAGTTCGGCCATAATCCGCAGTTCGACCTGGGAATAGTCGGCTGCCAGCAGGAGATAATTTTCGTTGCGCGGTACGAAAGCGGCACGGATTTCCCGGCCACGGGTTTTGCGTACTGGTATCGTTTGCAGGTTGGGGTCATTGGACTGCATACGCCCTGTCGCCGTCCAGGATTGATTGTAGTGTGTGTGAACTCGATCGGTGTTTGGATTGACTGCCAACGGTAGTTGGTCCACATATACCGACTTGAGTTTCATTGCGTTCCGGTATTCGAGTACATCATTTACTATTTCGTGCCGTCCGGCCAACCGTAACAATTCTGCTTCTCGTGTCGAGTATTGACCGGTGGCAGTTTTTGGGGGATTGGATTCCAGTTGAAGCTCGTCATACAAAATTATCCCCAGCTGTTTCGGAGAGTTGATATTAAATTCTCTTCCGGCGGCCTGATAAATTGTTATTTCTAACTTGTCGATTTCAGATTGTAACTGCTGGGAGTATTGCTGCAGGGCCTTGGAATCGAGACGAATCCCCTCGTGTTCCATGTCTACCAGTACGGGGATGAGTGGGCACTCTACTTCGTGGCAAACCCGGTGAACCTCGCGACGTTCTAGGTCGGGACGGAGCACGTGGCTGATCTGGAGTGTGACATCGGCATCTTCACAAGCATATTCGGCTACCTGTTGTAGTGGGACATCTCGCATGTTCCGTTGATTGTCGCCACGTGGCCCTATCAGTTCACTGGTGGCGATTGGCTGATAACCTAGATACAGATTCGACAAATAGTCCAATCCGTGTTTCATTTCAGGTTCTTTCATGGCATGCGCCAGCATGGTGTCAAACAGTTTTCCGTGGACCTTGAACCCGTGCCATTTTAAAAGCGTCAAGTCGTATTTCAGATTGTGCCCGATTTTTTCGATGTGTTCATTTTCCCAAAGGGGACGAAACTCTTCGAGAACCTGGAGAGCTTTGTCTTCCTCCGCGGGGCAGACAACGTAAAATGCTTCGTGCGGTTCAAAGCAAATAGCGATACCCAGTGGCGCAGCCTGGCGCGGATTGAGGTCCGTTGTTTCGGTGTCGAAACAGAAGGCGGATTGTTGTGAAAGTCGTTCGATCAGTTGATGACGTTCTGCAGCCGTACGGATGACATGGTATTGATGTGGTACATCGCGAATGGTTTTCTGTTCCACCGGTTCGGCAAAAAGTTCTTGCTGGATTTCCTGCTCGCGTTGTTGACGTGCCGTAGCAGCACGTGTGGCACCAGCGCTGAAAGATGCGCCGAATATTTTTTTCCCCAGTGAGTCAAACTCCAGTTCCATAAACAGTGACTTCAGATTCTTGTGGTGATGCGGCTGTGTTGCCAGGGCATCGAGTTGTACTTCCAAGGGAACATGGGTATCGATCGTTACCAAGCGTTTGGAAAGTTGGGCCTGCTCGGCATACTGCTGAACCCTTTCCTTCTGTTTGCCTTTCAATTCATCTGCATGCTTGATGAGATTCTCGATATTGTCGTATTTTTCGATAAGCTTTTGGGCCGTTTTAGGACCAATGCCGGGAACACCAGGTATGTTGTCCGAATTGTCCCCCATCAAGCCGAGCACCTCGATGACCTGATCAATTCGTTGGATGTTCCAGTGAGCGAGGACTTCATGAACACCCAAAAGCTCAAATTGTGAACCTTGGCGTCCTGGCTTGTAGACGGTAACGCAATCGGAAACCAATTGTTGACAGTCTTTGTCGGGGGTGACCAGGTAGCAAGTAAAATCTTCGCTTTCAGCCTGGCGGGCGAGCGTCCCCAAGATGTCGTCGGCCTCGTAACCAGGAGCCTTCAGGATAGGAATGTTAAGGGCCTCCAGCAGTTGGAATACATACGGGATTTGTGCGCTCAGATCCTCCGGCATCGCTTCGCGCTGGGCTTTGTACTGTTCAAATGCGAGATGCCGATGGGTTGGTTCCGGCGTATCGAAGGCAGCCGCCAGGTGAGTAGGTTGTTCGCGATTTAAGAGATCGAAAATCGTGTTGACGAGTCCGAAAACTGCCGACGTACAGAGTCCACTACTGGTGAATCTGGGGCTGCGAATCAGCGCAAAGTGAGCGCGATAGATGAGTGCCATTGCATCCAACAGGAACAAGCGTTTTTCATTCTCGTTCAGCAAACGTTGCGTCATGAGGGGCCCCATTGTCACTGTCTACGGACCATTTTAAGTTGCACTGGTTTCCCGGATTGTATCAGAACGGATTCCTGACAGTTCGGTCAACACGGGTGGCTGGAGGTATGGCTGCTGTTTGGTTGTGCAGACTCTCTAGGAATGGCAGTCGAAAACGTGTGCCAGTCCAGTGCCTTGTTCCGTAAAATGCGGTGCATGGGTTCCGGGGGCGCTGTCACTGGGTGGGATGGTCGCAGGTCAAGTTGGATCATTGTTGTTTGCCCTGTTGTTTTTCCGGTTGAAATTTACCAGGACTGCCAGCACGACGAACATCGCTACCGCGGCGATCCCTCCCCAGCGAACTTTGATCCAAATCATGTAGGCCGCACCGACCGACGCAATGAACGCCGCGGACATAGCCAGCACATTCCAAATGAGTCGGGCAAATCCTCGTGGCATTTCTTCCTTCAGCAAGCTATGGGAGTTTAGCATCAGCACAAAAGTGACATAGGCAAATGGCAGTAACATGAATCCAAAGACAGAAGTGACCACGGCGAGGTAAAATTTGCTTTGTCCGGCCCAGAAGATTGGCCACAAAATGCCACCTACTCCTGCGACAAGTGTTCCCAGTTTGTGGACTCGACCGCCCGGGGGAAACGCTGTCATTTCCGCAATAACAAACCCGGAGATGAGCATCAGAATGGAAATGGTCGACAGAACCATTGCCAGTACACCCAGCCCGAATAAGATGTTGGCTACCCATTTGCCAGTGAGTGGTTCTAGCGATGCGGCCAAGTCGATGGCATCACGCCGGACCAGGATAGCGGCCATGTGTTTCTCGTTTTCTGACAAGTTAGGAACTGGATTGTCGCCCGTCAGATGAGCGTTTCGCTTTTTGAGCAGCCCTTGGTAAGCACCGTATTTGGGGCTATGCTCGTCGGCAACAATGGTAATTTTGTCACCCTCTTTTTCTTCGGTAAATCCTGCAGGCAGTTCCGTATGGAAGCGGGCTGCTGCGGCAATCACGACGAATCCTGTCGCCAAAATATAAGGGATAAACATTCCAGTACTGAGATCGAAAATCGAAAGCCCGCGGAATTCTTTGGTCCAACCTTTGCGCCGCATCGTGTACGGAAACATCAGGGTCATGTTAATTCCGACAGCTGTTGCTGCGGCACTGATCATGACATCTCGCTGTTCGTTCACAATCGAGTTGGACCAAAATTTGCGAGCTGCGTCGTTTTCAATCACGTCCAAGAACGGTTGAAAGGTTGCCGCTGGCGTAGTGAATTGGCTGAAGTCCGGAACGAGACCGGCCAAAATATCTCCCCAAGGTAATGGATCAGTTGAAAAGGAGATTTTTAATACCACGCCGAGAAAGCTGAGCACGATCATGGCGACGACGATTTTTAAAACTGTTTCATAGATGCGCAGGCCCCAACCGCTACGATCATAACTCCAGGTGACTAGGGTACAGACAACAAGCAGGGTCATGGAAACTGCGATTTCATCAAAATGGGAACCCAACCAAGCTCCCAGAGGAGTGTCGGCGGTAAATGTCGAAGCGGCCCATTGTCGAAACGAGCCATCTTTTCCCAGTAGACCTGGCACAAGGTTCTGACTGAGAACACCATGAGCCAGCGAGAACTGTGGCATGCACCAGATGATATTGGCAGCCGCCACAGCAAGTGCCCAGCCCCAACCGAGTACAGGACTGACATGGGTATTAATGGCTCGGAAAGGTGGTTCGTTGGAGGAGAGTGTTACGTAGCCGATGGTACTCAACATGATCACGCCCAAAATCATGGCGAATGGCTGAAGCCACATCAGACTGTAACCACCCAAGACTCCGAGGTACAAGCTGCTGGCCAAAGATCCGCCGCCCAACGTGATCGCACTGGCGATCCATCCCGGTCCTGACAGCCGGGTATAGGTGCCTAGCTTGGCGATGAATCCTTGTTGACTGGCGTTCGCCAGTTGTGCACGGTCTTGCTCCACTTGTGTGTTATTCGCAGCCATTCGATTTCGCCATGGGGTCGAGGCAATTGCAAAGAAATTGACAATGCCCACGCTACGTGAATTTGGCACGGTCCGCAAGCGGGCATGTGCCAGGAAAACAGGTCCAATTGCAGGTCGAATCGGTGATGATTTGTGACAGGATGTTACTGATGATTACCCGGCATCAAGAGAAATGATGGAGCACCGAAATTGCCTTTCTTTTGCTTGGCAACTTGCAGCAGGGCGCGCCGATCTGGCAGGCAGTTGGATCTTTAACGTCCAACGGTGTGGCGTTGCTTCTGAGCAGCTTGTCGCAAATATTCGTCGGTGCGGTCTTCGACTTTTGATTCGCGCGGTGGATGGTAGGCAAATAACATGGGATCGAGTGGTTCGTCGATGCGTACTTCAAAGATTTCCATCACCACTAAGGGTTGGCCGCTTACACTTTGGTAAACCAGTCGATAGGGAAACAAATCGTCTTGACCCAATACGAGTAGTACTTGTCGTGGTAAAAAATCGGGCACCAACTGGTTGCTGGACCTGGGCGTTGGGCCGGTTGCGGCAGTGGTTTTCTCTTCGCGTGGACCCTGCCAATGCCCACGCACCGCCAGAACGTCAATGCCGTACAGGGCAGCCTGCCGGGGATCCTCGAAACGAAAATGTTCTGTGAGTTGGGTGAGGAGTGCGGGCAGACCACCTGGATTTCTTGCCAGCGGCAAAATAGTTGCAGTTCCTTGATTCTGATCGCTGAATTGTTTTCGAACCCGTCTCAGGTCGATGCGACTCAGTTCTGAACCCGTAGCGAGATGGCGACGGACCCAAAAAAATTGCCCGTCTGAAATCTGGCGATAGCTTGACATCTGCGTGCCGAGTTGAATTTTCAATTCCAAACGCAGCAATAACCGATCATCTTTAGGTAGTTGGTAGTACCTACCCGACCCGTAAAGTTCTTGTCCGAATAAATTAAGACGATGTCGAATTTTGGCCGAGATGCTGGCATGCTGGCGCAACTGGCTGGCCGCTTTTTGTACCAGTCGGTCGCCATCACTGGTCGCCCTTTCGGCCGTAGGGACCTTGTTTGTCGATGTCGTAGGACTCGTTTGGGCATAAGTCACAGCAACCAACGCAGCTGCGAGGTTGGGCAAAATACATGCCACTTTACGGTTCCTAACGATACTATCAAAGATTCGCATTCTAATGGACCGAACACTATTTCACAGGATAAGTCTATCTGACTGTGGTGCCTGTGATTCTAGGCGTCAACGCGAACCGGGTCCACGTCATTCGTAAAACGATCATTGGAAGCCAAAGGGGGGAACCATGTTTCTGCGATATTGCGCGTGCCTGGGTGTCTTGGCACTTGGACTGGCTGTGACAGGCTGTAAATCGGTTGGCGATTACAATTTACCGCCGGCAGAACACCTATTGCATCCTGGCCCAGGAGTCGCTGGTCCAGGGCCAGGTGTGATGGTCCCTCCTGCTCCTCCTGTTGTTTATGACGATGGCCAGGCAGCAGAGGAGTCCAGTGCCAGTTACGGGACCGCGCAGATTTTGTTTGTGGGGCCGGAAAGTCTGCACGTGCAATGGGATGTGGGCGATGAAGGGGCATTTGACTCGGTGCCACTGATCACGCCGGGAAGGCAGAACTTTTCCCAGGGTGGAATTTATCGCCTTAAACTGACGCATGTTCCTGGACGCGCTGGTGTTGAATTGTATCCTACCCTGGAGGTTGGCTACACAACTCCCCGATCCAAGGCTTTCCTAACGCACAATGCGATTCCGATTCAGTTTACCGAAGAGGATTTTGACCAGGTGATCAGCAACAATTTTGTGACCAAGGTGATTTATCTACCGGATCCGGATTTTCAGGATCTTGCCCTGGCAGGAGTTGAAACGCTGGTGAGCACACGTCTGGATCCGGGAGTAGATCCAATTGTTGAGGCCGACCGACGTGGTGCTATTCTGTCAATCGTACGAATGGGAAATGTCGACCTGGAAATGCCAGAGATGGAACAACACAGTGACCAAAATATTATCCAGGCGAGTCAGCTGACACCTGTCCGTCACCATGTCAGCATGGGGGGTGGTACCTGGGGAGGTCCTGCTCCTGTACAACCGGCTCCGGCGACACCGGGTTACGTTAGTGGTGTCACTTCTCCAAGGTACGGCATGCCCATGAGCGGTACTCCCATTGGACTACCCGGACCAGCACATATTCCGCTTGGCATTCCCGCAGGATTGCAAAAACACCAAATGGTGAACCATACCCGCATGCGAATTCCTGGTCCGAGCCAGAGCATTAATATTGACATGAAGCACAAGCCAGGTATGAGTTACCCGATTCCGGCAACGGATGTCCGTGTCAGGGAAACCATGGTGACCCCAACTCCCCATGTGAACCAGCCCTTGTTCCACAAGTTACGTCGCGTTCGCTAGTGCATGAGGAACGAGTTGGCTTTACAAAGTCTGTATTTCATGGCTTGATAGGGCCACACCAGAACTTGATGGATGACCGTTCGGCGAACGGTGGTGATTGGTTTGCCAGGTCCATGTTATCTCCAAGAACTGTTTTGAGTAGGTTGACCACGATGTCATGCATGCCTGGCAAAGAGAGCTTGTCCAGTGCGAATCCATCACCGAAGGATCGGATGGGTAGTCAAATCATTTGCGCCTGGATGACCGCGGTAGGCGTTGGTTTGACTAGTCTCGGTCCCGTTCTCTTGGCGGCCGAGCTGACCGAAGGTTATTTTCAACCGGTTCAAATTAAGGTGCCGGAAGACGCCCGCGTATCCCTGGCGCGGGAGGGAGCATTTATCCAACCGCAAAAAGGTTCTATCACAGCGGCGATGCAGGTTGGGTATATCTATCGTTTTCAGGTTCTCAACATTCCCTTGAACGAGGGATTTGAAGTCTATCCTACGATTGAGATGATCAACCGACTTCGGCCTCCTGTAGGAGAAGAGTGGCGGTTTCCCATACCCGTCGAGCTGACCCTGGAAGATTTCGAACTCGCTTTGGCAGGTAAACTTGTTACACGTGTTATTTACCTGGAACCTCCAGACACTGCCCTGCCCCGTTCTGCCGATTCCCAGCAACAGTGGTATTTTGATGTGGGTGCCCGGAATGACCCATTGCAGGTGGCCAAAGAACTGGGAAGGCCCATGGCGATTGTGCGATTAGGCGGAATTGTTCCAGATCGTAATGGACCGACTCGCGATTTTTTGTTCGGTTCTCCCAGATGGTTGCTTTTTGGAATGGATTCAAATCAACCACAATCTGAATCGCGAAAACCCGGAAATTTTCCATTTCCGTTAGGAGCGAGATAGTGTCGGAATGTCATTTGCCACCTGGTTTCCGAGTGGGGCGCAGTGGATGCGTGCTGAAACAACGGCCGACTTCTGCTCGTGCACCGCAGACGCAACGCTTGACAGTTTTGCTGCTGACCGTTTGCTTTCACCCTGTGTTTTTCGGGCAGGCTGCGCTGTGTCGCGCCCAGGGAGATGCTGGTGAATACCGGAGTCCTGCTCGTCAGCGAGGTGTTTCTCAATCAGAGAGATGGAATTACTCGTCGCGTCCGTTACAGAACAGACGTGGCGAATCAGGCGTAGCACCTGTCGTGCCGAATCATGTTGTTGCGTTTCAGGCCGTGAGTGCGAGCTGGAATCCTGTCAATCATCAGGGAATTCGTGTGCGGCCGACGAGAGGCACTAACGCCCGAGGGTCCCAGGGAAATTCCAATGAGTGCCGACAGTGTCTCCCGGATTTGGTCACGGTGGGCCAATCAAGTAGTCCTTACGAACGCATTGCACCTTGGCCTGGGGACGAATACATCTGTGATGGTGGAGACCACAGCCAACGCGTTCGGGTACGGGCCGATTGGACCGTTGATGGACTGGACATGGAGGATACGGTTGCCCATTTTGACACGCTTGCCGGACAGACGATCGTCAAGCCAACGCGTCGTGTTTGTATCTATGCGCCTCGATTTGCCGCTGTGAGGCGCGTGTCCGGTACCAGCGAACACCGTCAGCAGGAACAGATGAACGAGTTGATCATGCCCGTGAAACCACAGTTGGACGAGGAACTTCAAATTGCTTCGACTACCTTACAGCAGCTACAACCGAACGTTCAGTTGGGAAGGCAACCGGCGAATATTTTTCGCAAGCGGCAACTTCTGGAGAGTGTGGATCGACCACAAACGATCGGTACTTTGGCCGAAGGATACTTGGCTCATGAGAACTTTGTGCTGATGCGTTTTGGTGTTTTTGACGAGACAGAACGACTTCGATTGAAAGAATATAGTGACGCGGCCCAGTTCTGGTCACACGATGCGGCGGTTCAAGTCGTCATTGATGAAACGCAGGCAATAGCCGACGTCTCGTATCAAACTGCGCAGACGCTTTAGCAACTCTATCGACATTGTAAACCCGAACTGTGCGTGACAAAAACTGCATCGCGCAAAAGTGCTCTACCGGGGGACGTTGTTGATTTTACATTGCGTTTCGACAACGTGGGCAATGAACGGATCGGAAATGTAACGTTGATTGACAATCTATCGCCGCGGTTGGAATATGTAACCGAAAGCGCCGAGTGTAGCCTGAAGGCCGACTTTTTTACGCAGGAAAATGCGGGGAAATCCCTGATTCTGCGGTGGGAGATTACGCAGCCACTCGAACCTGACCAAGGTGGCTTGATTCGTTTTCGTTGTAAAGTTCGTTGAGTTGGCGTCACCAATCGGCTGGTGAATAACGAGACAACCCCCTAGGTGTTGTGTGGCGATGGCCCCATTGCGATTTTCCCTGACAACAGCGTTAGTGGCTCTCCAGGTGATTTTTTTTCTGGCGAGAGCCTGGGCAGATGACGAAGAGCTTCGGTTTGACATGGAAAATGTCGTTGCGACATTTTCTGTCGTTGCCTATGACATGGAGAGTGGGCAGTGGGGCATCGCAACACAGTCCAAAGTGCTGGCTGTTGGTTCGATTGTTCCGTTCGCCCAGGCCGAAGTCGGTGCGATCGCCACCCAATCCTGGGCCAATACCACATTTGGACCTCGTGGTTTGCAATTGCTCAAAGAAGGTAAATCAGCAGAGGATGTGCTGGAAAATTTGTTAGCAAGTGATCCAGGCCGCGAACATCGTCAGGTTGCGATCGTGGATCAAGAAGGTAACGTTGCAGCATTCACCGGCGAAAAATGTTTGGACTGGGCGGGTGCAAAATCGGGCCAGCATTTCTGCTGTCTTGGTAATATTCTGGTCGGTGAGGAAGTGGTCCAGGCGATGTCCCGGACTTTTGAAAAAACGGATGGCGTCCTGGCCGATCGGATGCTTGCGACGATGCGAGCCGGCCAGCAGGCTGGTGGTGATCGGCGTGGTCGTCAGTCAGCCGCCTTGTTGATTGTCCAGGACCAGGCCGGCTACAGTGGTTTTGATGATCGTTATATCGACCTGCGTGTGGACGATCATCCACGGCCCATTGAAGAACTTGGCCGCTTGCTAGACCTGCGTCTCCGGCGCACCAAGTCAACGCCCGATCCCTGACTGTTTCGTGCGGCAGGACGTTCCTGCTTTGTTACTCCCAGTCTTCGTGTGGGAAGAGAATGTTATGAACCACGCTAGAAATACGATTCCGCATTGCTCTGCGGATGGAATTTGAGATTTTCCTCGGTAGCCTCTAAATCGAAAACTCGGCGATCGTTGCGGCTGATGGCATAGGCTAGCAGGTATGGTGCGTCGACCTCGATGGCTCTGGTAAACGCTTTGATACAGTCTGTCTTGCTGAGAAACATGGCGCGCAGATAGTCTTCGGAAATGGTCCCCTTCTTAACGCTGGCGTCGTCTTCGGGCACTAGCCACCCAATGCGGAGCCCCACAAATTGAATATTTTCTGTTGTGACCATATAACGCCCCAGATTTTCACCAAATAATTTGGACACGGCGTAGAGCGAATCGGGATGGGGCGGATCCGTCAACTTCAGAAGCCGTTGTTGTTCGTAGAACCTGGGGTCCAACGATTCAGGTACGGGCCCCATCGTGTGGCCATGTTGGGTGTGATTTGTTGTGGCAAAGACAATTTTAGGAACACCGGACCGGACCGCTTCGTTGAAAACATTGTAGGTTGCCGAAATGTTGTGCTGGAGGACTTGTTCCCAGCCAGTTCCCGGATCCCGTTCTGCTGCCAGATGAATGACCACGTCCAGCCCGGCAAACTCGCCCTGGACTGCATGGGGATCCGAAAGATCCAGAATTCGAGTTGGCAAACCGTTCGGCTCTCCTGGGATCTTTTGAAGGTCGTAAAGGACGAGGGAGTACCGCTCCGACAAACCTTCTCTTAACGTGGTACCAATGTCGCCCGCGGCACCGGTAATTCCAACTCGGGTTATTGACATGACTGTTCTTCCTACAGGGGATGAAAATGGTAAGATCGTTTTTGGTCCCAGGCATTGCGATCCAGAAACGAACTGCCATTCTAATATGACAAGGTTAGGGTCGACAAGGAATTTATCATGTGCACACAGGTTGAATTGGTAGTCGACAGTCAGGATCAGATTGGTGAAGGACCGATTTGGGATGCCAGGAACAACCTTCTCTACTGGGTGGATATCATGGGAGGAAAGGTCCAGAGTTTTGACCCTGCCACGAATTGCCATTCACAGATTCCCATCGGTCAGGCGGTCGGAACCGTGGTCCCCCGGTCCACGGGAGGTCTGATGCTCGCCACACAACATGGTTTTGCCTATCTTGACGAGAAAACGGAGCAACTGACGCGGCTCCACGATCCGGAATCCCATCTGCCGGAAAACCGTTTCAATGACGGCAAGTGCGATCCTGCCGGACGATTTTGGGCTGGAACCATGGCCTTTGATCCAAAACCTCAAACGGGCAGCCTGTACTGCATGGACACGGACCACAACGTGCGCAAGGTGCTCGCCGGCGTAACGATCTCCAACGGTATCACCTGGAGCCTGGATCACAAACAAATGTACTACATTGACTCGCCTACGTATGTGGTGCGCAGCTACGACTACGATACCGAGTCTGGTGAGATCGGAGATGAGCGTGTTTTGTTGACGGTTCCGCGAGACGTTGGTTTGCCGGATGGTATGACCATCGATGTGCACGGTAGACTTTGGATCGCGCATTACGGAGGCTCCAGAATTTGTTGCTGGGATCCCGATTCGGGACGAATTGTCCAGTCCATCGAACTACCGGTATCGCTGGTGACGGCATGTGCTTTTGGTGGTCCCGACCTCGAGACACTCTACATTACATCGAGTTCCCTGGGATTGAGCGCAGAGCAGTTGGCGAAGGAACCTCATGCGGGGGCGTTGTTAGCAACCAGGCCGGGTTGTCGAGGAACACAGGCCTTCAGTTTCCAGGGCTGAGCCGAAGATCTGGCCCTTTGCTGGCGTGTTCACGTTACCGAATTTCGCTGGCACCTTAGCTGATATCTGTATTGGTGATTGGCCGATCGGTTGGTAGGACTGTTTTCAGATTCTTTAGTTTTTCCGAGATGTCAAGGTCTTTACAGGGACTGTTGTCCCTGATGATCGGAGTAACGCCGAGTTAGTGCCGTTGTTGAGCCAGGTGTGGAGCATGGTCTACCGGTCAGTTTTGTCTGGGATGATCATGCTTGATGGCAGTTTGATGTGCATGTGGACATGCCCACACAGCGCACATTTTTTTCCAGCTGACCCGTGTGGCACACCAACAAAAAACTGTTCAGGGGTAGCGTTCCGATGTGGACATTTATCTGACTGAAATCGAGGTAGGTACCGCGGAAAACAGATGAAAGCGGAAGACAGATCAAGAAATCTCAGCGAAAAATAAGGATTCCCTTCGTTTCGTGTGGCCACCTTGATTGGTGTCGTGCGTTGGCAAGATTGCGAATTTTTAACCACCAATGAGGTGTAGCTGCTGTATTTGATGCAATGGACTTTACCGGAACCGCCGCGGAATGAAATGGTTTGAATATTTCTGTCTTTGTATCTTTCGCTACAAGGAATTGGTACCATCTCATGTTAACCCATTAATGACTCTTGATAGACTGGCAAATCTCATGACATCTCCCTGGATCGCCGAGCGGACCTTGGCGTTTGACAGTAGCGGAATCCGCAAGGTCTTTGACCTGGCTGCGCAGATGAAAGATCCGATTAATCTGTCGATTGGACAGCCTGATTTTGACGTTCCATCTGCGGTTCGGTCTGCTTGTGTACAAGCGATCGAATCCAAAAAGAACGGCTATGCTTTGACCCAGGGAATGCAGGTTCTGCGAGAGAAGCTGCAGGGTCGTATTGACGATCAATATGGACACGGGGACCGTAAAGTGTTTGTCAGTTCGGGGACCAGTGGGGGCCTGGTGTTAAGCATGCTGGCGTTGGTGAATCCGGGCGATGAAGTGATTATTTTTGATCCTTTTTTTGTGATGTACGAACCGCTGGTAAGATTGGTCGGAGGGACGCCAGTCGTGATCAATACGTATCCCGATTTCCGCATTGATCCCGAGCGTGTTTCTGCCGCAATAACTCCACAAACGAAGATGATGATTGTGAACAGTCCGGCCAATCCGACAGGTGTTACGGCAAATGCCGATGAAATGCGTGGCCTGGCCGAGCTTGCCGCGAACCACAATATCGCCTTAATTTCGGACGAGATTTACAGTTTGTTTTGTTACGATGATTCTTTGGAATCTCCGGCGTTGTACAACGATCGGACGATTGTTATCGATGGGTTTTCCAAAAGCCATGCGATGACTGGTTGGCGAGTGGGGTACGTGCATGGTCCCACTGAGGTCATTGAAGCGATGATCAAGCTGCAACAGTATTCGTTTGTGTGTGCTCCACAACCGGCTCAGTGGGCTGCAGCAGTGGCAATGGATGAGGATGTCAGTGAGCATATTGCGAGTTACCGGGCAAAGCGGGATTTGGTGGTAGATGGATTGGCGGATCAATTTGAAATTGAACGACCTGGCGGCGCATTTTATGTCTTTCCCAAAGCGCCCTGGGGTACAGGGACGGAGTTTGTAACGAAAGCGATCGAAAATAATTTGCTGATCATTCCGGGTAATATTTTCAGTCAGCAGGACACACATTTTCGACTGTCTTATGCAGCAGACAATGCTACGATCGAGCGCGGGGTGGAAGTGTTAAGGAAGTTGGCCAAACACTGAGTCTTTTATTTTCCAGCCTATCAAAAAACAAGCCCGCAACCATGACGGTTGCGAGCTTGTTGGAGTCGCGTCAACTCTAGCTTGCGCCCAGCCTATCGGCTTTCTGGCGTTCGCGAACGTTACGCGCTTTTTGTTTTCGCGTTGGGCATCGGGAAAAGTTGATCACGGCCTTCCACGATGCTATCCGTAATTACATACTGTCCGCCAGATTCTTGTTCCGGCAATTCATACATAATGTCGGTCATGACTTCTTCGATAATGGAACGCAGACCACGGGCGCCGGTTTCTTTTTCCTGTGCCCGCACAGCGATTGCCTGTAACGCATCATCTGTGAAATTTAATTCACAGTTTTCCATTTCAAACAGGCTTTTATACTGTTTGATTAATGCATTGCGAGGCTCCGTTAGCACTCTCACTAGCGAATCGGAGTCCAACGGGGTCAGTGATGTAATGATCGGCAGGCGACCAACCAGTTCAGGAATCAAGCCGAATTCCAGGATGTCATCACTGGAAACCTGTGGCAGAAGTTGTGCCAGGTCCTCTTCGTTGTGGACCCCCGATTTCTGGCCGAACCCAATCGTTCGTTGGCCGAGTCGCTTGCTGACGATTTTGTCGACGCCCACAAATGTCCCGCCGCAGATAAACAGGATATTGGTGGTATCCATCTGAATATACTGCTGCTCAGGATGCTTCCGTCCACCTTGTGGCGGCACGTTGGCAACGGTACCTTCCAGCATCTTTAACAATGCCTGTTGCACACCTTCACCAGAAACATCGCGCGTGATAGAAACATTTTGAGAGGTCTTTCCGATCTTGTCGATTTCGTCGATATAGATGACCCCTCGCTGGGCGACTTCCAGGTCAAAATCGGCTGAGTGCAACAATTTCAGCAACAAATTTTCGACATCTTCGCCGACGTAGCCAGCTTCGGTCAACGTTGTCGCGTCCCCGATAGCGAATGGAACGTCTAGGATGCGCGCTAACGTTCTGGCTATTAGCGTCTTTCCCGATCCTGTGGGACCGACCAGCATAATATTAGACTTGTCGATTTCGATGTCTGAATTTTCCCAACCCAGCATCAATCGTTTGTAATGGTTGTGTACTGCCACCGACAGCACTTTTTTGACTGCCGTTTGCCCGATCACGTAGTTGTCAAGCTGTTCGACCATTTCCCGAGGTGTGGGAATTTCCTTGAACAGTTGTTTTGTTGTGCCGCGACGTCGTTGCTCTTGCTCTAATATAGATTGGCAAAGATCGATACATTCGCCACAAATATATACGTCACCTGGTCCTTCAACCAAGGGACCTACATCTCGATAGCTTTTACGGCAGAACGAACAAAAAGCATTTTTTTTGGTCGTACTGCTGTTACGTCGATTTGTGCCCATGTCCTTGGAGGGCATGGTTACTCCTTTCAGGCTCCCAGGTGCTTTCCCTGCCAATCCCTGCAGCTATATGGTTGTAAAACACGGCACAGGTTGCATAACCGTTCTGACCGGGAGGGTTGACCAGCAACAGTTTTTAATTCGCTAACCTGACAAACCGTCATCCCTTGACTCCATTCAAAAGTCTTCCTCCAACATAGTCTTTATTGTTCGGTATTCATCGTCGCTGAGATGACCTCCTCCGTGTAAATCACGGAAAGTGGTGATCATGTCATTTGTAGGTGAGGTATCGTGACCCGTGTTATCGCGAAATCTTTTCGATACGTAAATTCTTGTCACGATGGGAGCGAATATAACGCCAAAGCAGGAATACAGTTTCGGTCAGCTGTGGCAATGGTTTGGACATTAGGTTCCAAAGCCTGATGCTGGACCGATCTGTCGCGGACCGACCGCGCATGTTTGCTGAGACGACCACTTTGCCTATTATGTGCATGTCGGCGGCATGAGTCCAGGATTCAAAATCGGCAAAAAACTTTCCAGTGACTCCGTTCAGAATATGAAAACGTTGACTGAAAAGGTGAAAATTCAGATAAATATCCGGAATCTTCGATGTGGGAACGATATACATTGCTGGTTTTGTGAACGATTGAACGCCTGATTCTGCAGTGAAGGGCCTTGTCGCCGGAATGGGTCGCCGGAATGGCTTTTAGTGATGCCTGTCTCACCTGTTTTACGATTTGGACTGCCAAACTGTTCAATCTTCGATTTTTCTACCTGTGGAGTACCTGAGGGTGCATGTTGTGTCATCTCTACACGTGGGTTGATTTTTGTCAGAAATCCGACGGCCGGATGGAGCTGATTTGACATGTCAATTCATGAAATTTCCCGGGTGACCAGCGAAAAATTCGAGTACATGTCGATGCTAGCAAAACATCGTACTGTCTGGTCGTCTCAAGCACACTGTTGGCAACGCCGATATCCAACAATAATGACTGGATGAATCGTTCTGATTATGCTTGCCAACAGATTATTTTGAGCCCTGCCGCAAAAATTAATTTCAATGGAGGAAGTACCAACCAATTGATTGTTGTTGTCGAATGGAGAGAGAGGATTTCAGGTGTTAGTGAGGTTCCTGGTCTGCGGTACCCAATGCAGTTTCATGGGGTTTCCAAGATAGGGAATCAAGCAGGAGCATTTTTAGCAGAAAATTTCTACTGAGTTTTGAGCAACCGCCCATGAATGCCACGGCAACACAATATATAAGGTGTCTGGTTGTGCTGGTTCTGTTGACCGGCCAGGCAGTAGCACAAGCCTCGGCCAAGCGACCTGTCGAATTGCCTCGGCCTATCGTTACGCGTCAGCAGGCATTCACGATTCCGTTTCAAGTTCCTCACGCCAAGGATTTTGTTGAGGTTCAACTTCACGTTTCAGAATACCCTGCGTTGCGTTGGGAGCTTTATAGTCGTCAGCGTCCCTCGGCAGGAGAGATGCAGTTTCGCGCCGTAAAAGATGGGCACTATGTTTTCGCTGTTCGGTCGATTGATCGAGTGGGACGGCAGTATCCTGCCTCGGTACTTCGACCGGAAATGCTTGTCATCGTCGATACGGTACCACCGAAATTGGATCTGAAAGTACAAGTTGGATCAGCAGGAGAGCTTCAAGCCCAATGGCGGGCGGTAGACGAACATATTGAGTCCAGCAGTCTTCAATTAGAATACCAGGCCGAACCTGGTACGGCCTGGGTTTCCATGGCTGTTGAATCGTCCGTTACGAAGGGGATTGAAACAGGTGCCGTATCTGGCCAGGCGAACTGGTGGCCGCATAGCGCCGCACCTTACGTGCGAGTACGCGGGCGGGTGAAGGATAGGGCTGGTAACGTGACCGTTGTTCAACGTCAAATCGAGTTACCGGGTGTGTCTCACGATTTGACCAAATCCCTTCCAACTGGCAGGCAGATCGGCAAGTTGCCTGGCCACTTCGAACGGACACACGGCCGTCGAGCCGATGGTGGAATTCCTTGGTCACCAGAGGATCGCACTTCTTCAGCGGGAGTCGACCGTGTTCCTCGCCACGAAAAAACAGGCCAATCCTGGGTACAACGTTCGGGCCGTGAGGGTCGTTCAAGAAAGGATCTTTCTGTTGGTACGGACAGCTATGATAGCAGGTTTAATCATCGCATCGGAAAATCAGATTTAAAAGCAAATGATGTTTCCACCATTGTGCCACTCGATGTGACATGCCACCAAACCCAGACAGCGATTTTTTCTTTAGACTATCAACTCAAGAGGATTGGCCCCACCGGCGTTCGTGCGGTCCATTTGTGGGGCACGTCTGATGCAGGGCAGACCTGGACGAAATGGGTCAACGATCCTGACTGCATCAGCCCTATTTGCGTCGAAGCACCGAGCGCAGGTGTCTATGGATTTCGGATCGTTGTCGAAAGTAATGAAGGGCTCGCGTTACCAGTGCCACAGCCAGGGGACATTCCTGACGTGTGGGTCGCTGTTGATCCAATTGAACCACGCGTAGAACTGACATCCGCACAATATGGACGTGGTGCGAACGAAGGTAGTCTGCTTATCACCTGGACTGCAAGTGACGACCATTTGTCATCTCAGCCCGTGACTTTGCAATATGCGAGTGATCCAGCGGTTGGTTGGCAGACGATCGTTACCGATTTGCCTAACTCGGGGCAATATACGTGGCGGGTTGATCGTGATGTGACTCAACAGATATTTCTGCGAATTGAGGCTCGTGACCTGGCAGGTAACGTTGGAGTACATCAGTTGCAAGAACCTATTAACACACGAGGCCTGGTGCCCCAGGCCCATATCCGAGGGCTCCAGTCGCACCACGAAGCGTCCTCTCGTGCCCAACGCCAACGCGCCGTACGTTAGCCTGTTCTCAGTGTTCGTGATTGGTGGGTCAATAGGCTAACCGGTAGAACACCTTGTCGTTGGAGGGTCCAGTCGAGATAATGAGGCCCTTCTCAACACGAGTGAAATGCCATGTAATGCAGGGAGCGACGAGGTGGTTTCTCCTGGTGGTGTGGTTTCTCCTGGTGGTGATGTCGCTCACTGGCAAACACACTTGTACCGAGAAGTGGTGTTGTTTGATAGAAGCCCAATGGTAATGGTGCGGTTGTATTCTGCAGGAAGGCCATTCCAGGGGATATCAATTTTGATGACAAGTGGGATGGAAGTTAGCAGGTCCTAAGGGTGGCGGAATTTGGTCAACTCTTTGTCATCGAATTTGTCACCAGGAATTTAAGTTTAAAAGTTTAAGGCAGCTAAGACCATGTCAAATAAAATTCATGCATTTGATTTTCTTGAACGGGATGACAAGTCTGGTTCCATGCCATCGGTTGCCGTGGTTTTTGGTGATGAACCGTTTCTGAAACGACTGGTCATTCAAAAAATTCGTAGTGCTGTGTTGCATGATGAGACGGAGGATGTGCCTCATACTGAATTGGATGGTGAATCAGCCGAGTGGCGTGATGTGGTCGATGAGCTTTCCACGCATTCATTATTTGGTGGTGGACGTCGGTTAGTTCTTATCAACGGCGCAGATCGTTTCGTATCGGAATATCGTGGAAAATTAGAGGACTATGTCGAACGTCCCCGTGCGACGGGAGTGCTGGTGCTGCAGGTTGGCACGTGGGCGTCCAATACACGTTTATTCAAGTCCATTGGCAAACTCGGTCTCCAGGTCGAATGTCGCGTACAGCAGAAACAGAAAAAAAAAGAGAAAGAGGGATTGTTGTTGGCTTGGCTGGGCCGCTGGTCTGTGCACCAACACCAGGTGAAATTAAATTCGGTGGCTGCGTCTTTGTTATTACAACTAGTAGGTCCCAACCTGGGGTTGTTGGACCAGGAGTTGGCAAAATTGGCGTTGTTTGCCAGTCCTGATGGCGAGATCTCCCCAGAGATGGTACGTGACATTGTGGGGGGATGGCGCACGAAAACAACCTGGGAGATGATTGACGCTGCCGTCGACGGTGATGCTGCTGATGCGTTACGCCAACTCGACAACTTGTTGCAGTCGGGCGAAAATCCTTTAGCGTTGTTCGGTGCTATTTCCTGGTCCTTGCGTCGATTTGCGGCAGCGACTCGTAGGGTACAGTTGGCTGAACGGCGTGGCCAACGAATTACCTTGCCGATAGCCTTGGAGCAGGCGGGTTTTCGCAAATGGCCACCTGAAGCGATAAGCAATGCTGGTCGGCAATTGCGTCAACTGAAACGTGAGCGCGCTGGCCAGTTATACCAATGGTTATTAGAGACTGACTTGGCATTAAAAGGCAGCCATTCCACACCCAGTCGAGCGAGGTTCATTCTGGAACGACTGATTGTCCAGCTTGCGAAACAAACCGTTCCCACGTAAATGCCGCAAGCATCGTCGTTGCTGGTTCACAAGAAACCGTTTTTTCAACGGGTCTACTTGATCGGGGACGAGTAGATTCTGGGTGAGCTTGTACTTCTTTCGTCGATTGAAATCGGTCTAGCAACGACCAGAGACAGGTATGTCCTCTTTGCTCTTGCGAGGTCAACGATTTTGATTGAAAAGGTTGGGGTCAGGAAGCGACGTTGTTAAAGTTTGTTGAGTCTTCCGCTTTCATGAGTCGAGAGATTACAACATGTGCCAACGGGTTCACGCTGTAGATGGCATGCACGACGTCGTGAGCTAGCACCAATCCAATCTTGCGTTTCCAGTGACGATCTCCTACGATCCTGCACGCAATGTATCTGAATTTGGTACACCAAGGTGCATCAAAGAATGGGATGTCTAACTCGAAGTCGGAGAAAGAGATTGTGAGACACTATAGTCCCCGTGTGCCTATTGCGCGATTGTCGACTGGACCTAATCTGTCATGGAAGTGGCGCATCGCAAACACAACGATTGTCATTTTCTGTGGATTGGTTTGTGGATGTGTGGGAACGTCTTGGGTCAATGAAATAAATCCATCGTTGGAAGCCGGGCCAACCACTGAAATGGATAAAGATGGCAGGGACGGAGTGGTTACTGGCTCGGAAACGGATCCATGGAAAAACTTGTTGCCAGACGTTGCCCATCAAGCTGACCAGGTACAAGTCGTTGCTAAGAGTGATAATGATTCGGTGGACAGCACCGATTTATTGAACCGTTCTGGGCGAACACCGTTACGAAGTGACGCAACAGATACGGCGAGAAATGAACGGGAACTTGTTCGCAAGATCGATTCGGTTACCATGGCCGAACTGAACGAAGAACTAGAAGCTGTACGGGCTATTGATGCGGAACTTTATGCGCAGTTGCGTGATGACCTGAAGCAAACCGATCCAACGATCTGGCCAATGATGGTCAAAAATATTCGTGCAGCGCTTGCTTATCGTGAAGGGCAGGATGCGTCGCAAAAAAAGCAGGAAAATGTTCAGACTGGCGGGGATGATCCCCCTGACGACGTGCAACAAGCTTTACACGAAGAAGAGCTGTTACCGACTCGGCAGAGGTCTTCGGTGAAACGTACCAATTTATTGCGTAACAAAGGTCTTGCACTGCGGAGCGGTCGTCACTCGCTTGGTAAGCGGCGAGATCTGGGGGCAGAACGAAAAATCAAGGACAACGACGCGGTCCAGGAAAGTCCGCTCGATCCTTTTGCGACGGATGAGGAATGGGAGAGCGGTAGCACAGTAAGCGACAAAGAGGAACAGGCACAGCTGGATAGTGATGCAAAAGATAATCTGGAGGATTCCTTACCCGAAGAGCGCCTGCCTTTACAATCTTCCCAGGATGAGAAAAAATCTTCCCAGGATGAGAAAGTGTCTTTGGTGACATCTTCGTTGGACGAAACCGAGGAGCTAACGGATGAGGCGAGAACGGTTGCAAGTGGACAAGTCTCAGGCAGTTTACATGAGTGGGACGAGCAATTAATGCTGGCCATTGCTACTTTGGAAACGAAGTTGGACCAACAGAAAGAATCCGCCAGTGACGATCCCAGCTATGAATCCGATCAGGCACTGTTGCACATGCTGTATCTGGCAGCGGGTAAACCGCGCAAGGCGAGCGATGATATCCCAGGCTTAGACGAAGATCGCCAATTGTTCTGGTCGAACCTGTTACGAGCCCTGCGGGACTACCTGGACGTGGACAGTGTTCCGGTTGCCGATCGTCGGGCAGCGAAGGCGCTACGTGACCTGAGAGATGCAGCGGACAACCTGGCGAATCTAAGCCAGTTAGAGATTGGCGAACTGGCATTTTGCAGTCGCGTGGAGAGCTATGGACGGTATACAGAAATCAGTTCCTATGAATTTGAGCCCGATCAAGAAGTGTTGCTCTATGTTGAGATAGATCATTTTACAGCGAAACGTGGTGAATCGGGTGACTATAAAACAGAGTTTGAAGCGATGTATCAGCTGATTGACAGTAGCGGTCAGCGTGTAGCGGATCACACGTTTCCCAAAGAACATGAGGTCTGCCGCAACCGTCGACGGGACTATTTCATTCCATTTCGCATGTGGTTTCCCAAGAAAATATATCCTGGCGAATATACGTTGCAGTTAACGGTGGAGGACAAAATCGGTAATAAATTTGGACAAGCGTCCGTCGACTTTAGCATTCAACGGTGAAAGAAGAAGGGATCGTTGGATCGTTCAACACAAAGTGGCTGGCTTCTCCACTGGCGAGGTGAACGGTAGGACCATGTTGAACTGGGGAAACGAACGTGGTGGTTCAAGTTGAAAACCCATTTCAACTTCACTTTCAAATTGCATCGGCGAGTAGTTCCGACAGGTCATGTAACGGACATTCCCGTTCGGCGAGCATACGTTCGAGTGACTCGGGGTCTTTGAATCCAGTACCGGTGACCAGACAGACGATGCGATCGTCCGGCTGAATGTCTCCTGTTTGCAATGCCTTCAGCGCACCAGCCACACTGACAGCTCCTGCTGGTTCAGAAAAGATACCTTCTTCTTCGGCTAATCGACGCTGTACTTCGTATGTCATGTCATCATTAATCAGATGCCCAGTACCTCGGGATGCGCGGCATGCCGCAATGACTTCGGTGCCGTCAATCACATTGGCGACCTGCAGACCACTAATCGTTGATGTACAGCTGACTTGACATCCCACATCGTCACCATTGCGGAGTGGCCCGGCCATGGTGTCGTTGCCTTCTGGCTGGACGCAATGGACTGCGGGGCTGTCGTTGAGTTCACCGCGCTGTACGAGTTGGTCAAACCCACGTGCAGTTGCCAGCGTCAGACCTCCTCCGCCGGCCTGGCAGAATACATGGTCGATGCTGCCCTTATCAATTTCTCCCGCTTGGGCTTGTTGTGCTAGTTCATAAGCAATGGTTTGTACTCCCATCATCCCCACGGCCGAAAATTTGAATGCGCTAATTTGAAGTTGGGCGCCGGGTTTTTCGCCACGCGAACGAATGTATTCTAACCCTCTGGCGGATATTTCCGGATCGACCCCAAAGCTACGAATGCGATAAATGTTTGCTCCGTAACTCATCATTTGCCGCAGTTTTCCGGAAGGCGCCGTTTCCACGACAGCAATCCGGCATTCGATCCCGGCCGCAGCACAGTATGCCGCCAATGCAGCACCTGTGTTGCCACTAGACGTGGCTTCGCAACATGTCTTTCCTTTTGCCAGCATGTCACTGATGGCTGCCGCGCCAAAACGATCTTTGTAAGAACCGGTCGGATTACTTGATTCCAACTTGAAGTATAGGTGGTTTAAACCTGCTGCCGGTCCAAGTGACCTGGACCGTACGAGGGGCGTGTTCCCTTCGCCGAGCGTCACGCGGTGCTCAACGGGAGTGCTGGAAAACAAGTTACCAAATTGCCAGATGCTCATGTTTTTTCCATATCCATATCGGTAGGTAAAGAAGTGGGAATTGACAACACTACGTTTTTCAGGCAAACATCTTTTGTTGGATTCGGTTGGAGCGTTGACTGTTGGCGAAACGCTAAAATATGGCTAGTTGGTGTGAGCGGCGATTCTTAATTTTTCGCATTGGTTATTATGACCGTCATGTGGTAAATAAAACAGTGCCTGCTTCTGTGGTTAAAAGTTTCAGAGCAAAGGTTCGGCAAGGGAGATTGCTAAGTAGCTAGAAAAACGGACTCGGTACCATTTTTCATTGCCGTAGACCGTATGCCGGAAAATCAAAGACGAATGGTCGGTAACCAAGAAATTCCTTATTCGACGGGCAGCCGTTTTTTCTGCTGGATCAACAAAGACGGCATGCTTTACTAGCCGAGATCTGCGTGCCTGGTGCTTTTCGATGTTTCATTTTGATGAGCTCCTGCCAGCTCCAGGTGATCAAACGTATTTTCTTGGATGATTCGTGCCGACGATTCGGGCAATGAATAATTCTCCACCGTTTTCTTGACGATCCGCTGTGCCGATTGAGGATTCAGCAACAATGAAGTAGAAATGGCAAGGGATGGTACGAGGCTGCGCAAGTCTTCATAGGGTCTTGTCAGTGTGTCCTGACTGTTGGCATAAACTCCTTTTCCCAAGTGGCGCCGTACTAATTCGGCTAACAATTGCCGGCGATTCGCTCCTTCGAGTGCCAAGGTGAGCATCATTAAGAAGCCTTGATGGAAACGCACGCCTTCCTGTCCCAATGGCAACGGTTCGACCTTTTCGCCTGCCG
>CAYMUR010000041.1:31362-35225 GCA_964393615.1 uncultured Pirellulaceae bacterium
CAGTCATTGCTTGACAAGCTCCACCGATGCGCGGGTTACATTCGATATAAAGTGGCGTTTGGGTGGCAGGGTCGTAAAAATAGTCGAGAAACAGGGCACCGTGCCAATTCAGCTTTTCACCGATTTGCCTTAAGTGATCGATAACCTGGGCGTGTATTTTGCTCGTGCCACACAGTGCCCAACCTCTCATTCCAGGCCAATCAAATTCGGCGCCGTTGTAACCCACCAGTCGACCGTGTTGAAACACGGCATAAGAGATCGACTCAATGCCTTTGGCGACACCTTGTACTACGACTTCGTTGCTACCATTGAGCCACCCACGACGTTCGAAATCTCCCGCCATCTGCAACATTTGTGCATGGTTTTCGACACGCCTGACTCCGTCTCCTGCTGTACTGTAATTGGCCTTAACGTAACATGGGAATTGGTCATGGCTAGCCAATTCATCATGTTGTTGGACCACTGAGAACCATGGTTGTGGTAAATCGAGTTCCGCGATCAGGCGAACGAATTGCGACTTACTCTGCATACGGTGTAACGATTCGAAGGAAGGCACTGCGAGACCAACATGGCGGCCCAGCAATTCCTGACAACGCGCCACCAGATAGACCTGTTCATGCGTTGGTAGCAATACGTCGTAGTTTTCTTGACGCAACAGGGCATGCAGAAATATCAAGTAGGCTTTGGGATTACGGGAAAATGACGGGCAACGATGGCGTCTGTGTACAAAGCGTGAGTAACGCGACTGGAAAATCCGTGACGGATCCATGATATCAATCACGTGATGTGGACCGAGAGCAAAAAGTATTTCACGAGCCGAAATGCTTGAGCCTTCGGTGAAAAGGATTTTTAAGCGTTGTTGATCAGCCATCGGTTGCTGGTTGTTAGTAGTTAGCCACTATCCGATATTCCACAGGCAGTGGGCGTCCTATTTGAGTCTGGTTCGCAGTATGACACGCTGGAATAGTCGCATGCTGAATCGTTTGAGAAGCAGAGCGAGTCGTTCTTTGCCAGCTACATAGGTTTCCAGTTTGTTCTTTTCGATCGCGCGCAAGATTTGGCGAGCACATTTATTTGAATCCATACCATGTTGGATATCGTGGTCCATCTGGCCATGACCGTTACCATCCGCGGCGAGTGCATTCAATGACACATTCGTATGAATAAAACCAGGACAAACAACGGTCACTTTCACACAAGCGTCGTGAACTTCCACACGCAGTGAGTCAAAAAATCCGTGTAATGCGTGTTTTGAGCCGGCGTAGGCCGTTCGGTATGCTACACCGAACTTACCGAGTAAGCTACTGATGACGACGATATGTCCTGAACGGCGCTTGACCATAGAAGGTAGCACTGCTTTGGTGAGAGCTACGGGACCGAAATAATTGGTTTCCATGATCTGTCGATCTACATCTAAATGGGTATCGAGGGCCAAGGCGCGCTGACTGATTCCAGCATTGTTCACCAGGAAATCAATTTTCCCGAATTTTTCCAGCACTTGATTCACTGCCGGAATGACAGCCGTTGGTTCACACATGTCGAGCGGCAATACGAGGTGAGATTCTGGGTTACGACATAAGTGTTGGACATTGCGCAATACCGGTTCACGTCGCGCTGATAGGACCAGTGTTGCGCCACTTTTGGAAAATGCCTCTGCCAAGGACTTACCAATTCCCGAAGAAGCGCCAGTAATCCAGACAACTTTGCCGTCAAATGACACGTGGAAACTCCTGAAAAAAATTGATGTTGGTACGGGCACCTGTGAGGGTACCGGCGGCAGGTTGCATGATCGCTGATCTGCGGGAACAAGAAAATTGTTGCCGCTCTTCTCATTCAATGGGGCATTCTATCGATCGTCGAATCATGTGATTCCATGTTTATGACAGACGATGTAATTTTCGGAAACGGATCCAACTCCTCCATACCTGATATTTTAATATGGGGAATTGTGGTAAATTATTCTACCCGATTTGGGTCACATTGGGATTTGGGTTCCACTTGGCGGGCAAGTTTTCCTGCTGGGAGTCAAGATTTGCTGGTGATAGGCTGGGAGCTCGAAAAAGAACCCCTGACGAGGTTGTCCTGGGGTATTGGACAGCTCTTCTTTTTAGGAACGAACCTCTTGGTTTGGCCAAACCGGATGGGACGTGGTTTTGTGTTTCCGGCGGACTGGGGGATCTTGTGCCAGGTGGTTAATCCGGGACGATTTTTGAACTGGTTTGCTGCGGCAGAAAGAAATTTACCGTGACGTCATGTGGTAGACACTTTGGACGATTGCCCTCACCGAAGAAAATGTGGACAATTCAGTTACTATGTCTACGCAAATTCCCCGTTATCTGGTTGCTTTTGATTCCAAGCGTGTGCCGCACTATTTTACCGATGTTTTAATCATCGGTGGTGGTTTGGCGGGATTGCGGGCAGCGATGGCTGTAGATTCCCGGCTGTCGGTGCTGGTTGTCACGAAGGATGAGATTGAACAGTCCAATAGCAATTATGCCCAAGGTGGGATTGCCGGGGTACTCGATCCGGCGGACCGATTTGAGAACCATGTTGCGGACACCCTCACAGCTGGCGGGACGCTTTGTGACCGTTCCGTTGTGGAGATGGTAGTCCGCGAAGCGCCTGACCGGATTGGCGAACTGATCGATTGGGGAGCCCAGTTTGACAAAGACGCGGGCGAACTGATGTTAGGACGTGAAGGGGGGCACAGCGCCGCCCGAATCGTTCATGCATTGGGTGATTCAACCGGTCGAGAAATCATGCGGGCGGTGATCGCCCGAGCACGGTCAGAAGCGAATCTACAAATTTGGGAAGACACCTTCACGCTGGACTTATTGACGCATGCAGGAGAATGCCGTGGTGCATTAATTTGGAATAGGCGGCACGGCAAGACGATTTTGTGGGCCAAGCAGACGATTTTGTGCACTGGAGGCGCGGGACAGATTTTTCGGGAGACGACCAACCCGGCAGTTGCTACCGGAGATGGGCACGCGATTGCTTATCGGGCAGGTGCCCAGTTGCGTGATATGGAGTTTATCCAATTTCATCCGACGGTACTTTATATTGCTGGCAGCAGTCGGACACTGATTACAGAAGCAGTACGCGGTGAAGGCGCGAGGCTTGTCGACAAGAACGGACACCGCTTCATGCCCGATTACGATTCTCGCGGTGATTTGGCACCGCGGGATGTGGTCAGCCAATCGATTGTCAGTCAGATGGAACGAACTCGACATCCGAATGTTTATCTCGATGTGAGTCATCTCAAAGCCGACCACGTACGACAACGTTTTCCCGGGATCACGGCTGCCTGTGCAAAATTTGGCATCGACGTGACCACAGAACAAATTCCTGTTCGTCCTGGGGCGCACTACATGATTGGCGGTGTTGTCGTAGATTTGGATGGCAGGACGACAGTACCTGGCTTGTGGGCGGCGGGCGAAGTCACGTCGAGTGGCTTGCATGGGGCCAATCGCCTTGCTTCTAATAGCCTGCTAGAAGGACTTGTCTTTGGTGCCCATGCAGGTGAAGGAGCTTCGCAATGTGCCTTCCAGACACGAGACAAGTTTCAGGCGTTGCCGCTAGAAAATCCTCCTTTGGACAAACCGGTTGAACCGTTGGATCTGGCCGATGTCCGTAACGCTTTGAAAAGCCTGATTTGGCGTGCCGCGGGTGTACGGCGTGAGAGAGAATCGCTTGCCGATGCAGAAGAAACGATTGGCAGCTGGTGCCGATATGCCTTGTTTCGCCAGCTTGACTCGCCGGACGGATGGGAGTTGCAAAATATGCTCATGGTAGCCAAAATTGTAATCCAGGCAGCAGCAGCGCGAACCGAATCCAGAGGTGTTCATTTGCGGACTGATCTT
>CAYMUR010000041.1:35235-41255 GCA_964393615.1 uncultured Pirellulaceae bacterium
GATTCGAAATGGCAGCGACATTTGCTGTGGCAACGCGAGAGGGGTGAACCAAGTTTAAATGAGTAACGTATAGGGTGTTTGGTGGCCGAAAAGGGTGCATTACCGGCGTTTTGAAACCTCTTTTGGGTCGCTAAATCCAGTCTCCAATCCGGTTGGGAGCAGGTATCCGATCGGGTTGGGAGCAGATATCCGAAGAATGTTTTTTCCTACACCACCGAGCCTGAAAAAAAATTGCGTCACCCTGGCTAGACAAGTGGATAGGATATTATTAAAAAATGATGGTCTTAATTGTTAATAATTGGGGGCCGTACAGGTTTTTGACAGAATGAGCGACAGACGCCGAGATTCCTTTCTCCCTCCAAGGCACGACTTGATTTCGCAACCCGTGCTGATTCATCGCAGTGGAGACTCCGACGTCTGATTTTGTCCCGCCTTTTACCATGCCTGGCGGCTGGTGAATTATCGGCCAATTATAGAATTTCGTTGTTAACTGGTTGAATCGGCCGGTTGACAACAGGAACTGCCCCGCAAATTGGGCACTCGGTTCAAATTCCAAAAAATATGGATAAGTGAAATAGTTGTTAATCGACCACCCACGGTAGCTCAAGCAGAAAAATTGAAACACGAATCGGAGCCAACCATGACCAGTGATGAGCAAACGAACGGCCAAAATGCTGTCCAGACGGCGCCGGGGCAAACTTCTGATCCACATGGGTCGCCGATGATCGAAGCGGATTGTTTGTCAAAATTTTACGGAGTGTTTACGGCCTGCCGTGACGTATCGTTCAAGGTCCACCAGGGTGAATTGGTTGCCTTTTTGGGGCCCAATGGTGCCGGTAAAAGCACTACGATGAAATTGCTTACTGGTTATCTGGCACCATCGACGGGTATTGCCTGGATCGCTGGCCATAACATGTCCAGTGACCGCTTGGCGGGTTCGGCACAGCTGGGTTACTTGCCCGAAAATGGGCCGCTCTATCCTGACATGACTCCAATCGGACTACTTGATTTCTTTGCCGAAGCCCGGGGGATGTCTCCCGCTCGCCGTGCCGAACAAATCGAAGTGGTCATTGATTTGTGTGCCCTGAGTACTGTGGTGCATAAACCGATCGGTAAATTATCCAAAGGTTTTCGCCAGCGGGTAGGAATGGCCCTGGCACTGCTTCACGACCCCGAAGTGTTGATTCTCGATGAACCAACTGCCGGATTGGATCCAAACCAGATTCAAGAGGTTCGTGGAACGATGCGGCGACTGGGAAAAGAAAAGACCATTTTGCTTTCCACGCATATTTTGCAGGAAGTCGAAGCAATGGCGAGCCGTGTGATTGTGATCAACGAAGGCCGACTTGTATATGATGGTTCCGTCGATGAATTGAGTAGTCGAGCAGACGGATTGGATGACGCATTCCGTCAAATGACAACAAGTGACTGATGTGGCGATCGGAAAGCCCGGTCGCAAAGATTTACTTTTTTCAGACAAATAGATTAGTTTTTCATAAAAACAAAAAGATTAAAAGATTGCATGTATGCTCCCTGGCGGGGACGTACGTTATTGCAACTATGTTTTTTGCTACGGGTGAATTGTTCAATCCAATCTCAAACTTGAAGAAGTCATCGCCTGTCCTGGAGGTGAAAGCAAACCATGCTACCGATCGTAATTGAAATGCTGAAACTGATTGTGTTTGATGTGTTCGTCCTGCTAGTTTTCTTGGGACTGTTGATTCCGTTGTCCAAGTACCGCCATGCAGTGTATGCCTTGTTAAAACGCAACTTTTTGGCGTATTTTAGCAATCCAACAGGCTACGTGTTTCTCTGCCTCTTTGTATTGCTGACCTCATTGGCGGCATTCTGGCCCCATGAGTTTTTTCAGTCGAATCTGGCCAACCTGGATCAGTTGAATACGTATTTGCCGCAAATTATGTTGGTTTTTATTGCCGCCATCACGATGAGTATATGGTCGGAAGAGCGGCGTCAGGGAACGGACGAATTGTTGTTGACGATGCCGGCCGGAGATTATGACATTGTATTGGGAAAATACCTGGCTGCAGTGGCTATTTTCTCGGCGTCCTTGTTGTTTTCTCAGCTTACAAATTTCGCAGTATTAAATGCTTTAACGTTGGGCGATATCGACACTGGGCTGTTTGTTGCCACTTACGTGGGTTATTGGATGATCGGGCTTGCCATGTTGGCGATCGGTATGGTGGCTTCGTTTTTGACGAGCAACCTCACGATTGGTTTTATACTGGGTGTTTTGTTCAATTTGCCATTGGTAGCCGCCATGTGGATTGACACGATCATTCCATCGACTAGCTGGGCAGTCGGTATTTCCCAATGGAGTTACTTTGTGCAAAGCGAAGACTTCAGCCGTGGAGTGATCAGTCTTCGCGCTATCACTTTTTTTCTGTTGGTAGTTGCTGTGGGGGTTTACTTGTCTGTGGTGCTTATCGGGCGCCGTCATTGGTTGGGTGGTCGTGATGGGAGTTCACTTTTGGGACATTACGTGGTGCGCACGATTTCTCTGATTACCATTGTGATGAGTACCAGTATTTTGCTGGTCAATTTTGATGTATTCCGTTGGGATACGACCGACGAAAAGTTGAGCAGTCTCTCACCTGCTACGGAAGCGTTGATGAATGACTTAAATCAGGAACACCCGATTCACGTTGAAGCTTTCATGAGCCGGTCGCTGCCCGAGGTCTATGTCAAGACGAAGAATGATATGATCGCTATGCTCTCAGAGCTGAAAGCGGTTGGAGGAAGCGAGCTCAATATTATTATCAACGATGACCTCGAACCGTTTAGCGAGAAGGCAGTCATTGCGGAACAGCAATATGATATCAAGCCTCAAACAGTTCTTAGTCGTAGTCGTGGGGCATTCACGCAGGAAGATGTTTTCATGGGGGCGGTGTTTCGTTGTGGTCTGGACAAGGTCGTGCTTCCATTTGTAGATCGGGGAATCCCCGTCGAGTACGAATTGGTACGCTCTATTTGTACGGTTGCCCAGGAAGAGCGTAAGAAAATTGGGGTGGTCAAGACAGATGCGAACTTGTTGGGCGGTTTCAGTATGGCGGGAATGATGCCGCGCCAGATTCCCAAACAGTTGATTATCGAAGAACTTGAAAAACAATACGATGTTGTAGAAATTGACCCTACCAGCCCGATTGTTGAGAAAGTTCATGCATTGCTTGTCGTTCAGCCGTCTTCATTGACACAACCGCAAATGGATAACTTGATCCAGGCAGTTGAACGAGGTGTGCCAACGGCGATGTTTGAAGACCCATTTCCCGTGGCTTTCAGCAGCCAGCCTCCAGGGACGAATGATCCCCGCCGACCACAAGGCGGAGGCGGTATGTTTGGTGGTGGACGTACGCCCCCTCCAGAACCCAAAGGGGATATTTCCAAGTTGTGGAATCTGTTGGGAATTTCTATGGTTGGCGAAGATCGTGTGACGGGTGAAGGGCGTGATGCACATGTCATCTGGCAGGATTACAACCCCTACCCCAAGACACGTAGTTTTCGGCATTTTACGAAGCAGTTTGTGTTTGTGGGCCCGGATGCACCTGGTGCAGAGGATCCTTTGAATCCCGATGAAATGATTGCGTCGGACTTGCAGCAGTTACTGTTTCTCTATCCGGGCGCTATTGTCGAGGAAAATAGTTCACCGAACGTGCACTTTGTACCCCTAGCCAGTTCTGGTATCGACACGGGATTTATCCGCACCGCAGATTTGCAGACACCTAATGCCAATCCGGCCAATCAGCGCTGGCTTGAAACCAGTACCAAAAAACGTTATTCACTCGCTGCCCGTATCTGGAGTGAACCAGATGCAGAAGAGAAAGACGAGGATGACGCCGCCGCTGCCTCAGAATCTTCTGCGGATAGTGAGAAGTCGGAAGCAGAGGTGGGCCATGATCATGCTGGCCATGATCATGCTGGCCATGATCATACTGGACATGCACACGGCGAAGAGAACGCAGAGGAGGAAGGCGATGAACGTCCACACCTTAACGTTGTCTACGTGGCTGATATTGATTGTATCAGTTCGGCATTTCTAGAACTTCGGGCTCGACCGGATGAAGAGGTGGAATTCCGTTTTGACAATGTGACATTTGTGCTGAATATTCTCGACACTTTGGCAGGAGATGATCGTTTTGTCGAAATCCGTAAGCGTCAAACACGCCACAGTACCCTAAAGACGATAGAGATTTTGACAGAAGATGCCCGCGCGGATGCAGAGGGTAAAATTGACGATTTTGACAAAGCGTTTGGTGCTGCGGAGGAAGAAGCAAAGCGCGACATGGAGAAATTGCTTCAAGACCTGGAGAAGGAAGTCCAAGAGATCAAACAGCGCCAGCAAGAGCAAGGCGGAAGTTCCAAAGAATTGGAAGCGGCTGAAATACGGCTTGAAATTAAACGCCAGACATTGCAACGGCGACTCGACACCAAAGTGCAACGGAGCAAAAACGATCGCGACCGCGATCTCAAAGAGATCGAACGTCAACTGGATCTTAGGACGCGCCAAGTACAAAACCGATTTAAGTTCTGGGCAGCCGCCTTACCGCCAATGCCTCCGCTTCTGATAGGATTCATTGTATTTGTCTACCGAAGAACACGAGAACGCGAAGGTGTTGCTCGAGAACGTTTGCGTTAAATCGAATAGGCAGAATTGGCCACACGACTACGTATTGACTTCATTCAACAGGTATTTTCATGACCGAATCATTGAAAACATTAATCGCCGTCGCTGCCGCAATTCTTTTGACATTGGTAGCCGTTTTGATTCGTCCTCAGCCGCCGGGCATGTCTCCCGATGATACAATCAATACGGACCTCTTTGTCGAATTCGAGGACCCGTTGGCTGCCAAGAGCCTGGAAGTGGTGCAATATAACGAAGAGCTGGCCGAGGTCCAGGAATTCAAAGTCGCTGAAATCGATGGTTTGTGGAGTATTCCTTCGCACAATAATTATCCGGCCGATGCCGAAAACAAAATTCGTGATGCAGCCACGATCCTAGTTGATCTGAAAATTATGGGTGTGGCTACCGACCAAGCCAGCGAGCATGCCATGTATGGTGTGGTCGATCCTAACAAGGAGGAAGTAGAAGCGGGCGAAGAAGGTGTGGGGATGCGAATCGTAATGAAGGATGAAAATGGTGCCAATCTGGCGGAACTGGTGGTTGGTAAAGCAGTCAAGGGCAGTGACGGGCAGCGGTTTGTGCGTAGACCCAATCAGGACCGTGTGTATGTGGTGAAGATTTCACCGGATACATTATCTACAAAATTTAAAGATTGGATTGAAACGGATCTGCTGGATATCAACACTTGGGACATTAAACAAATTCTGATCAAAGATTATTCCGTACAAACGGCAGTCACTTTGCGTGGACCGGCAATCACGAACTATAACCAACGCATGCAAATGCAGTTATCGTTGGAAAATAGTTCTGACTGGAACCTGGACCAATTACTGGAGGATCGTGATGGAGAATTGATACCTGCCGAACTACTTGCAGACGAGGAATTGAATAACGATCGTTTGCGCGAAGCCAAAGATGCTTTTGATGATCTCGAGATTGTTGATGTGGAACGTAAACCGGCAGGATTGTCCAAAGAACTCCGGGCAGAAACAGATTTCATGGAGAATACTGACAGTCTCAAATCTCTGTTCGAGCGCGGTTTCTACCCCGTTGATTTGCAGCAAGATGGGCAGTTGGACCTGTTGTGTAGTGATGGGGAAGTGCTTGTCCGCACGGATGATGGGGTCGAATATGTCTTACGCTTTGGACAAATTGCTGGGCTCCAGGACGGAGAAGAAGAAGGTAATTTAAATCGTTACTTGTTTGTGATGGCCCGTTTGTGGGAAGACAAGTTTTTGGAGTTGTCCGAAGGAGCTGCGAGCGAAGAGCCCGGTGAAGCAGATTCAGAAGCGACCGGTGAATCGCCAGAAGATGCAGCTGCAGTACCAACAGACAGTGAGGAACCAGCGGCAGACAGTGAGGAACCAGCGGCAGACAGTGAGGA
>CAYMUR010000042.1:0-348 GCA_964393615.1 uncultured Pirellulaceae bacterium
TGTGCACTGCTCTGCTCGCTGCAGGTTGTTGTTCCGACTTATTGTTTGTCAGTGATCGGCTTGGCTTTTGTAAATTCCCCCAGGTTTGTCGGCGATGGTGGGTTCGGAATGCCCATTTTTGTCGGACTTTTAATCGTTCCCATGTTCACGTTTACGCATGGCGTCGTTCCGGTTTTCTTCTATCGACTTTTTACCGGAGTGTTGGAGTCGTTTTCGGCTGCCATGGAAACTGGGCACGGTAAGCAGTTGTCGTCGAAAAATCTTTTGCGTTTCATGTATGGTTTTGTCCATCTGAATATGTTTTTTTGGTATGGTGTGCCGATTGTGGCACTTGCAGCTTTGACTGGT
>CAYMUR010000042.1:358-12347 GCA_964393615.1 uncultured Pirellulaceae bacterium
ATCGGGACAGTTCCTGGCGTCGCACGGGTTTCTGCCGTCGGCGAAAGACGTTTTGCGTTCCACGTATGGCTTTGTCCATCTACATATGGGGATTTGGTATGGCGTCCCGATTGTGAAGCTTGCCGCCTTGACGGGTTGGCTGAGCCTGGGGTGGGGAGTGCTCCATGTACTACTCGCCGGTCCTGGTCGTCGACGTTGGGTCTTTCTGGAGCACGGGTCGACTTCCATGGCTTTGTTGCTGTTTGTAGTATTCTTTTCGGGAGAAAATATATTTCCTGTCGGTGTGATGGTTGTTTTGTTTCAGGCGCTGTTATTGACGCTGGTCGAGTGGAAAGGAAAAGCGTTGTGGGTGAAATCGCCAGCAGACGTTGCCGAGCCATGATGGATACAATTCAAAAATCATGGCCGCAATGACGGGGACAGAAACAGATAACAATTGCCCCAACGGCTGCGATGGCTGATCATAGTAAGAAATGCATTGGTATTGTATAATTTGGCCTCGTTAATATCCTTGCCAGAGCTTTTACTGCCGGGAGACGATCGTTGGACCAGTAACAACGGTGCATCCTTGCGACATTTCGTGGCAAGAAAAGTATGGGAGGCTTCCTGGCAATCATTAAAGCTGGTAATCGTTAAAGCTGGTAATCGTTAAAGCTGGTAATCGTTAAAGCTGGTAATCGTTAAAGAATGTGCCTTGGTGAATCATCGAGCCTGCACCCACCTGGTGGTGTCAGGCGTTTTGACAATCTATTCATATTAGGAGGGGTTTTGAGATGGGAAAATTTTTGTTTGATAAAGATGTTCGTGTCACACCGCTGCGCAAAAAACGGATTGGCGTGATTGGTTATGGCAATCAGGGGCGTGCCCAGGCGCTGAACTTGCGCGACAGCGGTTCAGAAGTGATCATTGGTAATCGGCGTGATAGTTATGCCCGAACGGCCCAGGACGATGGATTTTCGGTTTCGCCCATTCGTGAAGTGGTTCCCGTGGCTGATATTCTGATCATCGCGATTCCTGATGAGATCCAGCAGGCAGTTTACCAACGACATATCGGTCCCTACCTTCGTACTGGACAGGTTCTGGATTTTGCCAGTGGCTACGGCATTCGCTTTAAGTGTATTGTGCCACCCGACGATGTTGATGTTGTGATGATGTCGCCGCGGTCGATGGGAATCACGGTTCGAGAGGCTTACGAGGTGGGCAAGGGGGTTCCCGCTTTCGTTGCCGTCTGGCAGGATTTTTCGGGCCGAGCCCGTCAGACTGTTCTGGCTTTGGCCAAGGCCATTGGCTGTACGCGGGCCGGGGTTTTTGAGTGCCGATTCGAAGATGAATCAGATATTAACCTGTTGGGCGAGCAGGCATTGTGGCCACTGTTGAACCAAGCGCTTCTGCTGACTTACGAGGTTGCCGTCGAAGCGGGGATTCCACCCGAAGTTGCGTTAATCGAGTACTGTGCGTCGGGAGAAACATCCGAAATCTTTCGCCAAATGGCGTTGGACGGTATCGTCCGACAGGCCCGATTTCATTCACCTACGTCGCGTTATGGTGGTCTCACACGTGCTGAAGAACTGCCGAATAAAACGATGAAAGAGCGAATTCGAAAAGCTCTTCGTGGTATTCGCAATGGTAGTTTTGCCCAGGAATGGGCCGAAGAGCAAGAACAGGGGTATCCGAACCTGAAGAAGCTATTGCAACAGGCTGAAAAGCATCCGATTACGAAGACCGAACGAAAAGTACAAGCGATCACAAAGTGTCCCAAGAATTTCTCGGTGAGTGACTCGTAGAGATGATGATTTTCAACTGCTCCGAGTCGCTGATTAACGATCACAGGGATGATTGGCGTGTAGAATTTCCCGGGTAGTCACCACGGCGATGCCATGGTCGGTAAATCATTGTAAGATCGCATCGAGATATGCTTTGTCACTGGTGTACCAGTTCCGGCCAGCAATGCGCATGTTATCGCGGTATTCGTGCGGATGGAAAACGACACCGATATGGACGCCGCCGTGCGCATGGTCTCCGGTGAGAACCTGCCCGATTTCGACCTCCCGCTGGGCCAGAAATTCTGTGAAGTTAGCTCTGGCGAGTTGAGTATGGCCAAGTTCTGGGCCTGGTAAGTTACCGTCTTGCCGCTATAGCTAATATCGTATTCTTCGGTGCAACGGGGAGGCGTAATGAACGTGTGACCTGTATGACTGTTAGTGTTGTCTTTGAGATTACCCGTTGCGTAAATCACTTCGGGTTGCCATTCTTTTGAGCGATATTCGTTGTCATCGTTGGGCCCGTGGTCGTCGGCCGCGGCTACAAAGGTTTTCAAACGCAACCAATGTTGTGCAGTGCCGTTAGTGATTTTCCGCATTCAGGCTGTGGGGTTAAGATGTAAAGCAAGCATGGCGGATGGACCGGCGGACGTTTGCTGGTCATGAGAATGGGTGGATCGTTGGAGGAAAAAGGCTGAAGGTGTCTTTCCCGTGTTCGTAATAGGCCTGGCCGCTAGGAGACCCCAAGCCAGCATCGTTGGCCAACGTATTCTCGCGGCCCAGGTTATCACGCCAAAGTGTGTCCTTGGCAGCGTCCACGCAGCCATTTTTATTGAAATCGCCCGAAAGAGCGGAGGGCATGTGTCGGTCTTCGAGTGGTTCAACGTACTGCCAACGATACACTGCAAACCCCTGAGAATTTTGTCCACCTGGACTGCGGGAGGACGAAACTCAGGACACAGACCTCACGGGGCTCTTGCGTCCACAGCGTCCATTTGGACTAGGTTTTGGCGTGGATCATGTTCAACAATGCGTTGAACGTCTGACTCGGACGCATCGCCTCGGTTGCTTGCTGGTCGTTCGGATGATAATAACCACCGACGTCTACCGGCTGCCCTTGTGCTGCATTCAGTTCGTCCACAATGGTCGATTCGTTTTCTGTCAAAGCCCTTGCCAGACCACGGAATTCTTCCTGTAACTCGGGATTGTCGCTTTGCGCTGCCAACGTCTGGGCCCAGAAAAGTGCCAGGTAAAAATGGCTGCCGCGGGTATCCAATTCATTGACCACTCGGGATGGTGATTTCTTATGTTTCAGAATTTGACTGGTTGCCTGATCGAGTGTTTTGGCGAGAACATTCAACTTGTCGTTGCTGGTTTTTAATGCCAGATCTGCCAGGGAGGCGGCCAAAGCCAAGAACTCACCGAGTGAATCCCAACGCAAGTGTCCTTCGCTGCTAAACTGTTGGACATGCTTGGGTGCAGAACCGCCCGCACCGGTTTCAAACAGGCCACCACCAGCCAATAAGGGTACAATGGAAAGCATTTTTGCGCTGGTTCCCAGTTCAAGAATCGGAAACAAGTCAGTCAGGTAGTCGCGTAAGACGTTACCGGTGACGGAAATAGTGTCCAATCCTTCTTGGCACCGCTGGCAGGTTTGCTGTGTTGCTTCCGTTGGTGGTAGAATCTGTATGTGCAATCCACTCGTGTCGTGTGTGGGGAGGTACTTGTTTACCTTGGCGATTAAACTCACGTCGTGGGCGCGGTGAGGATTCAACCAAAAGATGGCTGATGCACCTGTTGCCCGGGCACGATTAACTGCCAGCTTGATCCAGTCTTGAATGGGAATGTCTTTGGTTTGGCACATCCGCCAGATGTCACCGGTGTCGACGTGATGTTCCATGTACGTTTGGCCTGTTTCACTCACGACACGCACGGTTCCTGCCTGAGGGATTTCAAACGTTTTGTCATGGGAGCCATATTCCTCGGCCTTTTGCGCCATCAAGCCAACATTGGATACGGTTCCCATGGTGCGGACATCGAATGCACCATGTTCTTTACAAAAATCGATCGTAGCCTGGTAGATACCAGCGTAACAACGGTCAGGAATGATGGCCTTGGTGTCATGCAGTGCTCCATCCGGCCCCCACATCTGGCCAGAGCTACGGATAGCTGCAGGCATCGAAGCGTCAATAATCACGTCACTTGGCACATGTAGATTGGTGATGCCCTGGTCGGAATTTACCATCGCCAGCCGAGGTTGCTTGGCATAGACTGCTTCGATATCGGACTTGATTTCGGCTTGTTGATCCGCGGGCAAGTCTCCAATTTTGGCTACCAAGTCACCGATTCCATTGTTCGGGTCGACTCCGATTTGTTCGAAGGTCTCTGCGTGTTTTTTAAAAACGTCCTGGAAGTAGACGGTAACCGCATGACCAAAAATAATCGGATCCGAGACTTTCATCATGGTTGCTTTCAGGTGCAGCGACAACAATACGTTATTTTGCTTGGCAGCTTCCATTTCTTTCGCCAGAAACTCACGTAGTGCGCGACAACGCATGACCGAGGAATCGATGACTTCGCCGGCTTGCAGGGCCAGGTTGTTTTTCAGTACGGTTACTTCTCCTGCCGGACTGACTAGTTCGATACGTACACTGTCGGCATTTGCCATCACATGGGATTGTTCACTTTCGTAGAAATCTCCTTCTGTCATATGTGCTACATGGGATTTTGAGTTGCTGTGCCACGCTCCCATTGAGTGAGGGTTGTTTTGGGCGTATTCTTTCACCGGCGCGGCGACTCGCCGATCCGAGTTGCCTTCTCGCAACACCGGGTTGACTGCACTCCCCAGGACTTTTGCGTAACGGGAGCGAATCTCCTGTTCGGCGTCGGTCTCAGGCTCTTCTGGAAAGTCTGGCAGGGTGTACCCCTGTTCCTGCAGTTCTTCAATAGCCGCGGTCAGTTGAGGAATGGAAGCGCTAATATTGGGAAGCTTAATGATGTTGGCTTCCGGCTTTTTGGCAAGTTCGCCCATTTCGGCCAGTGCGTCGACTTGCCGTTGTTCATGGGTGAGATGTTCCGGAAAATGAGCAAGGATGCGACCTGCCAGGGAAATGTCTTTTATTTCAAACTCGATGCCCGACGAACTGGTAAAAGCCTTGATGATTGGTAGTAGAGAACGGGTTGCCAGGGCGGGTGCTTCGTCAGTATTGGTGTAAACAATCTTGGCAGCTGAGGAGGACATGCGTTTCCTTCGTGTTCCATGAAACGTGTAAACATATTTGAGTGCTGGCCAGCATCTCGGATCATCGTCAAGTTGGAAACCAGCAAATTTAACTGTTTTAAATTATCAGTAATCGAGATTTTCAACAATGATGCTACGGTAAGACAGGAGTTGTATTACGTTATGCTTTCTCGTTGCAGCGTTGTAATCCTGCCTCGAAAAAATAAAACCCCTATTTGTACCAAACGCGTTGAGACTAGTTTTCGCTGGCAGACACTGCTATTTGTATGCGCAGGGCCAGTCGAGAGAACGTGGGAAATGAGGTGGATTTAAGGGCAATGCCAGCGTAACGTGCCGTGATTGCCAGTCAAAGAGTGTCGCATGCTTGGCCCTGGGATAAGCCTGGTAACATGGCTTTGCACCAGGTTCAAACATCCTGTGGTTGAATATCTTGCCAAGTGTGATCCGTTGGGAGGCTGTTTTTTTTTAAAATCGTGGCGATCTGGCGCTGAGGTCGATCAGTCATCGGTAGTGGCCGGCTTGGACGATAATTTTGCTGCATTTTATATTTTTTTGAGTGATCCGCTGTTGCTACGGAATCAGGAATCTTGAATAAATATGGTACGGAAATCAATGACCAATAGACGTGCTCTTTTGGGTGATGACGAAGGCGGGGGGCTCAAAACGCAATCTAACGTGGTCAACAGAAAACCCGAGACAAATTGCTGGGCCTGGTCAGGTGGGCTGTGAGCCTGCAATTTGCTAACCAAATCTTGAAGGGGTGACGAAATGTTATGGCCTTGGGTGATGGGAGCAATCTTTTCGTTGCTAGTGTTTTGGGCGCTCACGGATGTGATTCAGAAAAAACACGCAATCATCCATAATTTTCCAATCTTGGGACATGTTCGTTACTGGCTGGAAACCATCGGTCCCGAGCTGCGCCAGTATATCGTTACTGATAATAACGAAGAACGTCCTTTTAGCAGGGACCAACGGAGTTGGATCTACGCATCATCGAAAAAGGAAAATAACTATTTCGGTTTTGGAACCGATAATGATCTCGAACTATCACCGAACCATTTGATTGTTAAACATGCAGCATTTCCAATCAGTGCTCCAGTGCCAGGCGATGAAAACTTTGACCCCAAGTTTTCAACCCCATGTGCCAAAATTTTGGGTAAACATCGTGGCCGAGCCAATGCGTTTCGTCCTGCCTCGATGGTCAATATTTCTGCTATGAGTTACGGATCGCTGAGTGCTCGTGCAGTGGAAGCAATCAATCGTGGTTGCCGGTTAGCCGACTGTCTGCACAACACGGGAGAAGGAGGCATTGCGTCACACCACCAGCACGGTGGTGAATTAATCTGGCAAATTGGAACAGGTTATTTTGGCTGCCGTACGAACGATGGTCGGTTTGATGAGAAACAGTTTCTTGATGTCGTGGCGGCGAACGAAGTTCGCGCAATCGAAATCAAACTAAGTCAGGGTGCTAAACCTGGCTTGGGGGGAATGTTACCGGCACCAAAGATCACCAAAGAAATTTCTGAAATTCGTGGTATTCCGCTGGGTCAAGATTGTGTTAGTCCCTCGTCACATCGTGAGTTTAATGATGTTGACAGCATGCTTGATTTTGTAGAGCGCTTGGCTGAAAAGACCGGTTTGCCAGTCGGAATCAAGTCAGCGGTAGGTGAATTGTTATTCTGGAAAGAGTTGACCGAGATGATGGCAACGACGCAGCGAGGTGTGGATTTTGTGACTGTGGATGGTGGTGAGGGTGGCACTGGTGCGGCCCCCCTGGCCTTCTCCGATTTTGTCGCCTTTCCGTTCAAGCTGGCATTTTCCAAGGTTTATCGTGAGTTTGCCAGAACCGAACTCACCGACAAAGTGACTTTCATAGGTTCCGGCAAGCTAGGGTTTCCAGAAACGGCTTTGCTGGCGGTGGCTTTGGGGTGTGACATGATTAACATCGGGCGGGAGGCGATGCTGTCAGTCGGTTGTATTCAGGCGTTAAAGTGTCACACGGGCCATTGTCCTACGGGTGTGGCGACACAAAACAAATGGCTCATGTCAGGTTTGGATCCCACTTTCAAGGCGGCTCGATTAGCAAACTACGTCGTCACACTTCGAAAAGAATTATTGCAACTCAGTCGTGCCTGTGGTCAACCCCATCCAGCTCTGGTGACGACGGAACATCTTGAAATACTTGACGATCATTTCGGTAGCATGAGCGCTACGGAATGTTTTGAGTACCAACCAGGCTGGGGATTGCCTGGTGTAGCGGATCGTGAAGCGATGCTGAGTTGACCTCATTGGGGGTACCAGGTTTTTTGGCCTTGGCGGAAGACTTTCCAGTCGAGCATTGATCAGGAGAAGAGATGAACGATCGGTATTTTGGTTAGCGAAGTGCTTTGCGACTGACCAGAACAAGTCCCCGCAATTGGTCATTGCGTGGTGGTGAGGTCAATAGACTGACCAATAGACCGACCACAACGGAAGGCACGGTGGTGATCAGGCCATCCCACCAAGTGTTCTTGCTAAGTCCAGCCAGCATGCTTAAGCGGTCCAGGGATCCGGGCTCGAGTTGTGGGAGTAGGATGCGTATCAGGGAAAATATAAGTAGACCCGTAGCAAGTCCTAATACTGCCCCGATTGTGTTTACTCGTGGCAACAGCATCCCCATTATAAAGACTGCCAGTAAGAGCCCGAGCGTGGCGCCTGCGATGGAGAGAAGGATATCGAAGACTGGTGAATTAATCAGGGAGAGCAGGCAAGCGATTACGGTGACACAAATTCCGAATAAGATGGTGAGCAGACGGTTCGTAGAGATGCCAACGTCTCGACCGTCGAGCCAGTCAGTCACCAGTGATGCAGCCATGCTGTTGATTCCGCTGTCCAGACTGCTCATGGCTGCTGCAAACAGGCCTGCTAGAATAAGTCCGGTCATTCCATAACCACTGGCAAAAGTAATCACAAAATGCGGAAGTAATTGATCTCTGGTCTTCCCGTCGGACAATTGCTCATAGATTTCCACGTGCGATTGCTGGTAATAGACGTAGAGCGCTGTTCCCACTACGAAAAAGAGAGTGCAGGAGACAGTCGCAAAAATTCCCTTGATCATTAAGGCTTGGCGAGCGGCCCTGACGGAGTTGACTGTCACGTATCGCTGAAAGGTACCATAGGACGCTAAATGACCACCCATGTAGACAAAAAATCCGTACGCGCACGCGGAAAAAATGTTTCGCTCGGCAAAGCCACCATCGGTCCGGAACATTTCAAATTTATTGGCCTGCGATCCGACCGCCACGAACGTGTCCCACCCACCGTCAATCTTGTCCAGCAGTAGCCAGAATAGAAATACCATGCCGCCAAAGAGCGCAAAAGCCTGGATGGTGTCCGTCCAGATTACCGCCTTGACACCTCCGATGGCGGTGTACAAGGTGGCCAGCATGCCTGTGACCGTGATGATGAGGACGGTCTGTACGATGGATTCGGTATCTAATACCACGTTGAGAATTCGTGAAACGGCCAGCAGCATTGTGCCCATCCAACCCGCTGAGTAGAGCATGAAAATAACACTGGCGATCAAACGCACGGGGCGCGCGAACCGTCGTTCGAGGTATTCGTACAAGCTGGTATATCCTAATCCCCTGTAGAAGGGGATCACCCAGATACAAGTGATCGGAATTATAACAAACGGGATAAGTAAAATTGCCAATAACTGGTGATAGTCGCCGAAAGCTCCTTCCGCAGGCAGGCCGACGAACGAGTTGGAACTGAAGGTCGTGGCAAACAGCGATAGCCCGACGGGTACCCAATGCATGTTTCGGCCACCAAGAAAGAAGTCGTCGTTGTTTTTCTGTTTGTTGGAAAAGTACAACCCCAGGCCTACCACGAGGCACAGGTAGCTACCACAGATGGTCCAATCGATTGGTGAAATTTGTTCCACGATCGCATCCTTATGATTCTTTTGTCTGCAGTTTGCCGGTTCTGCGCATGACAACGCTCACTGATTGTGTCGGGAGAGAGACACGGTTCGTATGGCTTTGTCTTGCTGGGGATTCAATCACATGGTCGTACGGCATTGCTGATAGAGTACGTGTGGGGATTGGTGAGTACGAGACTTGCGATGTTCCGGAGTTTATCTGTGGAGTTTGAGATCGTCTAGGTGGAGCGAAGGATACAGCAAGAATGCCTGAAACGAAATAACCTACCAGGGTCGGTTTGGGAACTAGTCTAACAAAGGTGGTTACTTTCTGTTTTAGAAAGTAAAAAGATCGGCTTGGTGGTTTTCTCAGAAAGGACCGACAGTGCTGGACGCTGTTCTGGTGAACCAGTGGCTTGATGCTAGTGCTGGTCATCTGGCGTACTGGAAGCACAAGTCGCTGAATCGTCTCCACTTCTGAAGAGGGGATCGGCCAACATGGTGGACATTCGTGACGAGCTGGTTTTTATTTAGCAGAGGATCCTATTTCTTTTCCGTGTCTCCATTCAGCGTTGCTTGTTTTGGTAAGGTTGTGCCTTACTGCTACGAGAATGATCTTGCAGTTCTTAGGGGGGAGTGAGGAATGGTGTCGAAAAATGTCCAAATCATAAATCGCCCGACTTCTGTTTTGTTGTGAAGGGGCTTGGTGTTGTTTGGCAGGCGACTATTCCGCTTGGAAAAATGGTTCTTGCAGCGGTCGATAGATTTGTAAAGTATTGTCGTCATCGAGACAGCGAAGATCGTTTGCGCAAGGGAACGTGGGCTCCGTACCGTTCTTGTGAGTCAAATTTTAACGAACTCGTATTGCCAATGGAGTGGCCAGTTCACTACCTCTGTCCAGCGTGGTACGATCAGGATTGCATTGTCTTTTGCGGCCTTATGGTCTTGCCGAGGTCAGTGGTTGCGACGATCACGCCAAAGGCGATGAAGCCGCAGGCTGCGATACTTAGGGGTATCCGATAATCACCGGTTGCGTCAACCAGTCTCCCTGTACCCTTTAATAAGACGAAAATGGCAAGACTGCTGACAAGATGACCGATGGCGAGGATCGTTCCGAAGTGTTTCATCGATCGTGAGGATATCTCACTGACAAGTACCGGGAATTCTGCGGCAAAAGCCAGGCTGGCCAGTGTGTAGATCAGAGGAACGAAGTTAGCATGACCTTGCCACAACATCGCCATGATTAGTAACCCACCGATCGGGCCGGCCAGGATGAGAATCTTACGTTGTGCAACTCCCTCCGGCAGCAGGGAGAGCAGAGAGCGGGTGGTGACATATGCGATCGCATGCCCTGAAAGAGCCCATGCCCCCAATCGGGTTTCACCGAATTGGTGATCCATAAACATTGGAAGATACTGATAAATGGTGCTGTCCGCCACAACATGGAGTGCCATGAGCAGGATGATGACTATTGAGCGCGAGGCCCCCCTATCAGAGCGCCAGTGATCGACTTCTAAAAGCCATCGAAACAGTGCACGAACGTGAAAAGTCTCCTGTTTTGGATGTTGGATTTGCAAAAACGGCTGGCTTCTGAGACTCAATAGAACTCCGCCGACGACGATGATGCAGCCAACAGCCAGGAATGGCCTAAAAAACACCTGGGGAAAAACGAGATCGTCGCCTTCTGCGGACCATTGCAACAACTGGTTGGCCCACAGTGGAATTGCAATGCCCATGGTGGAGTAAACAACGAGCTGGACTGAGAGCATGCGCCGTTTGAGCATCGGATAAAGCGTGATCAAGAATGCGGGTACCGCAACTTTGGAAAGAGCTGCGAAAAATCCGTGGGCAGGAATGCTGCATCTCAGCGAAGTCAGGTTGGCACCCAGGCCAATGGCGACAAAGCATGTCCCGATTCCGATAATGGAGCACTCTGCCGTCCTGCGCACGCCAAAACGAGCGATCAAAAACCCAGCCGAAAGCAGCGCCGGTATTTGCAGGAGACTACTCATTCCAATCAGTGTCCCGTATTGCTCCGTCGAGAGGGAGAAATAGTTACAAATCCGGGTCGCAAAGACAGGGATCACTCCGTTATAGGCAGTCAGCATGGTGAGGATGAGCACGGCGCCAGCCAACGTTTGTTGACGGTGTGTCGTTGATGTTTTTGGGTCCCAGTCAGGTTCTGAGATGTTGCTCATGACAGCGTGTTCCAATGGTTAGTGAGTCGTGAAATGGCGGGAATGGTTTTTGTTTTCGCGAGACGAAATGCTCAGAATAGGCCATGATTTCATGGAATTAATAGGTAGTGAGGTGTTGAGGGACTTAATGTTCGGTGATTGTGTAGCTGTTTTGAAATTGCAAAATGGATTTAAGTTCATGCAATATCGCTAGGAGTTTGACGTTCCATCGATTTCAGTACGGCTAGCGCAACGGCAAGCGATTGTCTGATATTTTGGGCGTCGACGATTCAGCAGCGAATTGGTTTTGCAGTTCACTTCGAACGTTCGAGGCACAGCAGTAAAACAACAGTTGCCAGGATATCATTGACTCCACGTGTTGCGTGAGAACGGGTAAGAGAGTTGGTGACGTGACGGCCAGTTATTGAATCACCGCCATGGCATCGATTTCAAGGTGTATGTTGTCGAGGGGGAAAGTCGCTCCAACGATAGTATTGGTCGGATAGTCTTCTTCAAAAAAATCATGAAAAATATTAACCTGCTCGCCTTCGAAAGGAAACCAATCACTGAAGTCTTTGACAAATGTCGTCAGCTTGACGATGTCTGCTGGTTCACCACCCTCCGCAGCCACCATTCGGGTAATGCGATTGAGCACAACACGCAATTGCTCCATCGGTGTACCGTTCGTGGCTTCGGATCCATTGGCCGTACAGCCGGAAATGAACAGCATATTGCCTGCGCGCACTCCTCGGCTGTAATGGGGGCCAGAAGGATAAATGTCGGCGAATGCGATTCTTCGTTTCTTTTTTTGTTCGTTGTCCATTTTAAATATCCATCGAAGGTCAGGTTGTTACCCACGTGCCCCAAATCATCGGGGGAGTTGCCTGGAGTGTTTGTAGCAACATTCAAT
>CAYMUR010000042.1:12357-31596 GCA_964393615.1 uncultured Pirellulaceae bacterium
GGGGCTGCTCGTCTCAGCTGTTACTTTTATTGCTGGGTGTCACGTAAACAATCTTGTCTGGATTGACCGGTTAACAGCCGGGTACGTATTCCATGAGAAGTCATGAATCTTATCAAAGCACTGGTTATTTGGTCAGCCCCTCATGGAGTTCTATCGAGGCACATTCTGGAATTCGCTTTTTATTTTCAAAGTACAGGCCGCATGGTTGGTAGGCTGATGGTGACCGCGAGTCTTTTTTGCCAGGGATGGAAAAATTACAAGGGGTAATCCCGTACTTGGCGGTTTGTTCGTGAATGAAGAGTGAGCGACGGCAAGCGTGAAACCATTGCTGGCCTTGTTTTTCGCTCCATCATCAACATCCCCGTCTGAGTAGCCGATACTTCTAGATTGGGGGGATTGGTATGCACTGGAGGACATTTTTCGGTGTTCAGAACGTTCGTCTCGATCAGGGTATGCTGGAAGACGAAGTCAGCGGAAAAATGCCTCGATACTGTTCCAGCCTATTTACATCACGTGCCCATTGAATCTCCGTAATGAACGGTGAAGAGTCCGGTCTCATTAGAAAGAATACTCTTGCCGTCGACATATTCCAGCTGATAAAATAGGTGGCTATATGTATGATCAGTACTGCTTGTTTAATGTCATCTTAAGTTGAGCTTCGTGTATTGGAGTGGGAACGACTGTATGGCCATTTCAGACCAATTGGTGTTGGTTGCGTCGGCAATCAGCCGAGTGTGTGGTTTGAGTAGGGCATTGCTTTGTACTTGTCTGGTTTGGTTGGCGGTGGAACCTGCGCGGGGTGATGTCTCTCCGCTCTCTTCACTTACCGTGGTCCCCGCAGAGATAGCGTTGGATGCAGACCATCCGTTTCACCGGCTTTTGGTAACAGGCCTGACGAAGGATGGACGTGAAATCGATCTCAGCCTTGCGGCGGAGTATGTTTCGAGTGCTCCTGAATGCGTCGAAGTAGATGCTGCCGGGATTGTGCATGCCGTCAAAGAAGATGGCGAAGTGGAAATTACCATCCGGGTTGCTGGACACACCACGTTGGCGCGAGTTGTCTGTCGTTTGGCAGAAGATCGTCAACCGCCCACATTTGAACAGAGCATCCTTCCGTTGATCAATCGTGCCGGTTGTAATGCCGCCACGTGCCATGCGACACCGGATGGACAACGCGGTTTCAAGCTGTCAGTCTTTTCCTACGATCCCCAGTCCGACTATCAAGAGATTGTACAGGAGGCGCGTGGACGGCGCGTCTTTCCGGGGCAGCCCGCGGAAAGCTTGATTCTCAGAAAACCGACCATGGCCGTTGAACATGGAGGTGGGTTACGTTTTGACACCAACTCCTCATTGTATAAGACACTCCACGATTGGATTCAGGCCGGAATGCCTTATAGTCGCCCGAATCCGCCTACGTTGTCAGGGGTGGATGTGCATCCCATGGAACGGATTTACAGCCATGGAGCCCAGCAGCAACTTCTTGTACGGGCCCGTTACAGCGACGGCAGTGAACGAGATGTGACTCATTTAGCTCGTTTCGAGTCACGAAACAAGCGGTTTGTCACGGTGGATGAGCATGGCATGACGACCATTGGCGACCAGATCGGTGAACAAGTTGTGCTTGTACGGTACATGGATGTGGTGAAATTCTCGCGCATGATCGTACCGACAGGGTACGAATTGTCCGACGAAAAATACGTGGCATTGCCGGAGGCCAATTTGATTGATCGGCACGTCCGTAACCGTTGGAAGAAATTGGGTTTGTATCCATCGAATCGTTCGACGGACGGAAACTTTATTCGTCGCGCCACGCTGGATGCGATTGGAAGATTGCCGACACCACAGGAAACTCGCGAATTTATTAACGATATTGATTCGGACAAACGAAATAAGCTCATTGACCGTCTGCTGGAAGACGAAAGTTATGCCGATTACTGGGCGCTGAAGTGGGGCGATCTGATTCGACCCAACCCCAACCGCGAAGGCATCAAGTTCACTTATTTACTTGACCTGTGGATTCGTAAGAGTCTCCGTGAAAATAAGCCTTATGACAGGTTTGTCAGGGAGCTGGTCACAGCTTCGGGACCACGTAGTGATGGTGCGACGGTGCTTATTCGCGATCGCCCCGATCCGGCGGACATGACGACATTGGTCGGTAGGATGTTTTTGGGAGTGCGCATGGAGTGCGCACGTTGTCACCATCATCCTTATGAACAGTGGAGCCAAAAGGATTTCTACAGCTTTGCTGCATACTTTGGAAAGGTAGGACGGCGGGGCACATTTATTGGACATTTCGGTGAAGGTGAGGTAAAGCACCCGCTAACCAGTGAGGTGCTGCATCCCAAACCTTTGGATGGGCCTCCAATACAGATCGCTGCACAACAGGATCCGCGCAAGCATTTGGCTGACTGGATGACGAATCCACAGAATCCCTATTTTGCGCGGGCCATCACCAACCGGATATGGGCCGAGTATTTTGGTCGGGGAATCGTGCATCCGGTCGATGACTTTCGGCCTAGTAACCCACCGACGAATGCGGCATTGCTAGACGCATTGGCCCAGCATTTTATCGATCATCACTATGACTTGCATGACCTGATGCGGACGATTATGCGCAGTAATGTCTATCAGCTCAGTTCTCAGTTTAACGAATATAACATTGGTGACACGCAGAACTTTTCTCGCTCCTACCGTCGCCGCCTGTCAGCCGAGGTAATGCTCGATGCTGTCTGCGATGTTACCGGTACACGGGATGCGTTGCCGGGCGTGGCGACTGGCGGACGGGCGGTGGAAGCCTGGAACAATAAATTGCACTCTGTCTTTCTGGACGCTTTCGGGCGTCCAGCGGTAAATGTTGACTGTCCCTGTGACCGTGACACGTCGTCGAACATGGTCCAGGCGTTACACATGATGAACTCGACGGAACTACACGCACGGATTAGTGATGCGAACGGGCTTGCCGCCCGTCTGATTGGTCAACAGGATCTTGCCGTACGAGAAATTCTTCGCGAACTTTATCTGGCGGCATACAGTCGTCCTCCCACGGATGAAGAGACGGTCGCTGTGCTACAGATTTTGAAAAACCGTAATGTGGACCGTAAAACGGCTACCGAAGACATTTTATGGACTCTACTGAATTCGGCAGAATTTGTGTATAATCATTAGAGAAGCGGAGGCCCGAGGATCTAATCTATGAGCACAAACGAACTGAAATTTAATTGCGAGGGGATCGGACGGCGAAATTTTGTCCAGCTTGGTGTGGGCACAGTCCTTGGTTGTGGAATGGTGGATTTGATGCGCCTGCGTAGTGCAGCAGCAACTGCGGCGGGAAAGGTCAGTCCGGACGAGGTGCGCTGCTTGCTGCTGTGGTTGGACGGAGGACCAACCCAGCTGGAGACCTTTGATCCCAAGCCCAATGCTCCTCTTGAAATTCGTGGTGAAGGCATGGCCATCAACACGAGTGTTCCCGGGATTTACTACAGTAATTTTCTGCCCAAACTGGCCCAATTGGCTGACAAGGTAACGATCGTTCGTTCGATCTGTCATGACGATCCAAATCACGGGGGCGGTACGCATTATCTGCAAACAGGTACCGCTTCGCCATTTCCGACATCTTGTGGTTCACGGATTTCCTTTCATCCTTCGATCGGGTCGGTTGTGTCTCATTTCCGCTCAGGTAGGTCGGATCTACCTGCGTACATGTCGCTGCCTAACCAGAATCGGTCGAGTGGTTCGAACTTCCTTGGTCCACGGTGTGCTCCTTTCGTTATTAGTGGTGATCCTAACAAGTCCGACTTTCAAGTGCGGGACATGGTACTACCCCCGGAAGTCAGTGAGGGCCGGGCTCAAACGCGTCATGCGTTGCGCGGAGTCATTGATCAGATGCGACGTTGTCACGATACACTAGCCGAAGATCCGGCTGTCAGTTTTGATACGCATTACGAACGAGCGTGCGAAACGCTTTCCTCTCCACAGGCGCAACGGGCATTTGATATCAGCCAGGAACCGGTCAAAGTGCGTGAAATGTATGGCCGTACTTCACTCGGCCAGCGGCTGCTTCTTTGCCGGCGACTGATTGAGGTGGGTGTTCCCGTCGTGACTTGTAACAGCGCTGGCTGGGGCCACCATGGACAAATTTTTCCCACTCTCAAGGGTACGTTGGTACCTGGACAAGGCAATGCTGGCAGTGCCACCGCTTCCGAGTTGGACCAGTCGCTGTCTGCTTTGTTGACCGATCTGGATCAACGTGGCTTGTTGGAAACGACGCTTGTTCTGGCGTTGGGTGAATTTGGCCGTGGTCCTAAGCTGACGTCTACAGGCCCCAACGGGGGACGTAACCACTGGCCGCACGCGATGTCAGTCCTCATGGCTGGTGCTGGCGTGCCACGAGGCCATGTCATCGGTGGCACTGACAAGCATGCGGCCCACGCAGATCGAGATGTTTACTGTCCCGAGGATTTTGCAGCGACTGTTTATGCCAAGATGGGTATCGATCCGGGAAGTGAACTGCACACACCTGACGGCCGCCCAGTACCGATTGTCGGAGGTGCTAACCGGGCTCGGGCCACGAAAAAAGGACAAGGCGGACAGATCATCCAGGGAGTGTTTTGAACATCGAAATGACTCACAGCGTATGAATGACGAAAGACTTCAAGATGTAGGTGTAGGTTCTGTTTTTAATGCGTTCTGTTTTTCAAGGCGGTTAGTGTTTGTCGGTGGGGGCTTTCGTGGGGCCCTTGTTGTCTTCATTCTATCAGTTGTTTCGCTGTTAAGTGTGACCACCGGGCAGATTGTTCGTGCGGCGTCGCCACCGATCGTCGACTATCTTTATCCAGCCGGTGCCCAGCGTGGCACGACAGTTACTGTTGTCACCGATTGTATTTTCCAGCCGCCAATAGGGGATGGCACCATTGCCAAACTTGAACCGTGGCCAGTCGGTGTTTGGACGAATTGTCAGGAACTGAAGATTACCCCTGGCGAGACTTGCGGCGAGTTCCAAGTTCAGGTTAGCGACGTTGCCCCGCTGGGCACGCACTTGATTCGTCTGTATACGCCCAATGGTGTGTCGGTGCCTCGCAGGTTTATTGTGGGACACTACCCCGAGATCATGGAGATGCACTCTGACGCGGCCAAAGAAACGATAACTCCTCTGGAACGCATGCCCATTACCGTTAACGGAAGACTGCGTCGTCCTCCTTATTTTGACGATGTTGGAAGGCAGAAATGGGATGGTGATGTTGATTCGTATGGGGTTCACTTGGAAGCGGGCAGGTGGCTTGTTGCTCGTTTGCATGCTTATTCGATTGGTTCACCTGTTGATTCCCTGTTGCAGTTGCGTGACGAAAAAGGTCGAGTGTTGGCGACCAATCACGACCATTGCAATCTTGATCCTTTGTTAGCTTATCAGGTTGAAGAATCGGGCAATTACGTGATTCAGGTCATGGGTTTTAAGTGGCCACCCCGGGGGAACCCGGGTTCACAACGCGTTAAATTTGTAGGCAGCGACGCGGCGGTTTATCGGCTCACAGTGACCAGTGAAGCTTTTGGTTGGTACGTGTTTCCGTTGGGCGTGCAACCCGGTCTCAAGACGATGGTGACGCTTCACGGCTGGAACTTAGGTTCGAGCGGCCGTCTTCTGCAGCACGAGCTGAATGTCACCGAAATAGATCCCAGTGTGAAGGAAGTGTTGATCGGACCACCGGTTGTTGCGAACCAGCTATCTGTCGCCGTCAGTGACGTGCCAGAGTTGCTGGATACCGAGCCGAATGACCAACGCGAACAGGCGCAGTCGATGGTCGTTCCTGCCGTCCTTAACGGACGTATAGGGGGTACTGGTGACGTTGATCGGTTTGTCTTTCAAGCGGCCAAAGATGAGAAAATAGTTTTTCAGTTTGCGACACCGAACCTTGGTCTGTCGCTCAGTGGTTCCTTACGTATTGAGAACGAAAAGGGTGAACTGGTAGTGGAAAAGACGACGCCACCCGAAGTGCCACAATGGGTGTGGACGCCAGCGACAGATGGTTTGTTCACGCTGGCAGTCAGTGACTTGGGAGGACGCGGTGGTGAAGATTACGTCTATCGCCTGGAGGTCTTCCCTGCCCTGCCTGGGAACGGTGTGGCACGCCATTCCGGTGGCAGATCACTGTTTAACTTCGATGTACGCGCCGATGCCCATTCGTATCGCGTTGAACCGGGCCAGACCGTACCGATGAAGGTTTCGATTAGGACGGTGGAAGGGGTCGAGGCTACTATGGGTGTTGTTCTGGAGGGGCTGCCCGGTGGCGTAAAGTGGACGACAACGCAGGTTCCGCGCAGCGGAGGAGACGTTGCGCTTGAGCTGTCCGCAGATGCTGATGCCGCACCTGCCAATGTGCCAATTCGCGTGCGCGTCACCAGCCATGGGCCGTCATTGGGATGGGAGCGATCTGCCTTTGCGTTGATTGATAATCGGGGTGAAAATCGGCTCATCGATCAAACGGATGTGCTGTGGCTGACAGTCTTGCCCTTGCCGTTGGCCGAGCCAGACAAAGTTGTCAAGGATGGTAGTTAGTGCGTAAATCACTACATGCAAAAACAATAGGAAAAAAGACGTGCTGTGACTGACAACGTACACTACAAACGGTGCATCGTTGAGTCCCACATCTTGAGGGAAAAGCTGTATTCCACCTGTAGAGAGTGTCTCTCCGTCGAAGGTGGCTAGTCTGATAAAAGCAGAATGTGTCGCACCAATTCCAGGCGTATGTCCTGGAGATCCCGTTTACCCGTTTGGATAAATTGTGTGGACGTTTTGAGTTGATCGACAACCTGTTGGGCTGCTTCTGCGGCGGCATCGTCTGGATGCGTAGCACGTCGCGATTCGATACGGTCCATGAGGGTCGACAGGTAACGGAGATCATAATTTCCCTGGCGAAAGCATTCCCACATGAGCGTGGGAACTGGCTCTCCGAGGGTCGGTAGTGTGTAACCGATTTGGTAGATTGAGTCAGCCTGCAGGTTGAACAAGTCCCAGACGAGTGGACCGTGCCATTGGTAGGCAAAGTCGAAAGAACCTCCGTACCCGAACCGCCACATGCCCAGACCGTAGCCGACTCGAAATGCTAATGGAAATCGGTGCAGCCAAGGATAAGGGCTACCGTAGACGGTAGCTGTCTTGTGGGCCGCTTTCCATTTCGGAAGTTCATCGCGTATGACGTAGCGGGTACGGAAATTCGGATGATCGAGTGCTCCGACCAGTGGCTGGACTTTGAAGGATCTACCAGGCTTCATGGCGGAGGCACCCAAGGCTGAGAAACATTTTGCTCCCAGCTGTGCAAACTTGCGACAATTTGCCTGTAAGCTACGTAACTCGGTCGGTTCGTCATTGCCTGAAAAATAGATATCGTGAAACCCCGCTTCTTGCAAAACGGTAACCGTCTGTTTGCTGGCTTGTGCCTGGACTGCGCTGAAGTAGGTTTTACGGTCACCAAATTTAGTCTTCTTGACCAGGCGGGTGATTCGTTCAGGTGAACCGTAGAATGCTGCTTGGGTCACGCCATGCGCAGCCATGTCCAGCAGTTCTAACTCGATCTGCTTGTCTGACTTGTAGAAAGAGTGGACGTACTCGTTGCGACCACTGCGCCATGTATCGTAGGCGGCTGGATCTGACCGTCGTACAGCCTGCTGGTCTTTTGCGATCGTTGCAGCTTCCTTGAAGCCACCGGCATAGTAAAGCCCACACATCCAGCGTGATGGAGAAAGAGAGAAGGGTAACACGGTTACCATGAGTGGCAGCGAGACTATCTCGTCACCTGCGCTGATTTTGATCTCAGAGTGATAGTTGCCGGCCTTTGCGTTGTCGGGTATATGGACCGTAAGCCAAAGCTGTCGTAGTTCCTGCGGATGAAGATCGAACGGTTGGATACGATCGCTGTCTACCACATCGTGGAACGCGTGTTTGAGCCGGTTCTGTCCGCGTGCATAACCTTCCTTGTCGAGATGTACCGGATTGATCAGGTCATCGTCGTGTACCAGCAGTATTGGTTGGTATACGGTTTGGCCGATCTTTCGATCTTTTTCTGAAACATTCATCGGCAAGTAGAGCCACTTGACGATTCGCATGTCTACCGCATGGCCCGAAATCAGGTCGCCTTCATCGTGTTGAAGGTCCTGGACGGTTACGGTCGTGTCCTGGGATTCTTTTTTCGGCCAGATGCAAAAGCTTGCCGTTGCATATTCGTCCGGCGTAGCGGCGAGGCGCACTTCTGCATATTTTCTCTCGACGTCGGGAAAGCGGTCCGGAAAGAGATAGAGATAACCACTTCCCTGGTATGGCCTGGGATTGGTCGCCAGGTAAAGCGTCTCTTTGTAATACGCATAATCCTTCATGAAGATGTCGCCCGGTACCACCCATTTCACCTGGGAGAGGTCTTGAAAGGCCTTCTGTTGGCCGGGGCCGATGTCGACCGGTTCAACGCCAAATACGACCATGCTCTCACTGTGGGGCAACCGCTGAATATCGTTCACGACGGCGGGGCGCACCGGCAATTCCCGGTTCGCAGCCTGTGTTGATGTTGTGTGTAGTGCGCAGCCAATGGCTGCTGCCAAGAACCGGACGAGAAGATTCACACTGACTACTCGAGAAGTAACAGGACCGGACGGCGGTAAAAAAGGGTCAGGGGAACGTTTGATGTCCCCTGCCCTTACAGTGTAGCGATTTTATCTTGCATCGGATTCGGAAGCAAGGAATATTGTGAATTGTTTCTGATTTAGGGTTGGACAGGTTCATTTGTCTCCAAACTTTCGGGGACTGCTATGAATGGATTTCAATCTTTTTCATCCGCCGGAGCGACGGGACTCGTTGCATCGATGCCGAGGCACATGACGCTGGCTATAAAGAATGCTCCTGCGCCGACAAAGAACATTTCATTCCAACCCCAACTCTCGAACACCCACGCGAGCAGGATGGGAGAAATGGTTCCGCCCAGGTTGCCCCACATATTGCACCAACCGTGAACCGAGCCAACATAAGAACCTCCGATGTCCTGATAAAAGGCCCACTTGGGTCCACTGGCAAGATCGTTCGAGAAAGCCAGGAATGCTAACGCCGCAGTGACCGCCCAGGCGGAGTCAAGCCAGGTACAGGAAAAAAATGCCAACGCTGCAAACAGCCTCGCGGCGCACAGTGGGAGTCTTCGGCCCCAGCGCAAACCAACTCGCGTTACCAAAAAATCCGTCAACCTCCCGCCACCAAGGATACCCAGCCATCCGACAAACAAAGGGATACTGGTCATTAATCCCCGCTCTACGATAGGAACATGATGGACTTCAAACAAATATCGTGGGAACCAGGTAAGGAGAAATGCCCAACCAATATTCGCTCCAAAATTTTCGATGTTCACACACCACAGGCTCCAATTTTTCAGCATCGGAGCCCAAGGTACGCTACCTACTTTTCCATAAGGGCTGGGAGTTTCAGCAGGTCGTCCAGTGGAAATAAGAGATCGTTCCGCCTGGTTACAGAATGGGTGCTGTTCGGGGCGGTTGCGCAGGACGCATCCCAGGAGACTTGCTACAACCAACCCCAGCAGGCCATAGGAAATCATCACAGGTCGCCAGCCGGCGACGTAAACTTCTTTCACGGCACCGGAAAAAATAGATTCGAGCAATAGCCGGTGGAATCGTTCACTCTCGGCCGATGTCAGCGTTTCTCCCTTGGCAACACGTTTGCGATATTTTCTGGCACTGCTGTCCAGGTCGAGCCCAGGAAAAATCCCTTTTCGGTAGAAGTTCTTGTTCTGCAGTACAAGATTCAAGGAACTCACGATCAGGTTGGATTGTTCGGGGGTCAGTTCAATCTTGAGTGTTTCTGCCCGACGGAATTTTTCCCGGGCCGCAAAGAACTGCCATTTACTTTGTAGCGACTTACCTTCATTTTTCAATGCACGCATCTTTGGTTCGACTGGTCGAAGTGCTGTCGCGATGGTCTGTAGCTGCCGCTGTGTTTCGGGAGATAGTAGATCCCAAACTTGTCTTGCTCCGGACGATTGGGAGGAATTGTCTCTGGTAGGATTCTTGCTTTCACTTGGATTCGTTGGACACAACTTGTTGCAAAGTGCAGGGCCATCGAGTAGATCGCGGATCTGAAAGCGGGACGAGTTGTCCGTCACGGGAACCCAGAGAACAATGAGGAATGCAGTCAGTAATGGTGCGATCGCACCACCCAGTCTACCCCCCAAAGCAACAAAACTACTGGCGGTTCCGCGCTTCGCAAACGGTACCCATTTGCTCACAACGCTTGCGCTGGTGGGATATGCACCAGCTTGTCCTATCCCGTAGGCTGCCCGCATCATCAGCAACATGACGAAACCATAGGAAAACCCCATCATGGCGGTGAAGAAAGACCATGTCAGAACATAAACAACAAGCATAATCCGCGCGCCAAACCGATCGCTCAGCCAACCAGCGGGAACTTGGCACAAAGCATAGGTCAGAAAGAACGCACTGAAAAAAAATCCGATTTGAAAGGTGGATAGATTCAGGTCTTGTTTGATGTAAGGTTCTGCCATGCTGACGCAGTACCGATCCACATATAACAGGACTGCCATCAAAGTACAGGAAAAAACCACGAAATGCCGGACATTGCTGGGCGGATCGGGATTTTCGCCAGCACGAAAAAGTGGATCAGGATCGGTGCGGGACATGGAAGACTAGTTTGCTGGTTTTAATTGTCTATTTGCTTTAAAAAAAATTCATCACTGATGCACGATAGAGGGCCCTGGGGACGTCGTCAAGTAAGAAAAGCTACGTGGCAGGAATCGTATTGTTGGCCGTTGCTACGAGTCTTGTAGTTCGGTTCATTTCCTGCAATTAGCAGTTTGAAATTTTGTGGATCGTCGGCTTGGCAGTGGCGAATGCGGCAAGACCGCTATTGGCTAGTTTGTTGATTTCCGTTTGAATAAATCTGATATTATCAGCTGATCAGATTGTTATCTGACTGAAAATAGATTTCTTGATCGGACAGTATGGAAATTATTTCAATGACCCTTGGTGCCGGGGTTGGAGATCGACCCGTCAAAATAGGGCTGCACTTCGATAAAATTGTACATCAGTTGTCGTCCGATCGGTCCACCAGGATCGGTGTCGTGTTTCCAATCAGAAAATGTCAATTGGGCCTCGGAATGCTGTGGGCGAAAGACGACGCGATGATAGGTGATATAAAGCGGGTTGTCACGCGTGAATGGCCCATAGACGTGGCCAGCCAGACTGCTAGGGAATAGTTGGTGGAAACCGTGTTCAGGCAGGAGATCGACGTCAGCAATGTGGATGTTGATTTGGTGCGGACTTTGGGTGGATTTTCCTTCCTGGAGTTCCTCATAGTCGGCGGTAAACATTTTAAGGGAGTAGGTGCGGCCTGGTGTAAGATGTTTAATAACTTGTGAGAAACGATTGGGCTCGTGGGCGACTCGTCGCGTGACCAGGAAATGATCACCGGGATTCCGTTTGCCGCTGTGAATGCGGGTTTGGTGGATACCATACCCTACGGTATGGTCAACCCGGATACTATGCTTTTCTGCAGGATCTAATGTCCAGGCAAGGTTTCCTTGTTCGAAGTCGGGATTAATGATATGTGAAAGGATGTACGGATCTGCGGTGAGGCGATGCCTGTGACCCTCGATCCCATAGTGTCGGAAAAGCCTGGCTGCCCAACGCAGGTCTTCTTCGTCAACATAACCATTGTGATACCACTGGATGCCATAGAGTCCGAAAAAGACCGGATCATTCGCCAGTAGGTTCATCTGCATATCCATGTACACTTTAAAGTTGACATGCGGGCTCACGTTTAGTGTTTCAGGCGGTGCGGACATGAACCCAAGTGTCGTAATCATGTGGCGCGCGGCACCTGGAAAAGTCGGTTCATAATTCAGGATGTTCTCACGCAGACGCAGGTTCATGTAGGCTTTGGCCTTTGCCAGAGTGGGCTGCTCCACCATGTATTTTTCCTCTGCCCACTTGAAACCGGAGTGGATGATGGATTTCAAGAACTCCATTGCCGTATTGCCGGCGTACATGGGCATGCAATAAGGATAGATGGCCTTGTCAGAGAATCGGGGATCTTCGGCAATTCGTTGGGAGGCGGCAGTATAAAAAACGTAGTTTCCAACACCGCCATGGCCCACGCCTGAGAATTCATCGACGATAATACCGTCGTAGCCATCGCGATTCAGTCCTCGCGATTCAGTCCATGCTTTGAAAACGATATCTGTATCCAAAGTTTGCTGCCAGAGCGGCGACATACCGTAGCGAACGAAAAGCCGTTTCCCTTCCGCTCGCCATGCTTTGACAGATGCTTCATTTTCGCCGGTAGGATTTCTTTCAACCAGCACGTTGGTGTTGGCGAGGATGCCGGCCTCTCGTAGGTATTCCATGTTGTAGCGGCCAAAACAGGGAAGAATAGGCACATTGGTCCAGTTACTTCCGCAGTTATAGCCCAGGCCGGCAACCATCATCTCGGGAATGCTGCGGACAACGATTTTCGTTGGGCGTGTCTGGCCATCACCATGGACACGGAGAGTGTGTTTTCCGATAGGCAGATAACGCATGGCTTCGCGTGGGCCGGCTTGTCCCTTTTGATGGGAAATGGCAGGTTTGGAGTCATGGTCCAGCGTGATAAACACCCTGTCGTTTCCCTGGATAGAGGCAATGGAGGAAATGAATACCCAGCCATTTCTTGGATTGGTGAATGCATAATGGTTGGTGGATTTCGTCTGGGAGCCGGAAATATTTAAAAGTTCGGCAACGAGGTTATTCATCTCTTTGGTTTGCTCGTAGCGGCTGAGCCAATCTGGCTTGGCAAGAGGCAATTCGATCGCAGCGATGGATGGTTTACCTATGATTTGTCCGTTACCAGTTTTCAGTGTGGCCCGAATTGAGTATGCACCCGGTGGAAATTGTTGCAGGTGCTGGGTCCAATACCTGACACCTTGTCTGACATGATCCTGAAATTCCAGCCGGACCGCAGCCGCTGGGCTCTCTTTATCCGCATGCAACGACGCGGCGGATGTTTTGTGGTGGGCCACTACTTTGCCGGTGGCATTGCGCAATTGTATTTCGAGAATGGTTCCAGCTGCCTGCGCTGCCATTCTACCGAAATCGACTTCCACAACGACGGTCGATGATTGTGCGAAGTGATGTGGTTTTATCTGCGGTTGATCCAGCAGTGAGACATTGTGCAGGCCATTTGCCTTGGCCTCTTGCTGGTAGATACCGTAGATTTCGTCTGCTGAAAGTGGACGGTTATAAACGCGAACATTATCCATACGGCATTTGTAGTCTGGAGTGACAGTGAGGTACGTATTGGGAAACCGGAGATAGAAGTTTTTACCTAGCGGCAACTGGGCCACTTTCGAGGGCACGCTGTCCTGTAGCTTACCGTTCAGGTAGAGTCGAATTGACTTGCTGTCATACGTCGCTGCAAGATGAACCCACCCGTCATCGAGTGGCTTGGAGCTTGCATAATTGCTGCTTCCGGGGGCGTAGAACCATACCTTGCCAGAGTAGCTAAGACAGTAGCTTCCCATCATCTTTCCGATGATTCCACCTTCTCCTTGGTCCACACGTGACTGGGGCTGAAACCACAGGGCCAGCGTCAACGCTTTGGTCAAGTCGAGACTGGGTGCGTTGCCACAATCTACCAGAGCCTTTCCATTGTTGAATTGAAGTACATACCCGGCGCGACCATCTAGTTTGACGAACTGAACATCATCGACAATCTTCCCATGATTGTCTTGTCCACTCCAGTCACGCACGATTTGTGCTGGGCCTTCTTCAAAGGTGTAGTGCGCTACGAGACTGTCATCGGCTTGTATTAGCAAGGCAGAAAACATTTCGATCGCAACCACCAAGAAAACGATCACTGGATGGGAGGGCATTGTGGTAGGCTCGTATTGATTCAATTTGCGATCCATCCTTGTAATATTACCCGATGTTGGCCTTGGATATCGACACGACTAGTCCGTCCCCGTTTTCGTGATTGAGATTAAAACTTGAAATCAGTGGGCGTCGTTGATTGCTCGAGGTGCGATCTCTCATCGAAATAGTTGTCCGCTGACAAAAACGGTCAAAAGCAAGGGTTGTTGAAATCTTTTGGAGTTCGCTTGTGTCGTGAGAGAAGGGCGTTTTTATGAAATTGTGGGCACATGCGTGTTTGGGGTGACCATGGCGTTGTCGTGAAAAGGCGTTGTCGTGAAAAGGCGTTCCAACTCGCATTGTCCATGATACTGTTCTCCAGGATATTGCAGGCTGGCCCCATCATATCACAAATGGAGTGTCCAGCGACGCGATTTTGACCTGTAACCTGGCGATTTGACGGAACAACACGGTTGGCCGATCTTTCTAGCTACGCACCCAGAGGAGATCAAAAACAGTACGAAAGCTGCTGTCATTTACGTGAACCGTCAATGAATGGTTTGGGCCAGGAAGGATTGGTATTCACCGTCTAGCTCGTAAACGGACATTGTTTCCCCAATCCATGTCACGCAATAGATGGTTGGATTGCTTACGGCTTCGTTTTTCCTTCAACCAAATCACGAATAGCAATCCTGGCGATACAAACATCTTCTTTGTTGATGGGTTAGACAATAAACAGGTTAATTTCTATATCGAGGCGAACCAGGCTGAACTGACGCTCTACCAAGATCTTTGCTATTACGTTCTCTATTATTCTTATTCGCTGGAACTTACCGCTACCTTCGAACCTGCCTTGCAGGAACCGATGGGCTTGTACTCTCGTAAAGTCGACTGGTGGAAGTCGTTTTTGAAGGATTTCAATGAATACTTTGAGTTGTCCGGGCGCGAATTAAGCTCTCTGATGGAGCCGGACCATCTACTAGCCTGTTTTGTTCAGATTCGGCGAGCGTTCTATCATGTCTTTCAGTTTCTGGTAGGTGGTTCGATGCCTGCGGCGCAACTGAGAGCTGCCGTGTGGCAGTCGATTTTTACACATGATATGCGACGCTACCGGCGTACCTTGTATCGACGGATGGGGGAAATCACCACGTTGCTCACAGGGCCGTCTGGTACGGGAAAAGAGTTGGTTGCTCGAGCGGTGGGCATGTCGCGGTATATTCCTTTTGATGCCAAAACGCAAACCTTTGCTGATGATTTCATTGGTTCATTTCATACTTTGAATCTTTCTGCTTTGTCACCGCTGCTCATCGAATCGGACTTGTTTGGCCACCGCCGTGGGGCCTATACGGGGGCGATGGAGGACCGTGCTGGTTGGCTTGAGAAATGTCGTCCGTTGGGAACGATGTTTTTGGACGAGATCGGGGAGTTAGAGGCTGCCATTCAGGTAAAATTGCTTCGCGTCTTACAGAATCGTACATTTCAACGGATCGGTGAGAGCGAGGACCGGCATTTCCAGGGTAAGCTGATTGTGGCGACGAACCGTGACTTGGTCAGTGAAATGCGCGCTGGTCGTTTTCGGGAAGATTTTTATTATCGGCTCTGTGCGGAAATGATCACTACACCGAGTCTTCGAGACCAGCTCAGCGATGAATACGGCAATCTAAGAAATTTGGTACTGTTTATTGCTCGCCGTGAGATCGATGACGAAGCAGAGGTTTTGGCGGACGAAGTGGTTGAATGGATCGAGAAAAACCTGGGTCGTGACTATGCCTGGGACGGCAATATTCGCGAATTGGAACAATGTGTGCGCAATATTATGATCCGACGTGATTACAGGCCGGCAATGACAGTTCAAAAGGCGAAGAATCCGCAGGAGCGTCTGGCCACGGGAATCAGCGGTGGCAATTTTACGGCGGAGGAACTATTAAGTCATTACTGCACATGCGTCTATGCAAAACTGAAGAGTTATGAGGCCACTGCGAGACGACTCGGTTTGGATCGTCGCACGGTAAAGAGCAAGATCAACCTCACATTGCTGGCCGAGTTGAAATCTTTGAAAAGCGAGTCAGACTAGTGGGTCGTTAGACCTTGAGTAACAAAAGAGAGTTTTCCTGTCCGCTGAAAATGGTCCTGTACGAGTTTGTTACTCTGCCTCTGACAGTGCCTTAATGTGAGTCAATACACGTCGATGAATACGACGAATGCAAAGGTCCGACCAAAGTGTCCAATAGTCTTGAGGGTACATTTCAAATTCATACCAGGTACTTCCCTCTAATCGCGTTCGTCCTAGCGGTAGTGCTGTCAAACGGAATTCTCCCCGTTGACATCGTAAATATCCATCTAAATGAGGTGGATGAACGTGTTGGTAAGGGCTCAGTTCATGCATTGGCGGGGGTTGTGATTGGACGTCAAACGACAGCCGTCGCGGTTCGTCCCAGACCGTAATCGGCTCAACAAATGCGCCGGTAGAAAATTCGCAATGCCGTATCGCGCCCACACCACTGCCAGCAATCGTGGCACGTTGGGGGTAGGCAATCCCTAGTTGAAAATACCAGTCTGGTGGTGGTGGCAGTTCTGAAAACCCCACGACATGCGGCCAGACTTTCTCGGGGGGAGCGTCGATTTCAACCATTGACTGTACCTCGTATTCGGTGGTCGGCCGATAAGTACTTTCAGCTCCTGCGGCGATGGGCAGCAACATGACAGGTAGCAGCATGGTGGTAGAACGAGTGGGGGTCATTACCGCGATGGTGTACCCAATCAATCCCCCCAAAATTCCCATGGCACCCGCGACGGGGTACAGCATGAATAAACAGATAATTCCTTCGATGGCAAATAACAAGAGGCCGACCCCACAAAACAGGATTGACAATTGGGTAACGAATAAACTGCCGAGTAATGTGCGGGGATGAGGACGATTGTATAAAAAGGCACTAACTGTACCGACCAAAATGGGGGTTCCTAGAAAAAGTACAACTCCATATTCGGCAAATGCATAAACGCTAATCAGCACCATGAATAGCGTGATGAGCATACTAAAAAAAATGCCTAATAGTGCGCTGCGAATGCTGAAAAGCATGATGGGTTGTGGTTTTTCAGCAGACCAAGAGGCGGTGGCCCGCCGTGGGCTTATACTGAGCAGAATCATCAGGAAATAGTTGAACCCTGGTACCAGTACTAACAACCCGGGCCAGGGGCCGCACCCAGCATCGGTTGAGCGACGCACGCTCATCGACACCATGACCCAGACAAACGGTAGTGACCAGACCAGCAAGATCGGAGCTAACCATTCCGGGGCGGGTGGCATTAAGAAATGCTGCCGCATGGCCAATGACGGATTCAGAAAATCAAGCGGTGAAAAAAAACGTTCTGTGAAAAAATAGATAACACCAGCTTCGACGCTGTACTTAAATCCCATTAAACTGATACCGGTTGCGACGTATGCCAGACGTCCCACATCTTTTGAAAATCCAAACCACAGTGGCAGCAGGTTAATGATGCTATTCGATCCACTCAACCGATCTTTATTTGTCATCGCTTCTCCTTTGCCGCCAACAACGGGATTTGGTACTCGAAGAAAATGCTAACGTACTCGCAGTTCAATTTGAATGGGCTGCCATGTCTGCAATGCATCTCGCAGCGGATCAACGACTGGCAGAATAGCGTTCAATTTGTTACTCAGCACGCCAGTACCTGTATGAAACGAACGGGAAGACGGGGAGATGAGAGGCGTTTGGGATATCTAGTCTGTCCGAGGAATACAAAAGAAGATAAAAATAAAATGTGATGTTGTCTAGTCATTGACAACCAAGTCGGATACTTCGGCTAGTTGTTTGGCGTAATGGATAAGCAGTCTTGCGTCACTTGTCAGTGACTTTTCTTCTCGCTCCAGGTAGGTTGGGCTGTGTAGGGTTGTAAACGTACAGCCTTGTCTGTAATGCCTTAAAGGGAGTGGGTGTTTTAGCGTGTTTCCTAAAACGTTGTCGACATCCGTAACACAAAGTGCGGTTTGTGAGGTGAGCATGGTGAGAGGTGGATTGTAATTCGTTTGAGATGCAAAATATCTCTTTTCGGAAAATGATTTGGTTAAAAAAGTCTTTTGAGAATGGAGTGCAACCGTTAGAAACGAACGGGATCTATCGGAGAAGATGTGAAATGTGGTGGGGGCCGTGAGCCCCTGGTCAATGGTGTGGCACTGAATGATAATACATGCTCTGGCAGGGTGGCGAGCTTCAAGGAAATGCCATTAAACGAAAATGCCATTAAACGAAAATGCCATTAACCAATGGATGTGTTGGTTGGTATTGATTTTAAATAAAAGTGCCTTGAGTGGTTTTCTGCTCGGTGCATGCTGGCTTGAATGAGACTTTCACCGTATGGAGTGTTGTTGTGCGACTTGCAACTGTTCTTACGCCGATGTCAGATGAAAATCTGACGCTTGCCTCACAATGTGGAGTGACAGATGTCGTAGATCGTTACCATGGGCCTTCGCTAGATACCTTGCGCTTTTCGCAGGACCGGATTGCTGAGTTCGGGATGCGGTTGTCCGTGATCGAGGGGTATTTGCCACTCGAAAATATCAAGATTGGTCGCGATGACGGTACGGAATTGGAAGAACTCAAAATGCTAATCGAGCATATGGGCCGTATCGGAATTCCTGTTCTCTGTTACAACTTCATGGCTGGAACTGACTGGGTGCGTACGAAATTGGATGTGCTGGAGCGTGGCGGTGCACGAGTCACAGCATTCAACCTGGCCGATATCGAACAGGCTGTCTTGCTAGGGCACGATGGTGCGGGAACGATGGACGTTCCTGCCGAAGAAAAAGTTACCGCTGAACAACTGTGGTCTCGTTTAGAAAAGTTGTTGCACGAAATCGTGCCGGTTGCAGAACGGGCTGGCGTGCTGCTGGCGATGCACCCCGACGACCCTCCTCTTTCTAGCTTCATGGGTAAGGCAAGAATCATGAATAATGTGGAGGGCTTTGAGCGGCTGTTGGAGTTGCGGCCAAGTCCTAATAACGGCCTCTGTTTTTGCCAGGGGACGTTTGCTGAAATGGGGGTTGATATTCCAGCAACCATTCGCCGATTCGGTACAAAAATTCATTATGTCCATTTCCGTGACGTGCGAGGTACGGCAGAAGATTTCACAGAAACATTCCATGACAATGGTCCAACCGATATGGCGGCAGCCATGCGTGCTTACCGTGCGGTAGGATTTGACGGACCAATTCGTCCAGACCACGTACCGCAGTTGTTCGGTGAGGAGCAGGGTGAACCTGGTTACACGATGCAGGGACGTTTATTTGCCTATGGTTACCTGCGTGGATTAATGGATAGCACTTGAACATTCTAA
>CAYMUR010000042.1:31606-41199 GCA_964393615.1 uncultured Pirellulaceae bacterium
GTGTATCACGTGTGGGGATATTGAATACGCGCGTTCTGTGCGAGGCATAGGAAAAAACGCAGTAAAGTCTTCTGTAGATAATATCTTATCCGGGCCCTCTAAACGGACAGGCTACTTGGAGAGGAGGGCTGTCTGCGGTCGCCAGGAGCGGGTTTCTACCAAAGAGCTGGTGGTATCGTTCCATAATCGCCAACTATCGTGTTTTATTGTGCGCCAAGGCGAGCCCTGGCAGACATTGACCCGGGTCGGCCAGCTTAATGGTGTTGCGTTCTGGCTTTGATATTTAGTTGGTGTGCTGAGATGCTGCGAACAGAGAAGCTTGATTTAGAGTCAATCATCTTCCGCAAGGAACAATCAAAAAGAACGCGTTCTGTTGGCCTCCCCTTTACCCAAGGGACCAAGTCGCTTTCATGGTTCGTTCTATAGGGTGCGAAAAACAATGACGCATGATAAACACACCGGCCGAGTCATATTTTAGCCAAAAAAGCAAGCTATCAGGCTTATCTGGTATTTCGGTAGTACCATGTCGCTGAGTAGGCGGTCCAGGAAAGAAGTGTTGAGGAGGCGTATGGAGTTGCGTATGTCAGGCCGTGTGGGGCCTTTAGGGCATTCAAATCGCTATATAATAACGGACAACAATTTCAAACGTCTTTAAATAATGGTTTGGAGCAGGGGGAAAACGACTTATTGCCTTCGTCAACAATGAATTTTGTAAACTAGGGTAAAAATGAATTGTCTGTGTTTACTTAGCATAATAACCGTGTATATATCGACAATTTATTTCTGTACCAAGGTGCCGTTCATGAAATACAACCCATGCGAGCCATTCGGCGAATGATAGGGCATCGTGAGTTAAGAAGAATCACGGAAAGGCTCGCAGGATCGGGTGCGTTAAATCTCCCGTATAATCTTACACGGATAATGAAAAGCAATAAACGAGCTCGGTAAAACAGACATAAAAAAACGGTCACCCGTGAATACAGGGTGGCCGTTGTGTGTTTCGAGGTTATTGCGAGAATAGTTTGCTAGATGTCGTTTTTCTTGTTGAAAATGTAAACGATGACACCTAAGGCGACCAAGCCGACAATTCCTTCGTTTCCAAGCTCAGAGATCAAGGTCGTAATTCGGGACACGACGCCCGACGATCCGGCGAGAAATGGTACAGCATCGCCAAACAAAATGGCAGCGACTATGCTTAAAGCGACTAGCAACACGCCAATTTCAGTTAACGCTCGTACCCAATGTTTCGTGATTTCGATAAGAGTTGCACTATTCATGATTTCTTAACCCCCTTAAATCTGATATATTCCTGGACTCTTTTTGTCCGCTTTGGGCCTGAATTACATCCTTGTAATTCGTCCAGGACGCGTTCTTAAGGCATGATTAATTATCGACGTGGTTCGACCGCACTCTATAACTGTTTTGAGTGCTTGCGTACCTATAGATTCGCCAGATGTCACAGATTAACTCTCGAATTGCATTAAACGGGAAAGTCCGGTTTATAATGCCCGCATATCCGCTGACCGTGAATGCTAGTCCGGCAAATAGATGGATTTGGGTGGAGACGGAAAACACGGGCTGCAGTTCCCGAATGGGTTGACGTTTGTGGATTGAGCGATGGCCGTGACGGGCTTTTCTCCTGTTCTTTGAACCGGCGTGATTCAATGTGCGACCTGACCCAGCTGGGTATTTTGTGGCGCGTGGGTACTGGTTCGATCGCGTCGCGGATCAGATGGGAATTATGGCAGACGGGCGCTGCCCTGATTGACGAGTGCAGTTCTCCTCGCAGGTGTCCATTTTCTCTCGTGAGTCCCATTCCTTGTGCATTGCAAAATATTTGTCCTGATTTTGTGGGGGACGGAGTCGTGGAACATTTTGAAGACGGACAAACGCAGGGGACGTGATCGAGTGTGTTTAACCGCTGGACATGGAAAGCAATGAACGGTTCCCGCCACTAGTGGCTGAAAGATTCAGGCGATATGCTCTCCGCAACGTCAGAGATGTTTTGGATGATCCTTGTCATGCGGTCATCGGTCAATAAGTTCCTGGAGGGTGAACTTTTGAAATTGGAGGTGAGAGCCACTGCCTTCGTAAAGAATCCCCAGGTGTTCACCATCGATTTGAGTGAGCGATGGATATCCGAAACCACGGCCTGCATCCATCAGGTAGTGGTTTTCTTTTGGCCAGGTCTTTCCTTCGTCAAAACTGATCTTTAGGGTGTGCATGCTGCGCGATGTCTGTGAGTGTGGATTTGCGAATACCAAAACACTCTTGTTGTTGTTTCCATCACGGTAATCGAAACGAAGGAGGCTACCATTACAGGATGGTTCAATGAGAGTCTTTTGGTGAGTAGGGTGAACGGTCCATGTCTTACCCAGGTCTCGGCTGGTCACAACACTACGGAACAAAGTGGGCCGTTCTGTACGCATGTTGAGCATGATGGATCCATCCGCCAACTGAACCCCCTGGCATTCGCTGGTGCCGACAAGGGCTGGATTGCCGACGGTCCAACTACGTCCGCGGTCACGCGTATACATGATGGTTGAAAACGGATCGCCGTTTTTGTCTCTTCCTTGACTGGGCAGGACGACGGTGCCATCTTGTAGGGTAATGCCTGCCTGCGGTGAAGGGGCGTACAGCCACCATTCTTCTTGTTTTAGTTTGCGAGTAAGATTTTTTGGTTTACTCCAGTTCTTACCGTCGTTGCGCGATTCGACCATCATGAATTGTGCTGACTTGCCAATTTCGAATCCAGGTTCAGAGCCATCTTCCGACCACTGATGTTTTCCAGGTTTACCCCACATCCAAACGGCGGCACAGAAGATGTATCCGCTTTTCTGGTCCACAACGATTCCAGGGTCACTGACTCCGTTTTGTTCCTGTGGCAGCCCATTATATTCACCCATGTCCATGATCACCTTGACGGGTTCCCAGGTTTGACCCCCGTCGGAACTACGGCTTAGGCCGATATCAATGTCCTCCTGTAAATCACGGCCGTGGCGACGTCGCATATCATACACGGCGAGCAAGGTTCCCTTTTTCGTGGTTGTTAAAGCTGGAATGCGATAGGTGTGAACATCGTCATCCATATGCTGTCGTAGTGCGATGCCAATTCGTTGGCGTACCTGGGGAGTAATATCTGTGACGTTTACATCGCCCGTGGTGGTTTGAATCATTGCTACCGAGGCATCGATATAATGTAAGAGATTGGCAGTCGGGGAGAGGTTTACCGTGACCCAAAAATAGTTGGTGCCCTTGTGTAACGGCATTTCAGCCGAAAACGTGATGCTGTGGCTGATGGTATTTGTTTGGTCCATCACCTTGGTGTTGTCGAACTGATCACTGTTTCCGGTGAAGTACAGCGCAGCGGTTTGAATGTCCGACAGATCATCGCAGCCAGCAAAGGAAACCTTGATCTGTTTGAATTGGGTTTGGGATTCCTCACTGTCGATCTCAAGACGCAGAATAGGGTTGATGGTTTTGTGGATGAGGACTGGTGTTAATGTTTGTGATTGAATAGCAGTTGTGCTGGCAGCATCGGAAGGGTATGTGCAGAACCATAACAAGATAAATGAAAGGGAGATTGTATTTCGCATGAGTGATGTGTCGCAAGAAAGTGTAGCTGGTTCCGTTGTCCCGTGTTTTGGATAGCAATCTTTAAAACCGGGTGGGTACGTGGTAATGTCTGTTGTTCTTAAGTGGATAAAAATAAAAAACGTTGTAGGCCACGTGCCGTTATTCGAAACGTTACCGTGTCGTTTACAAAGGCCTGGCGGTTATTTGTGTTGCTGGGTACTCTTTTTCAGTTAGAGTGGATTGCCACGATAGCCAAATCGTCAGCCTGGGATTGCTTTTGCTGTCGGTTGGTTCATTAGTCCCAGGCGGACATCTCGGTTCGTAGTTCGGAATCAAGGCCTTGTTCATAGGCTTGGATGGCGTTGTCAATGTGACGTATGTTTCGGGCACCAATTAATGTTGATGTGACGGCAGGATGTGTCATGGTCCATGCCATGGCGAGTCTGACCATTGGAATGCCGATCTCTTCGGACTTTTCCTTCAGTCGTGCGACAACGCTGAAATTGCGTTCGCTGAAATAAACGTCTGCGTGGGCGGGGGACGTGTGGAAACGGGTGCCTTCCGGTATGGTCGTCCGGTCCGGCGTGTATTTTCCTGTTAGAAATCCGGCTGCCAGGGGGCTGTAAGGAGTGACGGCAACGCCTTCCTGCAGACATAGTGGAAAAATGTCTTTGTCTGCTTCCGGTGCGACCAGGTTGTAGGGCGGTTGCACGATATCGAAGCGAGCATACTGGGCTGCGTTACTAGCAGCAAGTGCCTCCTGCAGCTGTTCGGCCGAATAATTGCTTCCACCGATCACGCTGACTCTTCCAGCATTCACTTCGTCCGTAAGTCCCGACAGGGTCTCGGAGATAGGAACGGTCGTATCTGGTGTGTGAATCTTGTAAATCTCGACGTGGTCGGTTTTAAGCCGTTCTAAACTTTCTGTGAGAGCTTTTTTAATGTTTTCTGGGCTGCCGCCTGAGGCGACTTTCGTACAGATTGTAATTTCGTCTCGGCACCCTCTGTCTTGCATCCAATCTCCAAGGATGCGTTCAGAGGAACTCATCTCATCCGATATTTCTCGTACATCTTCAACACCGAACATTTCCGTACGACCATGGCGGGTCTGGCCACCTCCGTAGGCTTCCGACGTATCGAAAAACGTAATTCCTTTTTCAAGGGCATAGTCTAAGATGACGCGAGACGTTTCTTCGTCGATTTCGCGGCCGAATGTCACACATCCTAAACCAATAGCACTGATCGAATATCCCGTGTTTTTCAGAATTTTCTGGTCCATGGAGGTTCTCCTGGCACTCCGGCAGCAGTCGTTAAACATCGATTTAACAGCATACTATAATGTGAATTACCGGGGAACGGTAGAGGCGGCGTGAATTCTCATGAAGCGCTGGAGCGATACGCTTTGCGAACATTGGGTACCGCTGCGCCATGAACTGGGTGGACGCTGCTTGACGGCTAATTATGAAATGAGCGATCTGGTTTTGTTTGATATGAGCATGATTCACGGTCGTCTTGGCAATCAAACTGATCGGATCCGTTGAGCGGTCGCCCCGAGATATTCTCTGGAATCGGAGTGGATGAATGAGCACTGGGTTGGCGACAATGCGATCGGGCAGGGAGTGGCTAAAAAGCGTGGACGAGGAGACCGAACAAGAATTGTGTCACGAGCACGTTTAGGGCGTGCGCCGTAACAGAAAAATCCGGCCAGATTCAATCGTTGGCAGATACAGCAGGGCCCTTCCGTTTTCGACGTGACAATCGAAAGGTACTTCGCCATTCTCCGTTACTTCGGAACCTGTCACGTTTTCGAGAAATGGTGGCAGTTTGACACTGATCGTCACGTTTTTTGCCACAGCGATCTGCGGAGGATCGGGCTTTTCGGCTTGAATGTGATTGACCGCTGTAACGACAATCGTATTGGGTCCGGACAACAACGTGCCGGTCCACACTCGTTGTTTTGGCCAGACTTCATTCTTTGTGCCGTCACTGGACGTTACGCCTGTCATAACTTCACCCGCATCGCTCGACGCCAGATCGATAGGGGTTGCCAGTAGCAGATCTTCCTCAATATGTTCGATAAGGTGGTTCACACGTCCGATTTCTTCGCGGAAAGATTTCTTTTCCTGCCATCCTCCTGCCGTTCCAGAGTGTACCCAACTGGTCAGTCCTTTCATTCCAGTACCGATCGCTTGCACAATGTTCTGACGGTATTCTGCTGGTATGGGGCCACGGGCACCTTGAGGGACGCCGGGAGCGGCTTTCCAGCCAAAGGCTTCCATGCAACCGTGCATGCGATTGGGAGTGCCACAGCGACGCGCCTGAGCCAGGCTCTCACGTACGTATGCATGGTCGGCAGCAAAATAGGTCACGGGGTACGGATCGTAACAGGCGATGTCTGCCAACTGTCCATAGACTGCCCAATTGAGAGGTCGCACCGTACCGTTCATGATGATCCACGACGCCGCCTGGGGTGCAAACCGTTCAATCAGTTGTTGCCAACCGCTTCGGGCCAAACCCCGGGCATGCCAGCCCAGTCCGTTTGCATGCGTACCGCCACCACGATTGTCTTTCGCGTCGGGTTCATCAGGACCCAACACAAAGTGGACGTGTTGGTTTGATGAAAATGGTGTGTAGGAAGTGGTACCGATATTGTATTGCTCACATTCTTTGGCTGATCGTTCATGCCACATTCCCAGGTTCATGTGAAGTGTTTTACAGGATTCGGAAGGAACATGAATGGAACTACGTGGGTAATACATTGGAAGCACGCGAAATTGTGCAGCGATCGTATCGCCCCTGTCTGTTGTGACTCCAATGACGTGATAATCACCTCGATTCAGTGAGTGATTTAGCTTTGCTGTCAGTAGTGCCACGTTACCTGGAAAAGTATTCCCGTAAATCTTTGTCTGGTCGAGTGGTACGCCATCCAACGTCAAGCCAGTGACTCTCTTGACAGGAACTTTGCCGCTGTGGCGTGCGTAGACATAAAGCCTGTCTCTGTCCCTGCCGACCGTGACGTAATCGACCAACATGCCAGCATCAACATACGGCACGTCGACATGCACTGGCACGCTGTTTTCAGCATGAATCGTGACGGCAGCGATTTTCCCCACAGGACGCCGCCGAAAACGTATGTATACCTGGGAGCAGCCGCCAGCTGGAATTAGCTGCGGTCGAATGCGATACCAGACGATGCCTCGCGCATCCCAGTGACTGGTTTTGAAGTCAACGTAATGATCTTCAAGTGGCTTTCCATTCAGTTCTATTCGGTCACTGATCCTTACAGGAATATCACTAGTGTTTTGTAATGCGACTCGGATGGCTCCGAAGTCTTCGTGTTCCTTGTACATCTGTTGCAATCCTTCTAGCGTCAGTCCCACGTCCTCCTTTTTGTTTCGTCCTTCTACCGCCTGCGAGTCCTTGGGGGGGGCCGGATCCGGCATGTAATAAGCGCTGGTTACACGTAACGAACCACCATCAGTCAGTTTGGGCCGACGGGTCCATTTTGCGTCCGCCGTGGTATCTGCAGCCACGATGATTTGTCGAACACGTACAGGCCGTTTATCGTTGCCCTGGATGCGCAATTCGTTGTGCTCTTTACCACTGGGTGGGAGTGAAACGAGAAAAGTCCGATTTGTTTCGAAATAACTGGCCGTGTCAAAATTGCCGACAGATTTGCTGTTCCACAAGACATTCATCCGCCGCGAGGAATTGCGATCTGCAGTAGTGGTAATGCGTGCCATCATTGCCTGGTCCGTATTTTGGCTTTGCACGAACATCACGAGGGAGAGAGGCAGGCGTTGACGATTTCCCTCGGCTCGCTGGACCAACAGTCCATCGTCGGTGTCAGCTACGAAATATGCCAATTCACCCGGCTCACGCAGCCAACCGTCGACGTCCTCGAGATAATAAGGAGGTCGCTGTCTCAAAGGGGCAGTGGCATCGAGCGAAAGACTGCGCCATCCTGACGATTCCCGCAACGAGCCCCATTTCTCAACGAGTGCCTCCTGAGGATTATTGGCCGCTGCTGTGGCGTCCCCCAACTTCAAGTCGACTTGTAAATCGGAGATGCTGTTAGAAGTGTTCGTTGGTAAGCCACTTATATTTTGAAGGTCCAAACGTAACCAGAGGTGCTTGCCACCCAGGATCGCTCCCAGTTTGTCGTTGTTTACCCTTAGTGTTCCATTTTGCCACATGTTAGGTCCTGGCTTGATGGTTCCACTGTCGGTCGCATATTGCCAATCCAATCCATTGGCTGATACGTAGATTTGGTTTCGGCCCCCCAAGTTTCTTCCATTGGCCGACTGTTCAATGAGGATGTTCACGTTCTCAATCACGCGATCGCCAAAAAAATGGTATACCAGTGACCAACCGCTTGGCCCTTGGTTTCGAATGCTTCCTGGCTGCCAGATTTCTGGCCGATATTGGTTGACGAATCCATCCATCAAAAACTTAGGTGTCTGAAAATCTTCCTGGTATTCGAATTCACCATCCGCATTCGGCCGAATCTCGATTCCTTCGTTGGCCGACATAATCGACGGAAAAGTCAAAAGACACAAAACACCGGCAAGTCCGATTGGGCGGATTACATGAACGTATTTCAAGTAATGGTAATTCATCAGTGGGTTCCAAGGTCGTAAAAGATGCAACGGCTGTTCAACGTATTCAAGGCAATACAAAAAACAAGGATCTGCCGAAAATGCCAGCGTGTTGAAGTTCGAACGATGAAGAGTCGTTTTAAACTTGTGGTGGATTTGAAGTCGATCGAGTTGACGACACGTTATCTATAGGCCAATTTTTTTAGCCACAATTATAAAAAAACAAAGTCTGCATTCTGGGGATTGGAAGAAAATTATACTGGAGGCTTTTGGCGGATTCCAGCGGATTGCCAAAAAAATGGCGTATCCAGGGGGGCCAGCATGTTCCGGTTTCGAGGGTCGGTCAACGATGTCTCCAACGGTCAAAATGATCTGATCGTCTAGTCCAACGCTTTGGTTGTAGCCACTTTTAGTGGCTAATGGAAAGTGTATAGTGACTGGATCTGTCAGTCACCATGAGGGGCGCGACAAGGAGAACAGTCTATACAACAAGCCGAAAGAGGTAGCATGTTCATGCGGGTCAACTGTTTTGTATGATTTCGCGTCTTGCTTGGCGCTAGGGTTCTGCAGAGAGTGATACGTGACCTGTTTGCCGAGGAGGCAGACTCCACTTTGCCGAGGAGGCAGACTCCACGGCGCATTGACGGATTGGTAGTAGCTCGAAATCAGTTACACTATGACAAAGTTCGCAGGACTTAATACTGTCACCAGCGTCTGATTCTTTTTTGAACCACAAATATTAAGGAGCAACCACATGGCCTCACTCACGCTTCAAACCGCCTCAGCCGGTAGCGGTGCATTACCCGACATGCCAATCGAACCTTCGTGGATCAAGGAAGGGAATCCTATCGCCAGGGGTGCTGTCCTGACACAAAGCGCAGACAAGAAAGTCTCCAGTGGACTCTGGTCATGCGAACCGGGCAAGTTTGAATGGACGTTTGGTTGGGACGAATTTGTCCATGTTCTCGAAGGAGAAGTTGATATTACTGAAGATGGCGCAGATGAACCCATCACGTTGCAGCCTGGTGGCATGGCACATTTTGCACTGGGTATGAAAACTCATTGGCACGTGAAAAAAACCGTACGCAAGTTTTTCGTCATTCGCACTCCAGAACCCTTTGAGTTGTAAGCGTCTACCTTTTCGGCAGTCTGTCCGTTGATTGGCTCTGTACAGCCTTAGGAGTTGCTGTCACTGAGAGCTTGACCGATATTGCCGGTCTATCGATCGTGCCTTTTGGAGGAAGGGCATTGGCGAAGGTGACTTGAACCTGCGCAGCCAGTTGGTATGACTTGGTGTTGTCCAGGAAAACTAAACCATGGCCTGTCGCTCAGGGACTGCGGTAGAAATTAAACGAAAGAAGATGGTTTCTCGTATCATCTCCTCCGAAACGATCGACATACTGATTCAGGTAGCCGATT
>CAYMUR010000043.1:0-5778 GCA_964393615.1 uncultured Pirellulaceae bacterium
GAAACGGGCTGCAGACGAATTACCCTTGCCTCGAGGCATTGAAGTTTCCGAAGCTGGAGACGCCAGCGAAACCCCGGAGGAAGGGTATCGAGCGCTGCATCAGGGTCGCAACGATCTGATTATTCATTGCCGGTGGTTTAACGGATTTACGCATCCTACAAGTTAGAGATTGGGTCAGGGCGTGGTCGAGATCTCATGGTAGCGAGGACTAGGTCATTGGCGTTCGATTACGTATGATTGATTGGTCGAAAGAGACCTGTTGCCCTGACAGATTTCTTGTCCAGGGTGAAAACGATGGTTCAGACTCAGATGGATACTTGCAGATGAAATATCAAACAATGGTTGCTGAAAAGTTGTTAGGGATGGTGGAATTTACGGCATGATGGACGCTGCTTTATAGATAATGGGATAAAATAAAATTACCAGAAATTTCCACGTGATTTCTTGGAGCGATGTGTTATGCAGGTTACCAAACTGAAAAAACGGTTAAATCGTCGCCAATTTTTGAAAACATCGACATTGAGTAGTGCGGCAATTGCTGCCCCGATGGTTGTACCGGCATCGGCTCTTGGCCGGGATGGGAAGACGGCGCCCAGCGAACGGATAACAATCGGCATGATTGGCGTGGGCCGGCAAGCGCGAGTCTATAATTTACCTTGGTTTCTGAATTCCAAGGAAACACAGGTGGTGGCAATTTGCGAAGTCGATGCATGGCGACTTGACAACGCAGTAAAAATGGTCCAGGAACATTCCGGATCGAGTTCCAACCAGGTTAGTACTTACCGAGACTTTCGGGACCTTCTGGCTGTCGATGCGATCGATGCGGTTATGATTTCAACGCCAGATCATTGGCATGTGCCCATGGCCATCGCGGCTGTTAGGCAGGGCAAGGATGTATGTTGCGAAAAGCCAGTCACAAAGAGCATTGACGAAGGTCGCAGACTTGTCGCAGAGGTTGCCCGACACGAGCGCGTGTTCCGTGTTGACAGCGAAGCTCGTTTTAAGGTTTCCTTTTGTAAGGCCGCAGAAGTTGTTCGTAACGGGCGGATCGGTTCGCTGCTGGCCATGGAAGTTGGCGTACCGGAGGACAATGATCGTTGTGGCCAACCGCCCGAGATGCCTGTACCCGAAGAACTGGACTACGATCTGTGGCTTGGCCCGGCTGCAGAAGCGCCGTACACGGTACAGCGAGTTCACCCCCGCCGTGACTATTCACGTGGCGGATGGATGCGCATTCGCGATTATGATGATGGCATGATTACAAACTGGGGTGCGCATTTGATTGACATTGCACATTGGGGATCAGGGCTGGAACGGACTGGTCCGGTACACGTGGAAGGGAGTGGTGTATTTCCCAAGAACGAATTGTGGAATGCAATGCAGGACTTTGATGTAAAGTACACTTATGCGAATGGCATCACGCTGACGGTGAAATCAGTTGCAGATCATTATACCCGTTTTATCGGAGAGGCGGGATGGGTCGAAGCCGGGTTTGGCCATGTCAAGGCCAGCGATCCTGAGGTGCTGCGAGTTCCACTGGGTCAGGACAAGATCCGTTTGCCGCGTCTGGATGAAAAACAAGATTTTGTCAATTGCGTGAAGTCGCGTAGGTGTCCCATTGCTGATGCGGAAATCGGACACCGCACTAACAGCATCGGACTGTTAGGTCTGATTGCTGCCGAGGTTGGAACACCCCTCTCTTGGGATCCAGTCAAAGAAGTATTCATGGACAATGCTCAAGCAAACCAGTTGCTGACACGTTCTGTTCGAGATCCATGGGGCGCATTTTAATTGACCTGACGTTTTTGTTCGTCATGTCCAACGAACCAGTGTCGCACACTAGGATCGTCCGCAACGATTTGTCGGTTCTATCTTTACTTTTTAAACAGAGAAGCAGGTCCAAAAAAGTATATTGACTTTTGTGGTCGTGATATCTCTTGAAGCATCGGTCGGTTCATGACGTGAAGCGGTTTGAGTGCATGTTTCGATAAAATGTTTCGCCTAGCGCAGGGTGACCAGAGAATCGTGGGCAAACTAGACGCGGTTGTCATTAACAACAGCTGCGGTTTGAACCATAACGTCAAAAGTTGAGAATTTATGACTCCTTTGCGGCGGGAGCTGGTAGTATCATGAAAGGTAAAGGACACCAGCGGTCAGTGGGTAAAAGGGTGTTTGTTATGTCATGCTTGGGTGGCAAGACAGTGCCGCCAGGCTGGCCAAGAGTGTGTCGTTGGAACTGATAGGTGCCAGACAAAGTGCATCGCTAGGATGTGGACGAAATAGGAAGTCGTTTGGGATTTATAAAGCATGAGGCAAGCGGTATGAAAAACAGATGACTCGATAAGGGTTTTGCGAAACTTTGTGACAGCGATGGGGTTTGATATGCCTCACCAGCTGTTTTTGCAGAACGTGGCAACAGGTTGACTGAGGTGAAAATTGGACATGACACTGTCTCCTGAGAATCCGCTGGAGTGCAGCACCCAGAAAGTCAAGCGATGGGCTGTTTTGACGGAGGAAAAAAAATGATGAGTGCTATGTCAATAATCTGTTTTTTGTGTGGGCCCAGTTCACAGCACGTTTCGGTTGGTCCTTTGTCCCTAGCGGCCCGCCGGTCCAAGTTGCCACTTAGGATTTTGATGATGGTTGTAGTGGCCTGTTTTGGCTGGGATCTTTCTCTGGGATTTGCCGGACAGTCGCCTATTTACATCACGTTTGATTTACACGTTGATCCGGTGAACAATGGTTTTCCTCTCGCGGGTAAGCAGGACACCTACCAGGAACGGACGGGCAATATGGCCTGGGTACTTGATCAAACGGAAACGCTTGATATTCCGATTTCTTTTTTAAGTACTGGTTGGTACATGGAAATGTTAGTGGATGAAGGTCCATCAGGTGCCGGCGCCAAAGTGTTGCGGCGCCTCTATGACACAGGTGCGCAAATTGGTTCGCACAACCATGCCGAACACCGGGTCGGTGTTTTCGACTGGCCATCTTTTAGTGGTACTCCCAATTTGATTGAATCGCGCAAGACTTGGCAGGACAACATCCACTGGGTGAATCAGGGGATTGCAACGGCCTTTTGGGGTAGTCCACCAAAGCCGGTTTCGGAAATCAATAACATCAAAGGGTCCCACGTACCGAAAACCGAAGCGGACTATCACACGTTGATGGAAGAATTTAGTATTGGAGTGCGCGAACCTGGGCCCGAAGAGGATTATTATGGGTACTACGGACACCATATCTGGAATCCATACCGGCCAGCCGTTGATAATGCAATGGCCGAAGATCTGTCAGCATCGTTTGTGCAAGTGGTTTCTGGTCCGGTCATTGGCGTTGAGGGTATTCATCATGGAATACTTCAGGACATGACTGCCGCAGCCATAAAACGGCAGTTCTTGCAACTTTATATCAATCGGCGATACGCGGATCATACGGGTGCGCCCGAGAAGGTATGGACTTGGGGGTGGGGTGGGCATGCCCATGATTTTTCTTCTGGTTCGGACTCGCGCACGGATTTGGTGGACGTGTTGGATTGGCTTGAAAATAACTTTCGAGACCGTGTTGAACCAAACGGAAGTCAGGCCATGGAGTATAAGACGCATATGCAGACGGCGGAGATTTATGAATCCTGGGAAGTGGCCAACCCGGGTGTATCATCTTTTTCGTTTGATTCGCTCTCCGTCGACTGGGATGAATATCCATACCTTGTGCCTGTAGCAGTTGCCATGCAGGATTATCTTTGGGAGGCCGATCTTGACTTGGCTGACGAGGTAGAGGCTTACCAGTTGGAAAAATCGGGTGATGATGCAGTGGTTGCCTGGAACGATATTGCTACCAGTGAGGTTGATTTGAGTGACGTATTCTTGACGAATGTGGGTGTGTTAGGTTTAGAAACGGGAAGCGTCTATGGGCTGTCGGTGGATGCTGCGAACGTGTTGGTGGCACAGGAACCATTGTTTATTGCTGCCGAGATTCCCGGACTTTCCATGGGAAGCGGGCCTAGTATTCTGGAAATTGCAGGAAATTATTATCAAGGACCCACAGAGACGTTGGCAATCGAAATAACTGGTACTGATGCTGGTGAGGGTGGTTATCACCAATTAGATGTCGCCGGAACCGCATCGCTAGACGGTGCGCTTGACATTCAGACGGCGGCTAGTTTTGTACCGCAGGTGGGAGCAGCGGCTGGTACGATCGGTGACCAGTTTGTGATTGTCAGAGCCAGTAACGTCAGCGGTACGTTTTCCACCGTCACGGGTAATCATGTAGGTAGCGGTAAGTTCTACTTACCGATGTACAATGCGACGGATGTCACACTGGGTGCCTTTCAAGCTTTGACCGGTGATGCCGACGGTGATCAGGATATTGACATTACAGATTTCAACATACTAGCCACAAATTTTGATCCGAACGGCGATCATTTTGCTACCAATAACTGGGAGACTGCTGATTTTGATCTCGATGCTGATGTCGACATAAGCGACTTTAATTTTTTAGCGTCGAATTTTAGTCCGATTGGATACGTGTCGCAGGCCGATCTTGTGCCAGAGCCTGCGTCAGGATTAATGTTTTTGGCAGGATGTGTTGCCATCTGCTTGTGGCAACGTTTGCAAGCGAAATAGATGTTTCGTATTGTTTGCTGATCAGGCTAAATCGTACTTTCGGAATCGTCTGTTCTATTCTGGGTTGGCAGTTCACTTTGTGATATCGCGAACACAATATGATGTTTTCGCTATTTCTCCTTCTTAACGGAAGATTCACTACCTGTAATCAACCAACTGCCGCCTGTTGAGAGACGTTTTCCTTTTTTCTCCTTGGCGATCCCAACGGAATCGGGCGAGAAAATTCAGGGATTGTTCTGCATGCTACCTTCTATTTTTGTAGCGAGACGGTTGATAATCTCTGTTTCAGAAACTAAAATCTCCCTGACTTACTTTTTGCGAGAGACACTTGGGTTGAGTGCGGCAGGATGTCCCGCTCTCTCAATGAATGTTTCGGGATGTTAGACCTTGGAATGTTAATTGATAAGTCGGCAAGCCGCAAAAAATGCCGTTTAAAATTCTGGATACAGAAAACGTCATAGGATGCAGAAGAAAACGAACATTCGCAGGAATGTATCGGCGGCGCGTGAGTTTATTTAAAAAAATCCATAGGTTGGGGAGTATCTTATCCATGATGAAAATCTTGACCTCTGTTTGTCTGTTTTTGTTTCTAGTCCCTGTTGTGTCGCTTGGTGACATCAAGGTTGTCGAAATTGGAACCAAGCCTGAGAGTGTTTGCCGTGGTTACGATGACAAACTTTATGTCACGCTGATCAATGGTGACGAACCGGGGGATGGGACAATCAAAGTGGTCGATGGGGACAGCATTTCTGTATTCGCCACAGGATTGAACGACCCGAAAGGCATTGCCTTTGTTGGTGGCTACCTTGTTGTGGCCGATGGGACCACTGTCCGGGTGATCGATAAAAATGGCAAGGTTGCCGTATTGGCTGAGGCAGAGGATTTTCCCAGCCCGGTCGAATTCCTGAATGATGTTGCGGCCAGCGACGACGGTCAAAGCGTGTACGTGACCGAGATGAGTCATCCGAAATGGATGTTTGATCCGGAGGGCGATCGTAAACTGTGGCCCGTTGACAGTGACAAGGCGATCGCTCCCATGACCGGCTGTGTGTTTAAAGTAGGCCTTGACGGTAAGGTCGCCATGGCTGTTCCTGCAGGGGACACGCGAATGCCGGGCCCTAATGGTGTGACCGTGATGCGACAGAAGGGCAAAGAA
>CAYMUR010000043.1:5788-40456 GCA_964393615.1 uncultured Pirellulaceae bacterium
TTTATTTTATAAAAAGAAATATTACTCATGGGTGATTTTTTTACCGGGAATCTTGTGACCTATTCGGAAAATAAGTTTCGGATTGTTGCCAGCGGAATGCGCGGAGCGGATGCTGTCGAAGTGATGGGTAACAAGATTTACGTTTCCAGTTGGCCTCTCGGCAAAGTTTGGTGCTACGATCGAGTTACCAGGACAACGACGGTTGTGAGTGAAGATTTCACGACGGCTGCTGACTTTTGTATCGACCACAAGAACAAGCAACTGATTGTTCCGGACATGCTGGCGGGCACGCTTGTTTTTTTGCCCATCGAGTAGGTTCACTGCTTCCAGTCCGTGGCTTCCAGGTTGATCGCTTCGACCAGGCGGCCTCCTCACAACGCACTTTGATCGAAAGATGTGTGCCCATGTCGTGTCCAAGGAAAGACCGTTGAGTAATTTCAGCTCGGGTAGGGACACGTTTCCGTCGTCTGAGCCGTGAAAAAACGGATCGTGTTGTTTTCCCCAGGCAGCTCCCTCCTGGCTAAACTGGGCCCACGTCCATTTCCAGTCGACATGGCTTGGTTCATTGTTACGTTCCCAGTTGTTTTTCGGAATCCATACAATGAATGACACGTACTTCTCCGAAAGTCATTTCGATTTGGAACGCGCCGTCGGTCAGAGGCAGCGAATTTCCTTCCAAGAGATCCTCCGCCGTGGTGACACCCCAGCGCGGTTTTACTTTGGCTCGGGCCGTCTTGTTTTCGACGTTCAGCAGAAACACCAGCGACCCTCCTTGTTTTGATCCCCGGCGGAAAGCGACGACACGGTCGCCGTGGATATCGAACCATGATTCGACACCTGCATGCCGGAGCAACGACTGGGCGACCGTATCGTGTACCAGCGCCACTGGCGCAGGCGATGCAGGTTGGCCTGTCACGTGGGTGGCGTCGGTGGCGGACAGTGTAAATCCAAACCAGGTGAACTTTCCGTCAGCCGATTGCACACCAACCACATCGCCGTTGATGGTTGCGATCGGCTCCATGTTTCCGTGTGGTTCGAGGATCGAATAAGTGGTTGAGGCTGGTACTTCGAAGTCACCGCAAGGCAATTTTACGGTATTTCGGCCTTGGCGGACGTCGAATTCATTAATCACGTCGAAATCGGAAATACGACAGTCAATCAGATCGTCAAGTCCTTCAGGTGGTTTGTAGCTCCAGTGACCCTTGCCAGCAAAAGTGCCAAAGTAGCCGTCAGCCACGAGCTTCGGTCCGTTCGGTTGTTCCAGCAGGCCACGCAAACAAATAATCGCCTGGTCATCGAGCAGGGCAAAGTTTGGCAAATAGACAAGCTGGTAGTTTGACCAGTCCATCGCCGGTGTTACCAGATCCATTGCCACGCTATCCGGCCAAAGAGCCCGAAACATGGCCCGGTGTCGTTGAATAAAATGGGCCCACATATCATTGAACTCGAACTGCATTTCGCTCGGACCGCTGTACGCAATGGCGATATCGGCCTGGGGGATGGAGAGCGGCAGGTGAGAAGCAATCTTGTCGATTTGCGAGATGGCTTTCTCAGCGGCGTGGAAACGAACGGTTGGTTCACCATCGAGCGAGACGATGTTCAGACCTGGTGCTTCGAACGTCGAATATTCTGGCCGGTACTGCCAGAACATGGCCCCTGCCCCTCCTTCAATCAGCGTCAGCCAGAGATACAATGCGGATTCTTCACCCAGCGTTTTTTTCTCCGTCGGATTTAGTCCACCGACGAAGCTACTGTAGATCTCTTCGTTCCACCAGCGGTGGTTTCGTCCGATGGCCCGGCACCATTGAAAACCGTACGCTTCACATGCGATGCTGTATGGTTCATCCGTACTCAGTCGGTTGGCGGAATGATGAGACAACCCCCAGCTGTCAATGATTGGACTGACGGTTTCGTGGTGTGGGCCGGGAAACGATCCGCCATGGGAACGCTGTTCGTGGGTCCCGTCAAGGCGGTCGATCAAGTCTGCCATCCAGCCAAGGTGGTCGGCCATGTTTTCCTGATGAAACTGCAAATAGAGCCGCATTTCAACCAGCGCATCTTTACTGCGAGGTGCGTCGACATCTTCCCACGAACGATAGCGACGTTGTAGTCGCTCATTCAATTCGTCAATGCTGAAACGTTGGTAGAGCCAGTCTTTGTATTTGGCGATCGTGTAGTCGTTATAGGGAGGATATTCTTCCGGTGCAGTCCAGGCTGCTGACAAACTGATCCCGTCCCAGGTGCCCCAGATGCCCATGGCTGGGTGGTCCTTGTAACGGGGTACGAATTGGTTGAGGTAACGCTCGACATACACGCGCCACATGGGATGATCGAAATTGTGAGTCATGGAACCCTGAGGCGACCATTCTCCAGCCCGATCTTGCTGGATGCTACCGTCTCGCCAGACGGCACGCATGTCTGGGTGTTCGCGCAGCATCCATGCAGGGCAGGCCATGTGTGTGCCTAACGGGCAATCGGCCCAGACCTTCAAACCGTGCTTTGCAGCTAAATCAAAAAGATGGTCAAGGTCGTCGAATTCATACTGGTTGGGGAGCGTCTCGACCCAGTTCCACGAATACCAGACACGAATCAGGCTCATTCCTGCAGCACGAATGCGGCGAAAATCTTCCTCCCAGCAATCTGGGGTTGGCGCTGGTGGACGGTAATATTCTGTGCCGACAGGAAATGGTTTGTCAAAGATTCCAGAGAGGTCTTTCTCATGGCTGCGTCGTTGCATCCAAGTGCTGTTGATGGGCATGATGTATCCATTGTGGATTCTGGCAGGAGCGTAAAACAGGTGTTATAGTAGTTCGAAAATGGTCTGAAAAGTGTAATTCGTGGATGTCTTTGGATAAGCACGACAAGCGTACCAGTAGGTAACGTGTGGATTGCTTTCGAGCGACCCTACTGGGATTGTTTAACGCCGGTATTCTGCTCTCGCGACATAATCGTAACCCGACGTGTATAGGCGGACGATTGGCTCCCAGCCTAATTCTCACGGCTTGTCAGCCGCCAGAAAAAACCGCGCACAGGGTGATTGCGGATCGCGGTGAAATAGCGTCCCCCCGACACGTCGATCGTTACGGTCTGGTCGCCACGACAGAAAAGGAACGCTTTTGATTGGTCCACGCGCGAGGTGACACCACCCTCCTTGGCCAACCATGTTTTGCCACCGTCGAGGCTGATCCGAGCTACGTGGCTTGGAGACGGCAAATCCGTGTCGACCGATTTGCCAATGCAATGCGAAAAGATGACCACGTTACTTTTCGTCCAGAGAATGTTGGCTCGGTGGCCATAGAAACCAGTGTAGCTGTGCGGTATTTCTTGGAAAGTCCGTCCGCCATCCATTGACTCCAGCAGCAGTCCGCCTTTCCATACATAAGATGTTCCGGTATGCGGTGTTCCCTCGATGAGGGCTTCTTTCTCCACTTGGGCGCGCTGCTCGCCGCGCAGGATCATCCGTTGCTTGCGTGTCGCTGAAAGCAGGTGCATTGGATTGGCCGGATTGACAGCGTGATCGGTCTCCGTGGCGTGCTGGTGCACGATCGTAGCATCGCCCCACGTCTGGCCACCGTCGTGTGAACGGACCATCACGTCTCGGATTCCCGGTCGACCCTGATCCTCCTGTTTCCAATCCGCCCAGTCCGCGTATCGCAGCGACGTGGAAAACATCAATGTACCGTTTGCGTCTTCGATGAAGTTATTGTAGGCGTGGGCGGTATTGGCTGTCTTGTACGGATCAGCGCGACCTCCTGGTGCCAGCGAATGAAAATCAATTTCGGTCGTCTGCCACGATCCACCATGGTCTGCTGACACCGATACGTATAATTTTCTTCCCTTGTAAGCGTGACCTTGGTCGCCCGGCTTTTGCTGATGAAGAATCCACAGACGGCCATCGCGCGAGATGCCAAAGCCATTGGGAAACTGGTCCGGCTGGACCCCGCTCCAATGGATCGGCACCGGTTTCCAGGTTTTGCCCTCGTCCGAACTGTGAACAAGTGTCTTGGCTAAGTCACCACTCTGAATGTTTAACCACAGTGTTCCATCGGGATGCCGCAACAGATTCATCATGCCGCCTGCCATATCACTGATATCCACCGTTTTCTCGATGGTGATCTCATAGGCTGGCTGGTCAGCGCGCACAAGCGATAGACTTATGGAGACTGCGTAAATGAGTAAGTGAATTACCGGTAGTCGGTAGCTCATCCGTTTCTTCTGCTTGTTGTTTTTAATGAAATTTCCCATAGGGCTTCGCTCCATGCCTGAAGTGCATCGATTGTAATAACTGTCCTCTGCCTCGTGTTGAGCACGTAGTCATTTTACCCGTTGGCAGAGTGAACGACAAATGGCCTTCCAGAAATGCTGGGTGATTGCTGAAGATTGCGCTGTTGGTTTGCGGGGTTGGCCTGGGACAGAAAAGATAACGAAATCTGCCGCACGTACCGCAGCCGTCTCTGGTCACACCAGAATCTCTTTCACCACGCGGCCATAGACATCGGTCAAGCGAAAGTCACGGCCGCTGTAGCGGTAGGTAAGTCGCTCGTGATCCAATCCGAGCGTATGTAGAATCGTGGCGTGTAGGTCATGGACGTGGACCTTGTCCTGAACAGCGTGCCAGCCAAAGTCATCAGTGCTGCCGTGGATATGCCCACCTTGGATGCCGCCGCCTGCCAGCCACATCGTGAAACCGAATGGATGGTGTTCACGGCCGTCGGATCCTTCCGCTGTGGGCGTGCGGCCGAACTCTCCGCCCCACACGACTAGCGTGTCGTCGAGCATGCCGCGGTTCTTGAGATCCTTAATCAGTCCTGCGACAGGCAGGTCGGTTTGCGCGCAGTTATTCGGTAGCTTCTTATTGATGCCGGTATGGTGGTCCCAGATATTGTTGCCGTCTTGGGAATCAAACACCTGAATGAATCGCACTCCGCGCTCCGCCAGACGTCGTGCTAACAGCAATTGTCTGCCGATCGGTTCGGTATGAGGCTGGTCAATCCCATACAACCGTTTCGTGGCCTCGGTTTCCTTGTCAATCAAGAAAGCTTCCGGGGCCTGAATCTGCATACGGTAGGCCAACTCAAACGCTGCGATACGGGCATCGAGCGCCTCGGCATTGGCCGACGACTCGCGGTTCAGTTCGTGTAACTGTTGGAGCGTGTCAATTTGCGCCCGCTGCCGTTGTCGCGATAAGGGTGTACTCTTCAAATTGGCGATCGGATTCGCCAGGTCACGGATCCAGGTCCCCTGGTAGGCGGCCGGCAGAAAACTGGAACTGTACAGGGGGCCGTTCTGAAATACCGCGTTGGGTGAGATCACAACAAATCCCGGCAGATTCTGGTTTTCGCTACCCAGCCCATAGGTCACCCAGGCTCCTATTGCCGGACGGGAAAACGCTTGTTCACCCGTATGCATCTGCAGGGCTGCGCCTCCGTGGTTAATGTTATCGGTTACCATCGAACGGACAACACAAATGTCGTCAATGCAGTTGGCAATGTGAGGTAACAGTTCGCTGACTTCGATACCACTCTGGCCATGTTGGCGAAATTTGAATTTTGACGCGAACAGATCGCTGGTGTCTGTGCGAAACAATTCCGGTTTCTCAAAGGGCAGGGGCTTGCCGTTCTGCCGCGTTACCTCTGGTTTTGGATCGAATAGATCGATTTGTGATGGTCCGCCAGGAAGGTAAATAAAGATACACCGTTTGGCCGTGGCTCGATGATGAGGCGGTTGTACAGCGAACGGATTTGCCGCGCGATTTGGCAGACTGGCAACACTCTGTTCGGCCAGCATACCCTGTAAGGCTAGCATGCCGAATCCGGCGCCAACATGCTGCAGTGCGCTGCGGCGTGAGAGTTTTTGCTGGAATGTCGACATGTCCGATTGCATACTAAATTTGGGACGTGTTGAACGACCCATCCATTCTCAATTTCAGGTTTACAAAGATGTAGCTGGATTCCTGAGACTTTCGTGAATACCCGAAACTCACGACTTCGGCTATTTCTTATGCGGTACTCTTATTCTACGTAAAAAAACTCGTTGCTGCACAGCAGCAAGTGCGCAAAGTCAAACCAACCCTGTTCCCGATCCGGTGCCTGCGATAGGAACTGTTCCGCAATCGCTTCTTCGACCTCGGATGCTGGACGGGCAAACAATAGTTGATATGCCCGCTGGATTCGCTCGGAACCATCGTTGGGTGATTCGTTCTCAAGTCGCCTGGCCAAGGCCTGCGCCTGTTGTTTTACAAACTCGTTGTTCAGCAGAAATAGAGCCTGCGGAGCCGTGGTGGAAACATCACGTTGCGCAACCGGTTGCTCGGGATTTGCACAGTCAAATAGCATGGCATAAGCGTTACGGGTGAACCGGCGAGTCTGAATGTACAGCGACCGTCGCGGCAAAACGATTTCTGCCTCGGCCGGCCCACCGTGGGACAAGTCGAGCCGACCAGCAACTTGCAGCATTGCATCTCGAATCGGTTCGGCTTCCAACCGGCGTGATGACATTCGAGCCAGCAACCGATTGCCGGGGTCGTGGCGGATGGTCGCCTCGTCTTGCAGCGAAGATTGCCGATACGTCGCTGAAAGCATGATCAGCCGATGTAACTCTTTGAGTGACCAATCGTGATCCACCAGCCAGGTTGCCAACCAGTCAAGCAGTTCAGGATGTGTTGGTGGTTCACCAAGTTGGCCGAAATTGTTGGGGGTATGGACCAGTCCCTTGCCAAAATGGTGTTGCCAGACACGATTGACAATCACACGTGCAGTCAATGGATTATCTCCCGAAGCAATCCACTGAGCCAACTCCCAGCGTCCACTGCCCGACGTGATCGGTGGTTGGTCCGTGCCAGCGAAGAATTCGGGCATTCTTCGTGGAATCACTTCTGCCAACTTGTTGTAACGTCCACGTACGTGCAGTGGTACATCTTGGATACCAGGAAACAGGCTGTCCGGTGTACCGCCCTCTTGGATCGCCATCGCCAAGGGGGCTTCCGGCGGTGTGTTCTTTTCGATTTCAGCAGCCTGTTGTTCCAGTATTTCTACGCGGCGTTGCAGCTTGGCAATGGCAAACTTGCGCTCGGAACTCGTTGTATCCCCTCTCAAGGTACGAGCAAAATCCGGCGGCTCAGGGAATTGCATAGCCGCTTGAATCTGTATCGAGTTCAACGGCTGGTCGAACAGCTTGACTTCGTCGATCTTGCCCTTGAAAAAATTCCCCGGGTCCAACACATTTCTGGTCCCGATCGTCAAGTTTGGGTTTCCCCTGTATTGGATTTCTCCATCAGCAGATCCACCGTCCACCACGGAACCTGTCAGGTGCCCATCCACGAATACTCGAACGAACTGGCCATCGTAGCTGGCAGCAATATGGTGCCATTCCAGCGGCTTTACCCCAGGGGCGTTGACCGTTTGGAGCCGTGCACCGTTGTGATTCGCCTGCGCCCCCAGCGCGTTCCCGTCGGGACTAATCCAGGCTTGAAGCCCATAGTAAGGTTCGGTCCAGGCTGACAAATCAAACGGCATCCCGACGATTTGCCCTTCGCTGCTGATATCCCTGTCATAGTGAAACCACGCCATTACCGTTCCGCAGGTGACCTGGAAGTCGGGTTGGGCAGTGCCGTCGACAAAATCTCCATCACCGTCCAGCGTTATCCCATGACCGAATTTTCCTTCACCAATCACCGCGTTGCCATGCAACGTGCCGACATAGCCGCCAATTCTGTCTTTGGTTGTCTTAGTTCCCTCGCTGTTTTCAAAGTCGTAGTATGCCACCATGGTCGCTGGGCCAGCATGGGTTGCTGGGTCAGCATGTATCTGAGTCTGGAGTTGTTCAATTTCCTTCTTGACAACTGCCAGCGCCTCCATAGCCTGTTGTCGATGCTGGAGATATTCAGGTTCTACTAACGGAACTCGCAGCAACTTGGTGTGATCTCCCTTATTACCCACGCTTTCCAGCACACGACTGCTGTAGAAAATCCCGGCTAACCCGTAGTAGTCTTCTTGCGTCACTGGGTCGAACTTGTGGTCATGACAACGAGCGCAGGATAGGGTCAACCCCAAAAACGCTTGTCCTACCACGTCGATCTGGTCATCTACAATATCGCTGACCACTTTCTTTTTGTCGGCACAACCGTTCTCCCAGAACCCAATGGACAGAACGGTCGTCGCAATCAATCCTTCTGGATAAAGTGTATCGCCGTTGGGGTTGGGAATTAAATCACCGGCAATTTGATGCACGATGAACTGATCGTATGGCACATCCGTATTCAGCGCGTCCACCACCCAATCGCGGTAGCGGTAAGCCTGGTACAGTTCATACAGAGGTTGTTTATTCGTTTTCAGTGGGTCGGCATTCAAATAGTCGGTGTAGCGAACTGCGTCGAGCCAGTGACGCCCCCAGCGCACTCCATACTGAGGAGACTCAAGTAAACGATTCACCACGGTGGCAAAGGCACCAGGTGTGGTATCGGCCAGAAAAGTTGCCACTTCAGCAGGAGTGGGAGCCAAGCCGGTAAGATCAAACGTGGCACGGCGAATCAGTGTGCGCTTTTCGGCCGGTGCGGCGGGAATGAATCCTTGCCGGGCGTGCGCCGCGGCGATGAAATTGTCAATCGGAGTTCGCAGCCAATCTTGATTCGTGACTGCCGGTGGTGGAGGATTGACGAGGGTTTGAAATGCCCAGTGGTCCGCCGCGTCCTTGGCAATCGCCGGTGCGATGGTACAACAGGCGGTGGCCATGATCAGCACAGACAAGAATCGGCAGGCATGATTCATTGACAGAACACCGTTCGTCCTATCGGGAAGTGTTGGAGAGTCCATCCCTTTAGCCCTCTAGTGAGGGACCTAGTATCGGTAGAGGTAACCATGTTTAGATCTTTAGTATAGCTGGTCTTTCCGTGATTGGTCAAGATTTGCCCTAGGTTAGCGAAGTTTTGTGCTCATCGGTGATAAGGGTGCAACACACATGTTCCAGACAAAAAAGAACGACCAAGTGACGCTGGGCAAAAAGATGAGAGATCGACAGATCAAAAAACGTTCACGCTGTGTTAGGGCTTGGTTTTCAGCTGGAACATCCTCGCACGGTTGCCTCCAAGCCCCAATCCTTTTTCCTCGTGTACAAGAAAGTCACCGTGCCGCCGAATGAAATCGATGGCCTGACGATAGCTGCACCAGATTCCCCGCCGAAGGGCATGCCGTTACCTACCATTCGCTTTTCCGAACCAACTTCGTCTGGCACCCCAATCTCACGCAGGAAGATAGCCGAAGAACTCGAGTTCTTATGAAGTGTAAACCTTGGCCTGCACCCAGTTGGCCAGGATGTGCCACTGCGTTTTAAGTATCGGATTAGAACGCTAACTGCTTACCGATTCGGCGGACGACAATTAGATTTCTGTAATCGGTTTTATTGGGAACATGCCGTTGGGTCTCTTGGTATAGCTTGGTGTCGATAGGTGGACAGTAAAATGTCCATGCGCCCAACGGAAAAGATAGCCATCACCGCTCGCTTCAAGGAAACTGGAACGACTCCCATTCTGCGTTACCAGTTATGTGGGACAACAACTCATTAAGACGATCCGTGAAAGAGGGCTCTGCGGACCGTATTCGCGATTGGTTCGCTCAGTGTGTTCACGTCAACTCCGTCTTACTTGCGCTTTAGCAGGGAAGTCTCTGTGTGAAGCTACCTCTGGCAGCCCGGGTTTTCACCAGCGGGCTTCGCCCGCTGGTAGACGTGCCCCCAAAGCTCATCAAGCATAGGGTGGAAGAACAACACGAATTTCCAAGCGGAGAGGGAGGGATTCGAACCCTCGGTACCCAAAGGGTACACCGGTTTTCGAGACCGGCCCGTTCGACCACTCCGGCACCTCTCCGATATTTGTACGAAGTCCAAATCATAGCGGTGCGCTCCGGAATGCGCCAAGGTCGACCGCTAGCGAAGACTGCCAAACTCTCATTTATCGGGTATTTTGACGGTGGTTTGACGCCCTGTTGTCGCTATTTCTTGCTGTTCTGTGTCCTGGAAAGCAGTTGTTGTCACCTTTTGAACAGGATGGACAAGGCAGGCACTGGTCTTGTCGCGGCAGCCCGACCGGAATATTCTCCCTCGGTTCAGGAAAAAGATGGTGCGTCATACCACCGTTGTTTCTCCGGAATTGGTTGATGACCTGGTAGGTGCCGCTAAAAATGACTCAACAAGAAGAGCATAGGAACGGGTTTGGTTCTCAGTGATGCCTGATTTCGTTTTTTACACCGCCGATTTGCTGAACAGTGGGCTGGGACGAACCGTTGTTCTGTGCATTGCATTGGCCGTGTTGCTGGCTTTGATGGCGACCGACCGGCGTTCTCTGGCGGAATACGGACTTGCCATCCAGGCTGGCTGGTGGCGTTGGTTTCTAGGGGGTTTTTTCGTGGGAGCAGGTGTCTATGCCACTTATTGTGGCGTTGCTTGGAATTGCGGCATTTTTTGCTTGAATGTGGAGGATCTCTCCTTCTATCGCTGGTTCTCGGCCGGTCTGGCTGTTTGTTGTTCCGTACCGGTTGCGGCCACACAGCAGGTCATCTTTAGTGGTTATCTACTGACAAGGTTTCGTCAACACACCAATAGAACGACGGCGGTATTTATTTCAGCATTGCTGTTCGCCGCGTTGGCTGCCTTGGGTGGAGATTCCTCACGTTGGATGACAATCGCCACGGTGAGACTTGCGCTGGGGTTGTTTTTCATTGCTGCCCTACTGGGCATGTTGCGTCTGTTGTCAGGAAATATTTTATTATCGGTTGGTGTTCTGGCCGGGGCCATTAGCGTGAGGAGACTGATCAAGAAAACCCACTTACTTGCCTTTCAAGAAGAACATCTCTGGGCGAACTGGTTTGCTCCGTCTGCCGATCCTCGGCAAGGAGTTTGGTTTTGGGGAATCGTTCTCTGTGGACTCATCTGTTCTTGGATCATGTTGCGACGTCGGGGCGAACCGAAAGTGGTACAGAATGAACCACTGTTGACGACCAGTTTTAAAAGGTTTTTTCCATTATCAAACGTCATGGCGTTAACTCCCCTGGACCTCTGGTGGTCCAGCCTGGTTGACGCTCGTTTTCGAATCGGACTGAATTATGTTCCGCGCTTGATCTGGATCCTGTCTGTCTCGGCGATTAATACGGTTTTGTCACTTCCCGAACGCTGGCTGGCACCTTATGTATTGCGGCATCGAATTATCGACCCCGTATTCGTGGTAGGGATACATCGCAGTGGTACCACGCATCTGCACAACCTGTTGGCCCTCGATTCTCAATTCTGCACACCGCGAAACTATCACACCATGAATCCGCTGGGTGCCCTGCTAACAGGTTGGTTGATTACACCGCTGCTGGGCATGTTCATGACGATGAAACGGCCGATGGATGCTATGCGGATCAGTATGCTGACACCTCAGGAAGACGAATTTGCCATCGCCGGAATGAGTCGTCTTTCTCCCTACTGGGCATTTACGTTTCCACGTCGTGTGTCATTTTACGATCGCTATATTGTTTCCAGCGACTGGTCAGATGTAGAAAAGGGACAGTGGAAACGAAACCTGATGTTATTTTTGCGAAAGGTCACTTTTTGGTCGCGCAAGTGTCCCCTGTTGAAAAGTCCCTATCATACGGGCCGCGTTTCACTGTTGCGGAATTTATTTCCGGCGTCAAAATTTTTACATATCTATCGTCACCCGTATGACGTTTACCGGTCCAATCAACATTTGGCGCGAGAAGGCCTGGTGACATTTCAGTTGCAGGATCCTGAACCGGATGACTGTTTCCAGACTCGTTTTCTAAGTACGTATCGCAAGTTGATGGAACAGTTTTATTGTGACGCTCAGAAATTATCGCAGGGCGATTTGGTGGAAGTCCAATTTGAAGACCTAGAACAAGATCCATTAGGTGAGATCCAGAGAATCTATCGCGAATTGGGACTGTCTTACAGTGAACAGTTTGACAAACGGTTGAACACTTATCTTGAGTCAGTTGCCGGTCATCAAAAGAATCGATTTGGTGACATTCCGCTTGCCGAACGTCAGGAAATCGATCAGCAGTTGGGGGCCTTCATGAGTCGTTGGGGCTACTCTAAGTTGCCAGAAGGTTCCGCGAAAGAAAAAATCTCTCCGGCTGCTTGAACCTGTCAATGGTGACATTGGGTGAAGGCAACACCAGAATCTTGCACGTTTTGAAAGTTTTGGTTGGACGTGTCTGCCCTGGTGCACAGCTTTAGTTTTGCAAGATCTTGTTCGGACTGTGGGGTTGGAAGCGAGGTGGCCGTGCGCCGACCATGGGCGTCCCCTGTTGATTCCTGGGACAGAGCAGTATCATGATGCCGTGAGACAGTTTTAAACAACAGCCAGTGGAAGATTTAAACAACAGCCAGTGGAAGAGGGGACGGATTGCAGTATGGCGAAGCCAGCAGTTCGGTATCTAGTGTTTGATGTTGAAACTGTTGCCGACGGAGACTTGGTGGCGGCGATTCGCTATCCAGAGGAAACGCTCGGTGCAGAGGAGGCCATTGTCCGTTACCGTGAAGAGCTAATGGAACAATATCAACGGGATTTCATCCCGTATACGTTTCAAGTCCCCATTTCGGTAGCGGCAGCCAAGGTGTCGAGCGATTTCCAACTGATAGATCTTGTGGTTCTTGATCCGCCACAGTTTCGTCCGCACGTCATTACCAGAAATTTCTGGCGTGGTTGGGAAGTCTACGAAAAGCCGACGCTGGTAAGTTTCAACGGACGGACATTTGACATGCCGTTGTTGGAATTGGCCGCATTTCGTTACGGTGTCAGTGCACCAGACTGGTTTTCTGAGGGCGCAAAAAGTTACGCAGCTCCTCGAAATCGGTATCAAACTGCGGTTCATCTTGATTTGCAAGACCTTCTCACTAACTTCGGTGCGAGCCGGTTTCATGGTGGATTGAACCTGGCAGCTAATCTTCTCGGAAAGCCAGGCAAGATGACGGTACAGGGAGACATGGTACAGGATCTTTATAACGCAGGACGTCTCGCTGAAATCAACGACTATTGCCGTTGTGATGTCCTGGATACTTACTTTGTGTTTTTACGTTCGCGTGTACTGGTCGGCAAGCTGACGATTGAGAAAGAACAGGAGATCGTCGGGCAGATGAAGGACTGGTTAGAAGAACAGGCTGATGAAGTTCCTGTATACACTCACTATCTTGAACGGTGGGGGAACTGGACAAGTCCTTGGGATGAATGAACGTTCCAACGGATTTTTTGTCAGAATCGCTGCGACCGGTACCCTGATTTGTTGTGAGTGCATTGGTCTGTTGTAGATTGGAATGGCGAACCGTCGATGTAGAAAACGTGGGTAAGTGGTTGTTGAGGAGCGCACCCCGTTTTGTAGCCATGTACCGGGAACGAAACGGAATGCTAACGGAAATGGTGAACGGGGCAGCATTTCTGCGCAGATTTTCCCGATACAGTCAGATAAATCATTGTAATGTAGTGAATATTAACGCGTTTTCTGGTTTGGGTTACCGCGTTGATTAGAAAGGATGAACCATGTGGCGTGCATTTTTTCTGGCAATCGGTTTTTCGCTAGTGATTCTAGGAGCCGAGTTTATGGCTGTCGAGCAAGTGGTGCTCTATGAACCGCCCAGTTCAGGAGGAGCCCTGGCAGCGATTACAACCATGACTTCTACGCAAATTATCAGTGCCACAACGCTGGCTCCGCCGGAGTGGGCTCCTTGGTGCCTGTTTTCAGTCGGGGCGGTGGTGATGATTTATTCGTTTACCATTCCCATGCGGGTCCGGGATTAGCGGGAACCTTTACTGCGGCAGTTTCGGAAACTCTTGGAGAAGGATGTAGGCTAACGGACGTCCACCCAGCGACGTATAGGTCGTGATCTCCTGGGATGATTGTACGTTCGTCAGCAGAAACTGTGAGACGAGTAAAACTTTGTCTCGCAAGTCAGGGCTGTATTGTAGGCCGACGGAGAATCTGGATCAGAAGCCATTACCCTAAAAAGTCAAGGTTACTATTCTGGTTTTAATGCTTTCAGATATTCCTGCACATGGTCGCGTTGTGCCTTGGGCAGCCGTTTTCCGGTCAGCGGATCTCCTGTGGACTGACTGAATTGCTCCATTTCTTCTTGGATTTCAAGCTGTGCTTCCCCAGCGGTATTCGATCCGCGCACCTGGCCCACCACGGCTGCCTGGCCGCGTGAGGGATTTGTTTTGACCTTGGTGTCATAAAAACCTGTGTTGGTTTCTTCCTCGTGCCGCTCTCCTTGTCCACGTCCTTTGTTCAAACCGGATCCTGGGGTACCGTTCTGCATGTCACGATTGCATGCGGCGCAACCCGCACCGTTACATTGTTGACAACTCATGCTGTTCTTGGTCATGGCAATTTGATCGAGCGCTTCGTCAAGTATTTCAAGTTCACGGTCGGCAAGTTCCAACTGTTGCAGGTTTTGTGTTAACTCATTGAGCTGTGACATGGCAGCTTGTTGGTTGGTTTGGTTCGAATTTTGTCCGGCGACCTGACTTTGTTTCAGGCATTTTGAGCACTGACTGAGTTTCTTTGCCATCTGTTGCATCTGATTCATCTGTTCGTTTTGTAGATTGATTTGATCGAGATTTTGTTGCAACTTTTCTATGTCGTTTTGGTTTCCGCGCTGTTGGGCTTGATGGATTTGTTGTTGCAGCTGTTTTTTGGCTTCCTGGTGCGCTATGCCCATGTGCTGAATTTTTTCAGCCATTTGGTTTAACTGCTCAGCCATGCTTTGTTGCTTGTCTGAATGGATCTTACCTTGTTGTAATTGTTGTTGCAGGTTTTTGAGAGCGTCGATTGCCTTTGAATAATTACCACTTTTGATGGCGTTGGCAAATTGATCAGCAGGGCCGCTTTCCAGATTTTTTAACTGACTGAATTGTTTTTTGACTTCTTCTGCGCTACCGAGCATGTCTCGACGTTTTTGCAATTCGGCGCTGAGGTCGCTTAATTTTCTCAGGGCATTGCGGCGATTGCCACGGTTGGAAGTCCGCAGTTCATCGAGGCCTTTTGTTAATTTGTCAAATGTATTTTTGGTGTCCGCAAGTCCGAGTTGTTCAGCTTTTTGTTTCTTTTGCCAGACTTGCTTGCGGAGGTTCGTGGTCGAATCACGAATTGTTTTCTGGTTGGATCGTTTTGTCTGAGCTGCTTGTAGGTGTTCTTCTAGTTGGCTGCTGGGTAGCAGGATCAGCAGACAGGCGACCATTGCAGGAGCCAGCGGTAGCAAATTCTTCCATCCAACTTGGATGGGAAACTCACTGCTGACATCGATTCGATCCAGTCGTTGTATTGTGTCCTGCAATAGCGCCCGTCCCGTTTCCTCTGCTCTACCGGATTCGTCAAGACTAAGCGTGCTGGAAACCCGTTCTCTGAGATGGAAGCGTTGGTCGACTTCGATGGCGACATGGAGTGCATCGGATTGCGACCAATAAGTCCAAATTGCTGCCACCCCCAAACCGATGGCAACACTACCTCCGAGCCAGCTCCAAAACCAGGCAGCGGATGCCAGTTCGAACAGCCAAAACTTGGGAATGGCAATTGCTGTCACTGCCAACAGAAAGGTGACGAACAAGGACCGACCGAGGGCGACGATGAATCGTTGTAACGTAATGCGGCGTTGCGCTTGTTGGACTTGTGATTTCAGTTTCGCCAGGGCCTGCTCTTGGGATGCCATGATCAATTCTCTCTCCGATAGCGACGATTGACGTAGGCCGAATACTAAGTAGACGGAGTTCTGACGTGTTCCCTATTGGCCCGTTTTAACTTGCTCGATCAAGAAGGAGACAGCGGCAATACATATCGTGTGTGTTGTTGACTTTTGACGTGACTTGGTCGTGTGGGACTCTGCGGTTAGACCACCAGTTTTTGAGAAACAATCCGCTCCATGGAGAAAGGCGTGGACATGATAAATATTTAGGGCCTACTGGCATCCCCCCATCGTGATGGCGATTGTCATAAAAGTTCCGACACAACCAAATAGTACAGCGCCGAGCAGCCAAGAAGTATAGCCTTCGCCCGCTTCGGCGATTTTTTCTATTTTTTCGTGGCGGACGTTTTTGAGTGCTTGCCGTAATTCCGGCGGGAGATTCATGTCTTCTTCGGGTTGGACTTGTCGGACGACCTTGACTCGTTTTCCCAGTTCGCGGTGAAAGCCACAGTGGATACAAATCAAAGCATCCTCACTAAACTCGACATGGCACTCGGGGCATGACTCCGTGACGACAGATTTGGTGAAACCTACTTCGTCCAGCAATTCGTTAAGGTCAACCGTAGATTGTTTGTTGGCCGGTTTTGGCACAGCCAGAACTTTTCCGCACTGGGGACATTTTACACGTCGTCCGGCCCATTGCGGTTTGGCATTTAATTTCTGACCACACTGACAGTTAACTTGAATTGTCATACCACTATTCTGACTTGGATGCAGGTCTAACTCAATCGCTACTGCGGACTGTCAAAATGGCAGGTCTTGCCGTCGCCACCCGTGGGGATTTTGAGACAGCGGCTGTTTTCCTATCGATTCGAGCCGATGCAGTCAGTGTTTTGAGCACTCGGCCGAGTCGAATGCTGGCCATGTTGGGACTACCCGTGTGCTGGGGATATCTTGTCAGGTTTTCCAGGGTGTCTCAGTTATCGAGGATTTGGAGGTAACTCGTTGACAACTGATGGCTTACGTCGGTAGATCGGAAGTTGGTAGATTTCTATGAAAAGGAGGAAAGTCGAGCTATTTTGCCAAGGTCAGTGACTCAGCAGGCTGTTTGGCGCGCTACTTGCGTATTGAGAGGGGGGTGATCGCGAAAGTGTTCATTTTGGCAGCCGCTGTGACATTTTGGGTTGAGCGGCTCATTATATTTCTCCTGCAACGAATCGGAGGCAAGTAAGAATGGCGACTGCGACTAAGAAAAAACCCACTTCATCGGGTGTCAACATTCAACCTCTCGGTGACCGCGTGGTCATCCGTCGAGACGACTCGGAAGGAACGACTTCCGGTGGGATTGTGCTTCCCGATTCGGCCCAGGATAAACCGGCCCGCGGACGAGTCATCAGTGTCGGCGACGGAAAGCTTTTAGACGATGGAACACGTGGTGAAATGCAGGTCACGGCCGGTGATCGTGTCATATTCAGCAGCTATGCCGGTGAACAGATTGAGCTGGGTGATGACGAATACCTGTTGATGTCTGAAGATAACATTCTAGCCGTTACCGAATAATTTTGGCTGGTTAGGTGTGTGCGTTGAGGTGGCCACCTTTGCTGCCGAATACCGGGCAATTTGCTAAAAAGCGATGCCTATTGATTCCACAAACTGACAAGATGCTAGGGGGGTAAGTGGTTTCCCACACGAGCCCAGCACAAGGAGACTACAAAATATGTCAAAGATTATTGCTTTTGATCAGGAGGCTCGAGATGCCATCCGCCGTGGTGTGGGCAAATTGGCTAAGGCCGTCAAGGTTACATTAGGACCTAAGGGGCGCAATGTAATTTTGCAAAAGAGTTTTGGTTCGCCGACAGTGACCAAAGATGGTGTAACAGTCGCCAAGGAAATCGACTTGGAAGACGTGTATGAGAATATGGGTGCTCGCATGGTTCGCGAAGTAGCCAGCAAGACCAGTGACGTTGCTGGAGACGGCACCACGACGGCGACAGTTTTAGCGGAAGCTATTTTTAACGAAGGACTACGGGCAGTGGTGTCGGGCGTCAATCCTGTGCAAATGAAGCAAGGGATCGAGACAGCGGTGACTGAAATCACTGAAAAACTGCAGGGCATGTCCATCAAGGTTAAAGAAACTGAACAAATTGCCAGTGTTGGTGCAATTGCGGCCAACAATGATGCAGAGATCGGTAAGATTCTGGCGGCTGCAATGAGTAAAGTTGGCAACGACGGAGTGATTACGGTCGACGAAGGCAAGAGCTTGGCGACCGAAACCGAATGGGTCGAAGGCATGCAATTCGATCGCGGATACTTGTCGCCTTATTTTGTTACCGACCCAGGAACGATGCGGTGTGTGTTGGAGGAGCCGTATATCCTGGTCTTTGAAAAGAAGATTACCAACGTGAAGGACATTGTTCCGTTGCTGGAAGCAGTCGTCGGTCAAAGTAAGCCGCTGCTGATCGTGGCAGAAGACGTTGAAGGAGAAGCGTTGGCCACATTGGTGATCAACCGGATGCGGGGTTCTTTCAATGTTTGTGCCGTCAAAGCTCCGGGATATGGTGACCGTCGTAAAGCCATGATGGAAGATATTAGCATTCTCACGGGAGGCACTGCCGTTTTTGAAGCATTGGGCATCAAGCTGGACAGCCTGACGCTCAGTCATCTTGGCCGAGCCAAACAGATCACCGTCGACAAGGATAATACGACGATTATTCAGGGCAGTGGCAAAACGAGTGATATTAAAGCGCGTATCGATCAAATTCGTCGAGAGATTGACGGTTCGACGAGCGATTATGACCGCGAAAAATTGGAGGAAAGGTTGGCCAAGCTTTCTGGCGGTGTTGCCAAAGTGAATGTTGGTGCCGCCACGGAAAGTGAAATGAAGGAAAAGAAGGCTCGTGTGGAAGACGCATTGCATGCGACCAGAGCAGCCGTTGAAGAAGGTATTCTTCCCGGTGGTGGTGTTGCTTTGCTGCGTGCGACGGCAAACCTTCAGCCAGCCGATGAGTTGACCAACGACGAAAAAATAGGTTTCAACATTGTGTTGCGAGCCTGTCGCGCACCATTATCCTGGATCGCCCAAAATGCCGGTCAGGATGGTGGCATTGTGTGTGAAAAAGTGCTCAATGGCAAAGGAAAGTTTGGTTATAACGCTTTAACCGACGAATACGGTGATTTGGTCAAAGATGGCGTGATTGATCCTACCAAGGTGACGCGTACTGCACTCGCGAATGCTGCCAGTGTCGCTACCTTGCTGTTGTCCAGTGACGCTTTAATCGCTGAAAAACCAAAGGATGATAAGAGCAAGAAGGGGCACGGAGGCGACTACGACATGTATTGATCCCCAAGGGGATAGCACACAGATGTGTTGATGGTTGTGTGCCTTGTCGTCATTATGCTTTTGATTGAATTAGAGCCCGCCGGAATTGTTCCGGCGGGCTTTTTCTATTGTTCGCTTGGGGTAGGCGTTGCACGATTGCGGCTTGGCGCTCTCTTGAGAGGGGACTATTCTCTGGTCAAAGGTCCTTGTGGATATTGAGAGGTACGGCTTTTCATGCGATTATCTAATCCCGATTGATAAATTCGTGCCGTTTGTGATATTTAAAAAGTCGTCTTTAACGTTGGCAATCCGTTCCGATGGCAGCACGCTTCCGAGCAAGAACCAAGTCGCCAGGTAAGACTTCTCTTTCGAACGAGGTTTCGCTACATCCTTCGGGCGATCTTTCGACCGCCCCACCCCGTGACCATATTGTGGCAATTACTATCTCTCTGGTCACATTGATTGTCGTTTCTGTTTCAGTGTTTATCACACCCCGCATGACAGGTGACACCTTCATGACGATTGCTGGTGGGCAGGATGTGTTGGACGGAAAACTTGGTGCCCCAGACGATTGGGCATTCACTACGCAAGAGCGTGTATGGATTAATCAGAGCTGGGGTACGGGATTATTATTTAATGTGGCTCATCGGTTATTGGGTTACAACGGCATTGTGATGATTAAGGCATCGTTGATTTGTGCTTTGGGAATATTTTTGGTGCGGGCAAGTGGTGAATTTGGTGTCAGGTCAAGTATTGGCATCTTAGTTTCGTCGTCGGCGCTATTTTCCGCTCGTCATTTTGTTGATATGCGGGCAAATGTTGTGGGATTAGCATGCCTTGTTTTACTGATCTGTATTCTTTACTCGTCTGGCCGACGTCAGCAAAACATTTGGTGGGGTGTTGTTTTAATTACAGTCTGGTCCCACATGCATGGGAGTTTTGTTTTCGGGATTGGTATGATGGGATTGTGGCTCCTGATAAATCTCGCTGTGTTTTGGATTGGCAGTCCCCATGCATTCCGAATGACGGAACATTGGCCACTGATGTTGTGCACGATTCTGGCAGTTATTTTGCCGGCTGTAACCAGTCCATTTGGAATGGCTAATTTGACTCAGCCCTTCATGCTATTACCCGAATTGCAAACAGAAGTGTGGCCCCTCCCAGCAAGTGAAATGCGTCCTATATTCCATGCAGCTAATAAATCATTTGTGGCAATTCGCGAGTTTATTTTACTGCTCAGTTTATTAGTGACACCTGTTGTCGCCTGGCTGTTACACGGTTTTGTGATGAAAGATTGGTCCTGGCAGCAGATAAGTAGACAGCGTACGGTTGCATTTGTTTTTACACTGGTGCTCGTAGTGGTTGCTGTCGTCATGTCCTTGCAGGCGCGCCGGTTTGTTCCCTTGGCATTACTGGCAGCGACACCGTTGGTGGCCTTTGAGCTCCAGTGGTTATTGAACCATCGCCGATTTGCATGGACTACTGTGATTTGTTTGCCAGTTGCAATCAGCCTGGGGATTTACCTGGAGACAGTGTGGCCTGGCGGCCTGTCGTCGGCGCCGATGGATTTACGGAAAGTGTGGTCGGTGGTAGCTCTGGTAATGTTATGCATTCCAATCCTTGGCAGCGGCATGGTGGCCGTTGTTGGCATATTCATTGCTGGTTGGCAACCCGATCAACGTCGGATTCAGTGGGCAGCTTCGGTGTTGGCAATCTGGATGCTTCTTCTTGTAGTATGCAACCTGCCCGCGATTGTCCGTTATTACCGACCTGCCAACCCGTTTTTACCCAGGCAGGGCCTGTTTGGTAGGATGATTCTTCGGCATAAATTTCCCGAAGCGGCAGCACAATTTATCAACGACAACCACCTTCATGGAAACGTTTTCAATGACTGGAAATGGGAAGGTTTTTTGCGAATGCATTGTCCGCAACTCCAAGTGTTTCTTGGAGGACGGTCACGCCAGGCCTACCCGGCGTCCGTGGCTAAAAAGTTTTTGGACATTAGTCGAGGAACTGGACTACACCATCTTTCTCAAGTGGGTATCCGCTACTTAATTATTAGTAGTAAAGCGTCGCCGTTGTACAGAAATGTGATGCTCGATCGTGATTTTCCCTGGCAAGTGATTTTCTTGGATAATCACAGTTTGATTGCTGCCAATATGAATGATCCAGTAGCTCAACGGATCATGCAGGATGCGCTGGCCGGTGAATTAAAATATCCCTCGGCTGAAACCGAAAAAGTGAGCTTAGCCATCCAGTACCTGACCGACAAAACAGATTCATCCAGCACGAATGATACGATGAACGCTTGCAAAGAAGCGACGTTGGTTGCACCGACACCCTATGTGTATGGTCTTCTTCCATTGGCGGTTGTCCGCAAAAAAGTCAGCGGTCAATGGATGCGACGTTATTTGGAAGAAGAACTGCGGCGTTTAGAATTAGTGGATTTTCAGCACGCGGGGGGTGTCCATTTACTTGATAGTCGGCAGCGCGCAGCAGCGGTCCTCGCAAAAAGTTATAACGTTCACCCACAAAAACAGATTGCAAAATTTTGGATTCAATATTCTCGGCAATTGTTTGATGTACGTGGTGCACTGCGCCAGGCGAAACCTTTGCCGCGCATTAGTCCACTCCCATCTCCTGAAAAATTAGAGCAAATGCAAAGAATGCCACAGTGAATGATCCGTCCGGTTGTGTAATACAGGGGTAGGCGTGTTGACTTAACGTTTGATCCACGGCCCTCGTGGCAAAGGGATTAACATTGGAACGCGACGCCGATAATCCGCATACTCCGGGTGATTTTTGAGTAAGTCTCGTTCTTCCAACTGGATCGCAATCACAATATATGCGGTGGTTGCTAATGCTAATACAAGCCGCGTGCTGGTCATGGTTGGTGTTGCCCAGAACACGATCAGCCAACCGAAGTAAAGGGGATGGCGGGTCAGCTTATACAGATAAGGCTCTTGGAAGGGTATTGGATGTGGTACTTTACCCCTGAAATTTGCAGACACCTGTCGCAGGCCAAATAGGTCAAAATGATGGATGAGAAACGTCGTGACCAATACCTGTGCCCAGCCCAGGCCATAGAGCGAGTAAATCACGGCATGGCACCATGGATCTTGGATTTCCCAAAGGATACCTCGTAGAGGTTGCCACTTCCAAAATAACAGGCCAAGTGCCAGGCTGGACAGCAATACGTAGGTGCTTCGTTCTGCGGATGGCGGGATCCATTGGATCCAGCGACGCTTGAACCAGGGGCGTGCCATCACACTGTGCTGAATTGCAAAAATCAGTATCAGGATGAGATTAAGGATGAAAGGTTTTGAGTGTTGCAAATCGCGGGGCGCATCAACAGACTTCGGCACAAGGAAATTTCCGAGAAAACCTATCATATAGAATGTAGTGATCCCAAAGATCAGATAGCAAATCACACCGTAAACCAGGATAATGAACCGTTTCATGTAATGGTTCTGCGTCGGATACAAATCGAAATCATGGGTGAGCTTACTGGTGGATGCTTTGCTGGCTGACTGGTTACCAGGCAGACCATGGGTGTGAGGTAGCATCTCTCTGTAGCCTGACCTGTAGGTGCTCGTTCGTTTTCTACCATTTCAGTGTATTTCCAGTTGGGGCCAGGGCGTTTGTCACAGACTGACAAATGGTACCCGGTATTTGATAGGTCCATGCTGGTAACTGCTAGACGGTGGGTGCTGATGAAGAAGTCAAGGAACATATTAGCATATGCTCGCAGGTGATATTTGGGCTGTGACGTAATCAATGTGTTTTGCATTCTGTGGGGCAAAATCGTCGTGGTGCCGCTGGCAGGCGTAGAAAGCATCAGGAACCAGGATTCAATCCAAGATGGAACGCGGAATTGTGGTCCGACGACACGTTATCTGCGATCAAAATTGTAGTGGTTGCCTGCAGTGATAGGCTCCCTGGGCAATTACAGACGATCCAGAATGCCAGCTATTTCACGGTGGAAGCCTCCTTGAGTGAGGACCTGGTCGCACCCAGCATCTCGGGCGGCATTCAGTTTTCCTTGATGGACGTGAGGGGCGTGGGCTAAAATGGGGCATTCCTTGGTCAGCTCGCGCAATTCGTTGACAACCTGTCGTGGATTGATTCCCGAGAGATTCATATCCAGAATTACCAGAGTTGTCTCTTTTGCTGTGGCATGCGCGATTAAGTCTTCTGTTGTGGAGACGACTGCCATCTCACCTCCTTTGGATTTCACGAGTCCAGTGACTTGAGAGGAGAATAGGAGGTCAGCCGTGAGATAGAGAATGTACATGATGAATGTTACGGATTGAAATAGGTGGCCTTAGTGAATCAGTGACTGTGGTATTCCATGATAGGGGTATTCCATGATAGGACATGTCAGGTACACGCTTTTTGGTGTTCATGATGTGACGGTCTGGTATCAGTAGAATCTTAAAACGTTGCACCCTACTTCAATGGCCCCGCTGTTCTGTGCACTATAAAACGTTGATGGACATTTCGTTAGTTGACGGCGGCTGGGCCGCGGCTGGAATCCGTTAAGCTGATTGCCTGGACCAAGGGAAGTACAAAGATTTTGCCGTCACCAATGATGCCTTCGGAACCTGTGCGGGCAACTTGTGTGATCGTATCGACAGTGCGGTCGAGAAAGTCATCATTGACAATGATTTCTAATGCAACTTTACGCAGCAAATTAGTTTTATATTCCGTGCCACGGTACATAGCTGTTTGCCCTCGTTGACGACCATACCCTTGCGCATCACAAACCGTCATGCGTTCCACACCGATCTTTTTTAATGCCTCACGGACGGCATTCAATTTCAAAGGCCGGATAATGGCGATGATCATTCGCATAGTTTCTCCTTCGTTTACCACCTGTGTAATCTTAGGATAACGAACGAAGACCGATGAGGGCAATGACGAATAACAGTTCTTTTCCGGGAGAACGATTGCATCCTGGTTGGGTGCGACGTGAATGCTGGCAACTTTACAGCACAGGGCCGTAGGACTTTTGAACGTGGGTTGCCACCTTGATTCACATGAGCAGAGTCATTCGAGTGCACAATGTGGTCAGGTCTGAATGCTGCTTTTAGGTAAGAGCAGTGTCAATGGTGGACCACTGAGCATCCCGGTATTCACCAGAAATGTTCAGTGCGTGCTGCGAGGCGATATCAGAACGTTGGATTTTGTACGAACGCTTTATGGAGCGAACAGGCTCAGGCGAGCATCTGCTACTTTACGGATACGATTTGCTGACTCAAGCAGGTGGGCGCGGGAATAGCTGTCAAGTGTGATGTTGCTGTTAAGTAATTTTTCCATGCGTTCGGCCAATGCTAACAACTCAGCATAAGTCAATGTTTGGCAGTCTTGTGGCGCGTTGGTGCGGCCCATGGCAATGTTGGCCAAACGTTTCAGGTAGAGCCTTTGCAAGTTACGACGCAGGCTAGTGATAGCCGGCTTTCGGTTCGTGTATTCACCTGGTTCCAGGGACTCCACTTCTGAAAAGATAGAATGGGTTAGCCGCTCAATCAATTCGGCTGCTGTGAAAGCGTCTTGATCGGCTGGCAGCTTGGCTTCGTTATCATGCAGGCGAGATAGTGTATCAGTAGAGAACAGGCGATCCAGCACGAAGGTTTGCCAGTAAGCAAGACCATCGTGTACGGGATAATCTGGGCGAAGTGTACGAATTGCCCCCCAGTGCTCCCAACGAGAAGAGAGCATCATGCTATAGATTTCAGTGGGGAATTGATAGGCTTCCGGCCCAAAAACTTCTTTTTCCAGTAATGCAACGGCATCTCGCTGTTTGGCTGGATCAACAATTTCCAATGGTTTTGCTGCATCCTTGTCCCCTTTGTGGCTACGACTGATACGAATACCACCGACGTAACGGGCCACATGGTACAACGCAATACTGTGATGATGTAGTAGCGAGTTGAATGCGCGACGGGAACTAGCGTAACTCTCGCCGTTATCGGTCATCCGATTGACCAAGTCAGGGATTGTCTCGTTGATCAGTTGCACACGTAACGTAGCATATTCGATGGCATCACTGCCCAAGTCCATAATTCCTGATTCGGGATCCAATTGCACTCCATGGGTATCTTCGTCGGTCGCGTAAGCCAGACCTGGTTCGCTGCTACGGGCCGCGATTTCTTGCAGTTGAGTCTTCTCACCTGTGGTTCCACCCGATAGTGTTTTGTAACCATATTCGATCGTCCAATAGTCATAGGGACCGATGGTGGGCGTAAAATAATAGCCTTGTTCTGATCCTTTGGGAACGATGTTTGCTGGATCGTAATCCATGACCGATCCCAATATACCGATTTCTTCGCTACCGGTTTCATTGATTGCTTTCAGGCTGAGGTAACTACTCCCCTTGAAGTTGTGTCGCAAACCCAATGTGTGACCGATTTCGTGCATGACAGTGCCTTTGAGGCCCTGGTGAATCAGTTTTTCAATTTCTTCGGCTCGCCCTTCGGTGGATACCTGCGTGGCAATCACGGTACGTCCAAATGCCAACTCGCGTGACAAGGTGCCTGCCCGATAGCACTGTGAGTGTCTCCAACGTTCCCCGAGTGGTAATCCCTGTTGTGTCATTAGCGAATCAAAACGGAACAGTCTGTCTGCCTCTTCTTTTTTCACCTCTTCCGGTGCGATTGTCTCAAAAAGGTATTCATAGTGTTCAACCATATTTGAGTTCAGCAAAATATCAGCGTCGAGAATCTGGCCGGTGTAGGGATTGACTCGCGAGGGGCCGATTCCTGAAAACGGTGCATCCGCGGTCATCCAGCGTATGAAATTGTAGCGTATGTCTTCTGGTTTTTTTTCTGAATGATCGGGCTGTTGCCGTACCTCGATTGCTTCTACGATTCCTGCTTTGGCAAAAGCCTTGTTCCATTCCAAAATCCCTTGCCGAATGGTATTTCGAAATTTGAACGGGACGGTGTTTTCTATGTAAAAAATGATCGGTTCCTTCGGTGGAGAAGGATCCAGTTTGGAGTCTGCTTTTTTCAAGTCCCAGCGATTGACATAGCGCGTAAACTGTTCTGGCTCCCCCTTGGATGAATAGTCTCGGATCACGGTTAAAAAGTAACCAAGTCGATCGTCAGCCAGTCGCGGTTGATATCCTGTTTTCGGTAGTTGGCTGATTGAGTAGTGGATATTCAGGGTGACTCCGCGTGAATCGGCAACCGAGTTAATTCGGGTTCGGCCACTGGACGTGTAAGTTGCTACAACTTCCAATTCCACGTTGTGCGGAAACCCTTGCACGGGTGCCCAGATGCTTTTGGAGGGTGAAAAACTGAATCCCGGCAGTAAATGCGAAATTTGTGGCAGGTCGGTCATGAACACTGACCCCAGATCAATCAGGTCTCCCCCTTGAGGACCTTTGGCAATGATCGGCAGACTGAAGAGTACGCTGTCGGTATACGAATGTTGAACGGCTGTCGCTTCGGGACTTCCCGAGGCTGCACGAAAACGAACGTTTTTGCGCACCAGTAGGACGCGTTTGTCAACCTTACGAAAAGACCATATCCAATCGTCGTTCCAGCTCATACCACCCACCAACCAGCCTTCGCCGATTCCACGCGCAATCGAGATCAGCACGATGTATTCTTTGCCATATTCACTACTGCGCAGTTCTGCAAAAAGCTTGTTTTCCTTCTGGTAAAGCTGAATCATGCCTTTGATCGCCTTGGCATCCTTCAGAATAGCCACATGTTCTGGTTGTGGTGGCTTACCCACAGTTACAGGGGCACTCTTGTCGCTAGGTTTTTTCTGACCGCTGTCCGTCACCGTCTCAGTAGGTTTGCTGGCTTGAGACGATGTTGGGCTATCTGTGTCGGCGCGCAGAGAATTTGAAAAAACTTGAAACGTCAGAACGGTGACCAAAAGAAAGAAGCAGATTCGCATGGTGGTCGTACCTTGTAGGCTGACTCGAAACTGGAGTCAGCGGCGTTCGGTAATCGGATGGGAAAAACAGTATGGTTGGAGGGACAATGACAAGCTACATAACGCCACAAACTTGTTTATAAATATACCCCAATTTACCAGGGAGGGAAAACATGTCAGAAAAAACTAAAATTCCAACGATGTCTATTAAGAAATCTGCAGAAGTTTTGCGTCTCCGTAGGAAAATCACTTGTGATTGGCATAATACGTATATTCGACCCTTTCAGCAGTATCCAAGTGTTTTCAAAAATGTGGGGACATATTGTTGAAATGATGGGTTACGCTGTGACTTTCTGGCTGATGTTTCAAGTGGCGGAGGTCGTCGTTGCTTCGTGCCGTGGGCCTCTTGTTGTTTTTGGAACCGATTCAAAGTCGTAATTTGTCAATGGACCGCAGGCCATTCGGATGTCCAATCATGTACTGCGCGAGGTGCTGACCGCTTTTGGATCAAAGTTTGAAGGTGCGCCTGTGGTAGCCTTAGGATCGGCTGGAGGCTTTAGTGGCGCAGAATTCTGGCGGTTGGAAAGTGACGGGCGCACATTTTGTTTACGAAAATGGCCCGTTACGCAGCAAAATAGTCAGCATATTCAGTTCATTCACGATGTGCTGATACGTGTGGCCGTGGCTGGATTTGAGCTCGTGCCGGTACCATTGAGAACTGATCGTGGAACCAGTTTGGTGGACAAGGGAGGCCATTTTTGGGAATTGTCGCCCTGGCTGCCCGGACGCGCTGACTATGCGAGCGATCCAACCCCACAGCGACTCGCGGCCGCGTTAACAGCATTGGCAGAATTTCACCAGGCAGCTTGTGGCCAGCCGCAGTATGGAGTTTCACCAGGCATATCGAGTCGTTCTGATTTTTTGAATGAGTTACTTGCTGGTGACATCCACCGCATTGCTAGTTGCGTGGCCAACAATTCTCTTCGGTGGCCTGCGTTGGATGAGCGAGCCAGTCGATTGATTCGGTTATTCGATTCAGTGGCCACGTCTACTTTGCAGACGTTGCGATCTTGTGCTGACTTGCGAGTGGCTTTGCAGCCGTGCATTCGTGACATCTGGCACGATCATGTGCTGTATCAAGGGGATACTGTCACTGGTATCGTCGATTTTGGTGCCATGCGTTACGACAACGTGGCAACTGATATTGCAAGATTGTTGGGTAGTTTTGTTGGAGACGATTCGTCTGGCTGGCGAGCGGGGATCGAAGTTTACCAGCAAGTCCGAACCTTGACGCCGCAAGAGCACCAGCTCATCAGCGCATTTGACACGAGTTCAGTGACATTATCAGGAATGAATTGGCTGAAGTGGATTTATCAAGAAGGTCGAAGGTTCGCCGATCGCTGTGCCATTGAGCGCAGGCTGGATGCGATAATCCAACGTTTTTGAGTGTACAACCTGCATCCTATTCACGCGACCGTGATACTACGATCGAGATAAACGTCTTGAATCTTGTTCAGCAAGTCAATTCCTTCGGTCAGTGGCCGTTGAAAAGCCTTACGGCCACTGATCAATCCCATGCCACCCGCTCGTTTATTGACGATGGCAGTCCACACTGCCTCGGCCATGTCAGAAGCACCAGACGAAGCACCACCTGAATTGATCAAACCAGCTCGTCCCATATAGCAATTGGCGACCTGATAGCGACACAAATCAATTGGGTGGTCGCTGGTCAGTTCGTCGTAAACACGTGACGATGTTTTGCCGAATTGCAATGACCGGTAACCACCGTTGTTTTCAGGAAGTTTTTGTTTAATCACATCTGCCTGGATCGTAACTCCTAAATGGTTAGCCTGTCCGGTCAAATCTGCAGCGACATGGTAATCTATGCCATCTGCTTGGAAACCACTGTTTCTCAGATAACACCAGAGGATGGTTGCCATGCCGAGTTCATGGGCCTGTTCGAAAGCCGTGGCAACTTCGACAATCTGCCGATTGGATTCGGGAGAACCAAAATAGATGGTGGCGCCAATGGCTGCGGCACCCATGTCATAGGCTTGCTGTACCGAGCCAAACATGATTTGGTCATAAGTGTTGGGCTTGGTTAACAATTCGTTGTGGTTGATTTTGACGACGAATGGAATCTTGTGTGCGTATTTCCGCGCGACGGCGCCGAGTACGCCGAAGGTCGAAGCCACGGCGTTACAGCCTCCTTCGATTGCCAGGCGTACAATGTTTTCTGGATCAAAATACAAGGGATTCGGTGAGAAGGACGCTCCAGCAGAATGCTCGATTCCCTGGTCAACCGGCAAGATGGAAAGATAGCCGGAACCTGCTAATCGACCGCAGTCGAACAGTCGTTGTAAATTTGACAGCACACGGCCATTGCGATTACTCGACAACCAAACGCGGTCAACAAAGTCCGTTCCGGGAAGTTGTAACTGGTCCGCCGGGATGGTACGACATTGGTGGTTTAGCAACTGTTGGCCATCTTGGGGTAACAGCTCTTCAATCCATCTCGACATGACTCGATTTTCTTTCTAACCAGTGGAATTTGGTCTAAAAACACCCGGTGACTGCATGCGTTAGGCCGCTCAACGAACATACCATCCCTGCAATAGACAAGCCAAGTGCAAAAGGTGTCAGACGATGTCTGCCCGCTGCAGGGACTGCCATGACTGGATCTGGATAGGAAGAGAAGGCCTATTTGGTTTTCCACCTCGGTCAAGCGAAAAGCGGAGGTCCAACCAGGGAACGCCAGCGTCGATTTGCTTGCGAGGTAAGAAAAGAACCTAATTGACTTCGCCCGACGCGACCAATTCCTGCATGGCTGTCACTTTACGTTTGTCGAAGGCGGAAGACAATTGCTGTTTCACTTCATCCAAGTGGTGATACCTGGCCAGACATTGCATTAGCTCTCGCAGGCCATGTGTCCCGAAGTTCGGGATTTCCAGCAGTTCTTCCTGCTGAAATTTCATCAACTCTGACAAACCCGTGATCTTTAATTTTGAATATTCGAGCAAGTTGATTGTCCGTACTGGCAGTCCTAGCAACTCTAGTTCTGCCACGGCATCTCCTCGCTGGACACCTTGAGAAATGGCTGTTTTTGCTGCAAACGAAAACGTAATGGCTTCGTGTTCCGGGGAGAAAATCGAGATAGTTTTTTGTCGGCTAATCATGTCAGACTGTCGTTCAATCCAAAAATCAAAGAGTGTTCCGTTGGCATTGCCTGAGGCACGGGCTTAGAAGCCCTGCCCACGGCAAGAACGGGAGGTTATAAGTATTTGAAACAATGGGTTTTAGGTCGATTCTGTACTATTGGGAGCGACTTGAGTTCGCTTAAGGGGGCCGAGGAAGGCTACTTGGGGTGGGAAGGCTTGTGGTGGGGTGGGAAGGCTTGTGGTAGGGCGTTCATCTGGTGGGGTGGGACGTTCATCAGAACATACCGCAAGAATTATAGCGCAAATTTGTATTCAGGCAATGCGTTTTGGGAAAAAGAATGCCGTTTTTTTAGGAATGGCCGTTTTTTTAGGAATGGTAGCCAGCTGGGTGCTGGCGATGCCAATTCCATGCAGTTTCGATGATTTCCTGCACATCTGGAAACCTTGGTGCCCATCCCAACTCCGTACGGATTTTTTCACTACTCGCTACCAGAGTAGGTGGATCACCCGGACGTCGAGCTCCGATTTCGATCGGAATTGGATGCCCCGTGAGATTGCGAGCTGCTTCGATGACCTCCAGGACAGAGAACCCTTGTCCATTGCCCAAATTGTAGAGTTGGCTCTTCTGGCCCAATGACTCCAATGCCAGGAGATGCGCCTGTGCCAGATCTGCGACGTGGATGTAGTCGCGCACACAACTACCGTCGGGTGTTGGATAATCGTCTCCGAATACGGTAATCTTTTCTCGTTGTCCCAGAGCGACTTCAAGCACTAGCGGGATCAGGTGCGTTTCCGGCGAGTGGTTTTCGCCATGTTCTGCCGTTGCCCCAGCAGCGTTGAAATAGCGCAGTGAGGCGTACCGTAGACCTTGGGTGCGGTCCAGCCAGGCCAGCATGCGCTCGAGGATATATTTTGACTCACCATAAGGGCTACCTGGTACAATCTGTTCTTTTTCTGAAATCGGTATTTTTTCTGGCTTACCAAACAAGTTGGCTGTCGAGGAGAGTATAAATCGTTTTACCCCATGCCTGACCGTCGTTTGCAGTAGGTTTAAGCCATGGGTGACATTTTCTCCCAGATAGGCGAATGGTTGCTGCATCGACTCACCGACCAGTGTCCGCGAAGCGAAGTGCATGACGGCGTCAAAGGAATGCGCGGCAAAAGTCGCATCGAGAGCTGCAGAGTCCGCCAGATCGGCTTCGATCAGTACCGCGTCTGGGTGGACCGCTTTGCGGTGGCCCTGGGAAAGATTGTCAAAAACAACCACAGCGTGCCCTGCCGACAGGCAACCTTCGGTTGCCACACTGCCGATGTATCCTGCGCCACCTGTGATGAGTATTTTCATCTTTCGAAACAGTTTTTCTCAACCGAAGTTTTGTAGTGCAATGCGTGAAAATACGGCCTAGGGAAAGGGTCCCTCTGGCGGTTCACAAATTCACGACCGGCAAATTGTGAAATACGAATACGATGCGAGACTCTTAAACTAAAGCCTAGTGGAACACGATTACATTGCAAGGGTGATGTGTTTTCCCGAATTGGGAAAGAGACGTATGTCTGGCAAGCTGTCAGCCGGACCGATCGCAGCAATGGGCATTTAATGGTGGTCCGTCGTTTGTTGGCGATACTAACCTGTCGATCCCCTTAGCCGCCGAGCATGACCTAGGCCATGGCCGGAGAAAATGCCTAGTCCCAGTCATCTTGGTTGCGGTTCCAGCCTTATCAGGTATACCGCCAATTCCTCTGCTTTCCATGGTATGGTAATCTGGGTTTTCATTTCAGTAGTTTTAAACGTCATTTTTGGTTTCGTGTTCGTGCTGGGTTGGTTGTCCGTTGTATCCCAGCGATCGCTGGCACGTGGCGACGTTGACTGGGTCGGATGAAGAGGACTGGGTCGGATGAAGAGGATTGGGTGGGATGAAGAGGATGATGTCGAGTCAAAAAAGATAGGGTTCGGCGTGAAGTGTGTTCGAGAACGGAGTCCTTTTGCCGTGGTCATTAATTACCCCTCATGAAGCAGGAATTTGTCATGGATCCCGAGAGAACAATGGTTCATGTTAATCTTAGCGAAAGGTCCTATGACATTGAAATTGGTGCCGGCAATCTGAGTAGTGCAGGTCGATTGGTTCGGTCGCGAAGTGATGCCCGGTATGCGATTGTAATCACGGATGAAAACGTTGAATTTCCTCATGCCGAGACGGTGGCGGACAGTCTTAAAGCATCGGGTATGGACGTTGACATTCTTATTACCGAAGCGGGTGAACCGACCAAGTCGGTGGCAGTTGCGGAACGACTGTGGGAGAATCTGATCGAACTGGGGACCGATCGCAAATCCGTGGTGCTCGCTGTAGGGGGTGGTGTCATCGGCGATTTGGCTGGATTTGTCGCCGCGACATTTACACGGGGAATTTCGTTTTTTCAAGTCCCGACGACATTGTTGGCACAGGTGGATAGCAGCGTGGGAGGCAAGGTTGGAATTAATCTGCCAGGTGGCAAAAATATGGTCGGGTCTTTCTGGCAACCCCAGGGAGTTCTGATTGACACGGAGGTGTTAAATACGTTGCCAGACCGAGAATATCGCGCCGGACTGGCGGAAGTTGTCAAGTATGGCGTTATTCTGGATCCCGAATTTTTTGAATATTTGGAAAATAATGTGGACGGTTTGAACCAACGTGCGCCCGATGTGATGCAACATATCGTGGCACGCAGTTGTGAACTCAAGGCCACCGTCGTGCAACAGGACGAGCGAGAAACGACAGGTCATCGTGCCGTCCTCAATTTTGGACATACATATTGCCATGCCATTGAAACAGTCTCCGGTTATGACCAACTATTGCATGGTGAGGGTGTTTCAATAGGTATGGTGTGCGCAGCCCGGTTGGCTTTTGGGTTAGGGCGCGTGGATGAATCATTCGTGACCCGACTCAGCGATTTGTTGGTTCAGTTGAAACTTCCGGTTGACGTCCCGGATTTGGACCATGATGAATTGTTGACCGCCATGCATCGCGACAAAAAAGCGGAATATGGCCAGTTGCGTTTTGTGTTGCCGACACGTCTTGGCCATGTTGAGTTAGTCAGTGATGTGACGGCGGAGTTAGCCCGGCGGGCACTTTCGACATAGTATTCGATACGTTATCGCACGAAAAATACGACCAAACAGGGCGTCAATTTTACCAGGTTTCGCTAGACTCTTATTTCCGACGCTCCCTTGACTTTCGCTATTCCCATGAATTGTTAAAATAGATGGATTGCTTGATTCTGTCTGAGCGTGGGGGCATGACCTGTGAGCACTTCGGATATTTCCGACGCAGTTTTTCTGGATGACCAAAAGTTGGCAGCATGGCAACTGGCGATGGCTCCTGGTATTGGTCCGCGCTTGCGCCAGACGTTGCTTGCTGCGTTTGGTTCCCCAGCTGCTATACTGGCGGCAGCACCCAGTGATCTGGCTCGGGTACCTGGCATTGGACCACGTCTATTACAAAGTCTGGTTACGGCAACGCAAAATCCTAACGTCCAGAGGGAATTGAAAACTTGCCAGGCCCATCAGATCACTTGGTTACTGGATTCGGATGCTAATTATCCACGTGCTTTACGGGAAATCCCGGATCCTCCAGGTGTGCTGTTTTATGTTGGAGAGATCCTGCCGACGGATGCGATGGCCGTGGCGATTGTTGGCACACGGCACGCTTCCCATTATGGAAAAACGCAGGCACATCGTTTGGCGGCTGGCTTGGCTCGTGCTGGTATAACGATCGTAAGTGGACTGGCGCGTGGGATCGATGCTGCAGCACATCGAGGTGCTTTAGAAGCAGGGGGGCGTACGATCGCTGTCACGGCCGGCGGTGTTTTGGACATTTATCCCCCTGAGCACAAGGAATTGGCTGGTGACATTTCCTCTCATGGGGCTGTCGTCAGTGAAAATCCGACGACTGCCCGGGCTAAAAGGGGCATGTTTCCCCAGCGAAACCGTATCATTACCGGATTGAGCCAGGGCGTGATTGTTGTAGAAGCCGCGGAACGTTCTGGGGCCTTGATCTCGGCGGCTCAAGCGGTCGATCAGAACCGTGAGGTTTTTGCCGTTCCGGGCCGAATCGACAGTCGTAACTCACGTGGATGTCATGGTTTACTTCGTGATGGTGCAAAACTAGTCACGTCAGTTGACGATGTAATCGAAGAACTTGGGCCACTCATAGAATCCACACGGACGAGTGATGGTCGTGAAATCCGCCACCCGGCCGAACTGCAATTGAATGATCAGGAGCAGCGAGTCCTGGCTGCCATAGATACCGAACCCACAACCATGGACCAAGTTGTGGTCCAAAGTGGGTTGCCGGTTCACCGAGTGCTTTCCACGGTGAGTGTTTTGGAAACCCGGAAATTGATTCGACGTGTCAGTGGCCAGCTTGTTGTGCGAGTGTAGTGAGAAAAAGTACTTAAGAGCTAAAAGTGACTTGATCCACTGATGTAGACCTTTATAATCATTCGATTTGAATCGCATTGTTCCATCCATAGGTACCTGTCGACATGAAAATCCACGAATTTCAAGCGAAGCACATTTTGGCGGAGCACGGAGTACCGGTTCCGCGTGGAATCGTGGCCACTTCGCCAGACGAGGCGGCAGGAGCTTTTGATGAGTTG
>CAYMUR010000044.1:0-2662 GCA_964393615.1 uncultured Pirellulaceae bacterium
GGGGCAGTGGATATTCACGGGCAGGAGGGGATATTCACGGGCAGATCACCGAATGTCTTGCGCGGATTGAGTAATTCTGTTTCTCATCAAGCTGGCGAATTGTGTGATGCATGGACAGTTCTGTTAGGTTCTTCTCGGCTGGCTGGAAAAAGGACATCAAACGGGTGTTGATTGATTAGAAGAACGATGGTCATTTGCAGACTGATTGCTGTTACGTTGTTTTGTTGTTCGTGCTTTTGCGTCAAAGCAGGCCTGCGGCCTGGTTTGCAGCCAATGATCGAGCTGCCGTCAGGCGGTAGTTTTTATTCAACAGGTGATCTTCACCAAGAATCGACCATGCTTCGTACGTTGATCTTCACAGAAGTTGTGCGGCAACGATTGGCACAATGTACTTTGTCGCGGGATGGAAACACTTTGTTCTTCGATGTTGGGGGGGTGACAAAGCAAATAGTCAATGCGACACTTGGCTGGCATGGAAATACGTGACAACTATTCATTGTTCAGGTATGATTTGGCCCGCACAAATCGTGAATCCCACGTTGCCGATAAGTGTTGCGTTGCCAGACCGCTGAAGCGTGCGATCGCTGTTGGTCTTTTCAACATGCTGGTGACGGTGACGCTTTTTTCTACGGCTTGTGTCCGACGACCCAATCAGGAATCGTTTCCTGTTCAGTATTCCGCGACTCCCATTCCGGAGGTGGTTCCGTTAGGACTACCGTCGGTAGAATCTCCGACCACGAATCCCATGACCGTGGAAAAAGTAACCTTAGGGAAACGACTGTTTTTTGACAAAAATCTTTCCGTCGATCGCAGCCTGTCGTGTGCCAGTTGCCACGACCCAATGCAAGGCTGGAGTAACGGTCAGCCAGTGGCGATCGGAGTGAACGGTGCCCGTGGTACACGCAACGTTCCGACGATTTTCAACGTGGCTTACAATCGAGTTCAGTTTTGGGATGGTCGCGTCACAAGCCTGGAAAGGCAGGTATTGGGCCCGATGTTAAATCCTCTTGAAATGGGGATGACGTCAGGGACGACAGTGCTGGAACGTATTCGTGAAGACCCTGCATATGATTCGATGTTTGCGCAAGCTTTTCGCGATGGTCTCACGATTGAAAACGTGGCACGTAGTTTGGCAGTTTTTGAACGTACAGTCCTTGCAGGAGACGCTCCTTATGACCGCTTTCAAGCGGGTGACGAACAGGCAATGTCTGATTCGGCAAAACGCGGACTCGAGATTTTTCTGAAGAAAGGGCGCTGTGTAGCTTGTCACAAGCCACCTAACTTTACCGACATTTCATACCACAATATTGGTATCGGATTTTCAGGAACGGAGCCAGATGCAGGGCGTTATGCAGTCACCAGGTTGCAAAGCAATTTCGGGGCCTTCAAATCGCCGACGTTGCGCCAGTTGACGAAGACCGCACCGTACATGCACGATGGCAGCCTGGCGACATTGAAAGAGGTCGTGGATTACTATGACAAGGGTGGGAATGTTAATCCACAGCTTTCAAGGGATATCAGGAAGCTTAACCTGACCCATGACGAAAAACGTGATCTCATCCAGTTCATGGTAGAGGGTCTTGGTTCTGACGAGGAATCACCGACTGTAACAATCGATGAAATCGGTACTGCAAATCAATAGTTGCCTTGGCGTTACCTTATGCGAAAGTATGGGAAAGCATTGGCCTGGTTTGCTCCGCGACTGACTTGTCAGTTGGCCGTAAACGGTGGACCAAACAAGTTGTTTTCAATGTGGTTGGTTTTGCTTCAGGTTTATGATGGTCCCGATAGCTGTTTCTCTTTCAGTTCGTTCAATAGTGGTTTACCGGCTTGAAATCGCTGAACGTTTTCCAGGAGAATGTCCCAGACTCGCGGGAGGTAATACGGGCCGGCTGCCGATCCCGATATGTGGGGTGTCATGATGACGTTCGAGAATTGCCAGAGTGGGTGCTCGGCAGGCATCGGATAGTGGTAATGGGTGTCGATGGCCGCACCGGCAATCCAGCCTTCGTTGAGTGCGCGTAGCAGTATGTCTTCGTTGATTAAGGCTCCCCGGGCAGGGTTGAGTAGTAGTGCGCGGTCTGGCAACCATTGGAACTCGGCGGCACCCATGATGCCTTTTGTGAGGTTAGTCAAAGGCAGTGTGAGGATCAGAAAATCGAGATCAGCCAGGAATGCTTTGCGCTCATCCAAAACAAACACACGGTCTGGGAGCGTGCCCTGTGGATCGCCGGTGTCTGGTAGACGGAACTGGTTTGGCTTTGGGTGGGCTCCATCACGCGTCAATACATGGACTGTCATCCCGATAGCCTTGCAGAGACGTGCCGTTTGTCGTCCCAGGCTGCCGTATCCCCAGATGCCTACCAGGGAACCACGAATTTCCTGTTGAAATTCACCGGAACGATCCCACAGGCCGCGATCTTGATTGCGAATCATCTGCCGCAGGTTTCGTTTCAGGTTCATCATCATCGAGATGTTCCACTCCGCGACAGGAGAATCAAAGACACCGGCGCCATTACAGACACGGACACCGCGCTGTGGGAAATTCAAATGTAGTACCTGTTCATAGCCAGCGGATGGGAGTTGAAACAGCTTCAGATTGGGCATTACCTCGTGAGTGAGGGGTGGACAAGGGCCGAAAAAGATGTCGGTCTGCGAGAGG
>CAYMUR010000044.1:2672-8956 GCA_964393615.1 uncultured Pirellulaceae bacterium
TTCCGGCGGCATCTGCCTCGAGAATTCTTCTGGTGTATCACAAATCACGGTGTCGGTTACTTGAACGTTTGGCAGCGACTCCAACCGCTTGCGTGCCACCGGATTGGAACGGACATTAATTTGAATGTTGAGCATACTACTATTTTCATAAATTCGAGAAGAAAGTTTCCAGGAAAGTTTACGGAACAGACCGGTTGGGTATGATATCGGGCGATTCTTTGTTTAAAATTAACTAGTCCTCTTGTTTCCGAAGTATAACAAGTCTGGGGCTTACGGGGACCGCTGCGGTAGGATGCATTTCACCAAGGAAGCTATTCGTGAAAAATTTGTGTTGGTTGTTTTTTGTGACGGTTTGTCTATTTTGTGGTTTGGTTTGCAGGGCAGCCGAATCGGATGTACCTTTAGCCCCTGCCGATGCGGCGCGCACGATGCTGGTGCCTGATGGTTTTACCGTCACGTTGTTCGCTGGTGAACCTGATGTCAAGCAGCCGATCAGTTTCTGTATTGATGATCGTGGTCGCTTGTGGGTTGCCGAAGCCTATAGCTATCCTCGGCATGGAAATATCGCCAGAGATCGCATTTTAATTTTTACGGACATGGATGGAGATGGCCGGTTTGACGAGCGGACAGTTTTCTATGATCAGTTGAACTACGTGACAGGGATCGAGTTTGGCTTTGGCGGTGTGTGGGTTATGTCCCCGCCATATTTCTATTTCATTCCGGATCGCAATAAGGATGACAAGCCGGATGGTAAACCAGTCGTTTTGTTGGATGGATTTGGCAATCACGCCAATTCCCACAACTTGGCGAATGCCTTTGCTTGGGGACCGGACGGATGGCTGTATGGCACCCACGGACGTACCAATTGGTCGCTCATTGGAAAACCGGGCACTCCAGATGACAAGCGGGTGCGGTTTGATGGTGGCGTCTATCGCTACCATCCGGTGCGAGACGTCTGGGAGCCATTTGCGGACGGAACGACAAACCCCTGGGGCATTGACTTTGACGACTTTGGTGAGGGTTTTGTTTGCAATTGTGTAACTCCGCATCTGTTTCACGTTGTCCAAGGCGCACATTATGAGCCTTGGCGAAATCGCAAATCCAGCCAATTCGCATATGGCCGGATTCCAACGATCGCAGATCATCTACACTTTATTGGTACGTCAAACGTACGAGACGGGCTTGGTACCGTGGAAGAAGACGTGGCAGGTGGCGGACATGCACATTGCGGTACGATGGTTTATCTTGGGGACAACTGGCCTGATCGGTATCGCAACACGGTTTTCATGCATAATCTCCATGGGCGGCGGATTAACAACGACCTGCTGCAGCGTGCGGGTTCCGGGTATACCGCGTCACACGGACAGGATGTGGTGCGCTCACAAGATCCGTGGTTCATGGGTGTGACCCTTCTATACGGTCCGGATGGAGCAGTGTTTTCCAGTGATTGGTCCGATACGGGGGAATGCCATAGCCTAAAAAACACACGCCGTCACACCGGTCGGATTTTCAAGATTGCATTTGGGAAGCCGGATCCTGTGAAAAACGATCTTGCCACCCTGAAGGATCAAGATCTTGTCCAACTCCAACGGCATCAAAATGACTGGTATGTTCGACATGCCCGGCGGTTGTTACAGGAACGCTGGACGGCTGGACATGACATGTCGTCTGTGAGGGACGAACTCCAAAAAATGTTCCATAGTCAATCGGATGTACCGCGCAAGTTGAGAGCACTGTGGGCACTGCATGTGGTCGGTGGCCTGGAGAATGAATTTCTCATTCGCCGGCTTGCCGATGACAGTGAGTACGTGCGAGCCTGGGCGGTAAGACTGTTATGCGAGGATCGGGACCCTCCTCCAGCAGCATTGCATCGTTTCAAGTTACTAGCAGCGGAGGGTGATTCATCCTTGGTGCGACTTCATCTCGCCAGTAGTTTGCAGAGAATTTCAGCGGACCGCCGATGGGGAATTGCTGCGGCACTTTTGGCCAGGTCCGAAGACGCGCACGACGCCAACTTGCCATTAATGAATTGGTATGCCATCGAACCACTAATCGCTCACCATATGCAGCGGTTTGTTGAATTGGCCAGTGTGGCAAAAATTCCGTTGATTCCGCGGTACATTGCTCGGCGAATCGCTTCCGAATCACACCCCGAACAAGGACTGGCTGTTCTGGTAGGACTTTTGGGGCGAAGTGGAGACGACCTGCTGCGACTCGAGTTATTGCTGGGTATGGAAGATGGCCTGGAAGGTCGCCGTACGGTGACCGTACCTGTGGGTTGGTCGACGACTTATACGAAATTGCAACAAAGTCACAAAGAAGCTGTTCGTGAAAGTGCGACGAGATTAGCGCTCGTTTTTGATGACGTGAGTGCTTTGCGAAGACTACGTTCCCAAGTTAGCGACCAGGACGTTTCCGACGAACATCGCATGCAGGCTGTCCAGGCGCTGGTCCTGAAAAAAGACCAGGAACTGCCCGCCATCCTTCTACGCCTGGTTGTTGATCCGGTCATGCGTGGCATCGCACTCCGCAGTCTTGCGGAATTTGACCATCCACAGACCGTTTCAACCATTCTAAAACACTATGCATCGTATGACCTGTCGGAGCGACAAGACGCGTTGAACACTTTAGCGTCGCGAATGGATTGGGCGACGAAGCTGCTCAACGAAATAGAATTAGAACGTATCCCACGGACCGATTTGACGGCGTTTACCGTGCGACAATTGCAGCATCTTGGCAACGAGTCGCTGGTGGCGAAGCTGCGGAAAATTTGGGGCGAAGTGCGAACCACGCCTGCTGACAAGAACGAATGGATTGTAAAGTACAGGCAGCAATTGACAGCTGACATGCTCAAACAGGCAAACTTGTCTGCCGGCAGGCAGATTTTCCAGCGAACTTGTGCCAATTGTCACCAGCTGTTCGATGCTGGAAAGAAGATTGGTCCAGACATTACCGGTTCACAGCGAAATAACCTGGATTACCTCCTGGAAAATTTGATTGACCCCAGTGGTATCGTAGCCAAAGACTACCAGGTACACCTTGTCGTTACAGCGAGTGGCCGCATTGTCACAGGACTGGTCATTGCCGAAAGCGAAAGGGCTGTGACGATACAGACGGTGAATGAAAAACTGATTATTCCAGCTGAGGAAATCGAAGAGCGTTCCATGTTACCGGTTTCGATGATGCCAGACGGATTGTTACAGAAACTGTCGATAGAACAGGTGCGAGACTTGGTGGGTTACCTTGCCAGTTCCAAACAGGTTCCACTGGCTGCTGGCAATTGATGGCCTGAAAAATGGTTGCTGCACGGTGTGTCGGCTTCCAGCATTGGGGCCGGTTAAGGTCCTGGGCTGGAACTGTCGTACGCGGTTTTGCAGTTCGTCGAACTGTTCTGTTCGGCGGCGCCGAGGGAATCGTCTATTTCTGTTCAGCGGTAAATGCGGTTACAGCGTTCATTCTTGTTGTTTCGAAGGAGTCATCTTCATGGAATTACCAACTACCAGACGCTCCGCCACCAGCGGAAAAACCGCCCGCAGAAAAGCCACCACCGTCGCTACGAAAACCACTACCCTCTCCTGCCGAGGATTTCCGAGATCGGTTTTTGGCCACAATCAACAGGATGACCACAGCAAGGATGACGCATGCAAATAGGGCAAACGCTCTCCGCATACCCCCGATCATTAACAATCCCTTGATTTGTTGTGCGAAGAAAAACGAGGCCACGCGGGTGTTCGTTTTTTTGTCCGTCACGCTGCATCTTGGGAGGAGGCAGGCGGACAAGGCATTGGTATGCATGGTGTGAAATCTGGTGCTCGGCAAAAAATCCTTGTTAGCTCGTGCGGTCAGAACAGTTTTCTGGTCAGATTGCACCACAGAGTAGGTTTTCCTGGGATGCATGGGTTTTAGGCTTCCTCTCAGGCCCGTTGAGAAAACCAGGTGTGATTGCGCCGAGTCGCTGTTTACATGTTTACGGTAAACTGAAATCTCGCTATGGTCTGGCCTTTGGGGGGGATCGGTAAGACACCGTACGACTTTCAATCATCTTGTACCTTATTGCTGGTAACAGAACGATGGCAACCTACCTACTTGATTTAGATGGTGTTTTTTTCCGGTACGGTACGATGGAACCAGTCGATGGTGCCGTGGAATTTGTGCAGGGTTTACGTTTGCAGGGACACCGCGTCGTGTTCTTGACGAAACGTCAACGGCTTTATAACGAACCATCGCACCTGACTGTAGAAAAAACCGAACAGGTGTTGGCGGCACTGGGAGTTGCGTACGACAGACTGGTCGAAGGTGTAACCAGCCCCCGTGTGCTGGTGAACGACGAAGGGTCGCTTGTCATTAACCACCCTTGTGACAGCCCACTCAATCGCATTGCGTTAGAGTCAGCGAAAACACCGCAGCGTTCAGAGATCGTTTTGGGTGTTTACCGCGCGCTCGCGGCGGTGGCTTGGGTTGCGTGGAAATATTCTGACAGCGGAGATGCGGACGATTACGTTCAGACCCTTTTAATAGCAAAATCGCTTGCTACCTGTGGCGGCTTTGATCATGCGGACATGGTAGCTCGATATCGGGCGCGACCTGGTTATCAAATCGGAGGTGATGAGTTAGAGCCGGCGGGAGTTCATCCGGGATACAAAGGCCAAGTGGCCAAGCTCATTCAGAGTGACGATCGGCTGTACCAAGCGACGGATGGTGTTTCTGATGGAGCGGCAATGAAAGTCACTGCAGCAGCAGCCTTTTATATGGATGATTTTCAGAGTCTTGTCGAGAATACTGACAGGATCGCTCGAATCACTCATGCGACTGTCGAAGCACGGCTGGCGGCTGTGCTTGTCGCTTTACGTTTGCGACAGGTGCTGTTGCAGGTTGACCCTGATAACATGAATCGTTTAGTCGAAGAACTTAAGATTGCCTCAGATGTTTTACAGTTTGGTGGCCGCGGCGCGTTTTTTCTGGACCGTGTTGAGAGTGCGCGAAAAGTCGCAGTCAAATACGAGACTTCTGACAATTTACTTTTTCAGCTTTGCCGCAAAGTTGGTATGGATCACCTGGCATGGAGTACGCCGGTGGCAGCCTGTTTTTGGAGTTTTCATCGGGACACCGACTTTTCAAAATGGTTCTGCCGCCATCGGGAAAAGCGGATGTACATACCGCGTCGCTTCTCACCGATCCCGAGAATTGTGCATGGCCGTACACTGCATCGTCGACTCCGTGAGGACGATACGCGACACCTTCGTGCAATCGGCCAATACGACGGCTTTCTCCAGTCCCATGGCTATCACTGGCGGAAATCTGTTGACATTGACACGTTTTTGTCGATTGCGATCAGTATTTTGGCAGTCCGCCATGGATTACAAGCAGTAGAAAAGGAAATCCCCCAGGCGGTTGATATGTTTGGTGACGACTTATGGTCGCTCTCGGAAAGATTGGTACAGGTGCCTGAGAGGAATGTCACCGCTGAGGCAGCGTGACCAGCAATTCGAAAAGATGCGGCGATCTTACGAAATCGCCTTGGGGAACTCTGCCACCGTGTTGCGTCTCTCGGAAACTGGTGGGGCCCAGGCAGACCGTTTTTTGTCCACCACTTGTTCACTAGTGCACGTCATGAGCAGTAGCCGTGTCTGGGACGATGGTTTAGGGAGCGAAAACAACCATGGGACACGTTGTCTTTCGCCATGAATTTTCGCTGGGCCAGGTTGACCGAGTGACAGTATGCCGAAAATTGCAGGCTGATGTTTCAGGTAGTATAATAAAGTCACGTTTCCATCCTTCATGTAGCGTCGCACCGAGTTGCTGGTTTTGCCCGTCTTGGTAGGTTTGTGAAAATGGGTAGAACTTTTTTCGGTTGAAATTACGTCAACCTTGTTTTCTAGATGATGGTGTTATGTGGAATAAAGACATGCCTCGCGCGGATCAACGTAATGCGGCTTTTACCCTGGTAGAACTTCTGGTTGTGATCGCCATCATTGCTATTCTTATTGCCCTGCTACTCCCTGCCGTACAGGCGGCACGTGAGGCTGCACGACGCACCCAGTGTTCGAATCACTTCAAGCAAATTGGTATTGCGGCCCATAATTACCATGCCGCGGATGGGAGGTTTCCCCTGGGGGAGCTCTATGTTCACACTTTGTGGAATCCCCTCAAACGGAACCAATACTACGCCAAAGGCTGGGCGGTACGCATTCTCCCGTACATGGAACAGCTTGAGATGTCAGAGCAATTCAGTGTAGAAAATGGAATCTATGGAATTTATGGTCCACAGCAGATTGACCTGGGAC